>NZ_JBYSXC010000008.1:0-289396 GCF_058781795.1 Cupriavidus sp. FW306-1B-F12B
ACCCGGGCAATATCCACTCGGTGCGCGAACTGGCCGAGATGATGCTGAAGATGGCAGCCGACTACCCGGAATACGCGCAGGAAGCGCGCAAGACGCAGATCATCGAGACCTCCTCGGGCGACTTCTACGGCAAAGGCTACCAGGACGTGCAGCACCGCGTGCCGAAGATCGACAACACCATCGAAGAGCTGGGCTGGAAGCCCGGGATCAGCATGGAAGCGGCGCTGCGCCGCATCTTCGAGGCGTACCGCGGCAAGGTGGTCGAGGCCCGCACGCTGGTCGATTCGGCCAACTGAGCGCGCAACGCAAATGGCACGCATTGCCCTGAAGGTCGACGTCGACACGCTGCGCGGCACGCGCGAAGGCGTGCCGAAGCTGCTGTCGATGCTGGCGGCTGCGCAGGCGCAGGCAACCTTCCTGTTCAGCCTCGGCCCCGACCATACCGGCTGGGCGCTGCGGCGCGTATTCCGGCCCGGCTTCCTGAAGAAGGTGTCGCGCACCTCGGTGGTGTCCAACTATGGCCTGCGCACGCTGATGTATGGCGTGCTGCTGCCGGGGCCGGACATCGGCCGCAAGGGGGCCGCCGAGATGCGCGCGGCGCGCGCTGCCGGCCATGAGTGCGGCATCCACACCTGGGACCACGTCTACTGGCAGGACAACGTGCGCGAGCGCGATGCTGCCTGGACGCGCCGGCAGATGCAGCAGGCGTTCGCGCGCTACACCGAGATCTTCGGCGAAGCGCCGGCCACGCACGGCGCAGCCGGCTGGCAGATGAACGAGGATGCATTCCGCCAGATCGATGACTGGGGCATGGCGTACGCGTCGGATGGACGCGGCACCGCGCCTTATGTTCCGACCATCGACGGCGTGCCCTGCCGGCACGTGCAGATGCCAACCACGCTGCCGACGCTGGATGAACTGATCGGCACCGACGACCTGACCGAAGACAACGTCCACACCGCGCTGCTGAAGCTGACCGAAGGCACGCGCGACCATGTCTTCACGCTGCATACCGAGCTGGAAGGCGGCAAGCTGGCGCCGGTGTTCGAGCGGCTGCTGGCCGGATGGCGTGCGCAGGGGCACGAACTGGTGTCGATGGCGACGTGGTATCGCGGGCTGGATCGGCAGGGATTGCCGGAGTTGCCGGTAACGTGGGGAGAGATCCCGGGGCGCAGTGGGGAGTTGATCGTGCAGCCGCAGGGCTGATGAGTCATTTCGACTGCTGAATATCACAATTGCCGATTGCGCGCTCCCTCTCCCGCAAGCGGGAGAGGGAGCAAACAGAGTAGGTTTTCGTGGCGCAGTAGCCTAACTAGGCCCGCCGCTCCGCCCCCACCCGCAGCCCGTTGAACACCACCAGCAGGCTCGCTCCCATATCGGCGAACACCGCCATCCACATCGTCCCCATCCCCAGCACCGTCAGCACCAGGAACACGGCCTTGATGCCGAGCGCCAGCGCGATGTTCTGCGTGAGGATGCTTGAGGTGCGGCGCGACAGGCGCACAAAGGCCGGGATCTTGCGCAGGTCATCGTCCATCAGCGCCACGTCGGCGGTCTCGATTGCGGTGTCGGTGCCGGCTGCGCCCATGGCGAAGCCGATATCGGCACGCGCCAGCGCCGGTGCGTCGTTGATGCCGTCGCCCACCATGCCGATGCGGCCGCCGCGCGCGTGGGCGGCGCCGGCAAGCGCCGCGATGCCGTCGGCCTTGTCCTGCGGCAACTGGTTGCCGCGCGCCTCATCGATGCCGACCTGCGCCGCAATGGCTTGCGCCGTGTGTGGATTGTCGCCCGACAGCATCAGTGTCCTGACGCCCAGTTCATGCAGCTCGGCAATCGCCTGCCGGCTGGTGTCGCGCACGGTATCCGCCACCGCGAACAGCGCCAGCGCCGTGGCGGCGCCGTGGCCGTCGACGCGCGCCAGCAGCACCACGGTCTTGCCCTCGCGCTCCAGCGCTTCGAGCCGCGCCTCCAGCGCCGGCGAGCAGGCGCCCATCTCATGCACCAGGCGGTGGTTGCCCAGGCAGTACGCCACGCCCTGCACCTTGCCGCGCGTGCCGCGCCCCGCCAGCGCCTCGAAGTCGTCCACCGGCAGCGTGCCGATCCCGTCGGCCGCGGCCGCCGTGGCCACCGCGCGCGAGACCGGGTGGTCCGAGCGCGCCGCCAGGCTGGCGGCAATGGCGTGCGCCTGCGGCGCGTCCTCGGCCAGCAGCGCATGGTTGGTCTGCGCGGGCTTGCCGTGCGTGATCGTGCCGGTCTTGTCCAGCGCCACCCAGGCCAGGTGCCGGCCCTGCTCCAGGTACACCCCGCCCTTGACCAGGATGCCGCGGCGCGCGGCCGCGGCCAGCCCGCTGACGATGGTCACCGGCGTGGAGATCACCAGCGCGCAGGGGCAAGCGATCACCAGCAGCACCAGCGCCTTGTAGATCCAGTCGACCCAGGCGCCGCCCATGGCCAGCGGCGGCACCACCGCGACCGCCAGCGCAATCGCGAACACCGTGGGCGTGTAGATGCGCGCGAACTGGTCGACAAAGCGCTGCGTGGGCGCTCGGCTGCCCTGCGCGGCCTCCACCGCGTGGATGATGCGGGCCAGCGTGGAATCGCTGGCGGGCGCCGTCACGGTGTACTCCAGCTCGCCGGACTGGTTGATCGAGCCGGCGAACAGCGCATCGCCCTCGGCCTTGTCGACCGGCACGCTTTCGCCGGTGATGGGCGCCTGGTCCAGCGCCGATTGGCCGCGCACGACCTTGCCGTCGAGCGCGACGCGCTCGCCCGGCCGCAGCCGCACCAGCGCGCCCACGGCGACGCCGGCGGCAGGCACGGTCTCCCAGCTGCCATCGGCGCGCTGCACCGTGGCCTGTTCCGGCGCCATCGCCATCAAGCCGCGGATCGCATTGCGCGCCCGGTCCAGCGAGGCTGCCTCGATGCGCTCGGCCAGTGCGAACAGCACCATCACCATGGCCGCTTCCGGCCACTGGCGCAACAGCAGTGCGCCGGTGACGGCAATGCTCATCAGCGCATTGATGTTCAGGTTGCCATTGCGCAGCGCGATCCAGCCCTTGCGGTAGGTGGTCAGCCCGCCCAGCGCCACCGCCGCCAGCGCCAGCACGGCGGGCAGCCACGGCAAGCCCAGGCCCAGCCACTCCGCAGCTTCGGCACCCAAGGCGGCCACGCCGGCCAGCGCCAGCGGCCACCAGGGCTTGCTTGCCGTGGTTTGCGGCAAGACTTGCTGCGCGGCCTCAATGCTCAGCGGCACCGGCTGCATGCCCAGGCTCTCGATCGCCCTGGCCACCGGCTCCGCCGACGGCAAGGTGTGATGCACCGTCAGCA
Source organism: Cupriavidus sp. FW306-1B-F12B (assembly GCF_058781795.1). NCBI lineage: Bacteria > Pseudomonadati > Pseudomonadota > Betaproteobacteria > Burkholderiales > Burkholderiaceae > Cupriavidus > Cupriavidus sp. FW306-1B-F12B. The sequence continues at coordinate 3,328 of NZ_JBYSXC010000008.1, forward strand.
CCCGCTGGATCAGGTTGAACTCCAGCGCCGCCACGCCGGCCATGCCGCCCAGCTTGTTGCGGATCAGCGTTTCCTCGGTCGGGCAGTCCATCGCGTCGATGCGCCACGCAGCGGTCTGCGCGCCGGCGGGGATGTCGACCGGTGCGGCGGGCGTCAGCGCAACCGTGGACGAGCAGCCGCCGCCGCAGCAGGCGGAAGCCGCCGGTGCCTGCCGGGCCTCGGCATGGCCATGCCCATGATGATCATGATCGTGGTCGTAGTGATGGTCGTGATCATGCCCGCCATGCCGGTGGGCGGCGCCATCATGCGCGTGGGCAGCGTGATCTTGAGGGAGTGCGTCCTCAGGTGACGTGCGAGCCATATCTTGTTGTTCCCGCTGGTTTAACCTGATGACATTGAAGACCCTGTAGCGACTACAGAGTCAAGCGGCATGGCAGCGACTGCGCACCATGCCGCAGCGGCACGTCAGTGCTCGCAGTTGACCATCCAGGACATGCCGAAGCGGTCCACCAGCATGCCGAAGCCTTCGGCCCAGAAGGTCTTCTGGTACGGCACCACCACCTGGCCGCCTTCACTCAGGCCGTCGAAGATGCGCTGGCCCTCGTCCTTGCTGACCGCCCCCACCGACAGGCTGAAGCCGCTGAACGCCGGGCGCTCGCCGCGCCGGCCGTCGGACGCCATCACCTGGTTCTCGCCGAACTGGATATTGGCGTGCATCACCTTGTCCTTCCAGTCATCGGGAACCTCCATGCCGGGGCTCGGCGGGGCATCCTTGTAGCGCATCGCGAACGTGACCTGCGCGCCCAGCACCTTGCCGTAGAAGGCCACGGCCTCGTCGAAACGGCCGCCAAAATCCAGATAGGGTTGCACCTGCATATCGCTCTCCTTGTGAATGGTCGATCGGGCTGCATGGCATTGGCTGTTCGCCCGCGCGCCATTATGCGCGCGTGCCGGCCCGGTGCAAGCGCCCGGCCGGATTCAGGAGACCGCGGCGGGGGCCGGCGCGGGCGGCGCGGCAGTGGCCAATGCCTCGGCGGGAAATTGCAGCGAGAACATCGTTTCGCCTTCAACGCTGCGCACCGTCACGCTGCCGCCATGCAGCCGCATGATGGTGTCGACGATGGCCAGCCCCAGCCCGGTCGACGCCGCCGAGTTGCGGCGCGACGGATCGGCCCGGTAGAAGCGCCCGAAGATATGCGGCAGGGTCTCGGGCGGAATCGCCTGCCCGGCATTGGTCACGCGGATGCAGGTGGTGCCGCTGGCCGGGGCCGGGGCGCGCTCCACGTCGAGCCGCACCGTGCTGCCGGCCGGCGCATGGCGCAGCGCATTGTCGAGCAGGTTAGTGACCGCGCGGCGCAGCAGCGTCTGGTCGGCCTGCACCATTGCCATACCGGTCACCGTCAGCGCGACCTCGCGGTCGGCGGCCACGGCCTCGAAGTACTCGGCCATCTTGTCCAGTTCTTCGCGCGCGTCCAGCGTGCGGATGCCCAGCGCCACCTGCGCATGGTCGGCGCGCGCCAGGAACAGCATGTTCTCGATCATGCGCGCCAGGCGCTCGTACTCTTCCAGGTTGGATTCGAGCAGCGCCTCATACTCGGCCACGCCGCGGCTCTGCGCCAGCGTGACCTGGGTCTGGCCGATCAGGTTGCTGATCGGCGTGCGGAAATCATGCGCCAGGTCCGCCGAGAACTCGGACAGCCGCGAGAAACTGTCCTGCAGCCGCGCCAGCATGTCGTTGAGGGCCGCCGCCAGCTCGCGCAGCTCGGCCGGCGCGCTGCCCACGTCAAGCCGCGTGGCAAGGCGGCTGGTGGTGACCGCGGCGGCATCGGCGGCCATGCGCCGCAGCGGCCGCAGCCCGCGCCGCGCCAGCACGAAGCCCAGCCCCGCCGCCACGGCAGCGCCGCACAGCGTGGCCCACAGCACCTGGTGGCGGTAGTCGCGGATCAGCGCCACGCGGTGGCCGGCATCGCGCAGCACCACGATCTCCACGGCCTTGTCCGAATCCCCCAGCTGGCCCAACGCCGCAATGCCGCGCGAGGGCACGCCGTTCTTGGGGTACCAGGTCTGCAACATGCTCTTCTCTGGCTGCGTGGTGGCGGGCAGCACGCGCAGCGGCGGCACCGATTCATTGCGCGGATTGAGCGTGACCAGCGGCTCGCCCTGGCGTGAGCGCACCACCAGGATCAGCCCCTCGTGGCCCATCGCAATATCGGCAAAGCGGTGGGTGTCGGCGCGGATCTCGGCCTCGCTGCGCACCTCGCGCAGCAGGTGGCGCACCAGCAGCACCTCGCCGACCAGCTCGCTTTCATCGCGCCCCTCCAGCTGCGCCGACAGCGCCCCGGACAGGTAGGCCGCCACACTGGCGAGAATCACGGCCGTGGCCAGCCCGTACGCCAGCGCCAGCCGCGTGGTCAGCGAAGACGGCAGCCGCATCATGCGTCCTGGTCCCGGTCCTCGCTGTCGTCCAGCACGTAGCCCATGCCGCGCCGCGTGTGGATCAGCTTGCGCGGGAAGGGATCGTCCACCTTGGCGCGCAGGCGCCGGATCGAGACATCGACCACATTGGTATTGCTGTCGAAATTGACGTCCCACACCTGCGAGGCGATCAGCGAGCGCGACAGCACCTCGCCGCGCCGGCGCGCCAGCAGGTAGAGCAGTGCGAACTCCTTGGAGGTCAGGTCGATCTTCTGGCCGGCGCGCACCACGCGGCGGCGGATGGCGTCGATCTGCAGGTCGGCCACTTCGATGAATTCGCTCTCGCGCAGCGGGCCGCGCCGCAGGATGGTGCGGATGCGCAGCACCAGCTCGGCAAAGGCAAAGGGCTTGACCATATAGTCGTCGGCGCCGAGCTCCAGCCCCTTGAGGCGGTCGGACAGCTCGTCGCGCGCGGTCAGGAACAGCACCGGGGTATCGCGCTCGCGGCGCAGCTCGCGCAGCACCTGCCAGCCATCCAGGCCGGGCAGCATCACGTCCAGCACGATCAGGTCATAGGGATGCTCGCGCGCATGGGCCAGGCCGTCCGCGCCGTCGCGCGCCAGGTCCACCACGAAGCCGGATTCGGTCAGGCCCTTGTGCAGGTAGTCGCCCGCCTTGGGTTCGTCCTCGACAATCAGGATACGCATGATTCGATCACTTTCCGGGCGGCACCAGCGCCGCCATGGCGTAACGCTAGCCGAGGATGAGCGCCAATGGGCAAAGATTTCACAAATGTCATCGCCATGCCAGGGCAATGCAGGCGAAAACCCCGGTAAAATGCGCGATCCCCCCGGCGTGATGCCGGTTTGCGCCACCCTTGCCCCATTCTGCCCCCCGATGAAACGCCTGCCGAATTACCTGCTGCTGTCCCTCGCCATGCTTGCGCTGCCCGTCTCCGGCGCCGCGGCGGCAACGGCCACGGTATGCAGCGCGGTACAGGCAGCCGGGCTGTCGCTGCCGGAACGGCATGCGGCCGCAAAAATGGAGGCGGAAGCGGCGCTGGACGGCACCGGCCCGGGCACCTGCCGCGGCAGCGCGGTCCAGGTGATGGCCGAGCCTTCCGGCAGCGGCCATCCGCTGCAGCTGCACGATGCCGATGCGCCGCAGGCGACCGACCACGGCGCCACGCCGCTGGAGACGCAGCCATCGGCCGGGTCCGGCGTGCTGCGCGAACTGCCTGCGGAGGTGCTGGTGCATTGGGCGCACGCGGCGCCAATGGCCACGCCGGCGGTGTTCACCGGCACCCAGCCGCTGGAACGCCTGCTGCCCGCACGCTGCTGAGCGCGTCGTAGCGGGCACAGCGCCCGCATCGCTTCCCTTCTGTTTTGCGGAATACCCCTGGCGCCGGCAAGGCGCGGCGGATTGTCGCGCCTGCGCGTCTTATTCGACGCGGAAGAATTCGATCGACTGCCCGGCGTTCACGGCCCGCTGCAGCCAGTCCGGATACTCGCCCTGCCCGTCCCAGCTCTGGCCGAGCGCATTGCGGTATAGCGGGCGTGCAGCGGCAGCCTTGGGGGCGGCCTGCGGGATAAGCTGGGCCACGGCTGGCGCGGCGTCAGGCGCCGGCTCAGGCCCGGCATCGATGGCAACATGATCAAAGCACCCGGCGGCGACAAGATCGTCGAACGTCAGGGCATGACGGTCCATTTGCTCGCGGATCCACGCCACCGCAGCGAGTTTGGCTGAATCAGACTCGGACATGACTCTCGTGAGAGGCCCGCTGCATTTCCGCGGGCAATGAAAAACCGGCGATGGAACCGCAGGCCGGTCGGATAGCCGTGATTCTACAGCCTTTGCCCGGCGCTGCTGCGTTTCCGTCGTGGGCGCGCGGCCAATTGCCGTGCGCTTGCCGCGCTCGTCCGCTGCCGAGTGACAGCAATGTCATGTGCCGGTCATGCTCGTGTGGGCACGCGCTGCCTAGACTTGCTTCACCGCCGCCCATTTCGGGCCGGCACCCTTACGGAGAAGCGACTCATGCAAGCACTCAGGCAAGTCTTTGTGGCCACCGCCCTTATTGCAGCCGTGGTCGGCACTGCGCAGGCTGCACCGCGCAACGTCGATCCGTTCAGCGACGGGGCGCACAGCGCCACCGGCACCCGCAGCCCGTTCAGCGACGGCGCCCGCAGCCTCATCGACCGCAGCGCGTTCACGGACGGTGCGAACGCCGCAACGGGCCCGCGCAGCACCTTTACCGACGGCGCGCACAACCCCAACGGCCCGCGCGACAGCTTCAGCGACGGCGCGTGACGGTAGCCGGTCGGGCAGCGCCTCAGCGCACCAAGCCGTAGATGCGGCGCGCATCGGCGGCGTCGGCAATCGGCCGGCCCAGCGTCAGGCCGCCTTGCACCGCCTGCGCCACCAGCGCATGGTTGCCGGGTGCGCGGCTGCCGTCGCGCAGCAGCAGGTTGTTCTCGAATCCCACCCGCACATGGCCGCCAAAGGCGGCGGCCGCGGTCACGCAGGCATTCTCTTCGCGGCCGAAGGCGCAGATCGCCCACGGCAACGCGTCGCCGGACTCGCCCGCGGCCTGCAGGAACGGCAGCAGGTCGTGCGGCGACGACACCTGCCCGGCGGCATAGCGTCCCAGCACGTACAGCACCGACCATGCGCCCGGCGGCACCATGCCGCGCTCGCGCATCGACTGCCAGCGCCGCACATCGGCCACGTCATACAGGATCACCTGCGTCATCACGCGCTCACGCGCCAGCCAGGCCAAGAACGCCGCCAGTTCGCTGTCCGGGATGTCCGGCACGGCGACTTCGCGCAGGCCCACCGAAACGGCTTCGGGCCGCAGCTCACGCACCATCGCCATCTGCTCCGCGGCCTGGTAGACGCCCGCGGCCTCGCTCGTCACCTGCACCAGCAACGATTCGCCCACGGCCTGCTTCACCGCGGCCAGCGCGTCGCGGTAGGCCTGCACGTCGAGCGAGTGGCGGCCCTCGGCATCGCGCACATGCATGTGCATCATGGCCGCGCCGGCATCCAGGCAGGCGCGCGCTTCAGCGGCCAGTGCCGCGGCGGTCAACGGCACCGCCGGATGGTCGCTGGCGCGCTTGTAGGCGCCGTTGGGCGCCACGGTGACGATCAGCGGCGCATCGGCCAGCGGCACGCGGGCCGCGGCTAGGGCTTGGGAAGGGCTCTGGGTCATGGCTCGATCTCGGGCAGTTCAGGCGCGATCAGCGCCAGGCCGGCGCGCAGCAGGCTGTCATAGCGTGCGCGCTCGGCGGCAATGGTTTCGGGGGTCCACTGGTAGAAGCCTTCGCCGCGCTTCATGCCGTGGCGGCCGTCGGCGGCGCGCTCGGACAGGCAGCGCGCCGGATGGTCGTCGTTGCAGAAGGTCGGGTACATGGTGGCGCCGGCGGCCGCGTGCACGTCGATGCCCGCGTGGTCACGCTGCAGCACCGGCCCGGCCGCGAGGAAGCGAAAGCCAAAGCCGAAGCGCACCGCCGCATCGACATCCTCGGGCGAGGCAATGCCGCGGTCGATCAGGCTGAAGGCCTCGCGCGACAGCGCATGCTGCAGCCGGTTGGCAAGAAAGCCCGGCAGGTCCTTGCGCACCTTGACCGGCACCATCGCGCAGCGGCGCATGAAGGCGATCAGAGCGTCGGCACAGGCCTCGTCGCTGTCATCGCCCATCACCACTTCTACCAGCGGCACCAGGTGCGCCGGCATGAAGAAGTGCAGGCCGAGCATGCGTGCACGCGAGTCGAGTCCGGCGCCGATGGCGCTGATCGGCAAGCTGGAGCTGTTGCTGGCCAGCACCGTATCGGGCCGCGCGCGCCGCACCAGCTCGGCAAAGAGCGCCTGCTTCAGGTCCAGCTGTTCCGGGATGCACTCGATCACCAGGTCCACGGTGGACCAGTCCACCGTATCCAGCGCCGCAGCCACCGCCAGGCGCTCCGCGCCTTGTTCACGGCCGATCGCGGCCAGGTTGCCGCGCACGCGCCCGGGCAGCGCGCCGGCGCGACCCGGATCTGGCTCGACCACGGTGGTGCGGCACAGCGCGCGGGTCAGCACCACGGCAACATCGGCGCCCATGGTGCCGCCTCCCACCACCACCGCATGCGCGGCGCCGGGGCGGCTCAGGATGACCGGGGCGGTCGGGTTCGGCATAGGCTCTCCCAGGGGGGATGCGACGTGACGTGCACTCGCCATCGCGTCAATTCCTGATGGCGGGGCATCGAATCCCGGCAGTGTAGAGAACTTGCTTTGATTGAAGAAGTCGATTCTATGGATAGAATGATCCACAAATCAGATCAATCGTGTGATTCGGCCGGCGGACGCCGCCGGCCCGCTGCCGCAGATGAAAATCAACCTGTCGATGCGCGACATCGAAACCACGCTGGTGCTTGGCCGCACGCTCAACTTCCGCCAGGCCGCCAGCCAGTTGCACGTGTCGCAATCCGCCCTGTCCACGCAGATCCTGCGCATCGAGGAATCCCTCGGCGTGCGCCTGTTCGACCGCACCACCCGCAACGTGCGCCTGACCGCGGCCGGCCAGGTCTTCATGCAGCAGGCCGCGCTGCTGCAGGCGGCGTTCCGCGGCGCCATCGACGCCGTGACCGGCATTGCCAGCGCCGAGCGCGGCCAGGTGGCGGTGGCGGCCCTGCCCTCGCTGGCGGCGCGCATGCTGCCGCGCGTGCTGATGGCCTATCACCAGGCGCGCCCGGAGGTGGCGCTGAAGGTGTTCGATACCCTCTCGGGCCCGGCGTTCGACCTGGTGCGCGCCGGCGACGTGGATTTCGCGCTGACGGCGGCCGACCCGCAACAGGCTGACCTGCAATATGAGCCGCTGCTGTCGGACCGCTTCGTGCTGCTGATCCCGTCGGCGCACCCGCTCGCGCGCAGCCCCGGGCCGCTGCGCTGGGCCGATACCGCCAGCGCGCCGCATGTGTCGATGACGCACCCAAGCAGCGTGCGCCAGTACGCGGAATGGGCCTTCCTGCAGAACCGCATCCGCTTCCAGCCGGTGTTCGAGGCCGAGCGCCTGGCCACCATCGCGGCCATGGTCGAATGCGGCTTCGGCGTGGCCGCGCTGCCAGAGATCGCGGCCGGCACGGTGCGCCAGCCCGGCATTGTCGAGCGCCTGCTGACCGCGCCGGTGACCGAGCGCTCGATCGGGCTGGTGACCTCGCGCAACCGCAGCCTGTCGCCGGCGGCTGCCGAACTGGCGGCGGCGGTGCGCGCGCAGCTGGCGAGTCCGCCCGTCCAGGATACGGTGGACACGACGGCCCGGTGAACTAGTAGAAGGGCGGGCCCGGCACGGCGCCAGGCCCGCAACCCTCAGGAGGGATCCTTGGTACGGGTTCGCGAGACCGCCGCCATGATGCCGATGCCAAGCACGATCAGGCAGGCAATACCGATATAGACGGGCGCGAGGCCAGCCGTTTCCATGCCCCAGGCAACGCCGGCAACCAGGACCAACAGGCCGATAATGTATAGTGCGAATGACATGAGTCGGCTCCTTGCGGTGGTGCAACCTGGCTTCAATGTAGGCAGCGCGCGAGGCGCAAGGGATAGGACAAGGGCGGAAGCTGGCGTAGGCGGGTTCTGACCTTGTGGTGTTGTGCGCGGCGGACAGCTCCGGCGGCAAAGCCTCTCCGGGGCTCACTCCTCCACCTGCGCCGGCATCTCTGCCAGCCGCTGCACCGATGCCCGCAGACCCTCCAGGATCGTGTCCGCCACCTTCTGCGGAAAACCCGCGGGCAGTGCTGCGCCGACTTCGGCGATCACCGCCGGGGTCCGCGCGATGATGCGCCCGATCAGCGCCTCGGCATCGGCACCCAGGAAACAGCGCGGTGCCATCGCATTGAAATGGCGGCGCTGGATATCGCGCAGGCCGTAGTGCCGGCTGCGGCCGGCGACCGCCATGGCCAGCTTGGCCTTGTGCCAGGAGAACTGGTTGGCGCCCTGGCCCACCACCGGCCAGATCGACATCACGTCGTACAGCGGCGTCATGCGGTAGCGCCCGCCGGCCAGCAGGCGGATGCTGAAGTTCTTGGCGTGCCCGTCCGGTGCCGCCAGCAGCCAGAACAGCAACTGCGCCGCCAGCAGCGTCTGCAGATCATCGGCCTGGGCCACTGAGTTGCGCAGCACCGTTGCAATCTCGATCATGCCGGGCCCGCCATCGGCCTCGTATTTCTGCAGCGGGCTGAGGCCGAACACCTGGCAGAAATCTTCCTGCAGCAGTCGCAGCAGCCAATTGCCCGACGGATGGGGCTGGCGGTCGAAACGCGTGACGCTCAGCACCTTGCGGCGGCCGAACGTCAGCATCTCGCAATCGGCCACGGGCAAGCCATAGGCGGCAAGGATCTTCAGGCACAGCCATTCGTTTTCCACCGACGTGCTCAGGTCGGCCCTGCGGTTGCCCACCAGGCCCAGTGGCAGCTTGAAAATATGTGTGGTCGGGGTGGCGCCATGCGGCCGCAGCCATTGGCCGTCATGGCGCAGCAGCGCAGTCTTCTCCTGCGCGCCGGCGATGGAGATGCGGAAGTCGTCGTCGTGCTCATGCCGCCCAAGCGCGGGGGTGGCGACAATATCCTCCAGCCAGCGCTCGATCTGCTCGTCCGATAGCGGTTCGCCTTCGATCCGGTCGATTCCCGCAGGCGCTTCGTCTTCGCCCAGGATCTGCACCGCCCCCACGCAATCGCGGCCGATGGCGGCGAGCAGCTCGAAGGCTTCTACCGAGCCGGTCTGGAAGCGCAGCGCCAACCGGCGCCGGATGGCCTCGCTGTCCGGCAACAGGTTGTCGAAGTAGTTGCGCACGGCATCGCCACGCAGCACGCGCCGGTTGCCCAGGCCATACCCGAGCGACAGAGACAGGGGCCGCCCGGCGTCAGAGCGGATCCAGTCCTCGCCGTATTCCAGTTCCGTCCCGGTACCGGTCGGCTGGCGCCAGGTGCCCACGCGCTGCCCGTTGGCCCAGACCGACAGCGCCGGCGTACGTGACCTGCGTGCGGCCATGATTACCACGCCACCTCGGACACCTCGGCGGCTCCCGTGGCCCGGTCCTGAACCACCAACTCCAGCCCGAGCGCGCCAACCAGCGCCAGCAACTGGTCGACGCTGATGGTGTCGGGATTCAGTTCCATGTGCGACATCCGGCTCTGGCTGATATTCAGCCGCGCGGCGGCCTCGGTCTGGTTCAGGCCGGCCGCCTTGCGCCCTGCCTGCAGGATCTGGCCAAGCTGCCAGGGAGTGGAGACGATTTGCTTCATCGCGCCGATGGAATACCAATATGATAGGTATTTCTATTTTAGCGACAACATGGGTATTTTTCAAATACCCATTTCATAGGTATTTTTATTTTAACCATGTCATGACTATATGTGCCCGAAGCGGCATTCTGTAACGCAGTATCGTGCCGGGCTCTGTATCTGTCCCCAGTCCCGGCGCCCCCGTATACTCTGGGGCCGGAGGCGGCCCAGCCGTCCCGCCGGCGCAGGACCCTGGCGTGGCACACGCAAACGGGCCCGCGCCTCACCGATCACAAACACATACAAGCAACGGAGCAGCAGCATGCGTGTCGCATTTCTCGGACTGGGCGTCATGGGTTTCCACATGGCCGGCCACCTCGCCACCAAAGGCCACGAGGTCACCGTGTACAACCGCACCGCCGCCAAGGCGCAGGCCTGGGTCGGGAAGTTCGGCGGCAAAGCGGCGCCCACGCCGGCACAGGCCGTGCGCGATGCGCAGGTGGTCTGCTCCTGCGTGGGCAATGACGACGACCTGCGCGCGGTGCTGACCGGGCAAGACGGCGCCTTCTTCAGCGCGCCCAGCGGCTGCATCTTCGTGGACCACACCACCGCCAGCGCCAACGTGGCGCGCGAACTCCACGTTGCCGCGCGCGAGCACGGCCTGCACTTTGTCGACGGCCCGGTCTCCGGCGGCGAAGTCGGCGCGGAGAAAGGCATCCTGACCATCATGTGTGGCGGCGATGCCGACGCCTATGCGCGCGCCGAACCGGTCATTGCCGCCTACGCACGCGCCGTCACGCGCATCGGCGAATCCGGCGCCGGGCAACTGGCCAAGATGGTCAACCAGATCAGCATCGCCGGGCTGATCCAGGGCCTGTCCGAGGCCATCGCCTTTGGCGAGCGCGCCGGGCTGGACATGCGCCTGGTGCTGGACGTCATCAGCAAGGGCGCGGCCGGCTCATGGCAGCTCGAGAACCGCGGCCCCACCATGATCGACAACAAGTTCGACTTCGGCTTCGCGGTGGACTGGATGCGCAAGGACCTGGGCCTGTGCCTGGATGAGGCGCGCCACAACGGTGCCGGCCTGCCGGTGACGGCGCTGGTCGACCAGTTCTATGCCGACCTCCAGCAGATGGGCTGCGGCCGCGCCGACACTTCTTCGCTGATCAAGCGCCTGCGCCAGCACGCCGGCGACGCCTGACGCCACCGCTGCGCCACCTGCGTCGTCCGATTCCTACAGCGCAATCGGCGTGTCTCGGAGAGGCCCCTGCCCGGCATGGGCCTAAGCTGGACACATGGGGCCGGTTGCCTGCAACTGGCCCGCCAACGATGCAGGAGACCATCATGTGGAAACTCGCAGGTGCACTTCTGGTAAGCGCAAGCATGGCGCTGGCCGGCTGTACGGCGGCGGGCGCGGTGGCCGGCGGCGTGGCCGGACACGAGCTGACTGACGGCAGTGCCGCCGGGACCATCGGCGGTGCCGTGGTGGGCGGCGTGATTGGTCACGAACTGGGCAAGTAAGCAAACCCTGGCCCCTGGGCCCAACAAGCAGAAAGGCCGCTTCGCGCGGCCTTTCTGCTTGCTTTGCGGGGTTCAGGCTTTCGGCCGGCACGACGCGTCGCCGGTCGCCCGCCGCAGCCGCTGCCACACCAGGACAGGCAGCCGCAGCACGAAGCCGGCCAGCAGCCGCAAGTGCATGCCGGTCAGCAGCAGGTTGTCGCGCAGATAGCGGAAGTGCGACACCCCACCCTCGCGCTGGCCGAAGTAGCGCACCGGGGCATCGGCATTGATGGGGCGCACGCCGCGCCAGCACAGGCGCACCGCCACTTCCGGGTCGAAGTCGAAGCGCCGCATCCAGCGGCTCTCGCGCATGACGGCGCGCAGCGGCGCGATCGGGTAGACGCGAAAGCCGTACAGGGAATCCCCGATGCCCGCCCACAGCGTCTCGACATCCGCCCAGAAGTTGGACATGCGCCGCCAGTAGACCCGCTCGCGCGGCGCGCTGGCGTCGAAGACGGGCCGGCCCAGCACCATGGCGCCCGGGTTGCGCTGCGATATCGCCATGAACTGCGCAATCAGGTGCGCGGGATGCTGCCCGTCCGAATCCATCACCAGCACATGCGTGAAGCCAGCCGCGGCGGCAGCGTCGATGCCATGCAGCACCGCGGTGCCCTTGCCCTGGTTGTGCGGCAGCACCAGTACGCGCAGCCCGGGATCGGTGGCCGCCTGCGCCAGCAGCCACTGGTCGCTGCCATCGGTGCTGCCGTCCACGACCACCCAGACCGGTGTCCAGGCGGCGCGCGCCGCGCGCAGCACCTCATGCAGGCGCACGCCGGGGTTATAGCTGGGGATCAGCACCAGGTGCGTGGCGGACGGCTCGGCGCCACCCATGGGGCAGGCGCTGCCGCCGGCTACCAGTGCGGGCCCGGGCATGGCTTGCTGCGGCATGTCGTGCTCCGGTCCTGGCTTTGGGAAAGGGCGAAAGGGTGGGTGCGGCGTGCCGGACTAACGCGTGCGGTGTTCCGCCAGGTAGTTGGCCAGGCTGCCCAGCGAGGCAAAGATGGTCTTGTTGTCGGGGTTGTCCGAACGCAGTTCGACCCCGTACTTGCGCGACACCAGCAGTGCGATCTCGAGGATATCGATGGAATCCAGCCCGAAGCCTTCGCCATAGAGCGGCGTGGCGGCGTTGATGTCCTCCAGCCGAAGCTCGGCAATTTCGAGTTCGTCGATGATCAGGCGGGCAAGTTCGGTTTCGAGTTCGGTCATGTCGCTAGGTGGCTGGAATGCCGCTGCGGCATGGGTCCGGGCAAGGTTGTCCAGGCCGCATGGCAGGGCAACCGATGCTATCAAAAGGGGTAAATCCCAGCCAGTTGAGAGAAGTTTAGTAACAACAAAGGCGGCGCTTTTGGGAATCATCACCACGTCGGGCCGGTCTTTTGGGGTATAAAGCGTTCGCTTCGCGCACCATGCGGCGTCATTTCCGGCAACGCTGTGCGCCAAGCGGCTTACGCTACACACAATATACCCTCGCAGATGCCATCGAGCCAGCAATTCGACCGCCCCTCCACGCCTGCCGCGCCGGCCACGCCTGTGCGGCAGGATGCCATGCCGGCAGGCCGGCGCCATGGCTGGATTGCCGCGGTGGCCGCCTTTGTCGCCTACGAATCCGCCCTGCACCATGCGGCACACCAGCCGGGTGCCGAAGTCGCCGCGCTGTGGCTCGGGGCGGCGCCGTTCGTGCTGATCGGCTTCCTTGCCTGCCTCCGCACCTGGGGGCGCCTGCCCGCAATGGCGGCCTTGCTGGCCGCCTGCGCCGCCATATGGATCTGGCGCATTCCGCTGGCCGCGCATTTCGGCTGGACCTATTTCCTGCAGCACGCCGGCATCAATGCCGCGCTGGGCGTGATGTTCGCGCTGAGCCTGCGTCCCGGCCGCACGCCACTGTGCACGCAGATCGCGACGGCAATCCATGGCCAGCTGCCCCCCGCGCACCTGCGCTACACGCTGCGCGTGACCCAGGCCTGGACGCTGTTCTTTGCCGCGATGGCAGGTGTATCGACGCTGCTGTTCGTGCTCGCGCCGGTGGCGACCTGGTCCAGCTTCGCCAACCTGGCCACGCCGCTGCTGATCGCGCTGATGTTCGTGGGCGAAGCCGTGTGCCGCCGCGTTGCCTTCCCGGGCATGGCCCACGGCGGCCTGCTGGACGCGGTGCATGGCTATCGCGCAGTCATGGCTGCCCGTGCGGACCGGCCCGGTTTGCCGCGCTGACGCGCCGCAAACCGGCCCCTACACTGGCAACAGGCACAGGCTCAGCCCCATGACCATGCTCCCCATCGTCGCGCATGCCTCGCCCGAAGACATCATCGCCTGGGCGCACGGACGGCCCGTCAGCGTGCGCCAGTTCCTGGCAGATGCGTCCGGCCTGGCCGATGCGCTGCCGGCAGGCAGGCACGTATTCAACGCCTGCACCGACCGCTACCACTTCACCGTCGGCCTGTGCGCCGCGCTGCTGGCGGGCAAGGCCACCCTGCTGCCGCCATCGCATACGCCGGAGATGGTGCGCCAGCTGGCCGACTTTGCCCCGGACGCTTTCTGCCTGCACGACCAGCCTGACGCGGCATTCGCCATGCCCGCCTTCCACTATCACGACGGCCTGCGCGGCGCGGCCACGGACGGGCCGGTCAAGATCCCGCGGATTGCCGCGACCCAGGTCATGGCGTACGTGTTCACGTCAGGCTCGACCGGCACGCCGGTGCCGCACCGCAAGACCTGGGGCGCGATGGCCCGGTGCGCGCAGGCCGCGGCACAGCGGCTAGGCCTGCTGGACGGGCGTGCCTGGACCGTGGTGGGCACGGTGCCGCCGCAGCATATGTTCGGGCTGGAGGCCACGGTCATGCTGGTGCTGCAGGGCCGCGCGGCCCTGGTGGCGGCCCCGGCCTTCTATCCTGCCGACGTGCGCGATGCCCTCGCCTCGGTGCCGGCCCCGCGTGCGCTGGTCAGCTCGCCCGTGCACCTGCGCACGCTGGTGCAGTCGGGCATGGCGATGCCGCCGGCAGACCTGGTGCTGTGCGCGACCGCCCCGCTTGGCCGCCAGCTGGCGGGCGAGACCGAAGCCCTGTTCGGCGCTCCGCTGTGCGAGATCTACGGCAGCACCGAGACCGGCCAGATCGCCACGCGCCGCACCGCGCAGGCCGATGCCTGGACACTGGTGCCGGGCGTGCGGCTGCAGGCACGCCAGGGCGCCGGCGGCGCCGACACCGAGACCTGGGCCGAAGGCGGCCATATCGAGCAGCCGGTGCCGCTGGGCGACGCCATCGCGCCGCTGGATGCCGGCCACTTCCTGCTCCATGGCCGCAAGGCCGACATGCTGAATATCGCCGGCAAGCGCACCTCGCTGGCTTACCTGAACCACCAGCTCACGGCCATCGACGGCGTGCGCGACGGTGCGTTCTTCATGCCCGATGATGCGCACGAAGGCGACACGCATGGCCACGTGGTGCGGCTGGTGGCGGTGGCAGTGGCGCCAGGCGTTGCACCGGCGCAGCTGCAGCAGGCGCTGCGCGCGCGCATCGACCCGGCCTTCCTGCCACGCCCGCTGCTCTTTGCCGACAGCCTGCCGCGCAATGCCGCCGGCAAGCTGCCGCGCGAAGCCCTGGCGGCGCTGGTCGCAAGGCTTGCCGGGGCGCACCACGGCGATAGCGTGGCAAGGCCCGGCTTTGTCATCGACGCCGATCACCCGGCCATCGCCGGCCACTTTCCCGGCCATCCGATCGTGCCGGGGGTGGTGCTGCTGGACCACGCGGTGCTGGCACTCGGCGCTGCAATGGGCCGCCGCCTTGCCGTCACCGAGGCCGGCACCATCAAATTCCTGAGCCCCGTGATCCCGGGCGAGCGCGTTGAGATCCTCCACCAGGCCGACGCAGCGGCCGATGGCGGCGAGAGTATCCGCTTCACGCTGCGCAGCGCCGGTCGCGATGTCGCCAGCGGCACGCTGCAGGTGCGCGGCGCCGCGCCGCAAGCGGGGGCATCGGCATGCTGAGCTGGCTGTGGAAGCGGCAGTCGCCGCTGGAATCCGAATGGTCGCGCCGCCAGGAGCGCGGCAGCATCACGCTGCTGCGCGTCATGACGTGGATCTCGCTGGCACTGGGCCGCCCCGTCGGGCGCGTGGTGCTGCGGGGGATTGCGGCGTACTTCATGCTGTTCGCGCCGGCGGCACGCCATGCCTCGCGCGCCTACATGGACCGCGCCCTCGGGCGCGAGGCCAACTGGGTCGATGGCTACCGGCATGTGTTCACCTTCGCCTCGACCATCCATGACCGCATCTACCTGCTCAACGGCCGCTTCGACCTGTTCGATATCCGCCTGCACGGAGAAGAGCAGCTGGAAGCCGCGATGGCGCGCGGCCGCGGCGCAATCCTGCTGGGTGCGCACCTGGGCAGCTTCGAGGTGGTGCGCGCGCTCGGGCGGCGGCACCCGGACATGGAAGTCGCGATCACCATGTACGAGGAAAACGCGCACAAGCTCAACGATGTACTGCAGTCGATCAACCCGGCGATGCGCCAGGACGTGATCGCGCTGGGCCGCTTCGACACCATGCTGCGGGTGCGCGACTACCTTGACCGCGGCTACATGATCGGCATGCTGGCCGACCGCACGCTGTCGCAGCGCGCCACCGACCCGGTGCAGCAGTGCAGCTTCCTCGGCACGCCGACCGGCCTTCCGACCGGCCCGCTGCGCATGGCGGCGATGCTGCGCCGGCCGGTGTTCTTCATCACCGGCCTGTACCGCGGCGGCAACCGCTACGATGTGCACTTCGTGCCGCTGGCCGACTTCACCGGAACCGCACGCGGCCAGCGCGAGGCAGCCGTGCAGACCGCGCTGACGGAATACGTGCGTTTGCTAGAGCAGTTCTGCCGCAGCGCCCCGTACAACTGGTTCAACTTCTACGATTTCTGGCACGCCGGCCCGCCGCTGTCTGAACAGCCGCCGCCGGGCAACGAGCCATGACCCGCGAGCCCTGAGCAGCCCCTGATGCCCCTTTCCAGACGCCCTTTCCGCTTCCTGCTGTCGATGCTGCTGGCCAGCGCCATGCTTGCGCTGGCCACGCCGTCCGGCGCCGCCACATTTGGCGTCGACCAGCTGATGTCCACCCTGGCGCAACGCAAGTCAGGGCGCGTGCTGTTCACCGAGACCAAGTACATGGCGATAGTCGACAAGCCGGTGCAGTCGACCGGCGAACTGCTGTTCACGGCGCCCGACCACCTGGAGAAGCGCACACTGTCGCCCAAGGCCGAGAACCTGGTGCTCGACGGCGACATGCTGACGGTCGAGCGCAACGGCAAGCGCTACACCATGCCGCTGCAGAACTACCCCGAGCTAGCCGCCTTTATCGAGAGCATCCGCGGCACGCTGGCAGGCAACCGCCAGACACTTGAGCGCTACTACAAGCTCGGCCTGGAAGGCCGCGCCAGCCGCTGGACGCTGACGCTGACCCCGGCGGACTCGCGCATGGCCGCGGTGGTCAGCCAGGTGCGCATCGACGGGAGCCAGGATGCGCTCGACCGCGTCGAAATCCGGCAGGCCGACGGCGACCGCTCGGTGATGAAGATCCGACCTGCCGGCCGCCCATGAGCGCAGCGCCGCCCGCAACGATGCGCCCGGCGATGCGCCGGCTCGCGCTGGCGCTGTGGATCTTCGCCATACTTGCCTGCGCGGCTGTGATCAGCCGCACCACCTTCACGGCCGACCTCTCGGCCTTCCTGCCGCGGCTGCCCAGCGCCGAGCAGCAATTGCTGGTGAACCAGCTGCGCGACGGGCTGGTATCGCGCCTGGTCCTGGTCGGGATCGAAGGCGGCGATGCCGATGGCCGGGCCGCGGTATCGCGTGCCATGGCGGCGCAGCTGCGCGGCGACCCGCGCTTCACGGCGATCCAGAACGGCGAGCCGGTCAACCAGGATGCAGACCGCCAATACGTGTTTGCGCACCGCTACCTGCTCAGCCCCGCGGTCACGCCGGAGCGCTTCAGTGAACGCGGCCTGGCGCAGGCGCTGAATGAATCGTTCGAGCTGCTGGCCTCGTCCGCCGGGCTCTTCACCAAGTCGCTGCTGCCGCGCGATCCCACCGGCGAAGTGGCCGCGATGCTGGCACAGCTGGATGCCGGGCAGCGCGTGCCCATGCACGCCGGCGCCTGGGCGTCGCGCGACGGCAAGCGCGCGGTGCTGCTGGCGCAGACCGCCGCCGCGGGGTCTGACACGGATGCGCAGGCACAAGCCATCGGGGCCGTGCGCGAGGCGTTTGCCAAGGCTGCGACGGCTGGCAAGTACCAGCTGGCGATGACCGGGCCGGGCGTGTTTTCCGTCAATGCACGCGACACCATCCGCCATGATGTGGAGCGCCTGTCGACCATCGGCGTGGCCATCATCGTCACGCTGCTGCTGCTGGTCTACCGCTCGGTGCCGCTGCTGGTGCTGGGGCTGGTGCCGGTACTGAGCGGCGCGCTGGCGGGCATTGCCGCGGTCAGCCTGGGCTTCGGCGGCTCGGTGCACGGACTGACGCTGGGCTTCGGCACCACGCTGATCGGCGAGGCGGTCGACTATTCGATCTACCTGTTCGTACAGTCCGCGCAGTACACGCGCGACGGCCGGCGCGACGAGCGCGCCTGGCTGGGCGGCTTCTGGCCGACGGTGCGCCTGGGCGTGCTGATCTCGGTCTGCGGCTTTGCCTCGCTGCTGCTGTCGGGCTTTCCGGGGCTGGCGCAGCTGGGGCTGTATTCGATTGCCGGGCTGGCGACCGCGGCACTGGTGACGCGCTTCGTGCTGCCGCAGCTGGTGCCGGCCACGCTGCACCTGCGCGACGTGGCGCCGCTGGGCCGCCGGCTGCAGTGGCTGGCGGCGCGCGCGCACCGGCTGCGCTGGCTGGTGCTCGCGCTGGTGGTGGCAGCCGGCACGGTGCTGGCCATGCACCGCGGCACGCTGTGGGGCCGCGAGCTGCAGGCGCTGAGCCCGGTGTCGGCCAGCGACCAGGCCCTCGATACCAGGTTGCGCGAGGATCTTGGCGCGCCCGACGTGCGCTACCTGGTGGTGCTGTCCGGGCCGGACCAGGAATCCGTGCTGCAGGGCGCGGAGCGCGTGGCCCGTGAACTGGACCCGCTGGTGGCGCAGAATTTCATCGGCGGCTACGAGAGCCCGGCGCGCTACCTGCCCAGCGCGGCAACCCAGCGCGAGCGCCAGGCCAGCCTGCCGCCGCCCGACGAGCTGGCGCAGCGACTGGGCGCCGCCATCGCCACGCAGCCGGTGCGCGCGTCACTGTTCGCGCCTTTCCTGGCGCAGGCCGAGGCGGCGCGCACCGGTGCGCTGCTGCGGCGCGAGGACTTGCGCGGCACCTCCATGGCGCTGGCTGTCGATGCGTTGCTGGCGCAGCGCGACGGGCGCTGGAGCGCCACGCTGCCGCTGCGCGCACCGGCCCAACAAAGTACCGGCGCGGCCGACGGCATCGACACCAGCGCAGTGCGGGCCGCGGTCGCGCGGGCCGGCGTCGCTGACACGCTGTTCGTCGACCTCAAGGGCGAATCCGACCGCCTCTACACCGGCTACCTGCGCGAGGCCTTGCTGCTGTCGCTGGCCGGCCTGCTGGCGATCATCGTGCTGCTGGCCGTGGCGCTGCGCTCGGCACGGCGCGTCGTGGCCACGGTGCTGCCGCTGGCCGCGGCGGCGCTGGTGGTGCTGGGCGGGCTGGCAGCGCTCGGCCAGCCGCTGACGCTGCTGCACCTGGTGGGCCTGCTGCTGCTGATGGCCGTGGGTTCCAATTACGCGCTATTCTTCAACGGCCCCGCGGCGGGCAGCCAGGTGGCGGGCGCTTCACCGCATACACTGGTATCGCTGCTGCTGGCCAACCTGACCACGGTGGCCGCCTTCGGCCTGCTGGCGCTGTCGAGCCTGCCGCTGCTCAAGGCCTTCGGCCTGACGGTAGGTCCGGGGGCCGTGCTGGCCCTGTGGTTTTCGGCGATACTGGCGCGCCGTTCGGCGCCAGACACAGCCAAGAGTGCAACATGAATTCGTATCCCGCACCGCGCGTAGCCTTGCGCGGCACCTCTTACAGCCGCCCCTGGCGCCCCACCCCGCTGCTTTACGGCGCCGCCGCCGTGCACCTGGGTGCCGCCGGCGCAATGCTGGCGCACCCTGAGGCCATGGGCATGGCGCTGGCCGGCGTTGGCGCCGCCCATGCGGCAATGTGCGCCGCCGGCCTGTGGCCGCGCAGCCACTGGCTTGGCCCCAACCTGCTGCGCCTGCCGCCCTCTGCCGATGATTGCGTGGCTCTGACGTTCGACGACGGCCCCAACCCGGCGTTGACGCCGCGCGTGCTCGACATGCTGGACCAGCACGGCGCGCGCGCGACCTTCTTCTGCGTCGGCGCGCGCGCCGCGGCGCATCCGGAACTGGTGCGCGAGATCGTCCGCCGCGGCCACGCCGTGGAAAACCACAGCATGTACCACCGGCTGCACTTCTCGGTGTTCGGTCCCGGGCGCATGCTGCGCGACATCGGTGCCGCGCAACAGGTGCTGACCGACCTCACCGGCCAGGCGCCGCGCTTCTTCCGCGCGCCAGCGGGGCTACGCAATCCCTTCCTTGAGCCGGTGCTGTGCCGGCTCGGGCTTCGGCTTGCGGCCTGGACCCGGCGCGGCTTCGATACCCGCTGCGGCGACCAGGCGGGGCGCGTGGCGCAGCGCCTCACCGGCAAGCTCGCCGGGCGCGACATCCTGCTGCTGCACGACGGCAATCCCGGCACCGATGCCGCCGGCAATGCACATTGCACCACCGTGCTGCCGGGCCTGCTCGCTGCCATCGAACGCGCCGGCCTGCGCTGCGTCACGCTGCGCGCGGCCGTGCCGACAGCCTGAGTGAGCGGCGGCTTGTTACAATTGGCACAGCCTTCCGAGATTCCTTCCATTCGTTCCCCCGAAGCCGTGTCCCCGCTCCTGTTCTCGCATTTCACGGCCACCAGCTGCCTGGGCGCCGGTGTAGACGCCACCCTGTCGGCACTGCGTGCGCAGCGCGGCGGCCTGGCGCCCTGCCGCTTCGGCGGTGTCGAGCTCGATACCTTCGTCGGCGAAGTCCCCGGCCTGGACACCGTGGCACTGCCGCCCGCACTGGCCGAATTCGACTGCCGCAACAACCGGCTGGCGCAACTGGCGCTGGAGCAGGACGGCTTTGCCGCGCGCGTGCGCGAAGCGGCGGCGCGCTACGGCGCCCACCGGGTCGGCGTCTTCCTGGGCACCAGCACCGCGGGCGTGCTGCAGACGGAACTGGCCTATCGCCAGCGCGATCCTGCCAGCGGCGCGCTGCCGCCGGGCTTCCATTACGCCACCACCCACAACCCCTACTCGCTGCCCGCCTTCCTGCGCCAATACCTGGGGCTGGCCGGTCCGGCGGCTGCGGTGTCCTCGGCCTGTTCATCCGGCGCCAAGGTGTTCAGTTCGGCACGGCGCATGCTGGAGGCAGGGCTGATCGATGTGGCCGTGGTCGGCGGCGTCGATTCGCTGTGCCACACCACGCTGTACGGCTTCAATTCGCTGGAGCTGTTGTCCGACCAGCCGTGCCGGCCCTATGACGTGGCGCGCAATGGCATCTCGATCGGCGAGGGGGCGGCATTCGGCCTGCTCGAGCGCGTGGCCGGCACCGCGCAAGGCGATGCCATCCTGCTGGCCGGGATCGGCGAATCGAGCGATGCGCACCATATGTCGACCCCGCACCCCGATGGGCTGGGCGCGCGCCTGGCGCTAGAGCAGGCACTGGCCAGCGCTGGAGTCGCGCCGGCACAGGTCGGCTACGTCAACCTGCATGGCACCGCCACGCGCAGCAACGACGCGGCCGAGGCGATGGCCATGGCCGCGGTGCTGCCCGGCACGCCGTGCAGTTCCACCAAGGGCGCCACCGGGCATGCGCTGGGCGCCGCCGGCGCGCTCGAAGCCGTCATTTGCGCGCTGGCGCTGCGCCACGGCCTGGTGCCCGGCGGCATCAACACCACGCAGGTGGATCCGGCGCTGGACGTGAACTACCAGCTCGCCAACCGCGAGGCACCGCTGCGCTATGCGATGACCAATGCCTTCGGCTTCGGCGGATCCAACTGCAGCCTGCTGTTCGCCCGCGCGGACGCAGCTTCCCACTGAGCATCGCCATGCCGCAGCACGTGTATATCGAAAGCATCGGCCTGCTCGGCCCCGGCCTGACCGGCTGGCAGCAGGCCAGCGAAGTCCTTGCCGGCCGCGTGCCGTATGCGCACGCGCCCACCGAACTGCCGCCACCCGCGGGCCTGCCGCCGGCCGAGCGCCGCCGCACCGGCCCGACCGTACGGCTGGCGCTTGGTGTCGGCCAGCAGGCCGTCGCCGCAAGCGACTGCGAAGCCGCGCAGCTGCCGACGATCTTTGCCTCGTCCAGCAGCGACGGCTTCAACTTCCATGCGATCTGCGAAGCGCTGGCCGAGCCCGAGCCGCTGATGTCGCCCACGCGCTTCCACAACTCCGTGCACAACGCTACCGCCGGCTACTGGTCGATCGCCGCAGGCGCGATGCGCACCTCCAATGTGCTGTGCGCCATGGATGGCAGTGGCAGCGCAGGCTTGCTCGAATGCGTGCTGCAGGCCGCCGCCGATGCCGAGCCCTGCCTGCTGATCGCTTATGACACCGGCTATCCCGAGCCGCTGCACAGCCACCGCCCGATCCCCGATCCCTTCGGCGTGGCCCTGCTGGTCACGCCGCGGCAGACCGCGCGTTCGCTCGCGCGCATCGGCGTGGCGCTGAAGCAGGCCCCCGCCACGGTGATGCCGGACGCCGCGCTGGAAGCTCTGCGCACGTCGGCGCCGGCCGCACGCATGCTGCCGCTGCTGGCGGCCATCGCCCGCGGCGAGGCCACCACCGTGGTGCTCGACTACCTGGATACGCTGCAGCTTGCAGCCGAGGTGGAAAGCCTCGGCGGCCAGGCGGATGGCTGAGCTGCTGAAAGACCGCGACTGGATCGCGGCACGCATTCCGCACCAGGGCACGATGTGCCTGCTCGACGGCGTGCTGGCCTGGGATGCGGCATCGGTTCGCTGCACGTCCGCCACGCATACGCGCGCGGACAACCCGCTGCGCGCGCAGGGCCGGCTGGCCGCGGTCAGCGGGATTGAATACGCGGCACAGGCAATGGCCGTGCACGGCGCATTGCTGGCGGAAGCGGAATCAGGAATGGGCGCACAGCGCCCGCGCTCGGGCTACCTGGCCAGCGTGCGCAAGCTGGTGCTGCATGTGGAGCGGCTCGACGATATCGACGCGCCGCTGCAGGTCGAAGCGCAACGCATCAGCGGTGAAGGCAACAGCGTGCTGTATGCCTTCACTGTCAGCGCCGCGGGCCAGGCACTGCTGTCAGGCCGCGCGGCGGTCATCCTGGATGCCGCCGCAGTTGGCCAAAGCGCCAACCACAGCGCCGGCTGAAGCGCTTCAGCGCGCCGGCAGGATCTTGCCCGACACCGCGCCGAAGCCGACGCGATAGCCTTCGCCCTGGCAGTAGCCGGTCATGATCACGTCGTCGCCATCCTCCAGGAAGGCTCGGCGGCTGCCGTCGGCCAGCGTCACCGGCTCGGCGCCGTTGCGGGTCATTTCCAGCAGGCTGCCGTAGGAGTCCGGCGTCGTGCCGCTGATCGTGCCCGAGCCCATCAGGTCGCCCACGCGCACATTGCAGCCCGACACCGTGTGGTGGGCCAGCTGCTGCGCCATGGTCCAGTACATCGCCTTGAAGTTGGTGCGGCAGATGGTGCTGGGTGCCGCTGCGCCCTGCGGCTGCAGCGCGACTTCGAGGGCGATGTCGTAGGCATTCTTGTCCTGCTGCTGCAGGTACGGCAGCGGCTGCGGCGACTGCTCGGGGTTGTCGCGGCGGAACGGCTCGAGCGCTTCCATGGTCACCACCCACGGCGAGATCGAGGTGCCGAAGCCCTTGCTGTTGAACGGCCCCAGCGGCACGTATTCCCACTGCTGGATATCGCGCGCGCTCCAGTCATTGAGCAGCACCATGCCGAACATATGCGCCGGCGCATCGGCGGTGCTGACGGGCTCGCCCAGCGCCGATTCCTTGCCGACGATAAAGCCCATCTCCAGTTCAAAGTCCAGCTTGCGGCAGGCGCTGAAGATCGGGCGTGCCTCGTTCGGCAGCTTGATCTGGCCGTTGGGACGATGCAGCGGCGTGCCGCTCACCACCACCGAGCTGGCACGGCCGTTGTAGCCGATGGGGATTTCCAGCCAGTTCGGCAGCAGCGCGTTGTCCGGGTCGCGGAACATGCGGCCGACGTTGGTGGCGTGCTCCTTGGACGAATAGAAGTCCGTGTAGCCCGGGATCTCCACCGGCAGGTGCAGCGTTGCGGCCGACATCGGCACCAGCGCCTGGTCGCGCAGGGCGGCGTTGTCGCGCAGCGCGGCGTCATCGCCGGACAGCAGCGCGCCCAGGCGCTTGCGGGTTTCGCTCCACACCGGCTTGCCCAGGGCGATAAAGCGGTTCAGGCTGGCTGCGGCGAACGTACCCTTGGCGGCGGCGGGCAGCAGGCCGGCTTCATCGAGCGCTGCGAGGTCGAGCACCTGGTCGCCGATGGCGACGCCGATGCGCGGGAACTGGCCCTTGGTCGAGAACACGCCGTACGGCAGGTTCTGCAGCGGGAAATGGGTCTGGCCGTCGTTGGCGGAGGCGATCCAGCTGGTTTGGGGGGCGGTCATGGGGTTACTCCGAACATTTTAGGTGGCACTTGTCGCGTGCCGTGACTCGTCATGCTTGACGAGCGCCTGCCCTCTCCCCCGGCCCCTCTCCCGCAAGCGGGAGAGCGGAGAAAACCGGGCGGGCGATCAAGCGCCCGGGATTAGCGAACCTTTGGGTTGAAATGCTTCTTCAGGCCCTGCCAGCAGGTGTAGTAGTCCTGCTGCAGCGAGGCCGACTGCGCGGCATACGGCGTCGGGCGGATCACGCCCGGGGTCTCGAACATGAAGGCCATGGTGTCCTCGATGCGGTGCGGCTTCGAGGTATCGGCGGCGCTGGCCTTCTCGAAGGTTTCCGCATCCGGGCCGTGGCCGCTCATGCAGTTGTGCAGGCTGGCGCCGCCAGGGGCAAAGCCTTCGGCCTTGGCGTCGTAGACGCCGGTGATCAGGCCCATGAACTCGCTGGCGATATTGCGGTGAAACCAGGGCGGGCGGAACGAGTCCTGCATCGCCAGCCAGCGCGGCCCGAAGATGACGAAGTCGATGGTGTCCACGCCCGGCGTGGCCGACGGCGACTGCAGCACCAGGAAGATCGACGGATCCGGGTGGTCGAAGCTGATCGAACCGATGGTATTGAAGCGGCGCAGGTCGTACTTGTACGGGGTGTAGTTGCCATGCCAGGCCACCACGTCCAGCGGCGAGTGGCCGATCCCGGCGCGCCACAGGTTGCCCTGGAACTTGGCCACCAGCTCGAAATCACCCTCGCGGTCTTCATAGCTGGCAACCGGCGACAGGAAGTCGCGCGGGTTGGCCAGGCCGTTGGAGCCGATCACGCCCAGGTCGGGCAGCTGGAACAAGGCGCCGTA
The DNA here is from genome assembly GCF_058781795.1 of Cupriavidus sp. FW306-1B-F12B. NCBI lineage: Bacteria > Pseudomonadati > Pseudomonadota > Betaproteobacteria > Burkholderiales > Burkholderiaceae > Cupriavidus > Cupriavidus sp. FW306-1B-F12B. The sequence goes on from NZ_JBYSXC010000008.1 coordinate 28,077, forward strand.
GTTTTCGCAGATATAGCCGCGCGCCTCGCCGTCGGGCAGCTCCACGCGGAAGCGCACGCCGCGCGGGATCACCACGATCTCCTGCGGCTCCACTTCCAGCCGGCCCAGCTCGGTCACCATCAGCAGGCGGCCCTGCTGCGGCACGATCAGCATCTCGCCGTCGGCGTTGTAGAAGAAGCGGTCCTGCATCGACTGGTTGGCCAGGTACAGGTGGATGCCGCAGCCGGTCATGGCCTCGGGGCCGCCATTGCCGGCCATGGTGACGATGCCGTCGACAAAGTCGGTCGGCACCGACGGCATTGCCGGCGGGCTCCAGCGCATCTGGTTGGGCGACGGCGGCACCTGGTCGAAACGGCTCAGGAAACGCGACTGCTCGATCTGCGTGAACGGCGTATGCATCGAGGCCGGGCGGATGCGGTACAGCCACGAGCGCCGGTTGTGCGCGCGCGGCGCGGTGAAGGCCGTGCCGGACAGCTGCTCGGCATACAGGCCGTAGGGCGCGCGCTGGGGCGAGTTCTGGCCCACGGGCAGCGCACCGGGCAGCGCCTCGGTGGCGAATTCATTGGCGAAGCCGGACATATAGCCGTGCTCGGCGAGCTGGGTGTGCGTGAGTGTCATGGTGTCGTCAGCGTTCCTGGGTCTCGGTCCATTTGGCGCTGCGCTGGCGCCTGGCGGCCTCTTGCTGGGAGTGCCTGCCGGTCCGTATTCCGCCTCTGCGTGGTGCACGGGGCAAGAATTACGTAATGCGTAATGAATTTACCATATCGTAATAGCCAAGCTCGGACGTGTCAAACGGCACCGCTGGCGCATGCGCCGGACGCCGCTTGCATTGCAGTTGTAGGTGGGAAACGGGAAAAGCGGGAAAAAACCAGGAAGCGCCGGGATGCGCGCGTCGACGCCTGCACGGCGGCAGTTGCTCACGCAGCGGGGGAAAACCAGGAAATGCGGGAAAGCGCCGAAGCAGGCAGCCAGGCCTGCGGCGTCATCCACGCCAGGCGTCGCGAACGGCGCTCAGGACGGTAGCAACCGGCGCGGTGCGGAAAGCCCCGCGCCGGTTGTCATGGGGTGGCCTGGAGGCCAGCTGCCGGTGCCGGCGCGTTGCGAACGCGGCCGGCCAGGCGGCGGCCGGTCAGACCGGCTTGTGGCCCTCTCCGGTCCCGGAGCCGAAACCGCCTCCGGAAGCCGGCGCCGCGGCCGGCGCGGCCGTGCTTCCGGCGGCCGGCTGGCCTGCCATCGAAGCTGCCGTCACGCCGCCATTGCGGCTGGCAATAAATGCGTTGACGTCTGCAGCAAGATGCTGCGGGGCCAGCACGACTTCCAGGCCCAGCGCCTCGCAGGCAGCCAGGAACGTCGACATGCGGGGATCGGCCTGACCCGACTCCGCCCGCAGGTAGGCTTCCCGGGAAATCCCCGCTTTACGGGCGACGTCCTCCTGCTTGAGCTTGCGCGCGCGACGCAACGCCCGCAGTTGCCGGAACGGTTCGCTAGCGCCTCTTGGCACGGCTGTACTGTTCATGTCGGTCTCCAGTCACCAGTGAAAAAAAGTGCGCGGACGTGCATTCGAGTATAGAGCACGCAAAGCGTTCCGTATGTAACCGCAGAAACACTTTGTGCAGATTTCTTAGAAGTCCGCAATCCCGTCCTGACATCGGCCGATTGCCGAACATCAAAGAGCCGGATCGTGCACAACAACGCTGCACCGCCCAGTCTCTAACGGGCCTTGGCGGTTTGCGTTGACGTCACATGCATATCCATATGACGTTATGGCCTCCCGGACACAAGTGCGCAAGTCGGGGCAAATACCATGCATCTGGTTTCGTTGACAAACCGACCGGTCGTGCTATTCTCCACGCCATGCAGAAAGGACAACTCACCCGCAACGCCATCGTCGAACAGGCACTGGACACCGCTGCCAAGGTCGGCTTCGAACAATTGTCGCTGGCCACGCTGGCCGCGGACACCAATATGTCGAAGAGCGGCCTGTATGCACACTTCAAGTCCAAGGAGGTGTTGCAGCAGGCAGTGCTGGACCTGGCCGTTGAGCGCTTCGGCGAGATCGTGATCCGGCCGGCGATGCGCCAGCCGCGCGGCATGCCACGGCTGCAGGGGCTGTTCGAAGGCTACCTGGAATGGCTGGGCGGCACGGTGACGCAGGGACGTTGCCTGTTCACGGCGCTGGGCCAGGAATACCGCGACCGGCCGGGCTCGATCCGCGACCTGGTAGTGCAGTCGCTGAAGGACTGGCACAGCACGGTTGCGCGCGTGGTGGGCGACGCCATCGATGAGGGCCATTTCGGGCCGGATACTGACCCGCGGCAATTTGCTTTCGAACTCTCGGGTATCGGCATGGCCTTCCAGCAGTCGTTCAAGCTGCTTGGCCGCGACGATGCCGAGACCATGGCGCGGCGCGCATTTGCGGCTCTGGTGGCCCGTGCCGCCGAAGGCGCCCGCGGCCACTGAACCACACATTGGCGCCGGCGCTATCCCGCCGGCAGGCAGCAACCGCTCCGGCGGGCTTTTTTTGTACCGAAAAAAGCACGACTGGTCGGTCGTAACAACAGCACGGAAGCCGCCGGCGGGGCCGGTGCCGATGATGCCGTGCAATCCAGAATCCATTGGAGGTGCAGGTCGTGACGCAAGCAGTCTCTTCTCCTTCCCCGGTTTCCTCATCCCCCGCCGCCGCGCCCCTGCCCGCGCGCGCCGGCAATGCGCCGCTGCGCACCGGCAAGTCCGGCGCGGTGGAGCGGGCCTTGCAGGGCTGGCAGCGGTTGCGCTGGCAGGCGGGCAGCATGGTCAGGCCCGGCGCGACAGCGCGGGCGCTGGAGCACATCTGGTTCAAGCCGCCGCGCGCCGCCGCCACATCGGCAGCACGGCGCCAGCTGGACAGTGCGCGCGCCGACTGGGCGCTGGTGACGGGCCAGGGCCCGAGCCGGCGCGTGCGCGTCTATCGCTGGGGCAGGTCCGGCCCGGTGGTGCTGCTCGCGCACGGCTGGGGCGGACATGCCGGCCAGTGGCATGCGGTTGTCGAGGGCCTGCTGGCCGCCGGCATGCGCGTGGTGGCCTTCGATGCGCTCTCGCACGGCGCCTCCGACGCCGGCGCGCGCGGCGCGGCGCAGACCTCGGTGCTGGAAATGTCGCGCTCGCTGCTCGCCGCGGCCTGGCACGCGGGGCCGGTGCACGCCGTGGTGGCGCATTCGCTCGGCGGCGCGGCCACCGCGCTGGCACTGCGCGAGGGCCTGCCCGCCCGCGCCGCCGTGCTGGTCGGATCGCCGGCCGACATGCACGCCGCGTGTGCGTCGCTGGCCTGGCAAATGGGCTTCACGCCCGGCGTGCTGGCACGCATGCAGCGCCAGAGCGAGCGCTGGCTGGGACTGCCATGGTCGGCTTTCAACGTGCCCGACGTCGGCCGCACCCGGCCGGTCCCGCCAACGCTGGTGATCCATGACCGCGACGACAAGGAAGTGCGCTGGGAAGATGGCGCCGCCATCGCCGGCGCCTGGCCCGGCGCGCAACTGGTCACGACCAGCGGCCTGGGGCATCGCCGCATCCTGCAGGATCCCGGCGTGATCCGGCACATCGCCGATTTCATCCGGCCCGGCTCAGCCCCCGCGCGCGCGGCAATCCCGCCAGCGTTGCACGGGCTGGCCGTCGACTGAACCTGGAGACCATCATGTTCCTGGTGAGCAATGACATGACCGCCACCCTGCCCGCACGCAGTTCGCTGCGGCTGGTGGCGGGCCCCGGCGAACACGTCGCCGTGCGCTGCACGGAAGGCGAACTCTGGCTGATCCGCGACGGCGACCCGAAGGATACGGCGCTGACGGCGAGCGAGAGCTTTACGTTGTCCGACAGCGGCCATATCGAGCTGTATGCCGTCACCACGGCATCGCTGCACGTAACGCGCTGCCGGCAAGGCGCCGGGCCTGCGGCGAGCGCCTGGCGGCAATGGCTGCGGCGCTTGCTGGCGCCGCCTGGGCGCGGCTATACCGGCGCAGGCCGATGATGCGGGCGGGGCTGAACGCCGCCTCGCCCTGCCAGCCCTGACGCGGATGCGCGGTCGTGGTTGGGTGCAACTTTTGGCGGTTAATTGCGTTTTTATATGAAAAGCAGCCCCTTGCGGGGCACGTGCCTCAGATACGCAAGACAGCCAGCAGCCCGCGTGCGATCGCCTGCAGCCAGCCACGCCGCCAGGTCAGCGTGAACGACACCGCCAACGCTCCCGCCATCATTGCCAGCGCCCACAGCAGCACGCCAAAGCCGGTGCGGTTGCCCGCCAGCGCGGCCACGGCGCCAAGCGCCACCAGCGCCCAGGCCGCGCAGCGCAGCCGCCGCCGGCCACTGGCGGGCAGGTCCGCGCCCTGCCCCGACAACTCGGTCCAGTGCCGCTCCGTGGCGCAGGCAAACAGCACGAAAGCGCTGTACGCGCACAGCGCCAGGCCCAGCAGCAGCAAGTGTTCAAGCGTGATTGGCACGGTCCATCTCCTCTAGCGCCTGGCTGCTGGCAGCAGCGGTCCGGGCCTGGCGTGCCGCGTCGACGCGCCGCAGCCGTCGCGCCGACGCCAGCGCCAGCCCACCGGTCAGCAGCAGCACGATGTCGACGCCGGCCACGGCAAGGTGGCCGCGCGCCAGCGCCAGCGGCAACCAGTCGCCGGTGCTCAGGCCGTTGAGCACCGGCGCCGCCAGCGCCAGCGCGGCGATCGCCAGGCATTGCTGGCGCCATGGCACCAGCGTGCGGCTGCCCGGACGCATCGCCACGCGCGCATGGATCGCGGTGGCCAGCCACACCAGGAAGAACAGCCCGGCCTCGATAAACTCGCGCGACGGCAGCGTCATCGGCAGCAGCCGGTTGGCCACCATCATCGCCAGCGTGGCGATGACCAGGCCCGTGGTGGTACCCGCGGTGACCGCGGCCGCCAGCCGCACGCCCTTTTCGCCGTGGCGCGCATGGCGCTTGTCGAGCCAGTACAACTGCCCGGTAGCGATCAGCACGCACCCCGCCAGCCCGGCCAGGAAATACAGCCAGCGCAGCGGCCAGTGATCGAACGCGATGAAGTGCATGCCGGTCAGGAAGCGCTGCGTGGTCGCAGCGGGCTGCAACGGCACGTGATGCAGCAACGCACCGGTGGCGCCGTCGAAGTAGGCGGCGTCGTCGGCCAGGCTGACGCGGTCGCCCACCGAGCGGCTGACCTTGACCACGGCGTTGGCATCGCCGGGGTTCCATACCCGGATCGCGGCCGGCGCCGCCCCGCCCCAGCGTGCGCGCGCGGTCTCGACCATCGGCCCCAGCGCGGCCATCGGTGCCGCCACCCCGGCGGGCGGGCGCGAGTAGCCGGACAAGGCCTGGTCGTAGAAGGTGTTCGGCTGCTGGTACAACGCGCTGATGCCGGCCGGCATCAGGATCATGTAGACAATGCAGATCCCGGAGAACGTGATCACCGCATGGAACGGCAGCGCCAGCACGCCGGTCAGGTTGTGCAGGTCCAGCAGGCTGCGCTGCAGCTGCTTGCGCGGCCGGAACGTGAAGAAGTCGCGGAAGATGCGGACGTGGATGATCACCCCCGACACGATCGCCGCCAGCATCGCCATCGCCGCCAGGCCCACCAGCCAGTAGCCGATGTTCCAGGCACGCAGGTGCAGGTTGTAGTGCAGCGGATAGAAGAACGACGACGCGCCCAAAGTGCCCACGTCAGGCAGCAGCTCGCCGCTGCGCGGATCGGCCAGGCGGATCTGCCCGCCCGCGGCGGCATGGCGCACGCGCGCGATCATCACCGGGGTGCGCTGCTCGGGCAGCATGACCGCCCATTCGCGCAGCGGCTTGCCGCGCGCCAGCGCCGCAACGGCGCGCGGCACCACGGTGTCGATGTCGATCGTGGGCGGCGCTGCGTCCAGGCGCGTGGCCGGCATCATCCAGCGGTCGACCTCGCGGTCGAACACCGCCACCGAGCCCATGAAGAACGCCACCATCAGCACACCGCCGAGCAGTACGCCAATCCAGGTGTGCGCCCAGGTCATGGCCTGGCGCAGGCCGCCGGCATGTGCATCGGCCTTCTGTGTGCGGGCCTTGCTATTTCGTGCGGGTCGCGTCATGCCAGCTTCTCCCCCAGCCACCACGCCACGCCGGCACCGATGGCCGCGCCGGCCACCAGCACCAGCCACACGCGCAGCAGGTGCCGCGTGACCAGCGCCCACAGCGACATCATCGGAAACAGGAGGAAGGCCAGCATCGAAAACCAGAGCACGGCCTCGCTGCGGGCCAGGCCCAGGCGCCAGCCGAGCGCGGCGCCGCCGGCGGTGATGCCCCAGACAAAGGCATAGCTGCCCGCCAGCGCGGCCAGCGCGCGGGCAGTCATGGCCAGCGCGGGCGGGAAGGCGCGGCGCGATGGCAGGGATGAGGGACTGTCGTTCATTGGAATTCTTGGCAACGCGCGGCCGGCGTGGTGGTGCAATGGCATCGCACCACCACGAAGGCCGCTGCGCTCACATCTTCATGCGCACGGTGAACATGGCCGCGCGCGGCTGGCCCCAGATGTTGCCTTCGCGCGGGTTGTTGATCCGTGAGTAGTAGCTGCGGTCGAACAGGTTGGTCAGGTTCAGGTCCGCCGACACGTGCTTGTTGAAGTCGTAGCCGATCGCCGCATCGAACGTCGCATAGCCGCCGCGGCGCAGCGTGACCGCACCAATCGGCGCGGGGAACAGCGCGGTGTTCTGCACATGGCTGACCGCGGTCATGCCGCCACCGATGCGCCAGCGGTTGAAATCGCCGGGCAGGCGGTACATCGTCCACAGCTTGAACAGGTGCTTGGGCGCAATCGCCGAGAACGGCGTGTTGACCTGGCCGGTGCGGTTCCGCAGGTCCTGCGTGACGTTGAACGTATAGCCGGCGTAGATGGTCCAGCTCGGCGTGATGCGGCCGCTGGCTTCCAGCTCGAAGCCCTGGCTCTTGGTCTCGCCCTGCGACACGAAGAACGGATTGCTCGGGTTGGTCGTGTTGATATTGTCAAGCGTGGCGCGGCCGGTCTCGCGTACCTCGAACAGTGCCAGCGAGGTGTTCAGCGCGCCCTCGAAAAATTCTCCCTTGACGCCGACCTCGTACTGCTTGCCCTTGATCGGATCGACCAGGTTGCCGCTGGCGGTCAGGTACTCATCCTGCGGCTGGAAGATCTCGGCATAGCTCGCGTAGGCCGACCAGTGCTCGGTGAAGTCGTAGATCAGCCCGGCGAACGGCGTGAACTTGGCGTTGATGTCGTCGCCCCTAGTCACGCTGGTGGTCGACGTGTACTGGCGCGCGCTGATGTCCCACCAGCTCAGCCGTCCGCCCAGCACCAGCGTCACCGGATCCGCCAGCGAGAAGCGCGCGTCGCCGTAGACGCCGTACTGCCTGGTCGTGGTGGTGATGCCTGTGCCATTGGGGGTGAAGGTTGGCTTGGCGAAGTCGCTGCGCGGGTTGAAGATGTTCACGACCTGCGAGAACGGCGAAATGGTATACCGGGGGTCGCGCCGTTCCGAATCGGAAAAATTGAAGCCGACCAGCGCCTTGTGCCGGCGCCCGAACAGCGAGAACGGCCCGTTGGCATAGAGGTCGAAGCTGGTCTGCTCCTGCGTGTAGGTCTGCTTGGCCGCGAACAGCGTGGTCGTGTTCACGCCCGGGATCACCGGCGTATAGGCATAGGCCTGCTCGCGGTTCAGGCGGTTGTTCAGGTAGCGCAGCGCACCCTTGACCTGCCAGCCGCTGTCGAACTTGTGCTCCAGCTCGGCGAAGGCCGAGGTGGTATAGAAGTGGTCGCGGTTCCAGTCCGCACCCAGGTAAGTCGAGCGCGGCACGTCGAGCAGGCTGGCCTGGCGCGTGACCGGGTTGTAGTAAGCGGGCAGCGTCCACGGCTGGCGGCCTTCCGAATCCTGGTAGCTCGCGCCGACCGTCACCAGCGTGCTGGGCGTGATGTCGTACTCGATCACGCCATAGAGCGCACTGGTGCGCATATTGGTCTTGTCGATGAACGAGTCCTTGTCCTGGAACGCGCCGGTGATGCGCGCGCGCAGCGTGCCGTCGGCATTGAGCGCGCCACCGGCATCCACCTCGGCGCGGTAGTTGTTCCACGATCCCACCGACAGCGCGCCGCCGACCTGGGTTTCTCGCGTCGGGCGCTTGCGCACCAGGTTGATCGCGCCGCCGGTCTTGCCCGCCCCGGCGAGCAGGCCCGACGGCCCCTTCAGCACTTCCACCCGCTCGATCATCGACAGGTCCGGCTGCACGGTGTTGCGCCAGTCATACTTGGTCGGCACGCCGTCCAGCATGAAGGTGTCGATCTCCAGCCCGCGCGAATAATAGATCGAACGCTCCTGGTCACGCTTCTCGACGAACACGCCGGTGGCCTGCATCATCGCGTCTTCCAGCGTGGTCAGGTTCTGCTCGCGGATGCGCTCGGCGTTGACCACGGTGACCGATTGCGGCACCTCGCGCGCGGTCAGCGGCACCTTGCTGCCAGCGGTAGTGGGCGGGTTGATGGGGTTTTCGCGGGCGCCGTTGACTGTCACCGCCGGCAGCGAAGCCTCCGGTTGCCGGGCGGTTCTGCCCGCGGGGGCCGGCTGCTCTGCCTGCGTTGCCGCCGATGCCGAACCTGTCGCGTTTTCCTGTCCGAAAGCCGACGCGCTGACCATCAGGCCAACAGCGGCCGGGATCCAGCGCATGGCGGTGCGGCACTGCACGGAGCCATGCCGTGTTGCCCGCGCGCGTTCGGTCGCGCGTCTGTTGCTGTGTTTCATTGCCTTCTTACTCCCCTGCTCGGTTGTGAAAATCCAGGCCGTGGGACCCGGCTGGCCGCCTGGTCGCGGCCGCCGGTCCTCATGTTGCTTTGTATGGGCGATACCTCAGTGCGTGCCGGCGTGCGCGACGCGCGCGGGGCGGCTGCGAGGCGGCTCGGCCTCCATGGCGCACGCCACACCCGCGCGGTTGCCCAGCACGGCGGCCGCAATCTCTTGCGCGCGCACCGCCAGCACCGACAGCAACGTGTCCGACAAGCCGTGCGTCGCTTCGCAGCAGCCCTGCAGGAATACGCCCGCCTGGCAGCCCGGCGCCATCTGCAGCCGGTAGTCGCGGTCGGCCTGGAAGCCCTTGGCGTCGTCCAGGTAGGACGCCAGCGGCGCCAGCAGCGACTGGTGCAGCTCGCGCCGGTAGCCCGTGGCGAGGATGACCGCGTCATAGCGCTGCAACTGATGCGCGCCATCGTCACGCCGCGCAATGTCCAGCCGCACGCCGTCGGCATCGGCCTCGGCATGGCGGGCCTCGCTTCCGGCCAGGAGCCGGTGGCGCACCTTGCCGGTGACCTTCTGCTGGTACAGCACCTCGTAAATGGCTTCGATCAGGTCGGTATCGACCACTGCGTAGTTGGTGTTGCCGAACTCGCGCAGCAGCTGCTCGCGCTCGGTCGTTGCCCGCGAGAACAGGTAGTCGATATAGCGCGGATTGAAGATCTCGTTGACAAAGGGGCTGTCGTCGGCCGGCTTGAGCGCCGGCGCACGGCTGACCAGGTCGACCGCAATGCCGCCTTCGCGGCCATGCAGGTCCAGGAAAATCTCGGCGGCGCTCTGGCCCGAACCGATCACTGCCACGCGCCGCACGGGCGCGGTGCGTTCCAGGCGCTCCAGCGACTCGAGGTACGAGGACGAATGGAACACCCGCGGCTGGCCGCGCAGCGGCACGAAGGCGTCCGGAATGCTGGGCGCGCCGCCGACGCTGACCACCACGTTGCGCGCGCGGCGCTCGGTCAGCGCCCCTTGCGCCGTGCGCGAGGTCACGCGCAGGCAGGCCAGCTCGCCATTGCCCCCGGCGGGCTCGGGCGCGACCGAGACCACTTCCTCGCCGTAGTGGCAGGCGTCGGCAAAATCGCCCGCCACCCAGGACAGGTAGTCGTTGAACTCGTAGCGGCTGGGATAGAAGGTGCGGGTGTTGATGAAGTCCAGCAGCCGCTCGCGCTCGTGCAGGTAGTTGATGAAGGTATAGCGGCTGGCCGGATTGCGCATCGTGACCAGGTCCTTCAGGAACGAGATCTGCATGCGGCAGTTGTCGAGCAGCATATTGCCGTGCCAGACGAAGCCCGGCTTCTTCTCGATAAAGCCGAAGCGGAACGGCGCCTGCTGCGGCAGCATCTCGCGCAGGGCCACTGCCAGCGCGAGGTTGGAAGGGCCGAAGCCGATGCCCAGCAGGTCGAGCACGGGCCCTGCACCGGCATCGGTGCCGTGGGCGGCGAAGTTGGAAGCGGAATAGAGCATGGTCTCTCCTTGCGCGGCTGGCTCAGGCCGCCAGCGCGGTCGGTTCTGCACTGGACAGCTGCGCCTGCCCGTCTTCCTGCGGCACCCACAGGCGCTCGCCGAAGAAGCGTTCGCGCAGCAGCATGACCAGCATGGCGCGCTTGTGCGGGAAGTCGAAGGCCTTGACCTTGGCAAACCCGGAACGGTCCAGGTTGCGGATCTGCTGCACGTGGTCGATGCGCGGCTCGCCCACGATGCGCTGCGTGCGCGGGTCATCCAGGAACATGTAGTGCATCAGCGACGGCAGCCAGGCGCTGATATAAGCCTTGCCACGGATCTCGCCGTCGCCGATCAGCACATGCCAGCCGCGGTCAAAGTCGCCGGCGTCGTAGTACGGGCCGATGCGGTTCTCCTTGGCCCAGTACACCTCGAAGTACGCGAACGGCTTGCCGTCCAGGCAGCCGATCAGCGGGATGGTGTGCGGGTCGGCCAGCTGCGCCGACAGGTAATCGCGATGCTTTGCCAGATCGCCTTCTTCCTCCCAGAACGCCGCCACGCGCGGATCGTTCATCCAGCCGTGGAAGCACGCCAGGTCGGCATCGAGATCGGCCACCCGCATCGAGAACACCTGGCCGAGCCACGGGATATGGCGTGCATAGACCTGGCCCGACGGCTTGGGCGCGCGCAGCGGATGGCGCCGGCCCTGGGTCATCGCGTATTGCAGCGGATAGTCGCGGCCCGAGGTGCCGGTGTGCCACAGCGCCGGCAGTTGCCAGAGCTGCTCGACGCGCGTCACCAGCTCGCCGCCGGCCGCGCGCGTGGCGCTGCCCTCGCGCAGCATTGCGTTGGCGATGGCTTCGGGCAGGTCCAGCGCGATGGCCTGCGTCGCGGGGGCGCGCGCCAGCACCGCCTCGCAGGCGGCAAAAGTGGCGGCGCGCGCCAGCGGGTGGGCCGGGTCGGCGTCGGCAAGCGCCAGCCGCGGCTGGGTGCCGGGCGTGAACTGCCAGGCCTGCAGCGGCGTGCCATCCAGGCTTAGCTGCAGCGCGGAGCCTTGCCAGCGGCTCTGCAGCATGGGGATCGTCGCGGACAACCAGGGCTGGCTCGCGATCGCGTGGGTCATCAAAGGCGCGGCATTGCTTTGCATGTGAACTGACTCCCTGTCTTTGGTGGCGCGCGTCATGCGGCGGCCTGATGGTCGGTCTGGCCGGCCGCGGCGGGGGCGGCCGCGCTGTCAGTGGCGCTGTCGGCGCGGATCACGCCGCTGTCGGCGCGGATCACGCGGTCGGCCACGTGGAAATAGCGGTCGTCATGGCTGACCGCGACAATGGTCTTGCCGCTGCGCTTGAGCTCCGGCAGCAGCGATTCATAGAAGTAGGCGCGGAACACGGGATCCTGGTCGGCCGCCCATTCATCGAGCAGCAGCACCGGGCGCGCCTCGACATAAGCCGCCAGCAGCGCCAGCCGCTTGCGTTGCCCCTGCGACAGCTGCGTGGTCGACAGCAGCTCGTCGCGGATGGCGACCTTGTGGTCCATGTGCAGCCGTTTCAGGAAGGCATTGGCCACCGCGGCGTCGAAGCGCCCGTCCGGGCCGACCAGCCGCGCGAACAGATGGGCGTTGGAGAACACCGTGGCGAAATGGCTGCGATACCAGGGCAGCTCGGCGGTACTCACCGGCTTGTCGCCGAGCGCTATGCTGCCGGCGCTCGGCTGGTACAGGCCCGCCAGCAGCTTCATCAGCGTCGACTTGCCGCTGCCGTTGCCGCCGACGATAAAGACGGTCTCGCCGGCGGACAGCGTCAGCGACACGGGGCCGAGGCGGAAGCCGCGCTCGTCGCCCTGGCCTGGATAGTCGTAGCGCACGTCCTGCAGCGTGATCAGCGGCGTGCCCGGCGCGGGCGGTGCAGCGGCGGTATTGGCCGAATGCAGCGCGAAATCCCCCGTGTAAGGCGCCAGGCGCAGCGTCTCGATCTTGCGCAGCGCGACGTTGCCGGTCATCAGGATCGGCAGCGTGCCGACCAGGTCGTTCAGCGGCATGCGCAGGAACATCAGCACCAGCACGAAGGCGGTGATGCGCTCGCGCCCAATACCCAGCGCATCGCCGGCGATAAAGATCGCGCACGCCAGCCCCAGGATCAGCGTCGCGGTGAACGACAGGCTCAGCACCCAGTAGCGGTCGGCGCGCACCTCATGTGCGCGCGCAAATTCCGCGGCGGGCTCGAAGTCGCGCTGGTAGAAGCTCTGCTTGCGCCAGGCATTGAGCGCCAGTTCATAGCGGCCATCAATCGCGCCCTGGTAGCCGGCGTAGAGCCGGTCGTCGGTGTCGCGCACCGCCTTCATCAGGGTGCGCATGCGCAGCACCCAGCGCTGCGCCAGCAGCACGCCTGCGCCCAGCACCGCGGCACCGAGCACGAACAGCTGCCACGACAGCCAGCCCAGGTACAGCAGCCCGCCCAGCACCAGCACGCCGTTGTAGAACACGAACGGCACGCGGTTGAAGGCCATGCCGATCGAGGCGATGTCCTTGGTCAGCGTGGCATAGACGGTCGGGCCGCCGATCGCTTCCAGGCGCTCCACGTCGGTATCGAGCACGCGCTTGAGCATGCGCAGGCGCATGTCGTACACCACGCGGTGGCCGAGCGCGGTCAGCAGCGCCTGCGAGCCGAAGCCGCAGCCGAACAGCACTGCCAGCAGGCCCAGCAGCACGCCGATGCGCCCCGCTTCGAGCGCCGCCGGCGCGGCGATCATGCGGTTGATCTCGGCAATCAGCGCGATGCCGGCGAGCGCGCTGCAGGTGCCCGCGGCCAGCGCCAGCAGCAGCAGGCCGCCGAAGCGGCGGCGCAATGAGAGGAACAGATTCACAGGGCCTCCAGCAGGTCGTTCATGAAGGCCAGGTCGGCGTCGGCATCGCGCCGGCCGGCCTGGTCGATCGCCGCGGCCATGTCGCGCAGCACGGGCGCAGCGAACAGCGCCGGCAGCGCCAGTTCGCAGGCCATCTGCTCGCGGATGCGGGTCTGCAGCCGCACCAGCAGCAGCGAATGGCCGCCCAGCAGGAAGAAGTCGTCGTCGGCCCCGGCCTGGGCCACGTCCAGCACCGCGCACCACAGCGCCGCCAGTTCGTGCTCGGTTGGCGTCGATAGCGCCGCCGGAGCGCGCGGCGCGGCCGGCTCGGGCAGCGCCTGGCGGTCGACCTTGCCGTTGGCGTTGAGCGGCAGCGCGTCGAGCCGCGTCAGGCTGGACGGCACCATGTAGCCGGGCAACTGCTCGCGCAAGCGCGCGAGGATGGCGTCGTCCGAGTCATCGCCAGCCGTGGCGGCCACGTAATACGCGCACAGCCGCGCCATCCCGTCGGGACCCTGCCGGGCCACACAGACTGCCTGGCTCACCTGCGGGCACGCGCTCAGCGCCGCCTCGACCTCGCCCGGTTCGACGCGGAAGCCGCGCACCTTGACCTGGTGGTCGCGCCGGCCGAGGAACTCGACGATGCCGTCAGCACGCTTGCGCGCCAGGTCGCCGGTCCGGTACAGCCGGTCGCCCGCCATGGCGCCCGGCGTGCCGGGCGCAAACGGGTTGGGCACGAAGGCCGCGCCGGTGCGGGCCGGATCCCCGGCATAGCCGCGCGCCAGCCCGGCGCCGCCGATGTAGAGCTCGCCGGCCACGCCCGGGGGCACCGGCTCGAGCCGCGCGTCCAGCACGTAGAGCTGGTTGTTGGCGATCGGCAGGCCGACCGGCGCGACCGCCCACGCGAGAGCGCCCTCGCCCGCCAGCGCATGCGCCGCGGACCAGACCGTGGTCTCGGTGGGACCATAGACGTTGCAGACCTGCGCGCCCCTGGCCAGCAGGGCCGCGGCCAGCTCGCGCCCCAGCGCCTCGCCGCCGCACAGCACGCGCAGCCCCTGCCATGCCGGCGAGGCTTGCGTCACCAGCATCTGCCAGGTCGCGGGCGTGGCCTGCATCACGGTGATGCCGTGTGCGGACATCAGCGCCGCCAGCCGCGCCGGGTCGCGCGCATCGTCGCGCGTGGCGATCACCACGCGGGCGCCGCTGGCCAGCGGCAGGAACAGCTCCAGCCCCGCGATATCGAAGCCGAGCGTGGTCACCGCCAGCAGCCGGTCGCTTCCATCCATCGGCACCACCGGCGTGATCGCCCGCAGGAAGTTGGCAAACGCGCCGCGCGAAATCTGCACGCCCTTGGGCGTGCCGGTCGAGCCGGAGGTGTAGAGGGTGTAGGCCAGTTGTGCCGGATGGCATTGCGCAGCCGGCTGCGTATCGGGAGCGGTGTTCCAGGGCGGCGTGTCACCGTCGACCAGCACCACCGCGCCGCTGTCGCCGAGCTCGGCGCGTGTAGCGGCGCTCGCCAGGATCAGGCGCGCACGGGCATGGCCGAGGATGTGGGCATTGCGCGCGGGCGGATGGTGGGCGTCGACCGGCAGGTAGGCGGCGCCCGCCTTCACGATGCCGAGCAGCACCGCCACCAGCGCGGGCGTGCGCGGCAGGCACACGCCGACCAGCGCCTCGGCGCCGACATCCTGCGCGGCCAGCCAGTTCGCGATGCGGTTGGCGGTCGCTTCCAGCCCGGCATAGGTCAGGCTCGATTCGCCGTCCGTCACCGCGATGGCATCGGGCGTGGCCGCGGCGGCGCGCGCGATCCGTGCGACTACGTCGTCGGCCGGGTCGAGTGCGAGGCCGGTGTCGTTGCCGTCGGCCAGCGTCCGGGCCTGCTCGCTTTCATCCATCAGGGACAGTGCTTCGAGCGGTGTCTCGGGCGCGGCCAGCATCGCGCCGAGCAGGTGTTCATAGTGCCGCGCCATCCGCTGTGCCGTGGCCGCGGTGAATAGCGTGGCGTCGTATTCCAGCGTGGCGGACACGCGCGTGGCGCTGGCGTGCAGGTCGAGCGTGACGTCGAACTTGGCGCTGTCGTCGGGCACCGGCAGTGCGCTCGCCTGCAGGCCGGGCAGCGTGAAGGCGGCGGGCTCGCCCATCTGCAGGTTGAACATCGCCTGGAACACCGGCGTGCGGCTGGGGTCGCGCGACGGCGCCAGCCTGTCGACCAGCAGTTCGAACGGCAGGTCGGCGTGGTCCAGCGCGGCGCGGGCATCGTCGCGGACCTGCTGGCACAGCGCGTGGCCGCTCAGGCCGGGCGTCAGCCGAGCGCGATAGACCTGGGTATTGATGAAGCAGCCGACCAGTTCGTCCAGCTCTTCATGCGTGCGGGCTGCGTTGGGCACGCCCACGGCAAAGTCGGACTGGCCGCTGTAGCGCGCCAGCAGCGCCTGCCATGCGGCCAGCAGCACGGCGAACGGCGTGAGCCGGCCACCCCGACCCGTGCCACCAGCGCAGTAGCTGCGCAGCGCTGCCACCACGTCGTCCGACAGCGTCCAGCGGACGCGCCCGCCCTTGCCTGCCGGCCGCGCCGGGCGCGGGGCATCGAGCGGCAGTTCCAGCGCGGGAATGCCAGTGCCCAGGCGGTCCGCGCAGCGTGCCAGCGCGGCATCGAGCGCAGGGCCATCGAGACGCTCGCGCTGCCAGGCCGCGTAGTCGGCATACTGCACCGGCAGCGGCGTCCAGCCCGGCTCGCTGCCATTGGCGGCCGCGCCATAGGCCCGCGCGAGGTCGCGCGCCAGGATCGGGTTGGACCAGCCGTCCGAGACGATGTGGTGCATGGCCAGCACCAGCACGTGGGCGCCATCCTCCAGCCGGGCGACGGTGACGTGGAAAGGCGCGGCGGCGTGCAGGTCGAATACACGCGCCGACTCGCGGCGCAGCAGCCCATCGAGCTCGCCTGCGGGCAAGTCGATCCATTGCACGGCCGGCGGCGCGTCGTCGACGATCTGCCGGGGCTCGCCGTCACCGGTCGAGAAACGGGTACGCAGTACCGCATGGCGCGCGGTCACCTGCGCCAGCGCGTGCTCCAGCGCCGGGGCCGACAGCGGGCCCTGCAGGCGCCAGGCGCGCACCAGGTTGTACGCGATGCTGTCCGGCGCGTAGCGCTGCAGGAACCACAGGCGCTGCTGCGCGAACGACAGCGGCGCGGGGCCTTGCGAGGCGCGCACGCGGATCGTCAGGTCGGGCATAGGCTGCGTCATTGGGTCTCCTCGGGAGCCGCGAGGCAGTCATTGCTGGCCTGGCTGCCACCGCGCGCACGGCCTTGCCGCGCGAACGGCAAGGCCAGGATCGCCCCGCAGCCGCGGCCATGCCGCGACTGACTGGCAAGGGGGCGCCCGGGTGCGACATTGTCTTTACAAAGCGAATTGCGAATATACCTGATAATCATTCTCATTTTCAACCAAGAAAAGGCGTTGACTGCATATCCGCAACGCCGTACGGGGCTGCCTCTTGTTTCCGTTACCGATCCTGCTTGCACTGTTTCCCGAGCCGCTGCGTCACTACGCCGAGGCCATACGCATCGGCCCCACGACGTCCGATGACGTCATGCCCGCCGCGCTCATGTCCGCGCCGGCGGGCCGCGCCCCACTGCGGCAGGCGCTTCACGCCATGGCCGTCCACTACGGTGGCGACGATGCGCGCGTGGCCGGCTCGGTCTGGGCGCGGCATTGCTTCTCCGCGCTGCTGCCCGGCACGGTGGCCGCCGCTGCGCTGGCGCACCACGTACTGCCCTTGCGCGACGCGGCCGTCCGGCCCGATCGGCATGGCCGCGCCGTGACGCTGCTGCTGCCACATTTCGGCCAGACGTTGCCCGGCGCGCCGCCGCAGCAGCGCTACGGCGCCCTGCTGGACGATCTGCTGGCGCCGCTGGTCGATGCGCTGGCAGCGGCCAGCGGCGCGTCGCCGCGCCTGCTGTGGGCCAATGCCGGCGCTGTCGTCGCCGAGGTATTGCGCCACGCGCCCGCCCTGCTGCAGCCGGGCATGCCGGCCACGGACGCCACGCTGGCGGCCGACGCCGCCTGGCTGATGGACACCCGCACCCGCCCAGACGGCCGCGACAACCCGCTGCATGCGCCGATGCGCGCGCACCGCGTGACGCAGGACGGCACCACCACCACGCTGTGGCTGCGCCGGCTGTGTTGCCTGCGCTACCGCTTGCCGGCCTTCACGCTGTGCGGCGACTGCCCGCGCCGCCTGCTGCGGTAAAGCCGTCGGCACCTAGGCCGCCAGCTCGCTGGCGCTGCCGTGCTCGACGCGCACCGGCACTTCGCCCAGCGTGGCGCCGGCCAGCGCCGGCAGCGCCAGCAGGATCGCCACGCACTGCCGGGTCAGTTCCTCCGCCGCGCTGTCGTCGAGCGCCGCCGTGTCGTACTCCACGCGCAGCGTCAGCGTTTCACGCGGGATCACGATGGCCGTTACCGGATAGCTCATCTGTCCGCGGTTATCGACATCGCTGAAGCGCAGCGCGCCGCGCTGGGTTTCCCGCAGCGTGCTGTCGACCGGGTAGTTCTCGTAGATCAGCATGGTGTCGAACGGCGCGTGCGCGGCATCGTCGCTGCCGGCCGCCCAGCTCTGCAGCCACGCCGGCGGCGCATGCTCGGTCTCGCGCAGCGCCAGGTTGTCGGCCTGCAGCGCCGGCAGCCAGTCGGCCACGCGCAGCGAGTCGGGCAGCGCCTGCACCAGCGGCAAGGTACTCGCGAGCAAGCCCATGATGTCTTCGATGCCGGGCAGCTCCGCCGAACGGCCCGAGCCCACCACGGCCATCCCCACCGTGCGCGCACCGGTGGCCTGGCGCAGCGCCAGCATCCATGCTGCCTGCACCAGCGTGTTGACGGTGACGTGCTGGCGGCTGGCGAAAGCGGCCAGCGTGCGCAGCGCATCGGCCTGCACCACGTGTTCCACCGCGCGGATCTGCTGACCGCGCTGTGCCGGCGCAACCTCGCGCGTGATGCGCACCGGTTGGCGTGCCAGCGGCGCCAGACGCTCGCGCCAGCGTTGTTCAGGATCGGCGCCCGACTGCGCCTGCTGCCACGCCACGTAGCGGCGCAGCGACACCGCGGGCTGGGCCGGCTGCTCGCCGTCGTAGCCGCGCAGCACCTCGCCCAGCAGGCGCGACATGCTCCAGCCGTCCAGCAGCAGGTGATGCCAGGTCCAGAGGAAGCGCCAGCTGTGGTCGCCGATGCGCACCAGCGTCAGCCGCATCAGCGGCGCCTGGCCCAGGTCGAAGCCCTCGCGGAACTCGGCCTCGCACAGCGCCTGCCATTGGGCATCGTCGGCGGCCGCGGCAGGGCGATGGCTGCGTTCGCGCCAGTCGTGGTGCCTGACCGGCAGCGTGGCCTGCGTGGGCACCACCAGCAGCGGCTCGGCCTCCATGCCCGCGCCCGCTTGCAGCCACGCCACCCGGGCCCGCAGCACCGGATGCCGCCGCACCGCGTCCTGCCATGCCGCGACCATGCGCTCCACGTCGAGCCCGTCCATGGTGGCCTGCACCTGCACGGTGTAGGCCGGCGAGCCGGGATGCCGCGCGCCGTGCCGGATCATGCCGCGCTGCATCGGCGTGGGCCGCCAGATGTCCTCGATCTCGTCGGCACGCAGCGCGAGCGCATCCAGTTGCTGCTGCAACAGCCCGCTGGCCGGCACATCGGAGGGCGTCAGCCGGGCCACGGACTGCGCCACGCAATGCCCGACCACCTCGCGCAGCGACTGCGCGATGCGCGCCATCAGCGCTTCGATGGTGGCCTCGCGGAACTGTGCGCCGCTGTAGGTGCAGCGGAACTGCAGGCGGCCGCCCTGGACCCGGCCATCGAACGCCAGCGGCGCCGGCAAGGGGATGTCGTCGGAGACGCCGCAGCCGGTATCCTCCGCGGCGGCCTGCCAGCCGCGTTCCCCAAGGCTGCTGTCGAACTGGCCGAGGTAGTTGAACAGCACCTGCGGCGCGCACGGCGGCAGCGCCGCTGGCGCGAGAGCGCTGAGCACGCCGTACCCAAGCCCTTGGCGCGGCACCGCGCGCAGCGCTTCCTTGACCCCGGCGATGGTGTCGCCGACGTCCGCAACGCTCGCCAGCCGGACCGGCCAGACGCTGGTGAACCAGCCCACCGTGCGGCTGAGATCGAGCGCGCTGCCGGCCGCCTCGGCTTCGCGGCCGTGGCCTTCCACGTGGATGCGGATGTCGTCGCGGCCAGCAAAGGCGCACAGCGCGCGCGCGAATCCCGCCAGCAGCAGGTCGTTGACGCCGGTGCGGTAGGCGGCATGCGCCCGCCGCAGCAAGGCGTCGGTCGTGGCCACGTCCAAAGCAAAGCTTGCCGTGCGCGGGCGCGCCGGTTCACCGCCCGGACCATCGCATGGCAATGACATCTGGTCGCGCGTGACGGTGCGCCAGTATTCGGCCTCGGGCGCGAACACGTCGCGCGCCGGCCCTGCGAGCGTGCGGCTCCATGCGGCATAGCTGGCGCCCACGGGCGCCAGCGCTGCCACCTGTCCCGCCAGCCGTGCGGCGTAGGCGGCTTGCAGGTCTTCCAGCACGATGCGCCAGGACACGCCGTCGACCACCAGATGGTGGCAGACCAAGAACAGCCGCTCGCTGCCATTGGCGACGCGCAGGTGCAGCGCACGCAGCAGCGGCCCGCGGGCGATGTCCAGCCGGTCCTGCTCTGCATCGCAGACAGCGGTGATTGCCGCGGCGTCCGGCACGTCGATGGCCGTCAGTGCGACCGCGTCCCGGGCTTCAGCGGCGGCCTGCTGGCGCCAGCCTTCGTCGGTGCGTGTGAAGTGGTAGCGCAGTGCGGCATGGTGGCCGATGACGTCCTGCAGCGCGGCCTGCAATGCCGGTGCGTCGATGGCCGACTGCGGGCGCAGCAGCACCGACTGGTTGAAGCGGTTGCGGCTGGCCTCGGCCAGCGGCTGCCCGAGAAAGGCCGCCTGCACCGGCGTCAGCGGCGCCGCGCCAGCGTCATCGTTGGCCGCATCCTGCGCCGTGCCACCCACGCGCTCCGCCACCCGCGCCAGCGCGGCCACCGTCTGGTGCTCGAATACCTGGCGCGGCGTCAGCCGCCAGCCCTGCAAACGGGCGCGCGCGACGATCTGCAGGCTCAGGATGGAATCGCCGCCGAGCGAGAAGAAGTTGTCATGCAGGCCCACCTGCGCGATGCCGAGCACGTCTGCCCAGACGGCCGCCAGCATCCGCTCCGCCGCTGACACCGGCGCGGTGTAGGCGGTCTCGGCCTGCCACTGCGGTTCCGGCAGCGCGCGCCGGTCCAGTTTGCCGTTGGGCGTGACCGGGAGGCTGTCGAGCTGCAGGATCGCGGCCGGCACCATGTAATCGGGCAAGGCCGCCGCGAGCGCCGCGCGCAGGGCCTCGCACGATACCGCGCGCTGCTGCGCCACGACGTAGCCGACCAGCCGCGTGCCGGCGGACGTCTGGTGCGGCAGCACCACCACTTGCCGAACGCCGGGCTGCGCCAACAGGTGCGCCTCGATCTCGCCCAGTTCGATGCGGAAGCCGCGGATCTTCACCTGGTGGTCCTGCCGGCCGAGGTATTCGATGCAGCCTTCGGGCTGCCAGCGCACCAGGTCGCCGGTGCGGTAGAGCCGTCCACCGGGCGCGCCAAACGGATCGGGAATGAAGCGGTCGGCCGTCATGCCCGCCCGGCCCAGGTAGCCGCGTGCCAGCCCTTCGCCGCCGAGATAGAGTTCGCCCGGCACACCTACCGGCACCGGTTCGAGCCGGCTGTCCAGCACGTACGCGCTGCGCGCGCCGACCGGCCGGCCGATCGGCGCATAGGCGCCGGTGACCTGAGCTTCCGCGTCGGCGGCCCTTGCCTTCCACACCAGCGGTGTCATCACCGTTTCGGTCGGGCCATAGCCGTTGATGATGTGCTGCGGCCGCAGCGCCTGCGTCAGGCGGGCCACGCCCGCGCGGGGCATGGCTTCGCCACCGAAGGAATAAAGCCACAGCGGCGGCGGATCGCCCTGCGATTCGGCCCAGGCGGCGAGCTGGTGCAGGTAGCGCGGCGGAAAGCCCGCGTGCGTGACCGCATGGCGTCGCAGCGCCGCGTAGGTCTGCTCCACGCTCCACAGCGTGTCGTCGCGCAGCACGATGCTGGCGCCGCTGGCCAGCGGCACCATCCAGCGCTCGTGCGCGCCGTCGAAGCTGAACGACAGGAAATGCAGCTCGCGGCTGGCGGCCGTGATGTCGTAGCACTCGGCGGTGGTGACCACGTGCATTGCCAGCGGGCCGTGCGCCACCGCGACGCCCTTGGGCTTGCCGGTCGAGCCGGAGGTGTAGATGACGTAGGCAAGCTGCGCCGGGTGTACGGCAATTTCGGGATCGTGTTCGAGGAAGGATGCGTCGGCGTCGTCATCGACCAGCAGCACTGTCATGCCTTCGGCTACCGGGAAGGCATCGCGCAGCGCGCGCTCGGTGAGCAACAACTGCGGCGCGGCGTCCTCCTGCATGTCCAGCAGGCGCCGCGCCGGATAGGTGGGATCGAAGGGCACGAAGCAGCCGCCAGCCTTCAGCACCGCCAGCAGCGCCACGATCATGCGCGGCGAACGGCCCAGCGCCACGCCGACGCGGCTCTCGGCGCCAATGCCCTGCGCGATCAGCCGGTGCGCGAGCCGGTTGGCCTGGCGATCCAACTCGCCGTAGCTGAGCGTGGCATCGCCGAACAGCACGGCCGGGGCCTCGGGCGCGCGGCGGGCGTGGGCCGCCACCTGTGCGTGCACCGGCACGAACAGTGGTGCTACGCAGCCAGGTTCGCTCCAGCGCGCCAGCGCGTCGCGCTCGGCGTCGCCCAGTAACACAGCCGCGGCGGGTGTCGTGGCGGGATCGGCGGCGAACGCCTGCAGCAGGCGCGCATAGTGCCCCGCCATGCGCGCCACGGTGGCGGCATCGAACAGATCGGCGGCATAGGCGATCCGGCCGCAAAGGCTGCCATCGGGCAGCTCGGTGGTGGCCAGGCTGAGTTCGAAACGCGCGGTCGTCACCGGCAATTCCAGCGGCGTGACGCGCAGCCCCTTCAGTTGCGGCACCGCCGCCGCGCCAGCGGTGCGATGGTCGAAGGTGACGTTGAACAGCGCCGGCTGCGCCAGGCTGCGGCCGGGCTGAAGCGCCTCCACCAGCAGGTCGAACGGCAGCGCCTGGTGCTCCTGGTCCGCCGCCGCCTGCCGTGCCAGCCGGGACAGCAGCTCGGCAAACGGCTCGTCTGGCGCCACCTCGGCGCGCATCACCTGCATGTTGACGAAGCAGCCGACCAGCGCCTCGGTTTCGCTGCGTTGCCGGTTGGCCACCGGCACGCCGATGCAGACGTCGGCCTGTCCGGTGTAGCGGTTCAGCAAGACCGCATAGGCGGCCAGCAGCGCCATGTTGAGCGTGGCCTGATGCGCGCCGGCGAGCGTGCGCAGCGCCGCGGCCACGTCGGCCGGAATGACGAAGGTGTGCTCGGCGCCCGCGCCGGTACGCGCCGCGCGGCGTGGCCGGTCCGCCGGCAGATCGAGTGCGGCGCCGGGCGCATCGCCCAGGCGTTCGCGCCAGTAGCCGAGCTGGCGCTCGGCTTCGCCGGCGTCCATCCAGTTGCGCTGCCACGCGGCAAAGTCGGCGTACTGCACCGGCAGCTGCGGCAGTTCGGCCGGCGTGCCGGCGGCTTCGGCCGCGTAGCAGGCGGCCAGCTCGGCGACCAGGCGCACGATCGAGGCGCCATCGGCGACGATGTGGTGCAGCACTACTACCAGCACATGGGACTGGACGCTCTCGCGGATCAGCGCGACGCGCCACAGCGGTCCTGCGGCGAGATCGAACGGCGCGTGGACAATGCCGTCGATGGCGGCGTCCAGGCCGGCGGGATCGGCCTCCATCTCGACGAAGGCCGGCGGCAGGCTCCCGTGCACCTGCTGGCTCGCCACGCCGGCCGCGTCGGTCGGATAGGTGGTGCGCAGCACCTCATGGCGCGCACCGATGCGATCGAACGCACGGCGCAGTGCTGCGACGTCGAGCGCCCCTTCGAGCCGGTATGCGCCCGGCATGTGATAGGCGGTGCCGGCCGGATCGAGCTGCTGCAGGAACCACAGGCGTTGCTGCGCGTACGACAGCGGCAGCGCTTCGCTGCGCGGCGCCGGCACGATCGGCAGCGTGGAGAAGGCCACGCCTTTGTCGTGCAGCGCGGCCAGGAACGCCGCGCGCTGCGCTGGCGCCAGCCGGGCAAAGCGCGCGGCGACCTGCGCGTGCGCGGTATTCAATGCATCTGACATGGGAGCGGTATCACGGTCAATGGATATCGGGGAGCGCTCAGGCGGCCACGGCAGCCTGGGGCGCCGCACTCAGCGCGGTGAGCGCGCGCGCGTCGAGTTCGCCCGCCGTCTCGCCGTGTTCACGCACGGCCGCGGCCAGCGCGTGGGCGGTCGGGTGGTCGAACACCACGCCCGGTGCGATCTCCACCTGCAGGCGCCGGCGCAGCCGCGCCACCAGCTTGATCACCAGCAGCGAATGGCCGCCGAGCGCGAAGAAGTCGGCGTGCGGGTCGACCCGCTCCTGCTCCAGCAGTTCGGCCATCAGCGCGCAGACCAGGGTCTCCACGGCATCCGCGGATGCCGTGGCAGCTTGCGGCGCCGCTGCGGCAATGTCGTCCGGCGATGCGGCCAGCGTGCGCAGCGCCGTGCGGTCGGTCTTGCCGTTCGGCAGCCGCGGCAGCGCAGGCAGCGCGATCAAGCGCGACGGGACCATGGCGTCGGGCAGCATGGCGGCAAGCGCGCGCCGCAGCGCATCCGTGTCGGCGGAGCCGGCCGATGCCGGCACGATGAACGCGCACAGCACGGCTGCGCCGCCGGGGCCGGGCGCGGCACAGACCGCAGCCTGCGCCACCGCCGCTTGGGCCAGCAGCGCTGCCTCGACTTCCGCCGGCTCGACGCGGATGCCGCGGATCTTGACCTGCTGGTCGGCGCGGCCCAGCAGTTGCAGGCCGGCGGGGGTGGCGCGCGCCAGGTCTCCGGTGCAGTAGAGGCGCTGCCCTGCCGCGAACGGGTCGCCGACAAACGCGGCGGCGTCCAGGTCCGGGCGGCCGAGGTAGCCATGCGCCAGTTGCGGACCGCCGACGTAGAGCTGCCCGGCCACGCCGGCCGGGACCGGGCGCAAGGCATCGTCCAGCAGCCGCACGCGCGTCGCGCCCAGGGCCCGGCTGAGCGGCGCCGTGCCGGCGGGCCATCCCGGATCCTCCGCGCCGACGGCGTGGACCATGACGCCGATGGTGGTTTCGGTCGGGCCATAGTGGTTGAAGATCCGGCAGTCCGGTGCGTGGCGGCGCAGCCCCTGCACCAGGCTGGCGGGCAAGGGCTCGCCGCCCAGGATCACGGTGGCGGGCACGGCCGGTGCATCCGTTTCCAGCAGCGCCGCCAGGTGCGACGGCACGATCTTGATGGCGTCGACCTCGCGTCCACGCAGGTAACGGGAGAAGGCGGCGGGATGCGCCATGTCGTCATCGCTGGCCACCGCCAGGCACGCCCCCTGCCACAGTGCTGCGAACAGCGTGGTGTTGCCGAGGTCGGCCGCGACCGACGACGTCAGGCCGAGCCGCCGGCACGACGCCAGCGACAGCGCCTCGCACACCGCCGCGGTGTAATGGCTGATCTGCCGGTGGCCGACCACCACGCCCTTGGGCTCGCCGGTGGAGCCGGAGGTGAAGAGCACGTAGGCGGCGTCTTCCTGTGCGCTGGCAAATTCGCCATCAACCTGTGCGGCCTCGGCCAGCAGCGCATCGGCACAGATCACCGTGGCGTCATCGTGGGCAGCCTGCTGCGCGATGGTCAGCACCGGCGCCGACTGCGCCAGCACGCTGCGGCGGCGTGCCTGCGGCCACGCCGGGTCGAGCGGCACATAGGCGCCGCCCGCGGCCCATACCGTCAGCAGGCTCGCCACCAGCGCGCCGCTGCGCGGCAGCGCCAGCGCCACGCGCGTGCCGGGGCCGACACCAAGCGCGCGCAGCCGTTGCGCAGCGCCTTGCACGGTGCGCTGCAGGCCGGCGTAGTCGAGCACCAGGTCCGCGGCCTCGAGCGCGGGCGCATCCGGCGTCTGCCGGGCATGCTGCGCGATGCGTGCGAGCAGGGTCTGCCCCGCATCCACGGGCGTTTCGCCCGTCCAGCACTGCGGCACGCGCAAGGTATCGTCCGCAGGCCACGACAGCGATTCCAGCGGCGTGTCGAGCGCCACAGGCAATGTGCCGATCAGTGCCGCCAGATGCGCCAGCACCCACTGCGCGACGCGCGGATGCACGACGCCTGCGCGCGCATGCAGCGCGAGCGCCGCCATGCCCTGCCCGTCATCGAGCGCCTCGCACACCAGGTCGAAGCCGGGCCATGCCGGGCTGGCCATCGCCACGCCGGCGGGCGGCAGCGGCGCTACCGCAAACCCGATACGGGGCGCGGCATCGCCGGGCTGCCAGGCTTCCTGCCACGCGGCGTGGCTGTCGAGCGCGGGCAGCCAGGCGCGCCAGTGCTCGGCCACGCTGCGCTGCGCGTCCCAAGCCACGCTGACCGGCAGCGCCTTGACGAACACGCCGGCGGCGTCGGCCATCACGTCGTAGTCGCGGCGGCAATCATGCAGCCAGGCACCGCTGAACACCGGCTGCGCGCACAGGCGCGCCAGCACGGTCCACCAGGCCGCCTGCACCACGCGCTCGGGCGTGGTGCCGAACTGTCGTGCCGATGCGGCCAGCGCCTGCCGGTGCGCGCCATGCAGCGTGTGGCGCCAGGTGTCGCTACCTTGCGCCGCCGCGGTTTCGCCCAGCGCATCGGGGATGCGCAACGGAGCCGCCAGGCCGGCGGCCTGCGCCTGCCAGTAAGCGCGGCCGGCGCTGCCGGTGCCGTCTTCGCCCAGGCGCGCGCCTCGCTGCCAGTCGGCGTATTGCGCGTATTGCAGCGGCAATTCCTCATCGCCATCGATCCGTGCCCGCGCATCCAATGCATCGCGCATGTTTTCGGCAAGCTTCAGCACGGTGCCGCGGTCTGCCGCCAGCGGACTAACCAGCAGCCACAGGGTGGCGCCGCCCGCGGGCAGAGGGCTGATGCAGGCGCGCAGTACGTCGCCGGTGGCCGGGTCGAGCGCAGGCAGCGACGGCGCATCGCCGGGCGCGGCGATGGCCGTGGCGGCACCGTTGGTGCCCGCCTGTGGCACGCAGGCCACCAGCTCGTTGCCATCGTCGATATATGCGGTACGCAGCGATTCGTGCCGCACACGCAGCGGCGCCAGCGCGGCATCCACTGCGGCAGGGTCGGGCTGCCCGTGCAGAGCGATCCGCGCCACATGCGCGCGCGGCGCCGGCGTGTCGCGCCATTGCTGCCATGCGGCCTGTTGTTCGGTTGTCGGGGTCCAGGCGGACTGCAGTTCAGGCATCGGCGTTCTCCTGCGGCACCGCGGCGGCATTGCCGTCGAGCCGGGTGCGGTCAAACATATCGCCCATCGCGACGACGATCTTGCGCGGGCCTTCATAGGGGTCGCGGGCGTGCGCGGCCAGCATGTTGTCGAGCATCACCACGTCGCCGCGTTGCCAGTCGAAGCGCACGGCGCAGGCCTCGTACAGTTCGCCTATCAGCTTCATCGCCTCGTCGGGGATCGGTGTGCCGTCGCCGAACATCACATGGCGCGGCATGCGTTCCAGCCCCACCATCTCGAGCAGGTCTTCACGCACGTCTTCCTCCAGGCACGACACGTGGTGCAGCTGCACCTGGTTGAAGAAGCTGCGCTCGCCGGTGACCGGGTGGCTGACGATGGCCGGGCACACGGTGCGGGTCTGCAGGATGTCGCCGTCCAGCCAGCGGCAGTCGATGCCGGCGGCGCGGCAGCGCGCTTCCACTTCAGCGCGGTCCTCGGTCTTGTAGAAGTCGCGCCAGTCCACGTCCAGCCGCGGCGTGAAGGTGCGCACGTACATAAGTTGCCGGCTGGCGAACTCGGCGGCCAGCGCGGGCGGCAGGCGGCGCAACAGTTCGCGGCAGTCGACGATGGGGGTGGCGCCACCGATGGCGGAGGGCAGTTCGCAATAGAACCACTGCTTGCGCGGCCAGCGCTCCAGGTGCGCGCTTTCGTTGTGGTACAGGATCATCTGGCGCTCGGGGTACGGCGTGGAGCGGTAGGTGTTGCGGCCGCCCTCCTTCTTGGGCAGGTCGCCATAGCTGCCGTACAGGCCCGGATGCATCGCTTCGGCAAAGGCCTCGAAGGCCTGCGGCGTGGGCAGGTCGAAGCCGCGGAAGACGATGCCCGCGTGTTTATGCAGGGTGTCGATGATCAGCCCGCGCGCCCGGGCGGCCCAGGCGACGGGATCGAGGCCGGGCGCCGCCGGCTCGATCACGATGGGAAAGACGTCACCGGCCCGCAGCGGGTGCAGCCGCACCTGGCTGGCCGGGTCGGCGGCGGACGGAACCGGAGTGGCGGGAGCGAGGGTGGCCGGGCGCGGCCGCGCCAGCGATTTGAGCTGGTCGAGCTTGGCCGCCATGCATTGGCTGGTTTCCATGTTTCGGGACTCCTCGGGTTTCGGTTGGGTCGGGCGCGCGGCGCCCGGGACAAGTTCGGTGACGTGGCCGACGGGCTGGTCCGGCGCGCGCAGCAGCGCGTCCAGCGTGGCCAGCCAGTCGCTGGCAAAGCGCGCCACCGTGGTCCGCTCGAACAACGCTGTGGCGAACACCCAGTCGCCGCGCAGCGCCGCGGCTTCCTGCCCGCCCTCGGGCTCGAGGAACAGCGCCATGTCGAACTTGGAATTGCGCTCCACCGGCGGCAGCATCTCGGCCTGCACGCCGGGCATGGCGAACTGCCCGGCCGGCGTGTTCTGCAGCACGAACAGCGCCTGCACCAGCGGGTTGCGGCTGCGGTCGCGCGGCATGCCCGCGGCCTCCACGATGCGGTCGAACGGCAGGCCGTCATGCTCGAACGCGGCCAGCACGCCGCGCCGGCAGGCGGCGAGGGTGTCGCGGAAGCTGGCGCCGGCGACGCGCCGGGAGCGCAGCGGCAGCACGTTGACGAAGAAGCCGATCAGCGGCTCCAGCGCCGCGTCGTGGCGGCCGGCGACGTCGGTGCCGAGCACCAGGTCGTCCATGCCGGTGGCGCGGTGCAGCCAGCACTGGAAGCTGGCCAGCAGCACGACAAACGGCGTGACCTGCTCGGCGCGGGCCAGCGCATGCACCTGCGCCATGCGCGCGGCGTCGACGTGCAGCGCCACGGCATCGCCTTCCATGCGCGCCACCGGCGGGCGCGCGCGGTCGGCCGGCAAGGCCAGTGCCGCCGGCGCGCCGGCGAGCGCGCCGCGCCAGTAGGCGGCCAACTGGTCGAGCGCGGCGCCGCGCAGCCAGTCGCGTTGCCAGGCGGCATAGTCGGCGTATTGCAAGGCCAGCGGCGGCAGCGGTGCGACCTGGTCCGGCGCCAGTGCGCGGCGGTAGCCGTGGGTGATCTCGTCGACCAGCAGCCCGACCGACCAGCCGTCGGACACCAGGTGGTGCATCGCGACCAGCAGCACGTGTTCCTGCGGGGCGCAGCGCAGCAGCGTGGCGCGCCACAGCGGCGCCTCGCCGAGCGCAAAGGGTCGTGACGCGTGCTCACGCATGGCTTCGCGCAGCGCCGCGTCGCGGGCCTCGGGCGCCAGCGCCTGGAGGTCGGCCATTGGCAGGCCGATGCCGGCGGCGACATCGATGCGGGCGAACGGCTCGCCGTCGTCGTCGGGATAGGCGGTGCGCAGGACCTCGTGGCGAGCGGCCACGGCGGCCAGGGCCTGGCGCAGCGCGGCGACATCCAGCGGCCCGCGCAGGCGCAGCGCGCCGGCCATGTTGTAGGCGGCACCGGCATTGCCCTGCAGGCGCTCGACCAGCCACAGCCGTTGCTGCGCCAGTGATACCGGCATGCGCGCAACGCGAGGCACGGGCACCAGCGCGGGGATCGCCGCCGCGGGCGCCGCCGTGGCCAGGCGCGCGGCAAAGTCGCGCAGCACCGGGGCTTCGAACACATCGCGCAGCGCGGCCTGTGCGTGGCCGGCGGCGCGCAAGCGCGCCACCACGCGGGTGGCGATCAGCGAATGGCCGCCGAGACGGAAGAAATGGCTGTCGCGGCCAACCCGCACACCGGGCAGCAGTGCCTCCCAGATTTCCGCCACGGCTTGCTCGACCGGGTTGGCCGGGGGATCGCCCTCCTCGCCGGCGGCTGCCACCTGCGGCGCGGGCAGCGCCTTGCGGTCGATCTTGCCGTTGGCGTTGAGCGGCCAGACCGGCATGCGCACCCACGCGGCCGGCACCATGTAGGCCGGCAACCGCGCCGCGACGCTGGCGGCAAGCTCGGCTTCCAATACGGCTTCCGCGCCGGCTTCTGGCTGCCAGTAGGCCGTCAGCCATTCGCTGCCGGCGGCCTGGTACACCGTCACCAGCGCCTGACGCACGGCGGGATGCGCGGCCAGCACGGCCTCGATCTCGCCCAGCTCGATGCGGTAGCCGCGCAGCTTGACCTGGAAGTCCTTGCGACCCACGTACTCCAGCACGCCGTCGGCCTGCCAGCGGCCGAGGTCGCCGGTCAGGTAGCGGCGGCTGCCCGGGGCGCCGGTCGGATCGGGCACGAAGGCGGCGGCGGTGCGGCGCGGGTCGGCCAGGTAGCCCCGGCCCACGCCGGCGCCGGCCACCGCGATCTCGCCGATCACGCCGGGTGCGGCCAGGTTGCCGTCGGCATCGAGCACCTGCAGCACCGCATTGGCGGTGGGACGGCCGATCGGCACGGTGTCGCTGCCCTGCTCCAGCCTATCGGCAGACAAGGGGTGGAAGGCCACGTCGTCCGAGCATTCCGCGGGACCGTAGGCGTTCATCAGCGGCACCGCCGGGTAGCGCCCGAACCAGGCGCGCGCGGTGGCGGGCGGCAGCGCCTCGCCAGTGGGCAGCACCCAGCGCAGCGCCGGCAGCGGCGCGTCGCGGCCCTCGGCGGCCTGGCAGTCGAGCATGGCCTGCAGCAGCGACGGCACCGGTTCGAACAGCGTCACGCCGCGCTGCGCCAGCAGCGCCGTCAGCGCCGAAGGATCGCGCACCACCTCGTCGGCGACGATCTCCATGCGCGCGCCGAACAGCGGCGCGGCGAGCGCCTGCCATACCGAGATGTCGAAGCACGGCGGCGCGGTCTGGGCGATCACATCGCCCTCGCCCAGCCCCAATGGCACCACCTTGGCCAGCATGTTGTTGAGCATGCCGGCGCGCGTGACCATCGCGCCCTTGGGCACGCCGGTCGAGCCGGAGGTGAACAGCACGTAGGCGAGCTGGGCGGGGTGCGAGGATGCCGGCAGTGCCGTCGATCCCGCAGCGGTGGCCTCGACGGCGGCCAGCGTCCGGGCGTCTGCGATCCCCGCCTCGGCAATCGCAGCAACGCCTGCAGCATCCGTCAGCACCTGCGCGGGGCGCGTCTGCGCCAGCACCTGCAGCCAGCGCGCCGGGGGATGGCTGACGTCGAGCGGCACCCAGGCCGCGCCGGCGCGCAGTATTCCGGCCAGCGCGACCAGCCAGTCGAGCCCGCGCGGCAGCAGCACTGCGACGACGTCATCCTGCGTCACGCCCGCGGAACGCAGGCCCCCGGCAAGCCGGCCGGCACGTTGCCACCAGTCGCCGTAGGTCAGTGCGGCGTCGCCGCAGCGCGCCAGCACGCGCTCCGGATGCGCGGCGACGCGGCGCGCCACGCGCTGTACGTAGTCGTCGTGCAGGGCTGCCTGCGAGACGCTGGTGTCATCGCTGGCGCCCCAAGCCTGCAGCCGCGTGCGCGTGGCCGGGTCAAGCAGATCGACGGCACCGACATGCGCCGCGCCCTCGGCCAGCGATGCCAGCGCGGCCGCGTACGCGTCCATCCATTGCGCGAGGCGTTTCGCCTCAACGCGGCCGGCATCGCAGGTGAAGCGGACGGTGAAGCGACGATCGGGCATCACTTCCAGCGTCAGGCCGTAGTGGGTCTGCTCGATGTTGTCGTGCTGGCGCAGGCGCAGGCCCGCCACCTCGCGCGCCCGGTCGTTCAGGTCGGGCAGGTTCTGGAACACCATCAGCGTGTCGAACAGCGCGCCACCGGTACCGGCCTGCGCCTGGATCTCGGCCAGCGCGGCATGTTCGAACTCGCGCATGGCGACGCCGGCTTGCTGGGTAGCCTGCAGATAGTCCGTCACCGTCAGCGGGCCGCGCGGACGCAGACGCAGCGGCAGTGTGTTGATAAACACGCCCAGCATGCGCTCGGCGCCGTCGAGGCCCGTTGGCCGGCCGGCCGAGGTCACGCCGAAGACGATATCGTCGCTGCCGCAATGGCGCGCCAGCACGATACCCCACGCCGCCTGCATCACGGTATTGAGCGTGACGCGATGCGCGGCCGCCAGCGCGCGCAGGCTGGCGTCGAGTCCGGCCGGCAGCACCAGGTCGCGGCACAGCGGCACCGCATTGGTGTGCGCGGCCGCCGGCGCGATGCCCGGCAGCACGGTGGGACCGGGCAGGCCGGCGAAGGCCTCGCGCCAGAAAGCCTGCCGCGCCGTCGCGGGCTGCGCGGCAAGCCAGGCGATATAGTCGCGGTACGGCCGGCGCGGCGCCGGGGCGTGGGCCGGATCGGCGTAGCGGGCCAGCGCGTCGTCGAGCAGTTGCACCGAGCCCCAGCCGTCGACGATCAGGTGGTGCCGGCTCCAGACCAGCCACCATCCCTGCTCGCCGGTGCGCAGCAGTGCCAGCCGCATCAGCGGCAGCGCAGCCGGGTCGAAACCACGCGCGCGGTCGGCGCGGCACCAGGCCGCCAGACGCTCGGCCAGCGCTGGACTGTCCTCGCCGCGCCAGTCCTCTACGGCCACGGGCAACGTGGTGCGGGCATGCACGCATTGCAGCGCGCGGTCGCCGCAACCGGCTTCGCCTGGCGCGACAAAGGTGGTGCGCAGGATCGGATGGGCGTCGAGCAGCCCCTGCCACGCGGCAGCCATGCGCGTCGGGTCGAGCGGCCCGTCGATTTCCAGCACCAGTTGGTTGACATAGGCGCCGTTGCCGCCGTCGCGCAGGTGGTGGAACAGCAGCCCTTCCTGCAGCGGCGACAGCGGATAGGCATCCTCGATGCCGCCCTGCGCGATGCGCAGGCGCTCCAGTGCTGGCGCGTCGCAACCGCTCAGCGCAAATGGCTGTGCCACGGCCGGCGTCGCAGCGGGAGCGGCGGCAGGTTGCGCGCGCGCGGCGAGATGCGCCGACAGGCGCGCCAGCGTCGGGTGCGCGAACAGGTCCCTGGGCGCCAGCATCAGTTGTTGCGCGCGGGCCTTGGCCACGATCTGCAGCGCCAGGATGGAATCGCCGCCGAGCGCGAAGAAGTCGGCGTCGCGGTCGACCTCGTCGCGCCGCAGGATCTCGCGCCAGAGCGTGCGCAGCGTCTGCTCGATGGCAGCGCTTGCGTCAGCCGGTGCGGCGCATGCGCGCAGCGCGGCGGCCAATGCCGAGGGCGTGGGATGGGAGAACAGCAGCTTGGGGGTCAACGCCAGACCGGCCTGGCGCGCTTGCGCGACCAGCTGCAGCCCGAGGATCGAGTCGCCGCCGAGGGCGAAGAAGTTGTCGTCGGCGCTGACGGCATCGCGCCCGAGCACGTTGGCCCACAGGCGCGCCAACGTCGCCTCGGTTTCGTCCTGCGGTGCAGCGCGGACGGGCGCGACGCCTTCATCGGGCACCGGCGGCAATGCCTTGCGATCGACCTTCCCGTTGCGCAGTCGCGCGAAGGCGTCGCACTGCACGAAGGCCGCCGGCAGCATCGGCGCCGGCAGTGCGGCAGCCATGGCGGTGCGCAGTGCGGCCAGGTCGAATCCGTCGGCGGGCACGAGATAGGCGACCAGCCGCAGCCCTTCGCCTGCGGGCGAGGGCTGCGCCAGTACCACCGCATCACGCACGTGCGGCGCCTGGCGCAGCCAGGCTTCGACTTCGCCGGGTTCGACGCGGAAGCCACGGATCTTGACCTGGGCATCGGCACGGCCGAGGAAGACGATGGCGCCGTCATCAGTCATGCGCACGCGGTCGCCGGTGCGGTACAGGCGGCCGCCGGGCTGGAACGGATCCGGCACGAAGCGTTCGGCGCTCAGCGCCGGGCGGCGCAGGTAGCCGCTCGCGACGCCGGCCCCGCCGACGTAGAGCTCGCCTGCCGCGCCGCGCGGCACGGGATTCAGGTGCCGATCCAGCACGTGGGCGCTGACGCCGGGCAGCGGGCGGCCGACCGGAATCGCACCCTGCGCTCCGCCCGATGGCACCGCGTGCGTCAGGCAGCCAACCGTGGTTTCGGTGGGCCCGTAGTGGTTGACCACGCGGCAGGCCGGATGCAGCGCCTGCACGCGCGCCACCAGCGCCGCATCCAGCGCCTCGCCACCGAACACCAGGCATTGCCGCGGCACCAGCCGCGCCGGATCGGCGACGGCCAGCAGTGCGCGCAGGTGCGAGGGCACGATCTTCAGGCAATCGACCGGCCGCGCCGCCAGCGCGCTGGCGAGGGCCTCGGGGTCTTCGCCCAGCGCATCGTCCAGCACGCGCAGCGTGTGGCCGCCCAGCAGCGCGCCGAGCCAGGCGGTGTGGCCCAGGTCCGCGGTCACGGAGGACAGCGACGCCATCGACGATCCCGCCGGCAGGGCCAGCGCGTGCAGCACGCCAGCGGCGTAGTGCGCAAGGTTGCCTTGCGTCACCACCACGGCCTTGGGCGTGCCGGTCGAGCCGGAGGTGTAGATCAGGTAGGCCGGCTGGGCGGGCACGGCAGCGGGCCATGTAGCCGGGCGGGTTGCGGCATCGGCTTGCAGGGAGGCGGCATGCCAGCCGGCAGCGGGCAGCGCGTCCGCCAGCCACTGCGGCCGGCCACCCTCGCCCACTACCGCTTTCAGGTCCGCATCTGCCGCCAGTTGTGCCAGCCGCGCGGCGGGCAGGGCTGCGTCGAGGCACAGGAACGCGGCGCCCGCTTTCCACGAGGCGAGCATGGCCACGGCCATGCCGGCGCCGCGCGGCAGCAGCAGGCCGACCACGTCGCCGGCGCGCGCGCCGCCGTGCTGCAATCGCGCAGCGAGCGCGGAGGCGACAGCGTCGAGCGCACCGTAGGACAACTGCGCATCGGCAGCGTCTACCGCGAGGCGCTCCGGATGCTCGCGCACGCCGGCCTCGAAGGCCACCAGCGCGGTGGCGTGGGCCTGCGTTGCGGCGCCGCTGGCCTGCCCATGCGAAAGCATCGCCACATCGAACAAGGACAGATCGCCGACACGCACTTCCGCATCGTCAAGCACCGCATCCACCGCAACCCCCAGCGCCGCAATCAGCCGCAGCACTGCCTCCGGGGCAAAGCGGTCAGCGTCGTAGCGCCACTGGCCGCGCAGGCATTCGCCTTCGTCCTGCCAGCGCAGGTTCATGTCGTTGGCCGCGCCGCGCTGCGTGGCCAGGTATTCGCGCACCAGGTAGCGGCCCAGCACCTTGCGCGGGCCCACCGGCACGAAGGTCGTCATATGCCGGAACAAGGGTCCCGAGGTGCGATCCGCGCCGCCCATGCGCGCCAGCGGATATTGCTGGTGGCGCAAGGCGCCACGCATCTGGCGGGCGCAGTCGCGCACCACCGCGGCAAAGGCCGGGTTGGCGGAGAATTCCGCGCGCAACGGCACGGCGTTGAGCGTATAGCCGATCAGGTCGGCATGCTGCGCGCCGGAGCGTCCGGCCGTAGGCGTGCCGATGAGGAAGCCGTCCTCGCCGCTGGCCCGGTGCAGCACGGTCTTGAACAGCGCCAGCATCACCACGAAGACGCTGACCTCGAGCCGCACGGCCAGGTCGCGCAGCCCCTGCGTCTGTTGCGCCGTCAGGTGGAATTCAATCTCGGCGCCGCGCAGGCGGGGCTCGACGGCGCGCTCGCCGGCCAGGGCCGGCGCCGCGGGCGCGTCCTCGAGTACGCTGTCCCAGTAGGCGCGCAGCGATGCACCACGCGGCCCCGCCAGCAACTGGCGCTGGCGCACCAGCCAGTCGCGGTAGCGGCCCACCTGCGACGCCATCGGCGGACTGGCCGGGTCCTTGGCACGCAGCGCTTCGTAGGTCGCAAGGATCTGGTCGCAAACCGTCTCGAAGCCGAGGTAGTCGCCGGCGATATGGTGCATGCCGGCACACATCCACATGCGATCGGTGCCGTCGGCCTGGCGCGAGACCAGGAAGCGGAAGCGGCAGACCTGGCCCGCGTCGGGGTCGAACGGCTCGTCCGCTTCGCGCTCGAACCAGGCCATCAGATCGGCCTCGGCAAGGCCGTCGACGCGCGTCAGCGAAACCTCGGCTTCAAAGCCGGCCGGCCGCGCCATCACGATCTCGCCGTCCTCGTCCAGGTAGGCGCTGTGCAGCGCCTCGTGGCAATCCACTACATGGCGCGCGGCCTGCTCCAGCAGGTCGAAGCGCAGCCCCGGCGCCAGCTCGATCGTGAAGACCATGTTGTACGCGGCGCTGTGCGGATGGCGGCGATGGAAGGCCAGCAGCGCCAGCTGGCCGGGGCCGGCGGGATAGCGGTCGAAATAGCCGGGATGCGCGGCCAGCCAGGCATCGGCCTCGGCGGCGCGCGTGGCGAGCAGCGCGGCCGCGGCGTCCAGCGCCTCAGCGCTGGCGGCGCAGCCATCGGCCACGCGCCAGCGCCCGTCCAGCAGGCGCAGGCGCACGCCATCGGCGCGCAAGGTTCGCATCAGGGCGCCGGTTTCTGCCGGCAGGGAAGCTACGGAAGACGACATGGCGAAAACGTTGGAGATGGCAAGGCCCTGGCCCGCAGGGCGGCCAGTGGGCATCGGGACGGCGGCGGGATCAGCCCAGGCCGGGCGGCGCGGGCTCGGCCATGGCGACGATCACGCGGCGCGGGCCGCTGAAGGTGCCGCGCCCGTGGGCGGCCAGCATGTTGTCGAGCATCAGCACATCGCCCTGCTGCCAGGGAAAGCGCACGGTGCAGTCGTCGAGCGTGGCGCGGATGGCGGCAAGGGCGTCGTCCTCCAGCGGCGCGCCGTCGCCGTAGACGACATTGCGCGGCAGTTCGTTGACGCTGCCGACCACGGCGAGCAGGGCCTCGCGCACGTGGGGCGCGAGCCCCGAGACATGGAACAGGTGGGCCTGGTTGAACCACACCATCTCGCCGGTCACC
The DNA here is from genome assembly GCF_058781795.1 of Cupriavidus sp. FW306-1B-F12B. Taxonomy (NCBI): domain Bacteria; kingdom Pseudomonadati; phylum Pseudomonadota; class Betaproteobacteria; order Burkholderiales; family Burkholderiaceae; genus Cupriavidus; species Cupriavidus sp. FW306-1B-F12B. The sequence goes on from NZ_JBYSXC010000008.1 coordinate 64,309, forward strand.
GGATGCCGCGCGACGGCCTGGCATAGCTGGCGCGTGCGCAGTTCGCCGTCGGCCTTCCATTCGAAATCGATCTGCTGGGCGCGGCAGAAGCGCTCCACCTGCGCGCGGTCATCGGTGTTGAAGGCGCGTTGCCAGCTCAGGTCGAGGCCGTTGCCGTAGTTGCGCACGTACATCAGGCGGCGCGCGGCAAAGCGCTCGCGGATGACTGGGTCCAGGCGCTGGTAGACCAGCCGGCTGTCGGCGATGGGCGTCTCGCCGCCCGATTCGCTCGGCTGCACGCAATGGAACCAGATCTTCATCGGCCACTGCAGCGTGTACGACTGCTCGTTATGCAGCGGGATGACCTGGTGCGCCGGGTATTCGGTGGAGGTATAGACGCCCTCCTTCACCTGCGAGCGCGGCGTCGAGCCGAACTCATAGCTCAGCAGCGGATGGCCGAAGGCGCTGGCGAAGGCGCGGAAATCCGAGTCATCGTCAAAACGGAAGCCGCGGAACAGCACGCCGCCGACGCGCGGCAACTGTTCCGCGGCAATCGCGGCCATGGCGCCGAACTGGCGGCGCCAGTCGGTGTCGCCGTCGGGGGTGACCACCAGCGGCAGCGCGCTGTGCTCAAACATCGGCGCGGCGCGCAGCGCGCCCGCCCTCGCTGTCGATGCGGTGGCAGTTGCGGCGGAGCCGGCGCGACAGTCCGCATGGAGGTCGGCGATGGTAGCGGTCGTGTCCAAATCCATATCCCTGTTGCCTCGCTGGGTTCGTTCGCGCTTGCCGCACGGCGCCGGAAGGCGTTGCAGCGGGGCCAGGGGCGGGAGGGGCGCGGCCACGCGAACAATGTCTGCACATTGGATGGAAAGCGAGTCTACCGGAAATATTTACGAATGGAAATACAAATCATTATCATTTACGATATAGCCTTCGACGTCTTACTACCTGAAGGAGCACAGCCATGAGCTGGGATCATCCCGACACGCGTTTCCACGTCGTCCGCAACGATGAAGGCCAGTATTCGATCTGGCCCGACTACAAGCCCGTACCGGCAGGATGGACCAGCGTGGGCTTCCAGGGCAGCCGCGACGAGTGCCTGGCCCATATCGAGACGGTCTGGACCGATATGCGTCCGCTGAGCCTGCAGCGCGCGCTGGCCGGCGCATGAGCCCCGCGCAGCCGATGCGCGATCCCTGGTACGCCGTGATGCCGGGCCGCGGCGGCCCGGCTGCCGGCGATCGCGTGCGCCTCTATTGCCTGCCCTACGCCGGCGCCGGCCATACTGCGTACCACGGCTGGCGCGCCGCGCTGCCCGCCGCGATCGAGCTGGCGCCGGTATGCCTGCCCGGACGCGGCACGCGCACGGCCGAAGCGCATGGCGCATCGATCCATGCGCTGGCCAGCGCGCTGGCCGCGTCGATCGCGCGCGCGGCCCGAGCCGAAGCGCCGCGCTTTGCGCTGTTCGGCCACAGCATGGGTGCGCTGCTGGGGTTCGAAACCGCGCGCGTGCTTGAGACCGTGCATGGCCTCTCCCCCGCCGCGCTGGTGGTGTCCGGGCGCGGCGCGCCCGCGCTGCCGTCGGCTCGGCCGCCGTTCAGCAGCCTGCCGGACGGCGCCTTTGCCGACGTCATCGCCGCCATGGGCGGCATGCCGGCCGAGATCCGCGAAACGCCGGAAGCGCTCGCCTTCTTCCTGCCCGTGCTGCGCGCGGATATCGCGCTGTGCGAGGCCTGGCGCTACCGTCCCGGGCCGCGGCTGGGCTGTCCGGTCACCGTGCTCGGCGGCAGGGACGACGTCCACGCCCCGCCCGCGATGCTGGCCGCGTGGCGCGACGAGACCCTGCACGACTGCAGCCACCGGCTGTTCGCGGGCGGGCATTTCTTCCTGCACGAGGCGGCGCAGGACGTGCTGGATGCGGTCACGGATGCCGTGCTCGGTTCCACGTTGAGCGCCACCAGAGACCACGGCCATGCGCTCGCCTGACATGGCCGCGCCCGCGCACGGCCAGATCCACGTCTGGCACGTGGCAGTCGACGCTGCGGCAGACCTGTCGGCGCTGTCGGCAAGCGAACGCGCGCGCGCCGCCACGTTCCGGCAACCCGGCGACCGCGCCCGCTTCACCGCGGCCCGCTCGGCATTGCGGACACTGCTGGGCCTATACCTGGGCGTGTCGCCCGACGCCGTGCCGCTGGTCGCCAACGCGTTCGGCAAACCCACGCTTGGCGGCCATTGCACCACAGCCTTGCAGTTCAACGTCAGCCACAGCGACGCACGCGCCGCAATCGCCTTGTCATGCGCGCCGGTCGGGATCGACATCGAAGCCTGGCGCGCGGACATGTCGTGGGCTGCCTGGCACGACAGCGCGGCCGTGGCCTGCGCCCCCGACGAAATGCGCTGGCTTGGCGCGCTGGCGCAGCGCCGGCCGCGGGACGCCATGCTCGCCTTCCTGCGCCTGTGGACCGCCAAGGAAGCGTGCAGCAAGGCCGTCGGCACCGGGCTGTCGGCTGCGCCGCAGTCGGTGCGCGTGGCGCTGCCGGCGTGCGCTGCCTGCGTGCCGCCGCTGGCGCGCGCCGGGGCCGACCTGCGCGTCTGGCATATCCACGATGCATGTGGCCAGCCCGATCACGACACCCGCTACGTCGCGAGCCTGGCCACGCCACTGGCCGCCGCGCGCGTCGTGCACCGGCAGTATCCGCCGCGCGAGCTGCCCCCGCGCGCGGCCAACCCATCTTGCCCGGTCTCGATGCCGGGCCCCGCAGTCAACGTCCCTGTTCAACGCCCCCGTTAGGAACGAAACCATGACGCCTCCCTCGCTCGCCACGCATGCCCACGGCCAACCAGCGCCGTTCTCGGCCGGCGCCTTCGTCCGGCAAGCGCCGATCCGGCTCGACGACAACCCCTACCTGCAGCGCCAGTGCGCGCGCGAGTCCAACGCCCGCTCCTATCCGCGCCGCATCCCGCTGGCGCTGGAACAGGGCTATGGCGTGTATTTGCGCGATACCAGCGGCCAGCTCTTCATCGACTGCCTGGCCGGCGCCGGCACGCTGGCGCTCGGCCACAACCACCCGGCGGTGGTGCGCGCGCTGCGCGACACGCTCGACAGCGGCCTGCCGCTGCATACGCTGGACCTGGCCACGCCGGTCAAGGACCGCTTTGTCGACGACCTGTTCGGCCTGCTGCCGCCCGAGTTCGCCGCGCGCGCCCGCATCCAGTTCTGCGGCCCGACCGGCGCCGACGGCATCGAGGCGGCGCTCAAGCTGGCCAAGACCGCCACCGGCCGCCATACGGTGCTGAGCTTTGCCGGCGGCTACCACGGCATGACGCACGGCACGCTGGCGCTGATGGGCAATCTCGGCCCCAAGGCGCCGCTGGGTGCGCTCGGCGGCAGCGTGCAGTTCCTGCCCTACCCGTATGACTACCGCTGCCCGTTCGGCCTGCGCGGCGACGCCGGCATCGACGCGGGCCTGCGCTATATCGAGCAGATGCTGGCCGACCCGGAGTCCGGCGTGCTGCCGCCGGCGGCGGTGGTGGTGGAAGCGGTACAGGGCGAAGGCGGCGTGATCCCCGCGCCCGCGCGCTGGCTGCGCGAACTGCGCCGCATCACGCGCGAGCACGGCATCGCGCTGGTGCTCGACGAAGTGCAGACCGGACTGGGCCGCACCGGGCGCATGTTCGCGTTCGAGCATGCCGGCATCGTGCCGGACGTGCTGGTGCTGTCCAAGGCGATCGGCGGCGGCTTGCCGATGTCGGTGGTGATCTACGACAACGCGCTCGATGCGTGGCAGCCGGGCGCGCACGCCGGCACCTTCCGCGGCAACCAGCTGGCGATGGCGGCGGGCTCCGCCACCATCCGCACCCTGGTCGCGCAAGGCATCGTCGCCCATGCCGAGACCATGGGCCAGCGCCTCGCCACGCGGCTGCGGCAGTTGCATACCGCGTGCCCCGCGATCGGCGAAGTGCGCGGGCGCGGCCTGATGATCGGCGTGGAACTGGTCGACGAACGTGCCGAGCCCGATGCGGTGGGCGCCTACCCGGCCGACGGCACCTTCGCGCGCACGGTGCAACGTGAATGCCTGCAGCGCGGGCTGATCGTCGAACTGGGCGGACGCCACGGCGCCACGGTGCGCTTCCTGCCGCCGCTGGTCATCGGCGAGACCGAGATCGACCTGGTGGCCGAGTTGTTTGGCGACGCAGTCAGCGCGGCGCACAAGCAATGCCGCTGAGCGCTTGCGCGCCGTTCCGCGGTGGCCGGGGCCACCGCGGAACCAGCTTCAGGACGCGTCGCCGCGCAGCATCTCGCGCAGACGGAATTTCTGGATTTTCCCGGCGGGCGTGGCCGGCAGGGCGTCCCGCACCACGAGCTTCTCGGGGATGTACTGCAGCGCCATCTTCTGCGCCTTGAGCCAGTCCACCATCGCCGCCTGGTCGAAAGGCTGGCCGGCGCGCGGCACGACGAAGGCGCAGGCGCGCTCGCCCAGGCGCTCGTCGGGATAGGCGACGATGGCCACCTGCGAGACCGCGGGATGGCGGTACAGCAGGGTCTCGACCTCCAGCACGGGGATGTTCTCGCCGCCGCGGATGATCACGTCCTTGCTGCGCCCCGCGATGCGCAGGTAGCCGCTGGCATCCAGCCGTGCGAGGTCGCCGGTGTCGAACCAGCCGTCGGCATCGGTGCCGTTGAGCTGCGGACGCTTCAGGTAGCCGCCGAAGTTGGAACAGGCGCGCACCAGCAGGCGGCCGGTTTCCCCCGGCGGCACGTCGGCGTCGGTGCCGTCCACGATGCGTATTTCGACGCCTGGCAGCGGGCAGCCGTCGGTGGTCGACGCGAGTTCGTCGCTGTCATCCGGCAGCGTGGTGGTGACCGCGCCGTTCTCTGTCATGCCCCAGGCCGACACGATCTTCGCGCCGAGCGCCTCGCGGGCGCGCTCGACCAGCGCGCCGGGAATCGGCGCACCCGCGCACAGGAAGATGCGCAGGCTGGGGACCGGCGTGCCGGACTCCGCCACCACACGCGCCAGATCGGTCAGGAACGGCGTCGAGCCCATGGTGAAGGTCACGCGCTCGTCGCGAATCAGGGCGGCGGCGCGCGCGGGGTCCCAGATGTCCTGCAGCACCGCATGCGCGCCCAGCACCACCGGCATCAGCAGCCCGTACATAAAGCCGGTCTGGTGCGCCATCGGCGAGGCCATCAGCACCACATCGTCGCCGGTCAGGCGCAGCCGTTCGGCATAGGCGACGATGTTGGAGAACAGCGTGTTGGCCGTGTGCATCACGCCCTTGGGCTCGCCGGTGGTGCCGGAGGTGTAGATCAGCTGGGTGACGTCGTCCGGGCCGGGGCGGCTGTGCAGCAGGATGTTGGCGGCATCGGGCTGTTCTTCCCATGCCGGCCCGCTCAGCAGCGCGTCAAAGCTGTCCGGGCCATCACCGCCGGCAACAACGATGTGGCGCAGCGCCGGCAATGCCTCGCGCAAACCCTGCAGCATCTGGGCATGGCCGAAGCCACGGAACAGCTGCGGCACCACCGCCACCTTGCATTGCGCATGCGCCAGCATGAACGACAGCTCGCGCTCGCGGAAGATCGGCATCAGCGGGTTGAGCACCGCGCCCAGCCGCGAGCAGGCGAGATACAGCACAGTCAGGTGCCAGCCGTTCGGGAGCTGGCATGACACCACATCCTGCGCGCCGATGCCGAGGCGGCTGAGCCCCACCGCTACCCGGTCCGCCATCCGGGCCAGTTCGCGCCAGGTGAAGCGTGTCACGCTGCCGCTGTCGAGGCTCAGCGCCGTCAGCGCTGGGGCGTCGGGCCGGTCGCGCACGCAGGCGGCCAGGTAGTCGTTGACGGTGCGGTCATGCCAATGCCCGGCGGCAATGCTGGCGGCACGGCGCGGCGCGATCAGTACGGCGTCGAAATCCATGGGTGTCTCCTCTTTATCGGATGGCTCGGCGGTCGTGGCGCCGCTTCAGGCCGGTACGGCTTCGCGCCCCGCGCGCGTGCGGGCAATGATGGTCTTCATGATCTGTGCCGTGCCGTCGCCGATCTGGAAGCCCAGCACATCGCGCAGGCGCTGCTCCATCACGCCGCGGTCATAACCGCCGTGGCCGAACGACAGCAGGCACTGGTGCACCACGTCGTACGCCAGCTTGGGCGCCCACCACTTGCACATCGCCGCCTCTGCGGTGTGCGGCAGGCCACGGTCCTTGAGCCACAGCGTCTGCAGGCACAGCAGGCGCGCGCCCTGCACCTGGGTCTCGAAGTCGGCGAGCGGATGCGACACGCCCTGGAAGGCCGACAGCGGCTTGCCGAAGGCCTGGCGCTCGGCCACGTAGGCCCAGGTCTCGTCCAGCGCGGCCTGCGCCACCGCCAGCACCTGCAGGCCGATCAGCGCGCGCGAGAAGTCGAAGCCCTGCATCACCTGCACGAACCCCTCCCCCTCCTTGCCGAGCAGGTGGCTGGCGGGCACGCGCACGTTCTCGAAGAAAATCGAGCCGCGCCCGATGGCGCGCTGGCCGTGGCAGTCGAAGCGGTTGCGCGTGATGCCCGGCAGGTCCATCGGCACCAGCAGCGCAGACACGCCGCGCGCGCCGGACTCGACGGTGCCGCTGCGGGCAAAGACCACCGCGGCATCGGCCTGGTCGGCGGCGGAGATCGAGGTCTTCTCGCCGTTGAGCACGTAGACATCGCCATCGCGCTCCATGCGCAGGCGCAGGCTGGCCGCGTCGGAGCCGCCGCGCGGCTCGGTCAGCGCGATTGCCAGCAGCGCCTCGCCGCGCGTCAGGCGCTGCAGCCACGGTCCGGCGATTTCCGGCTGCGCATGGTGCGCCAGGATCTGGCCGTTCAACGAAGCCAGCAGGTTGATGTACGACAGGCTCAGGTCGGCGCGCGCCACGGCTTCATGGATCACGCCAGTCGCCAGCGAGCCCATGCCCTGCCCGTCATACTGTTCCGGCAGTTCGGGCGCGATAAAGCCCATCTCGCCCATTTCGCGCATCAGCGCGCGGTCCAGCACGCGGGTGCGGTCGCGCTCCAGGTAGCCGGGCGCCACGCGCGCATCGGCAAAGCGGCGCGCGTGCTCGGCCAGTGCCGTCAGGTCTTCGTCAAGATAGGGATTCATGGTGGTCTCCGCTGGTTCGGACGGCACGGCTTACTTCGCGTACTTGCGGAACTCGGGCTTGCGCTTTTCCTGGAAAGCGCGCACGCCTTCGCGCGATTCCTCGGTGTCGTAATAGAGCTTGAGCGCGTACATGCCCATGCCGGCGATGCCGCTCTGGTGCGCGGTATCGAGATTGAAGGAGCGCTTGGCGATGGCGATCGCGGTGGGACTCTTCTCCATGATCTCGTCGCACCACTTCTGCACCTCGGCATCGAGCTGCTCGTGCGGCACCACCGCATTGACCAGCCCCATCGCCAGCGCTTCCGCGGCCGGGTAGCGGCGGCACAGGTACCAGATCTCGCGCGCCTTCTTCTCGCCCACCACGCGCGCCAGGAAGGCGGTGCCGTAGCCCGGGTCGACCGAGCCGACCTTGGGCCCGACCTGCCCGAATACGGCCTTGTCCGACGCGATGGTGAAATCGCAGATCGTGCACAGCACGTTGCCGCCGCCCACGGCATAGCCCTGCACGCGCGCGATCACCGGCTTGGGCACGTCGCGGATGGCGTTGTGCAGTTCTTCCATCGGCAGGCCGATGGTGCCGCGGCCGTCGTACTGGCCCTCGTGCGCGGACTGATCGCCGCCGGTGCAGAAGGCCCTTTCGCCGGCACCGGCCAGCACGATGGCGCCGATCTCGCGGTCATAGCCGGCGCGGTTGATCGCGTGGATCATTTCGTCGCAGGTGCGGCCGCGGAAGGCGTTCATCTTTTCCGGGCGGTTGATGATGATCCAGGCGGCGCCGTTGCGCACTTCGTACAGGATGTCTTCGTATTGCATGGTGGTCTCCGTTTTCTGGTGTTTGCTTGCTCAGCCGTTCATGGTCAGGCCGCCCGACACGCTCAGCACCTGGCCGGTGATGAAGCCGGCGTCGTCGCTGGCAAAGAACAGCACCGCGCCGGGCAGGTCGTCGGGCTGGCCGATGCGGCCCAGCGGGATCGAGCGGGTAAAGGCTTCCACCAGCTTCTCGGGGTTGCCCGCGCCCTGCTTGTAGTCTTCGAACAGCGCGGTCTCGGTCGGCCCCGGGCACACCACGTTGACGGTGATGCCGTGGCGCGCATGCTCGCGCGCGATGGTCTTGGAGAACGACACCAGCCCGCCCTTGCACGCGGCGTAGACCGCTTCGCCGGACGAGCCCACGCGCGCGGCATCGGAGGCGATATTGACGATGCGCCCGCGCTTGCGCTCGACCATGCCGGGCAACACCGCGTGATGCATGTGCAGCGCGCCGGTCAGGTTGATGGCGATCAGCCGATCCCATTGCGCGGGCTCGGTCTTGATGAACGGCTTGAACACATCCCAGCCGGCGTTGTTGACCAGCACGTCCACCGGGCCCAGGCCCTGCTCCACCGCCGCCACCGCGGCATCCACGCTGGCGCGCTCGGTGATGTCGCAGCGGATCGCCAGCGCCCGCCCGCCAGCCTCGCGGATCTGGCCGGCGACGCGCTCGGCCGCTTCCGGGTTCAGGTCGAGTACGCCCACCGCCGCCCCGGCGCGCGCAAAGCGCAAACACGTTGCACCGCCGATACCACCGCCACCACCGGTCACGATGACCGTCTTGCCTTCAAGTCCTTGCACAGCGTTCTCCTTTCAGGATTCCGGTGCTATCGTGCCGGCCATGACGCCGCCACATCGCACCGCCAATTAGGTAAATATATTTACCTATAATAGGAGGCAGCCATTGCCTGCGCAAGACGCCAACACTGTGGAAAAGACTATGGTTAACCCGGACGTAGAAGCAGAACTCCCCGCAAACGCGCGCATGGAACTGGCCAACCGGCTTTTCTTCCGGCTATACCAATGCGCAAATATGTTGCATAAAACGGGATCACGAGCCGTCGAGGCAGAGGGCCTGACGACGCAGCAGTGGGCCGTGCTCGGCGCGCTGTCGCGTCCGGAAGCCGCCGATGGCATGAGCGTGGGCGACCTGGCCCGCTACCTGATGGTGAGCCGGCAGAACCTGTCAGGACTGGTCAGCCGGATGGAACGCGACGGCCACGTCACGCTGGCCCCGGACGGCCGCGACCGCCGCTCACGGCTGATACGGATGAGCGAACCGGGACGGGAGGTCTGGCTGCACCAGGCGCAGCCGAAGATCCGGGCCTATTACGAGCAGGCGCTGACGGGGTTTTCTACCAATGACCTGACGCACACGCTGCATTACCTGCTCAAGTTGCTGGACAACATGCGTGCGCTCGACACGCCCGACAGCGCAGACGGTGGCAGCCCAGGGGACTGAGCCGCACGCAGTATCGCAACTGAAACACACCGGCCGGCTGGAACAGCCGAGCGCGCGCCCGCGATCCGCATCCTGGCCTGCCGCGCCGACTGGCGCGCAATATGCGTTGGCATGAAGTTGCTCAGACATCGCGAGCATCAACGGCGAGGCGCCATGCCATTCGCGCCTCGCCACGCCCCGAAGCCCTGAACCACTGCCCCGGCCGCTTGCCCCATGCACGCCGCCGGGACGGCGACCGATCCAACCATAACCGGAGGTCCCGCCATGACCCGCTACATCGTGCTAGCCAGCTTCACCGACCAGGGCATCCGCACCGTCAAGGACACCACCAAGCGCGCGGCCGCCGTGCGCGAGATGGGGGCACGCCTGGGCGTGCAGATGAAAGACATCTACTGGACGCTGGGCGAATACGACATCGTGCTCACCGTCGAAGCGCCCGACGACGAGACCATGACCAGCTTCGGGCTGACCATCGGCGCGGCCGGCAACGTGCGCACCCAAACCCTGCGCGCCTTCAATAGCGACGAGATGCAGAGCATCCTCGGCAAGATGGGCTGACCCCTGCCGCGGAAACGCACAACGCCCGCCGAGGCCATGCCGGCGGGCGTTGTTGTTTGCCGGGCGCAGCGCGCCGGCTCAGAACCCTTCCAGCACCAGCTTGCCGATAGTGCGCCCGCCTTCCAGCATGGCGTGCGCGCGCCGCAGGTTCTCCGCATTGATGCGCCCCAGGTTCTCGCCCAGCGTGGTCTGCAGGCGCCCGGCATCGACCAGCCGCGTGACCTCGTTAAGCAGACGATGCTGCGCGACCATGTCGGGCGTGCTGTACATGGCGCGCGTGAACATGAATTCCCAGACGAAGGTGGCGCTCTTGTTCTTGAGCAATTCCACCGGCAACGGCCGCGTATTCGCGACGATCGTGCAGATCTTGCCCTGCGGGGCGACCACTTCGGCCATCGCCGGGAAATGCCCGTCGATATCGTTGAAGCAGAGGATGTAGTCGACCTCGGCAAATCCCAGCGCCTTCAGCTGCGCCGGCAGGTCGCCACGATGGTCAACCGTATGGTCGGCGCCAAGGCGGCGGCACCATTCCTGCGACTCGGGCCGCGACGCGGTGGCGATCACGGTCAGCCCGGCCAGCACCTTGGCCAGCTGGATGCCGATCGAGCCCACGCCGCCCGCGCCGCCGACGATCAGCACCGGGCGCCCGGCGTGATCCCCGTTGGGCGAAATGCCCAGCCGGTCGAACAGAGCCTCCCAGGCGGTGATCGCCGTCAGCGGCAGCGCCGCCGCATTGGCGAAATCCAGCGAGGCAGGCTTGTGGCCGACGATGCGCTCGTCGACCAGGTGGAACTCGGCGTTGGAGCCGGACCGAGTAATGCTGCCCGCGTAGTAGACCGGGTCGCCGACCTTGAACAGGGTCACCTCCGGCCCCACGGCGACCACCGTGCCGGCCGCGTCCCAGCCCAGCACGCGCGGCGCGGGCTCTACCTGCGCCTTGGGCGCGCGCACCTTGGTGTCGACCGGGTTGACCGAGACGGCCTCAACCTTCACCAGCAGGTCGCGGCTGCCGGGGCTGGGTATGTCGATCTCCACGTCTTGCAGCGAACGCGGGTCGGAGATGGGCAGGTACTGGGTCAGGCCGATGGCTTTCATGGCGGGCTCCGGGTTGTGTAGGGAATGAACCGAAGCGTAGCCTGTCACGATTGATTTGATTAGCTGGAAGCTACAGCAATCAATTTCCCGAAACTCCGGATAATCACCCAACAAAAAGGGCCGCCTGCGCTACCCGCGCAGGCGGCCCCGCCAGGGCTTGCCGTCGGCCCTACACCGGCGCCAGGATCTGCCCGCCGCCGTAGCTCGACTGCTCCGGCGCCGCGCCGCCCAGTGCCATCTTCACCGCGCAGTACTTGAACTCCGGGATCTTGCCGAAGGGGTCCAGTGCCGCATTGGTCAGCTTGTTGATCGCCGCCTCGTAGTAGCAGAACGGCACGAACACCGCCCCGCGCGGCGTGCCGGCGTCGGCCCGCGCGTACAGCGTGACTTCGCCGCGGCGCGATGCCAGCGTGACCACGTCGCCCGGCTTGCCGCCCAGCGCGTCCAGGTCCAGCGGGTGCACCAGCGCCACCGGATCCGGCTCGATCGCATCCAGCACGCCGGCGCGCCGCGTCATGCTGCCGGTGTGCCAGTGCTCGAGCTGGCGGCCGGTGATCAGCACCATCGGGTAGTCGATATCGGGCCGCTCGGCTGCCGGGATGATGTCGGCCGGCACGAAGCGCCCACGGCCGCTGGCGGTCGGGAAGCTGTCGATAAAGATCACCGGTTCGCCCGGGTCGCCCTCTTCCTTGCACGGATAAGTCACGGCGTGCTCGCGCTCCAGCCGCTCCCAGGTCACGCCGCCGATGCTGGGCATGGCCTGGCGCATCTCGTCGAAGACCTCGGCCACGCCGTCGTAGTGCCAGTCCAACCCCAGCTGCGCAGCCATCTGCTGGATGATCCACAGGTCCTGGCGCGCCTGCCCCGGCGGGTTCAATGCCTGGCGGCCGAGCTGGACGGTGCGGTCGGTGTTGGTGAAGGTGCCGGTCTTCTCCGGGAAGGCCGAGGCCGGCAGCACCACGTCGGCCAGATAGGCGGTCTCGGTCAGGAAGATGTCCTGCACCACCAGGTGGTCGAGCGAGGCCAGCGCCTCGCGCGCATGCTCGGCGTCGGGGTCTGACATCGCCGGGTTCTCACCCATGATGTACATGCCGCGCACCTCGCCGCGCTCGATCGCCTGCATCACCTCGACCACGGTCAGGCCGGGCTGGCGGTCCAGCGGCATGCCCCACAGCGCCTCGAAGCTGGCGATCGCCACGGGATCGTCCACGCGGCGGTAGTCCGGGTACATCATCGGGATCAGGCCGGCATCGGACGCGCCCTGCACGTTGTTCTGGCCGCGCAGCGGATGCAGGCCGGTGCCGGGGCGGCCGATCTGGCCGGTCATCAGCGCCAGCGCGATCAGGCAACGCGCGTTGTCAGTGCCGTGCACGTGCTGCGACACGCCCATGCCCCACAGGATCATCGAGGCCTTGGACGTGGCATACAGCCGCGCCACCTCGCGGATGACCTCGGCCTCGATGCCGCACACCGGCGCCATCAGTTCCGGGCTGTACGCCGCGACATTGCGCTGCAGCTCGTCGAAGCCGATGGTGCGGCTGTCGATGAAGTCCTGGTCCACCAGGCCCTCGGTGACGATGACATGCATCATCGCGTTGAGCAGCGCCACGTCGGCATCGGGCTTGAACTGCATGAAGCGATGGGCAAAGCGCGCCAGGTCCGAGCGGCGCGGATCTGCCACGATCAGCTTGGTGCCGTTCTTCACCGCATTCTTGATCCAGCTGGCCGCGACCGGGTGGTTCACGGTCGGGTTGGCGCCGATCACGATCACCACCTCGGCCTTGTCGACATCCATCACCGGGTTCGATACCGCGCCCGAGCCGATCCCCTCCAGCAGCGCCGCCACCGACGAGGCATGGCACAGCCGCGTGCAGTGGTCGACGTTGTTGCTGCCAAACCCGGTGCGCACCAGCTTCTGGAACAGGTAGGCCTCTTCATTGCTGCCCTTGGCCGAGCCAAACCCTGCCAGCGCGCGCTTGCCGTGGGCGTCGCGGATCTGCGCGAGCTTGCCGCCGGCCAGCGCCAGCGCCTCTTCCCAGGTGGCCTCGCGGAACACGTCCATGACGTGGTCCGGGTCCATGACGAAATCGCCCTGCTTGGGCACGCCTTCGCGGCGCACCAGCGGCACCGTCAGGCGCTGCGGATGCTGCACGTAGTCAAAGCCGTAGCGGCCCTTCACGCACAGCCGCTCGTGGTTGGCCGGGCCATCGCGCCCTTCCACGAACAGGATGCGGTTGTCCTTGATGTTGTAGGTCAGCTGGCAGCCCACGCCGCAGTACGGGCAGACCGAGTCCACCTGCTTGTCCGGAACCGCCAGCGCGGCATCGCGCGCGGGCATCAGCGCGCCGGTCGGGCAGGCCTGCACGCATTCGCCGCAGGCCACGCAGGTCGACGCGCCCATGGGGTCGTCCATGTCGAACACGATGCGGGCTTCGTCGCCGCGCAGGGCCAGGCCGATCACGTCGTTGACCTGCTCGTCGCGGCAGGCACGCAGGCAGCGCGTGCACTGGATGCAGGCATCCAGGTTGACGGCGATGGCCGGGTGCGACAAATCCGCCGCCACGCGTTCGCGCGGGGCAAAGCGCGGCTTGCCGACCTCCAGCTTCGCGGCCCACTGATCCAGCTCGTTGTGGCGGGTGTAGTCGGTCTCGGGCATGTCCGACTGCAGCAGCTCCAGCACCGTGCGCTGGGCGCGGCGGGCGCGCTCGGATTCGGTCTGCACCTGCATGCCTGCGGCGGGATAGCGGCAGCAGGACGGGGCCAGCACGCGCTCGCCCTGGATCTCGACCATGCAGGCGCGGCAGTTGCCGGCCGGCTCCAGGCCGTCCTTGTAGCACAGGTGCGGCACGTCGAAGCCTTCGCGCTGCGCGACCTTCAGCAGGCTTTCGCCGGGCTGGGCGCTCACCTCGCGGCCATTGAGCGTGAAGGTGACGGCTGGCTCGGCGGATTCGACAAGCGCGCGTTCGGCGCGGGTCAGTGCATTCATGTCAGTCTCTCAGGCCAGTTCGTGCGGGAAGTACTTGATGACGCAGTCGACGGGATTGGGCGCGGCCTGCCCCAGCCCGCAGATCGATGCATCGCGCATCACCGCGGACAGGTCATCCAGCGCCGACAGGTCCCACTTGGGCTGGCGGATCAGGTCGAGCGTCTTGGCGGTGCCAGTGCGGCACGGTGTGCATTGCCCGCAGGACTCGTGCTTGAAGAAGTGCATCAGGTTGCGCGCTGCGTGCGTGGCGCTGTCCTGGTCGGACAGGATCACCACCGCGGCCGAGCCGATAAAGCAGCCGTAGGGCTGCAGCGTGTCGAAGTCCAGCGGGATATTGCCCATCGACGCCGGCAGGATGCCGCCCGAGGCGCCACCCGGCAGGTAGCCGTAGAACGCATGGCCGTCGAGCATGCCGCCGCAGTATTCGTCGATCAGCTCGCGCACGGTGATGCCGGCCGGCGCCAGGTGCACGCCAGGGCGTTTCACGCGGCCCGAGACCGAGAACGAGCGCAGGCCCTTGCGCCCGTTGCGCCCCTGCGAGGCAAACCACTCGGCGCCCTTCTCGATGATGTCGCGCACCCAGTACAGGGTCTCGAAGTTGTGCTCCAGCGTGGGCCGTCCGAACAGGCCCACCTGCGCCACATAGGGCGGGCGCAGCCGCGGCATGCCGCGCTTGCCTTCGATCGACTCGATCATGGCCGACTCTTCGCCGCAGATATAGGCGCCCGCGCCGCGGCGCAGTTCGATCGTCGGCAGGCCGGGGATTGGCGGGTCTTGCTGCAGCCGCCGCAGTTCTTCCGCCAGCAGCTCGCGGCAGCCGGCGTATTCGTCGCGCAGGTAGATATAGATCGCTGACACGTTGACCACCGTTGCCGCGATCAGCATGCCTTCCAGGAACCGGTGCGGATCGCGTTCCAGGTAGACGCGGTCCTTGAAGGTGCCGGGCTCGCCCTCGTCGATGTTGATGGCCATCAGCCGCGGTGCGGGCTCGTTCTGCACGATGCGCCATTTGCGCCCGGTCGGGAAGCCTGCGCCGCCCAGGCCGCGCAGGCCGGAGTCCTCCATCGTGCACAGCACGGCGGCCTGGTCCAGGTCGCCGCTGGCGAGGGACTTAAGCAAGGCATAGCCGCCGTCCTTCCGGTAAGCGTCGTAGCCGATATAGGGCTCGGGCGCATGGCGCACGGCCTTTGCCTGCACGGCGGCGTCGATGGCCTCGGCCGTGGCGGTGTCGACCGGATTCTGCCCGACCAGCGCCGCGGGCGCCTTCTCGCAGCGGCCGATGCAGGGCGCGGCCACCACGCGCACTTCAGTGCCGAGCAGCGCGGGCAGCTTGTCGATCAGCGCCTGTGCGCCCGCCAGCTCGCAGGCAATGCCTTCGCATACGCGCACGGTCAACGCCGGCGGCGGTGCGATCTGGCCGTCGGCGTCCTCGCGCACCACGTCGAAGTGGTGATAGAAGGTGGCGACTTCATAGACCTCGGTCATCGACAGCCGCAGTTCGCTGGCCAGCGCCACCAGGTGCGGCATCGCCAGCTGGCCGTAGCGGTCGTTGATGCAGTGCAGGTGTTCGATCAGCAAGTCGCGCCGGCGGGGCATGTCGCCCAGCGCCACGCGCACTTCGGCCAGTGCGGCCGCGTCTACCTGCCGGCCCTTGGGCTGGCGGCGCTTGCGCTGCCGGCCGAGCCCCGTCGCCTCGAGAGGAATGACAACCTGGTTCATGGCGTGCCTGGATTCTGTTTGTGGGTATCCGATGTGCGATCAGGAAGGCGCCCGGCGGGCCGCCTCCCTGTCGCTCTTTCTATTTTTCGTATTGTGCTACCGGGCGCGGCGCCTGTGCAGGCATCGCAGCCGCCACGTCCGGGTCCTGCCGGCGCCGGAGGCGCCGTACTGCTTTCTTCATCAGGTCAGGTCTTCCGGCACGGTACGATAACCGATCGGTGCCGAGGCATTGGCATGCACATACTTGCGGGCATGGGCCTCGCGCATCGGCTTGAGCACGAACAGCGCCATCACCGCGGTCAATGCCGCCATGCCGGAGGCCACCATGAAGACCGCATGCCAGCTGCCGGTGGCAGTGGTGATCACGCTGGAGAACGGCACCAGCAGCGCGGCCGTGCCCTTGGCGGTGTACAGCAGGCCCGCGTTGGTGGCGGCAAACTTCGGCCCGAAGGTGTCGCCGCAGGTGGCAGGGAACAGGCTGTAGATCTCACCCCAGGCAAAGAACACCACGCCTGTCAGCACCACGAAGGCAACCGGATGGTGGCCGTACTTGGACAGCAGCAGGATGCCGATGGCCTCGACCCCGAAGGCAAAGAACATGGTGCGTTCACGGCCGATATGATCGGAGATCCAGCCGAAGAACGGGCGCGTCAGGCCATTGAGCACGCGGTCGATGGTCAGTGCGAAGGTCAGCGCCGGCAAGGTCAGGCCGAGGATCGAGATGGGGGCGTCGTGCAGGCCGAAGTCCTTGGCGATCGGGCCGAGCTGGGCGGTTGCCATCAGGCCGCCGGCGGCCATCATCACGAACATCGCGTACATGACCCAGAAGATCGGCGACTTCAGCACCTCGCGCGGCGAAGCGTTGTAGGTTGCGGCAGCCTTCAGCGTGGACTTGACCTCGCTCAGGATCTTGGCCGACGGCGGGTACAGGGCCATGCCCAGGACGAACACGATCAGGCCCTGGCCAAGACCGAACCACAGGAACGCAGCCTCATAGCCCGAAGTCTTGATCATGTTGGCAATGGGCACCACGGTCAGCGCCGAGCCCGCGCCGAAACCGGCTGCGGTAATCCCCGCTGCCAGCCCCCGGCGATTGGGAAACCACTTCAGCGCGTTGCCCACGCAGGTGCCATACACCGCGCCCGCACCCAGGCCGCCGATCGCCGCCGCGAAGTAAAGCATGGGCAGCGAGGACGCCACCGAGTTCAGGGCCCAGGCAATGGCGCACAGCAGGCCGCCGCCCACCACTACCGGACGCGGGCCGTACTTGTCGACCAGATAGCCTTCAATCGGGACCAGCCAGGTTTCCGTCACGACGAAGATGGTGAAGGCCACCTGAATCGCGGTGCGGCCCCAGTGGTACTTGTCGTCGATCGGGTTGACGAACAGCGTCCAGCCGTATTGCATGTTGGCGATCATCGCCATGCAGATCACGCCGAATACCAGTTGCACCCACGGCGACGCAAAGCGCGACGTGGACTCCCTCTGCTGCTGCAATTCCATGATGTCTCCTTATAGCGGCTTGCCGCCAAGGTGGAAGATGGGCGCCTGTAGACGCCTCTGCGTGACTCTCAGTCAAAGAACAGCTGAGCCGTTCTAGTGCTATACGGTATGTGATATATCAGGTAAGTCAAGCGTATTCGTCGCGGCTCTGCAGCATGGAACCGCGGTGAGCGACGCCTGGTTGGCCGTTGCTGCAGTGCGACTGGTGCACATACCGCATCAATGGCCGGTCCGACAGCATCCGGAGTCTTTGGAAATCAAGCAGTTGCCATGCATCGGCACATGAATCAGCCGACTGATGGCATCTGCAAGAATGCCGGGGATCGCGCCTCGGAAAAACCGGGAAAACGATGAATTGGGGAAAGTCCCTAGATGCATACATTAATGTCTGGTCACGCGCGTATGGCTTGGGAACGACGCCGAAAGCGGCGTTAAAGACACAGCAGCGAGCCTGCCGGCTTGGCACCGGGCGCAGGAAGAGGGGTCGTGCAGAGCGATCGCTGGCAGCGATCGGGGGAGGAAGATGGTGGCGGCCGCAGGTTCGTGCAGAACCCTGCCCTGGCTCGCGGCGAATGCCGCAGATCAGGAATCAACCGAGGTACTGCCACAAGGGATGCCGGCCGCTACAACCCTTGCTGGTTGCGCGGTTCAGCGCGATGGCGCATGGCGCCGGCGCGCATTACGCGTAGGCCAGCTCACCGGCAGCGGGAACGATGCGCGACGGGCTGGCACGGCCCACGCCATCGCCTTCCTGGTTCGAGCCCAGGCCGGCGAAGCGACCGTGCTCCTGCGCGGTCACCAGCACATCCATCGGCAGGCGCGTGGCCAGCAGCGTGGTCACGCCGGCACCGGCAGCAATCAGGCCCAGGCCAAGAGCGAAGAGAAGAGCGACTTCCATTTGAAAACTCCAATAGCGTTGTGATCAGGAGTTTTCATTATATGCTGCACCGCACTATGTGTAAATATCCTGTATGTGATATATCAATGGAAGTTTTGCACTAATACAACGAATGCCCGCCCCATGCCCTCAGATGAGCCGATTGCCTCACACCATGGTGGTTTCACGACGCACCACCGGCGACTCCTGATACTCCTGGCCGCGCAAGGCATCCCAGATTGCCGCGGCATTGGGCTTGAGCGAACGGCTCTTGCGCCGAACCAGCATCACCGTGGAAGTCACCTGCGGACGCAGCGGCCGCATCACCGCCGCCGGGTTCATGCCGCCCACCTGGGCACGCGACGGCACCACGCCGATGCCAAGGCCCAGCGCCACCATGCCGAACACTGCCGCAAAGTGGCCGAGCAACTGCAGCGAGCCCGCGCGCACGTGATAGCTGCTGAGCGCCTTCTCCACCGCGGGCTGCATGCCGCACTGCTGGTCCAGGGCCAGCACGCGGGCATCGCTCAGGTCGCCCCACCCTACCGCGTCGCGCATGGCCAGCGGGTGCTGGGCGGGCAGGACGGCGTGGTAGGCATCGACGCACAGCGGTTCACAATAGAGGTCGTCGGTTGGCTTCGGATCGGTGGCAAT
Organism: Cupriavidus sp. FW306-1B-F12B; assembly: GCF_058781795.1. NCBI lineage: Bacteria > Pseudomonadati > Pseudomonadota > Betaproteobacteria > Burkholderiales > Burkholderiaceae > Cupriavidus > Cupriavidus sp. FW306-1B-F12B. Next base: position 83,067 of record NZ_JBYSXC010000008.1, read on the forward strand.
CCCGAAGTCCACCTCGCCGCTGCGCACGCTCTGCAGCACCGACTCCTGCGAGCGGTCCTTCAGGTGGATGGCAATTGCCGGCCACGCTTGCCGGCAGCCGGCCAGCCACGTCGGCACCGACATCGAGCTGAGCACCGGATCCGAAGCGATCTGCACCAGGCCCTGGCACGGACGGCTGGCGCTCTGGCTGTCGCGCAGGGTCTGCTCGACCTCTTCGATCAGGTGGCAGATGCGCTGCGACAGGTGCTGGCCGGCATCGGTCAGTTCCACCTGGCGCGTGGTACGGTCGAACAGGCGCTGGTCGATCTCATCTTCCAGCTCACGCACGCTGCGGCTGACCGCGGATTGCGTCAGGCCGAGCTCAACCGAGGCACGCGTAAAGCTCTTGTGCCGCGCCACTGCGGCGAAGGCCTTCAGTTGGGGGAGCGAGATATTCACGACCTGCCCCCCTGCCCGGCACCGGCGTGGCTGCGATGGGTCTCTTCAGCCATGGCGGGGTGCCGCGTTGCACGCACCGTTGCATTCAGTCCGGTCACGGTAGTCTCCTTGTGTATTTTTTGTCGTGGCTGTAGGCAGCCATCGTTGTTATCGGCCATGCTTGTGGCCATTGGCGGGCTCCTGGCGCAAGCCGGAGAGCCGGATTCGGGGCGGGGCAGGCAAATCCGACGATTGATGCTACTTGAATCTAAGATCAGCACTGCATAAAGTTTTTTATCGTTTATATAGCCAATCGTTTATATATTGCACGGGACGAGGATGAGGAACGCCACACTGCGGCAGTTGAAGGTCTTTGAGACCGTTGCCCGCCATATGAGCTTTTCACGCGCTGCCGAGGAACTGCACCTGACGCAGCCCGCGGTATCGACCCAGGTGCGGCAGCTGGAGCACCACGTGGGGCTGCCCCTGTTCGAGCAGTTGGGCAAGAAGATCTACCTGACCCCGGCGGGCCACGAGATGCTGCATTACAGCCGCAGCATCATCCAGCAGTTCCGCGAGGCCGAAGACGCCATGTCCCAGCTCAAGGGCATCTCCGGCGGCCGGCTCAACGTGGCGGTGATCAGCGCCGGCGACTATTTCTTTCCGCGCCTGCTGGCCGAGTTCATGAACCGCCATGAAGGCGTGACCCTGAACCTTGCCGTGCATAACCGCGAGGAATTGCTGCACCAGCTGGCCGGCAACCTGACCGACCTGGCGGTGATGGTGCGCCCGCCCGAAGGCATGGACACCATCAACGAGGCCTTCGCCCCCCACCCCTATGTCATCGTGGCTGCGCCCACCCACCCGCTGGTCGGCCAGCGCAATATCCCGCTGGCCGAGCTGGCTGATGAAGCCTTCGTTTCACGCGAGAAAGGCTCGGATACCTGGAATTCGATGCAGGAGGGCTTTGCCGGGCGTCTGTCGAACATGCGCATCGCGATGGAGATCAAGAGCACCGAGACCATCAAGCAGGCCGTGATCGCCAACATGGGCATCGCCTTCCTGTCGGCGCACACGGTCGGCCTGGAATTGCAGGCCGGCAAGCTCGCGGTGCTGGACATCGAGGGCTTCCCGGTGATGCTCAACTGGTATGTGGTGCACCGCAAGAACAAGCGGCTGCCACCGGTGGCGCTGGCGTTCAAGCAGTTCCTGATGGAGGAAGGCGCGGGACTGATCGAGCGAATTACCGGCGTGGAAGGTTTGATCCGCCAGAATGCATAAACGATTGATTATGGTTTTGCTATGAAACTTTAATTATCGTAAATCATTCGCGGTCTCTATGCTTGTCTCAACCCAACCGCTACAGCGCATCTCAGGAGACGAGCATGAACCAGGTCCAGCAGGAAAGCCGCCAGGCTGCCATCACGGTCGGCACCGATAACCAACCCATTCCGCGCGACACCCAGCTCGCCGCCTACAACGCCGCGTTTATCGAGCTGGGCCTGCGCTTCCGCTGGGACGCCGAGATGTATGAATGGCTGTGCGGCATCGAATGCGAGAAGGCGCGCGTGGCCCGCTATATCGAAGAACACCACGCGCACCTGCTGGCCGCCTATGATGCCGCCTTTCTGAGCGCGCTGATCTTCGAGAAGAAGAACGAATACCTGCGCGCGGTCGGTCATCTCAACTGAGGGGGCCGGTCAGTTCACGGCGAGGCGCGCGAGCGGCCTCGCCTGATGGAAGCCTGCTTGCGATCCATCGCCATGCCTGCACCGCGCAGTCGTCGTAAGATTCGGCATCTACACTCACGCGCCCGGCGCTTGCCCGGCTTGCCACCCGTTTCATGCCGACTCGACGCACCGATGAAGAATTTGTCCACGAACTGACCCGGCTGCTGAGCACCGAAGGCGTGTCGTCGCTGACCATCGGCGAGATTGCCCGACGCATGCGCTGCTCGCGGCGGCGCCTGTACGAGATCGCGCCGACCAAGGAAGCGCTGTTCGTCGGCATCTGCCGCGACGTGCTCGCTGACAACCTGGAAAGGGGCTTTGCCGCGGCGCGCCGCGAAAGCGATGCGGCGCGGGCAGTGTCCGCCTACCTGCATGCCGCGCTCAACACGTCGGGACTGAGCAAGGCCGCGCTGGCGGACCTGGATGCGATCGACAGCGGCCGGGCGATATTCGACGACTACCAGCTGGCGCGCGTGCGCGGGCTGGAGAGCCTGCTCGAGGCAGGCATGCGGCAAGGGCTGATGGCGCCGCACAATCCGCGGCTGGTTTCCGAAGCGATCCTGGGCGCGGCGTACCGGCTGCGCAATCAGCAGTTCCTGAAGGAAACCGGCCTGAAGATCGGCGATGCCTTCAGCGAGTTCTACGAGATCATCCTGAACGGCCTGCTGTGCCGGCCCGAAGCCGGCGCCGGCACGTCCTAGCCGCGGATCGCGGCGCCTGCCCTGCTATTGCGGCGGGATGTTGGCGGCGCGGATCACGCGGCCCCACTTGACGTATTCATCCTGCACGAAGCGGCTGGCCTGGTCGGGCGCCGCCACTACCGGGATCAGCGCCGCGGCATCCAGCGTGGTGCGCAGATCCGGGTTCTTCTGGGCCTGGTTGATGACCTCGTTCAGCCGCGTCACCACTGGCGCCGGCGTGCCCTTGGGCACGAAGGCCGCCATCCATCCCACGACCTCGAAACCGGGGACGCCCGATTCCGCGATAGTGGGCACGTCCGGCAACTGCGGCGCGCGTTTCGCGGTGGTTACCGCCAGCGCGCGCACCTTGCCCGATTTCACCTGCGTGACCGCGGCGCCGATGTTGGCGAACAGGAAGTCCACGTGCCCGCCTATCAGCGCGGCCATGGCTTCGGACGGCCCGCCATAGGGCACGTGCGTGTACTCCAGCCCCTTCACGTCCTGCTTGAGCAACTCCGCCGACAGGTGCGCCGAACTGCCGACACTGCCCGACGCGTAGTTCACCTTGCCGGGCCGGGCCTTGACGTATGCCAGAAACTCGGCAAAGGTCTTGGCCGGGAAGTTGTTGTTCACCAGCAGCACATTGCCATTCAGTCCGAACACGGCCACCGCCTGGAAGTCCTTCAGCGGGTCGTAGGGCGTCGCCGCGATCAGGCGCGGGTTGATCGCATGGGTGACGTTGGTGCCCAGCAGCAGCGTGTAGCCGTCCGGCGCCGATCGTGCCACGAAGTTGGCACCGATGGTCGCGCCGGCGCCCGGCTTGTTCTCCGCCACCAGCGGCTGGCCCAGGGCGTCGCCCATGTATTTGGCGAAGGTGCGTGCGGTCAGGTCGGTGACGCCGCCCGGCGCGAACGGCACCACGAAGCGGATCGGCCTGGCCGGGTAGGTGTCGGCGGCGTGCACGCTGGCGCAGGCGAGGCCCAGCGCCAGCAGGCATGCCCGCGCGGCGTGGAGCGCCCGGGTTGGGCGGATAGCGTTGAAACGTGAGCGGATTGCCATGATGGTCTCCTCCATTGTTGTCGGTCTGGCAGGCCGCCGGCCCTCTTGCGGGGCCGTGCGGCATGCGGTGGGCGCGCTCAGGCCACCTGCCTCTCCTGGCCGCCCCAGTAGCGGCCGCGGATGGCCTTGCGGTCGATCTTGCCCAGCGCGGTCAGCGGCAGCTCATCCACGAACACCACCTGCTTGGGCGCATTGACCACACCCTTGTGCTGCGTCACGTGGCCGATCACGTCGGCCTCGGTAAGCGCGGCACCGGGCCGGGCCGCGACCACGGCGATGACCGCTTCGCCCCACTTGGGGTCGGGGATGCCGATCACCGCGGACATGGCGATGGCCGGGTGCAGCGCCAGGCAATGCTCCACCTCGCTCGGGTACACGTTGAAGCCGCCGCTGATGATCATGTCCTTGGCGCGGTCGACGATGTACAGGAAGCCCTCGCTGTCGCAACGGGCCATGTCGCCGGTATGCAGCCAGTCGCCGGCAAAGACCTTGGCGTCTTCCTCGGGCCGGTTCAGGTAGCCCTCCATCACCAGCGGACCGCGCACGCACAGCTCGCCCACCTCGCCCGGCGCGACTTCACGCAGGTCGGGGTCCAGCAGCTTGACCTGGTTGCCCGGGATCACCTTGCCGCACGAGCGCAGGCGCTCGGGGTTGTCCGGATCGTGGTCGCGCTGGCTCAGGTAGCTGATGCACATCGGCACTTCAGCCTGGCCGTAGACCTGCCCGAACACCGGGCCGATGCGGCGCAGCGCGTCAGCGAGGCGCACCGGCGCGATCGGCGCGGCGCCGTAGAGCACCAGCTCCAGGCTGGACAGGTCGGCCGCGTCCAGCCCGTCGCAATCGAGCAGGCCATAGATCTGCGTGGGCACCAGGAAGGTCAGGTTGATCCGCTGTTCGGCCACGCGGCGCAGGAAATCGGCGGGGCTGAACTTGTCGCACAGGTAGATGGTGCCGCCGCGCAGCAGCGTCGGCAGGAACAGGCTGCCGGACGCGTGCGAGATCGGCGTGGTCACCAGGTAGCGGATCTGCGCCGGCCATTCGTAGCTGGCCAGCATGTACTGCAGCACCGTCACCGTGGTGCGGTGCGTATGCAGGATGCCCTTGGAACGGCCAGTGGTGCCGCCGGTATAGGCCAGCCGGCTGATTTCCGTGGGGTCGTCGCCGGGGACCACGGGCGCGTCATCGAACGCAGCCGCCGCATTGGCCAGGCCAGGCCCGAACTCGCCATCGTCCAGCGGCAGGACCTGCAGGCCGGCGCCAGCTGCCAGCACGCGCGCGCGCTCGCTGAAGCGGGCGTTGTCCACCACCAGCGCCCGCACCCCGGCATCCTGCAGCACGAAGGCGTGATCCGCTTCCGATGCCATCGGATGCAGCGATACGTTCTTCAGCCCGGCCAGCTGCGCGGCGATGATGGCGGCGACCGCTTCGGCGCGGTTGCCCACCAGGAAGGCCACGGCATCCTGGCGCGCCAGGCCGCGGGCGGCAAACAGCCGCGCGACGCGCGCGCACTGCCGCGCGAGCGCCTCATAGCTCAGCGTGGTGTCGTCGCCGACGATGGCGGGCACGCCGGGCCGGGCACGCAGCGCGGCCGCATAGAGCTGGCCCACCGTAGCGCCGCCATGGACTACCGCAGCGGCCGAAGCTTGACGGCTCATGTTGTCTCCTCGGATCTGTCTTTGTCAGGGCTCCCAATGTAGGAGGCATTCGGTACTCAGTCAACGATTTTGGTACCAAAAAGACCAGGATCGGCTACGCCAAAGCGGCGCTGGAAGCGCATGCCGGCCACCTATTCGGGAAAACTCGGGGGGACAAACGAACCTGCGCGGCGGCCCCGGCCGGGGCCGCCGCGCAAACAGGAAACGGCCAGGACCAGGCCTGGCCACCGGGCCGACGCGCTGCGCGGCTGGCCCTGGATCACGGAAAAGGCACGCGCCTCAGGCCTGTTCCTTGACCTGGTTTTCCAGCTCCACCAGCCGCTTCTTCAGCGCCCGCTCCTCCTGGAAGCGCACGGTCTCGTCGCGGACCACGGCGACGATGCCGGTGATAGCGCCCGCATCATCCTTGAGCAGCGCCACGGTGAAGGCGATCGACATGGCCTTGCCGTCCTTGTCGACCGCGGGCACCTTGAGCAGATCGTGGCCGTAGCGCGTGATGCCGGTCGCCATGGTCTTGTCGTAGCCCTCCCAGTGCCGCCCGCGCAGGCGCTCAGGGATGATCAGGTCGAGCGACTTGCCCATGGCCTCGGCCTGGGTAAAGCCGAACATGCGCTCGGCCGCGGGATTCCATAGCGTGATGGCGCCCTTGGCGTCGGAGATGATGATGGCGTCGCCGATGGCGGACACCAGTTGCGCGTAATCGATCTGGTCTGTCATGGGGATTCCCTCGTTATTACCAGGGCCGGTCGGCGCCGGCCTGTCATGGCCATCAAGGTAGCGTGCCACATGGCCACGCTGCAAGCAAAAACGCCGGGGCCCGCTATGCGCGAGACCCCGGCGTACACTCCGGCACAAGTGCCGGCGGGCAGCGTCAGATCACCTGGGACTCGCGCAGGCGCTTGATGTCGTCCGCGCCGTAGCCCAGGCCGGCCAGCACCTCTTCGCTATGCTCGCCCAGCAGCGGCGACCCGGTGATCTCCGGCTTGAGGTCGGAGAACTTGATCGGGCTGCCCACCGTCAGGTAGGTGCCGCGCTCCTTGTGCGGCACCTCGGTGATGCTGCCGCTGGCTCGCAGCGACGGATCATCGGCGATTTCCTTCATCGACAGCACCGGCGAGCACGGGATGTCGAACTTGCGCAGGATGTCCACGGCCTCGTACTTGGTCTTGTCGGCGAGCCATTCCTCGATGGTGTTGAAGATATCGAAGATATGCGGCTGGCGAGCCTTGGCGGTGGCGTAGTTGGGATCGGAAATCCATTCCGGCTTGCCCAGCGCTTTGCAGATCGGCTCCCAGGCATGGCCCTGGATGGTGAAGTAGATATAGGCGTTGGGGTCGGTTTCCCAGCCCTTGCACTTCAGCACCCAGCCCGGCTGGCCGCCGCCGCCCGCGTTGCCGCCGCGCGGCACCACGTCGCTGAAGCTGCCGTGCGGATACTGCGGGTACTCTTCCAGGTAGCCCAGGCGGTCCAGGCGCTGCTGGTCGCGCAGCTTGACCCGGCACAGGTTCAGCACCGCATCCTGCATCGACACGGCCACCTTCTGGCCCTTGCCGGTCTTGTCGCGGCCGATCAGCGCGGTGAGGATGCCGATGGCCAGGTGCATGCCGGTGTTGGAATCGCCCAGCGCCGCGGCGGACACCGTCGGCGGGCCATCCCAGAAGCCGGTGGTCGAGGCCGCGCCGCCGGCGCACTGGGCCACGTTCTCATAGACCTTCAGGTCTTCATAGTGGTGGCCGTCGCTGAAGCCCTTGACCGAAGCCACGATCATCTTCGGGTTCAGTTCGTTGATGCGTTCCCACGAGAAGCCCATGCGGTCCAGCGCGCCCGGGCCGAAGTTCTCGACCAGCACGTCCGACTCGCGGATCAGCTGCTCCAGGATCTTCTTGCCGTCCGGCTTCTTGGTGTCCAGCGTCAGGCTGCGCTTGTTGCTGTTGAGCATGGTGAAGTACAGCGCATCGACATCCGGGATGTCGCGCAGCTGGGTGCGCGTCACGTCGCCGGAACCGGGGCGCTCGACCTTGATCACGTCCGCACCGAACCACGCGAGAAGCTGCGTGCAGGCGGGACCGGCCTGGACGTGCGTGAAGTCGATGATCTTGATGCCGTTGAGTGGGAGGTTCACTTTCGTTCTCCTATTGGATCAGAGGGGTGAAATTCGGGTGAATTACTTCTTGGCCGAGCTTTGCGGATTCAGATTGGTCAGACGACCGCTTTCCGTGCCGGCAGCCGGATCGATGACAGCGTTGACCAGCGTGGGCTTGCCCGAGCGCAGGGCTTCGTTCACCGCAGCCTCGAGTTCCGCCGGCGTGGTGACGTTGTGGCCGACGCCACCGAACGCTTCCATCATCTTGTCGTAGCGCGCGCCCGGGACGAACGTCGTGACCGCCGGATCCTTGCCGCCGGTCGGATTCACGTCGATACCCTTGTAGACGCCGTTGTTGTTGAAGATGACGATGCAGACCGGCAGGTTGTAACGGCAGATCGTCTCGACTTCCATGCCCGAGAAACCGAACGCACTGTCACCGCACAGCGCCAGCACCGGCTTGCCGGTCTCGACCGCCGCGGCGACCGCGTAGCCCATGCCCACGCCCATCACGCCCCAGGTGCCTACGTCCAGGCGCTTGCGCGGCTCGTACATGTCGATCACGGCACGGGCGTAGTCCAGCGTGTTGGCGCCTTCGTTGACGAACGAGATGCCCGGGTTGGCCTTGACCACATCCTTCAGCACGCTCAGCGCGCCGTGGAAGTTCATCGGCGAGACATCCCTGGACTTGGCCAGGGTCTCGGCCATCTTCGCCAGGTTCGTGTCCCTGCGGTCGGCCACCGCGTTCAGCCACTCGGCGCCCGGCTTGGCAAAGTCATTGCCGACCTTGTCGAGGATTGCCGACACGCACGAACCAATGTCACCCACTACCGGCGCGGCGATGGCGACGTTGCTGTCCATCTCGGTCGCCGCGATGTCGATCTGGATGAATTGCTTCGGCTTGCCCCAGGTCTTGCCCTTGCCGTGCGACAGCAGCCAGTTCAGGCGGGCGCCGACCAGCAACACCACGTCAGCTTCAGCCAGCACATACGAGCGTGCGGCCGAGGCCGATTGCGGATGCGTATCGGGCAGCAGGCCCTTGGCCATCGACATCGGCAGGTACGGAATGCCCGTCTTCTCGACCAGCGTGCGGATATCCGCTTCGGCGCGTGCGTACGCGGCACCCTTGCCCAGCAGGATCAGCGGGCGCTTGGCGCTCTTCAGCAGCGCGACGGCACGGTCGATCGAGTCCGGTGCAGGCAGTTGGCGCGGGGCCGGATCCACCACCTTGATCAGCGACTTGCGGCCCTTCTCGGCTTCCATCGACTGGCCCAGCAGCTTGGCCGGCAGGTCCAGGTACACACCGCCCGGACGGCCCGACACGGCGGCACGAATGGCACGCGCGATCCCGACACCAATGTCTTCAGCGTGCAGCACGCGGAAGGCAGCCTTGGCGTGCGGACGCGCGATGGCCAGCTGGTCCATCTCTTCGTAGTCCCCCTGCTGCAAATCGACGATCTCGCGCTCGCTCGAGCCGCTGATCAGGATCATCGGGAAGCAGTTGGTGGTCGCATGCGCCAGCGCCGTCAGCCCGTTCAGGAAGCCCGGCGCAGAAACGGTCAGGCAAACGCCCGGCTTTTGCGTGAGAAAGCCGGCAATCGCTGCTGCGTTGCCTGCGTTCTGCTCGTGACGGAAGCTGATGACGCGCATGCCGTTGGCCTGCGCCAGACGGGCCAGATCGGTGACCGGAATGCCGGGCAGGCCGTAGATGTTTTCGATGCCGTTCAGCTTCAGCGCGTCGATGACCAGATGAAAACCATCGGTTTGTGCCTGATGTTCTTCCGTGGCGTGACGCTGCAGTTCGTTTCCGACTTCTGCCATGGTTGATTCCTTCTATACAAATTGACTGGGGTTGGAATTCTTCTAATTCAGCGTGTCTTCCGCGTGGTGCTCCCGGCCCGCTTGGCTTCGACGACTTTGGACATGTCTTGGTCTCCTCGTTGAACTCTTTACGGGGCGGGGCACTCTCGCCTTCTCGCCCTTCGCTGTTGCTACCCGTATGCCTTGCGGCGCCCGATCGTTTCATTCGATCTTGATGACATACGGTATGTGATATATCAAAACGAAGCAAGAAGAATTTCCCTTAGGCCTTCAAGTTTCGTCGATGCGGCGCAGCAATTTTGCAGGCAACTACGGCTAAATCAACCCAATTCCTGAAAGCACGCCATTCATGCGCAATCGGCACAGATTTCCGGGCCATGTCGAAACCTGGAAATCTAGTCGGAATTACGCATGTAGATATACTACATACCAAAATTCCAGCGACTTTGTGGCCCTCTGGAGCACGTTGCCGCGCACTGACGTCCTCCGCGAACACCAGCGCGCCCACTATGGGAATGTCCTGCCCCCACTCCGGAAGCCCGGCAGCCTACGCGAGGCTCCCCCTCTACCCTTCCGCCTATGCGGCGACATGCCAGCCAGGCACGCGCCGTCGGACACGCGCACTGCCTCGGCATGCCCGATGATAAAGCGCTTGCGCATGGGCGCCAGGAACACCTTGGCCGAGATCCCTGCCGCAATCGTCACCACCGCCGCCACCGAGAACACGGCTCCCCAGCCACCATGCGCCGACAGGACCGATGCCAGCGGCACCACCACAGTACCGCCTTGGCCGCCACCGCGCCCTTGGGCGCCTTGGGCTTCACCAGCAGCAGTGCCAGCACGAAAATGCACACGCCCTGCAAAATGCCGAAGGTCAGGAAGGCCTTTTCATAGCCCGAGCTGCATTGCGGCACATGAAGTCGTGGATTGATGCTACCTGAAGCTTAATTTGACTAGTCTTAAAGTTTTTTATCGTATCTATTCGTGATCGTTTATATATCGCGGAGCTGGCATGAATCGCCTGCCGGGCTTCCAAGATTGTCTATGGCTGGGCCCATCCAGACAACAAAAGCCACCGCCGCCCCGACCAACGCGGGGCGGCGGTGGCTTCGCGGCCGCCTGAACTGCTCAGCAACTCAGGCCGGCGCTTCCTCCAGTTGCCTCAGCAGGGCATCGACACTGCCCTTGGCGTCGCCGAACCACATCCGCGTGTTGTCCTTGTAGAACAACGGGTTGTCCACGCCCGCATAGCCCGCCGCCATGCTGCGCTTGGACACCACCACGGTGCGGGCCTTCCACACTTCCAGCACCGGCATGCCGGCAATGGGGCTGCCTGGGTCTTCCAGCGCACCGGGGTTGACGATGTCGTTGGCGCCCACCACCAGCACCACGTCGGCCTTCTCGAAGTCGTCGTTGATCTCTTCCATCTCCAGCACGATGTCGTACGGCACGCGCGCCTCGGCCAGCAGCACGTTCATGTGCCCGGGCAGGCGGCCCGCCACCGGGTGGATGCCGAAGCGCACGGTGACCCCCTGCGCCCGCAGCCGCCGCGCGATCTCGCTGATGGTGCCCTGCGCCTGCGCCACCGCCATGCCGTAGCCCGGCACGATGATCACGTCGCTGGCGTCCTTGAGCAGGTTGCCGACTTCCTCGCTGGACACCGGCAGCACCTCGCCCTGCTCCGTCGCCGCGCCCTGTGCCTGCACTGCGCCGAAGCCGCCCAGGATCACCGACAGGAACTTGCGGTTCATCGCCTTGCACATGATGTAGCTGAGGATGGCGCCGCTCGATCCCACCAGCGCGCCGGTGATGATCAGCAGGTCGTTGCCCAGCATGAAGCCGGTGGCCGCCGCGGCCCAGCCGGAGTAGCTGTTGAGCATCGACACCACCACCGGCATGTCGGCGCCGCCGATGGCCAGCACCAGGTGCGCGCCGACCAGCAGCGCAATCACCGTCATCGCCGCCAGCGGCACCAGCCCCTGCTGCGCGTCGGGCGCGCTCAGGAAGGCATAGCCCAGCCACACGCAAACCAGCAGCGCGATGGCATTCAAGGCATGCCGGCCCGGCAGCAACATCGGCTTGCCGCCCATGGTGCCCTGCAGCTTCAGGAAGGCGATGATCGAGCCCGTGAACGTGACCGCGCCGATCAGGATGCCAAGGTAGGTTTCCACTTCATGGATGGCCTTCTCCGCGCCGGTGAGCGCATGGGTATCCAGGTAGTTGGCGTAGCCCACCAGCACCGCGGCCAGGCCGACGAAGCTGTGCAGCACCGCCACCAGCTGCGGCATCTGCGTCATTTCCACGCGCCTGGCCAGCAGGGCACCGGCGATGCCGCCCACCAGCATTGCGCCGATGATGATGGCGATGCCGTCCGGGCTGCCCGCCAGCACGGTGGTCAGCACCGCGATCACCATGCCAGCGATGCCCAGCAGGTTGCCGCGGCGCGCGGTGCCGGGGTGGCTCAGCCCGCTCAGGCTGAGGATGAAGAGCGCACTGGCGCCCAGGTAAGCGATATTGCTGATTCCGGATGGCATCCTTGTCTCCCCCTCTAGTCCCGCTGGAACATCTTGAGCATGCGCTGCGTCACCAGGAAGCCGCCGGCGATATTGATGGTGGCCAGCAGCACCGCGCTGCCGGCAATCACCGCCGTCATCAGCGACGGCTTGCCCAGCTGCACCAGCGCGCCCACCACGATGATCCCGCTGATGGCATTGGTCACGCTCATCAGCGGTGTATGCAGCGCGGCGGTGACGTTCCACACCACCTGGTAGCCGACAAAGATCGCCAGCACGAACACCGTGAAATGCGCCATGAAGGCCGGCGGCGCGACCGCGCCCAGGCCCAGCAGCGCCGCCGCCGCGATGGCCAGCGCGACCAGCGTCGCGCCGGTGCGGCTGCGCGGCGGCTCGGCCTCGGCCTGCACCGGCGGCGGCGCGGCCGGCGCCTGCTGCTGCGGGATCGCCACCGTCAGCGGCGGCGGTGGCCAGGTCACCGTGCCCTGGTGCAGCACCGTGGCGCCGCGGATCATCTCGTCGTCCATGTCGACCACGAGCTGGCCGTCCTTGCCCGGCGTCAGCTCCGTCAGCAGGTGGCGGATATTGGTGCCATAGAGCTGGCTGGCCTGCGCCGCCATGCGGCTGGGCAGGTCGGTGTAGCCGATGATGGTGACGCCGTGCTGCCGCACCACCTCGCCCGGCACGGTCAGCACGCAGTTGCCACCCTGCTCAGCAGCCAGGTCGACCACCACGCTGCCGGCGCGCATCAGGCCCACCGTGCCGGCCTCGAGCAGCTTGGGCGCGGGCCTGCCCGGGATCAGCGCGGTGGTGATGATGATGTCCACCTCGCGCGCCTGTTCGGCAAAGAGACGCATCTCGGCTTCGATAAAAGCCGGGCTCATCTCCTTGGCATAGCCGCCGCTGCCGCTGCCGTCCTCTTCGATCTCGACGGTCAGGAACTCGGCGCCCAGGCTTTCGATCTGCTGGCGCACCACCGGTCGCGTATCGAAGGCGCGCACCACCGCACCCAGGCTGCGCGCCGCGCCGATCGCCGCCAGCCCCGCCACGCCCGCGCCGATCACCAGCACGCGCGCCGGCGGGATCTTGCCCGCTGCCGTGATCTGCCCGGCAAAGGGCCGCCCGAACGCATGCGCGGCTTCGATCACCGCGCGGTAGCCAGCCATATTGGCCATCGAGCTGAGCGCATCGAGTTTCTGTGCGCGCGAGATGCGCGGCACGCAGTCCATCGCCAGCACGGTTGCGCCGCGCTGCGTCAGCCGCTCCAGCATCGCCATCTGCTGCGCCGGCCAGACAAAGCCGATCAGCGTGGCATGCTTCTTCAGCAGCGCCGCCTCTTCCACGCCCAGGCTGGGATGGACCTGCGGCGGGCGCACCTTGATCACCACGTCGACCGAGGCCCACAGGCTGGCCGCGTCGACAATGGCCGCACCGGCGGCGCTGTAGTCAGCGTCGGAGAACGACGCTTCCTGGCCGGCGCCGCTCTCCACCACCACCTGATAGCCGAGCTTGAGCAGTTCCCTGACCGAGTCGGGCGTGGCGGCAACGCGCCGCTCGCCCGGGTGGACTTCGCGTGGCACACCGATCGTCATTGGCATGGCATTCACCGTTTTATGGAAGGAATCGGGCACCGGCTCAGCCGCGCACGTGGTTGACCAGCGAGCCGATGCCCGCGATCGCCACCTCGACCACCGCACCGTCCTTCATCGATCCCACGCCGATCGAGGTGCCGCACGCAATCACGTCGCCGGGCATCAGCGTCAGGTCCTGCGAGATCCGGCTGACCTGTTCCTCGGGCGAGAAGATCATGTCCGACAGCGGGTAGTTCTGCCGCTCCACGCCATCGAGCCGCGTGATGACGCTGGCGGCCTTCCAGTTGAAGCCGCAGACAATGGCCGGGCCGATGCAGCCGAAGGTGTCGAAGCCCTTGGCGCGCGTCCACTGCGGGAAGTTGGGGTCGGCCGTGATCAGCTCGGCCGCGGTCACGTCGTTGACGACGGTATAACCGAAGATATGCGCGCCGGCCTCGGCCACCGACACATTGCGCGCCTTGCTGCCGATCACGATGCCCAGCTCGCCCTCATAGACGATCTTGCCGTCGTAGCTCTTGGGGCGCTGCACCGCATCGCCCGGCCCGGCCAGCGACGAGGCCGGCTTGAGCAGGAACAGCGGGTGCGTAGGCACGGGCTTTTCCAGCTTGCGCGCGAGTGCGTGGAAGTTGTTCCACAACGCCACCACCTTGCCCGGCGCACAGGGCGCGAGCAGCGTCAGCGACGCGCGCTCATGCACGGCGCCGGTAGGGGCGGGGTCGTTGAAACCGTCGCCGTCATATTCGACGACACGGTTGCCATCGGCTTCGTCGATGCGGCCATGGCCGATGCTGCCGTCAGCGCGGCGAAAGCGTATCCAGGTTTGCACAGCATGCTCCTTGCGCAGGCAAAGCGGGGCCCTGCCTGCTCCGATGTCGGTTGCAGGATCTTGGAAGAAATGGGATCGTGGGCGGCTCGCGCCCGGATTCGTCATTCCCGCACAGGCGGGAATGACGTCAGGCTTGCGTCATACCGCGCCGGCCAGCTTCATCGCGGCGATCTGCGCGGGCGAGCGCCCCAGCCACTCGAGAATTTCTTCGGTATGCTCGCCCAGCAGCGGCGAACGCTCGATCTCCACCGGCGATGCCGAGAGCGTGATCGGGCAGCCCAGCTGCACGTAGCTGCCGCGCTGCGGGTGCTCCAGCTCCTTCAGGTAGCCGCGCTGGTACAGCGACTCGTCCTCGATCAGGTCCTTCATCGACAGGATCGGGCCGCACGGAACATCGACCTCGTTGAGCGCCGCCATCACGTCGAACTTGCTGCGGCCACCGGTCCATTTCTCGATCACGGCGAAGCAGTCGGCCAGGTGCTTGAGGCGTGCTTCTGGCGTGGCGTAGTCCGGATTGGTGATCAGGTCCTCGCGCCCGCACAGGCGCATCAGCGGCTCCCAGCCTTGCGGCTGGATGATGACGTAGACATAGTCGTTGGGGCCGCCCGGCGCGCAGCGCAGCGCCGCGCCGGGCTGGCCGCCGCCCGAGGCATTGCCGGCGCGCGGCACGTGGTCGCCGAACTCTTCGTTCGGGTACTCGCGCAGCGGGCCGTTGGACAGGCGCTGCTGGTCGCGCAGCTTGACGCGGCACAGGTTCAGCACCGCGTCCTGCATCGCCACTTCCACGCGCTGGCCGCGGCCGGTGTGCTCGCGCTGCAGCAGCGCGGCCAGGATGCCGACCACGCAATGCACGCCCGTGCCCGAATCACCGATCTGCGCGCCGGTGACAGTGGGCACGCCCTCGGCATCGCCCGTGGTGGAGGCCGAACCGCCCATGCACTGGGCCACGTTCTCATACGCCTTGCAGTCCGCGTACGGCCCCGGGCCGAAGCCCTTGATCGAGGCATAGACCAGCCGCGGGTTCAGGTCCTGCAGGTGGTCCCAGTCAAAGCCCGCGCGCTCGAGCACGCCCGGCCCGAAGTTCTCGATCAGCACGTCGCTGCGCTGGACCAGGTCTTCGAGCAGCGCCTTGCCTTCGGGCGTCTTCATGTTCAGCGTCAGGCTGCGCTTGTTGCTGTTGAGCATGGTGAAGTACAGGCTGTCGGCGTTGGGCACGTCGCGCAGCTGGCTGCGGGTGATGTCCCCGCGGCCGGGCATTTCCACCTTGATCACGTCCGCGCCCAGCCACGCCATCAGCTGCGTGGCCGAGGGGCCCGCCTGGACGTGGGTCATATCCAGGATGCGAACGCCTTGCAGTGCCTTGGTTTCCATTTCGGATGTCTCCTCGGACGATGGTTTCACTTGTATATGGTCTGTTCCTGGTGCTCGGCGCGTACTCGCTCACGTCCGTTCCGGCCCTCTTGATGACATACGGTATGTGATATATCAGAAGAGAGCAAGAGGAGTTTGCCCGATGCAACACAAATTTCGACGATGCAATGCAGCAATCGACCTGTTTTGCTTGCCCGAAGTGGGAAACCCAGTCAAATCCCGAATCAGTCAGCCAGCATCTTTTTCACATTGATATATCACATACCACAACACGAAAAGCTCGCGCGTCATCCGGGAACGCACAAAAGCAAAACGGCGGACCAAGGTCCGCCGTATTGCCGCCCTACCCCGCCCGCCTTCAGTCGAGGAAGTCGCAGTGCCGTTCCACGTAGTCAGCCAGATCCAGCGAATGCTGCCGCACCAGCCGCTCGGCCAGTTCGGTATCGCGTTTCTCCAGCGCCTCGATGATGCGCAGGTGGTCCACGATCGAACGTGCCGCCCGGTCGCTCTGCGAGATCGTCATCTTCCGGATCGCGCGCACGTGGATAAAGATATTGCGGATCGTGTCCATGATGATCTGCGACTTGGACAGCTGCACGATCGCCTGGTGGAACGCGATATTGGCGTCGGAATACTCTTCGATATGCTCGGCCGGAGTGGAATCGCGGAAGCTGTCGAACATGCTGCGCAGCTGCGCGATCTCGGCATCGGTGGCGTTCTCGGTGGCCAGCCGCGCGGCCATGCTTTCCAGCGCGGCCCACATCTGGATCATCTCCACGATCTCGCGCTTGGTCTTGCGCATGATGTAGATGCCGCGCCGGGGCACGGTGCGCAGGAAGCCCTCCTGCTCCAGCAGCGTCATGGCTTCGCGGATGGGTGTGCGGCTGACACCCATGGCCTCGCTCAGAACCCGCTCATCGAGGCGGATCTCGTCGCGCGACTGGTAGATGTCAGCGTCGGCGATGGCCTGGCGCAACATGGCGTAGGCCTGGTCGCGCAGGCTCGCGCCGGCATTGATCGGTTGCACGGACAAGGCCAGCCCGTTGGGCTGGACGATGGATTGGCTTTGCGCAGACATGAATGAGCTCGTGTGAGACCAGCGGCAGGGTGGCCGGAATGGCTGCCCCCCGCATTGCCGCACAGCTTAGCAAAAACGCCGGACCCATTACGAAAACGCATCAAACAATGCGTTGTTGTCATGCATCGGCACAGTAGCGGTGCGCGGTCTGTCGTATATGGTATATCACTATCGCCCTGCCTTTCTCGCTTCGCAAGCCCGGCTCACGCTACCTTGGCGCGCCTGGCGTGCGCCAGGGGATACCTGACCCGCGGTATCCCCTGTTCCCAGCCGCGCTCAGGCGGCCAGCTTGGCCATCGTGTCGCGCTGCTTGATCAGACCCAGCACGGCATCGCACATCGGCGTGGGCTGCGCAACCAGACGTCCCATTTCCTGCACCACGGTCAGCAGCGGGTCGATTTCCATGGCCCGCCCGGCCTCCAGGTCCTGCAGCATCGAGGTCTTGTGCGCGCCCACGGCACCGGCGCCGTCGATGCGCCGCTCCACGTCGACGCGGAATTTCACCCCGAAACGCTCGGCGATGCCTTGCGCCTCAACCATCATCTGGCGCGACAGCGCCCGCGTGGCCGGGTCGGCGGTAATGACGTCGAGCGTGGCGTGCGTGAGCGCGCTGATCGGGTTGAAGCACAGGTTGCCCCACAGCTTGAGCCAGATCTCGTCGCGGATATTGTCGCGCACCGGGGCGTCCAGGTCGGCGGCCATCATCATTTCGCTGAGCCGGGTCACGCGCGCCGAGCGGCTGCCATCCGGCTCGCCCAGCGGATACTTCTTGCCGTAGACATGCTTGATCACGCCGGGCGCAACGATCTCAGCCGCGGGATAGACCACGCAGCCGATCGCCCGCTCCGGCCCCAGGCCTTTCCATTGGCGCCCGCCGGGATCGACGCTTTCCAGCGTGCTGCCGGCCAGCTCGCCGCCATGCTTGTAGAAGTACCAGTACGGAATGCCGTTGACGCCGGTGACGACCGCGGTTTCCGGCCCCAGCAGCGGCTGCATCTGGTCCACCACGCCCGGCACGGAATGCGCCTTGAGGGTGATGAACACATAGTCCTGGTGTCCGAGCTCGCGCGGATCGCTGGTGCAGCGCACCTTGGCCACGCGCTCCTCGCCGTCGATCAGCAGCCTGACACCATGTTCCTGCATCGCCGCGAGATGGGGGCCACGCGCGACGAAGCTGACCTCCGCCCCCGCGCGCGCAAGCTGCGCCCCGACATAGCCGCCGATCGCGCCTGCGCCGTAGATACACACTTTCATTGCTGTCTCCTTGATGGCTCGATTTGGATCTTTTGATATATCACATACTATATTCCATCGAGGCACATGGCAACCGCGTCAAACAACCTTTATCTTTCCGGATCACACTGCGCGGGCAAGCGGCGCTGCGCTAACATGACGCCTGCATGTGCCCCGGGCGGACCACCGTCCGGCGCCAGCCTGGAACCTGACACCCGGAGCTCTCATGGAAGCGTCGTTGGCATTGCTGCAGGATCCCGCCGCGTGGGCGGCACTGGCCACGCTGGTGGCCATGGAAATCGTGCTGGGGATCGACAACCTGATCTTCATCTCGATCCTGACCAACAAGCTGCCTGAAGCCATGCGCGAGAAGGCGCGCAAGATCGGCATCAGCCTGGCGCTGGTGATGCGCCTGGGCCTGCTCGCCACCATCGCCTTCATCGTCAAGCTCACCGAGCCGGTGTTCACCATCCTGGGCCAGGGGCTGTCGTGGCGCGACATCATCCTGATCGCGGGCGGCGCCTTCCTGGTCTGGAAGGCCACGCGCGAAATCCACCACCACGTCACCGCCGCCGAAGAAGGCGAGGAAGGCGGCACGGCCAAGGCGGTGCAGAGCTTTGCCGCGGCCATCGGCCAGATCCTGGTGCTGGACCTGGTGTTCTCGATCGACAGCATCATCACCGCGGTCGGCATGACCGAGCATGTGCAGATCATGTTCGTGGCGGTGATCGCCGCGGTGATGGCGATGCTGTTCGCGGCCACGCCGCTGGCCAACTTCATCAACCGCAACCCGACCATCGTGATGCTGGCGCTGGCCTTCCTGATGATGATCGGCATGACGCTGATCGCGGAGGGCCTCGGCACCCATGTGCCCAAGGGCTATATCTATACGGCGATGGCGTTCTCGGCAGCGGTCGAGGGGCTGAACATGCTGGCGCGGCAACGGCGCCAGCGGCGCCGGGCCAGCGGGCAGGCCTGATGTGCGGCGGCGGCCGCTTGCAGCCGGGCTGCGGGCGGCCGCCTGTAACAGAGGGTGTCCGAACTTTTCGCTGACGGCGGCGTCTCTTACAGTTCTGCACAACCCCCGGACAATAAAAGGACGCTTTCGCCACATGATGAACCGCCGAACCCTGCTGGTCTCAGCCACTGCCTCCGCCGCGCTCGCCGCACTGGGCATTACCCCGTCGGTGCTGGCAGCCAGCCGGATCAAGCTCGGCGACGCCCAGCCATTCGGTTTCGACGCCCTGATCGAACGCGCCCGCGCGCTGGCCGGCAAGCCCTACGCGCCGCCAGCGTCGCCGCCCGCGGACGTGCTGTCCCGCATCGACTACGACGCCCACGGCAAGATCCGCTTCCGCACCGACGACGCGCTCTTTGCCAGTGGCCCCGGCCAGTTCCCGGCCACCTTCTTCCACCTCGGCACGTACTTCCGCACGCCGGTGCGCATGCACGTGATCGAACGCGCCAAGGGCGGCCCTGGCAAGACCCGCGAGATCGTCTACGACGACGCCTACTTCGACATGCCGGCCGACAGCCCCGCGCACAAGCTGCCGCCGGGCAGCGGCTTTGCCGGGTTCCGCTTCCAGGAAAGCCGCCTCGGCGACCAGAAGACACGCGACTGGCGCAAGAACGACTGGGTTGCCTTCCTCGGCGCGTCGTATTTCCGCGCCATCGGCGACCTGTACCAGTACGGGCTGTCCGCGCGCGGCATCGCCATCGACGTGGCCGAAGCCGGCAAGTCCGAGGAATTCCCGGCCTTCACCCATTTCTGGTTCGAGACCCCCGAGGGCAATGGCGATACCGTCACGGTCTACGCCCTGCTGGATGGCCCCAGCATCGCCGGCGCCTACCGCTTCGTCATGCAGCGTGGCAAGGCCGTGATCATGGATGTGGAGTGCGCGCTGTTCCTGCGCAAGGATGTGGGCCGGCTGGGGCTGGCGCCGCTGACCTCGATGTTCTGGTTCTCCGAAGGCATCAAGGGCACCGCCGTCGACTGGCGCCCGGAGGTGCATGATTCCGACGGCCTGGCGCTGTGGAACGGCGCCGGCGAGCATATCTGGCGCCCGTTGAACAACCCACCGCAGACCACGGCCTCGGCGTTTTCCGACGATAACCCCAAGGGCTTCGGGTTGCTGCAGCGCGACCGCCTGTTCGACCACTACCAGGACGGCGTCAACTATGAGCGCCGCCCGAGCCTGTGGGTCGAGCCGCGCGACGGCTGGGGCGCCGGTTCGGTGCAACTGGTCGAGCTGCGCACCGATGACGAGATCCACGACAACATCGTCGCCATGTGGGTGCCCAAGGCCCCGGCCAAGGCCGGCAGCACCTACCGCCTGCGCTACCGGCTGCACTGGCAGGCCGACGAGCCCTTTCCGTCGCCGCTGGCGCGCTGCGTGGCCACGCGCCTGGGCAATGGCGGCCAGCCGGGCCAGCCGCGGCCCAAGGGCGTACGCAAGTTCATGGTCGAGTTCAAGGGCGCGCCGCTGGAGAAGCTGCCCTTCGGCGTCAAACCCGAGGCCGTGCTGACCGCCTCGCGCGGCACCTTCTCCTACGTCTTCACCGAGGCCGTTCCCAACGGTGTGCCGGGCCACTGGCGTGCCCAGTTCGACCTGACCGCCGACGGCAACCAGCCGGTCGATATCCGCCTGTTCCTGAGGATGAACGGCAAGCCGCTGTCCGAGACCTGGCTCTACCAATACCACCCGTTCCAGTCGCCGGCGGGCTAAGGCGCAAGGCACGGCCACGCGCCGGGCCCTTTACACCATATTGCGTCGCCGTGATGTCAGGCGCGCACGAGCGGGTATGATGGCTGGCTACGACAGTCCAACCGCATCAGCCAGCCTCACATGATTTCTCAAGAGTTCGCCGGCGCCGCCGAGAGTGGCCAGGCCGCATCGCTTCCGCGCTCAGAGCGCGCCTACCAGCAACTGCGCGCCGCCATCCAGGCCGGCCAGCTGTCCCCCGGGACGCGGCTGCGCGAGGTGGAACTGGCCGAATCCCTGGGCCTGTCGCGCACGCCGGTGCGTGAAGCGCTGTCGCGGCTGGAGTCCGAAGGGCTGGTCGTCAACGAGCCCAACCGCGGCATGATGGTCACCCAGCTCGACGCCAGCATGGTCAGCGAGCTGTACGTGATGCGCGAAGTGCTGGAAGGCACCGCCGCCGCGCTGGCCGCGCGCCACGCCACCGATGTGGAGATCTCGCTGCTGCGCGATATCGTCGAGCGCGACCTGGCGTTCGCCGACGACCCGGACCGGCTGGCGCAGAACAACCGCCTGTTCCACGAAACCCTGCACCGCTGCGCGCATAACCGCTACCTGCTGAAGAACCTGCGCTCGCTGCATGAGTCGATGGCGCTGCTGGGGCGCACTACGCTCTCAGTGCCGGGACGCGCGCGCAGCTCGTACGAGGAACATATCGCGCTGGTGGAGGCGCTCGAACAGCGCGACCCGGCGCTGGCGGAACAGATCGCACGCCGGCATATCCAGCAGGCCTACAAGGTGCGGCTGTCGCTCTGGATCCAGGAACAGTCGGGCAGTTGATCTGCCCGGCAGCAGCCGGCAGTATCAGGCCGCCTGGGCCCGCGCCGTGCGCAGCGTGCCCAGGCTGAGCACGGCCAGCGCCACCAGGATCAGCATCACCGCACCCAGCGTCTGCGGCGCGATCTGCTCGCCGCCCAGCCATGCACCCATCGCCAGCGCCACCGGCGGGTTCACATAGACATAGCTGGCCGACAGCGTCTGGCTGACCGTGGACACCAGGTACATATAGGCAGAAAACGCCACCAGCGACCCCGCCACCACCAGGTAGACCCAGGCCCAGCCGGCCTGCGCGCTGACCGATGCCGGCCACGGCTCCTGCCGCAGCGCCGACAGCACCATCAGCACCGCGCCGCCGATCAGCATCTCCGCGGCAAATGCCGCGGCACCCTGGGGCAGCTCCAGGCGGCGCGCCAGCTGCGAGCCGAACGACCAGCTCGCCACTGCCAGCATCAGCGCCACCACGCCCCCGGTACTGACGCGGAATTCCGCGCCCGCGGTCAGCACCAGGATGCCCAGGCTGCCGATCGCGATCGCCACGTACTCATACCATTTCGGCCGGCTGCCGAAGCAGGCACTCCAGACCAGCGCGAAGATCGGCATCGACCCGATCATCACCGTGGTGGCACCGGAAGAAATCGTCTGCTCGGCAATCGCGGTCAGGCCCATGCCGCCCACCAGCAGGAACAGCGCCGGCACCGCGCAGTTGCGCAACAGCCGCCACGACGGCATCGGCGTGCCCCGCCACGCCAGCCAGGCGGCCAGCAGCAGGCCCGCGCAAAGGAAGCGCGTGCCCATCATGAACAGCGGCGGAAAGCTCTCCAGCGTAAAGCGGATCGCCAGGTAGGTCGTGCCCCAGACCACATAGGTGATCAGCAGGCACAGCAGCACAAGCGGGGGCATGGTCGAAAAGGCGTATTGCGAAGGCATCCACGATAGCCCCCTGCCAGGCCCCGGCCAAACGAAAAGGTCTGGCAAGCCTTGCGAAAGTTATTCACAAAGCACGCAAAAACCGCGGGCAAAACAAAACCGGCCGCGTCTGCCCGGGCGGGCGCACGTATGGCCGGTTCTACAACGCAGCCCGCAACGGGCCGCAACTACTCTGCTGCAAACAACTCTTTAGCCGTTGGCGTAGACCACGTGGGCCTTGCGGGCCTGGGTCTGCAGGCGCTCGATCGCGCTCTGGACGAAGGCGATGGCGCGCTTCACGTCATGGGCGAAGCCCAGGCTTTGCGTACCGAGTTCACGGTCGATCAGTTCGCGTTCGAGTTGGTCAGTCAGCTTGATATCGGATTGGGTGTTCATGGCGTCCTTCCTTTCGGGATTACCCTCATGGGGTTTTCCCCGATTGTAGCAGAGGAATTGTCGCGCTGCAGCATTAGGTGAAAGTACGTATGTGGGAGAGCAACGGCTGGTGGCGTTGCCACTGAAATCTTGCCGGTCGGCCGCGTTATGCTTGAATCCATTCAGGGCAACGATGTGCTTTACCAATGCACAACAAGAGCACCTGGAATCACCCAACCTCCTCTCCGAGACCGGTACCGGAGCCGTCCCGTGAGTTCCCGTTCGTTATTCAAAAGCGGATACCGGTATGCCAAGGCCCAAGATCCTGACCTATGTCGACGCCGGCGCTTCCGACTGGACCGCATGCCTGATGCGGACCATCGGGCACCAACTCCATGCCAGCACCTACGAGCTCCGCGCGGTGATGGCAGACGACATCCGGCACGACGCCACGCTGTTCGCTGGGGCGGTGCTGTTTGTCATGCCGGGCGGCGCCGACCTTCCCTACTGTGCACTGCTGAACGGGGCCCCGAACGCGCGCATCCGGCATTTCGTCGAGCAGGGCGGCGCCTACCTCGGGATTTGCGCGGGCGCTTACTACGCATGCCGGGAACTGGCGTTTCACGCCGGCACCAGGGGCGCAATCTGCGGCCCGCGCGAACTGTGCTTTGTCGACGCGGTGGCAGTGGGCTCGCTGCCGGAACTGACCGACGGCATGCTGTATGACGGCACGCCGCGTACCACGGCCGCGGTGAAACTGCGGACCACGGACAGGCTGACCGATGTCCCGATGTCGCTATACGCCCACTACCATGGCGGCTGCCGCTTTGACTTCGGCGACGCTCTCGGCCCCGACACGCAGGTCCTGGCCGTCTATGCGGATATCGATGGCACGCCGCCCGCCATCGTCAGTTCACGGGTTGGCAAGGGCCGCGCGGTGCTCGCCGGCGTCCACCTGGAGATCTCAGAGCGGGAGTGCAAGGATGCGCTGCGCGGACACAGCGATATGCCTGAACACCTCCATGTCTGTGACCGGCTGGCGCAGACCGGCGATACACGCCTGGCGGTGTTTCGCCGCTTGCTGGCGCACGCGGGGCTTGCGCTGAACTGAGCGGCGCACCCTAAGTGCATTCACACAATATTGACCAGCCGCGTCCCCGCCGTCAGGAAAGTGCCCTCGGCCGCCTGCCACGTTACGCGGCCGCCGCGATGGGCATGGACTTGCATCTCCATCTTCATGGCTTCCATCACGGCGATCAGATCGCCTTCCTCGACCTCGTCGCCAACTGCGACCTTCCAGGTCTGCACGGTGCCGGCGATCGGGGATGGCAGGTCGGCCGGGTCGGTAGCGGCGGCCTGGGCCGGCGCCGCGGCGCTGCCTTGCCCGGGCGCATCGGCGAGGCCGCGCAGCAACTGCGCCGGCAGGCCCAGCACCACGCGGCGGCCGTCGATCTCGATGGCGGTGCGCAGCAGGCTGGCATCGTGCCGGGGCTCGGCACGGGTGGCCGCCGCCAGCGGCTCGGCGAAGTCGGACTCGATCCAGCGCGTGTGGACCCTGAAGCCATCCGCGCCGACGAAATCTGCATGGTTGATCACCGCACGGTGGAACGGCAGCACCGACGCCACCCCCTCGATTCGGAACTCGCGCAGCGCGCGGCGTGCGCGCGCCAGCGCCTGTTCGCGCGTGGCACCGGTCACGATGAGCTTGGCCATCAGCGAGTCGAATGTGCCGGGGACCACCGAGCCGGACTGCACGCCCGAATCCACGCGCACGCCGGGGCCCGACGGCGCCTCGAAGGTCTGCACCGGCCCGGGCGTGGGCAGGAAGCCGCGGCCCACGTCCTCGGCGTTGATGCGGAACTCGATCGAATGGCCCAGCGGCGCCGGGGTTTCGGTAATGGAGAGCGGCAAGCCATCCGCCACGCGCAATTGCTCGACCACCAGGTCCACGCCGGTGGTCTGCTCGGTCACGGGGTGCTCCACCTGCAGGCGGGTGTTGACCTCCAGGAAGGAGATCGCGCCGCTGGCGCTGAGCAGGAATTCCACGGTGCCGGCACTGGTGTAGTTGGCCGCCGCGCAGATGTCGCGGGCGGCGGCATGGATACGCGCGCGCTGCGCGTCGGTCAGGAACGGCGCCGGGGCTTCTTCGACCAGCTTCTGGTTGCGGCGCTGCAGCGAGCAGTCGCGCGTGCCCAGCACCACGACATTGCCATGCTGGTCGGCCAGTACCTGCGCTTCGATATGGCGGGGCTTGTCGAGGAACTGCTCAACGAAGCACTCGCCTCGGCCAAAGGCAGTGACAGCCTCGCGCACAGCGGAGGCGTACAGCTCTTCTACCTCATCCATGCGCCATGCGATCTTCATGCCGCGGCCGCCGCCGCCGAAAGCCGCCTTGATGATGATCGGCAGGCCGTTCTGCTCGGCAAAGGCAAGTACCTCGCTGGCGTCCACGACCGGGTCTGCCGTACCGGCGACCAGCGGCGCACCAACCTGCAGGGCGATCTTGCGCGCTTCCACCTTGTCGCCCAGCCGCGCAATCGTGGCGGGAGACGGGCCGATCCAGACCAGGCCGGCATCGATCACTGCCCTGGCAAACGCTTCACTTTCCGACAGGAAGCCGTAGCCTGGATGCACGGCATCTGCCCCGCTGCGTCGGGCGATATCGAGCAACTTGGGAATGTTCAGGTAGGTGTCGGCCGGACGGTCGCCATCCAGGCCGTAGGCCTCGTCGGCCAGCCGCGCGTGCAGCGCGTCGATATCGGCATTGGCATACACGGCCACCGACCCGACGCCGTAGTCGGCACAGGCGCGGATGATGCGGACGGCAATTTCGCCACGGTTGGCAATCAGGACTTTCTTCATCGCAATCTCTGTTAAGGCTTGTGCGCTCAGGCGGCAGACGGTCGCTGCGCCGACGGTTGCAGTTCTGACGGTTGAAGTTCTTCGAAGGCGCCGAGCGGGTTGAAGCGCAGCCAGGCGCCAACCGGAACCTGTCCGGCGCGGTCCAGGTGGTAAGGCGCCACGGCCCCGATCACGGGGTAGCCGCCGGTCAGCGGGTGGTCGGCCAGGAACAGCACGGGCTGGCCGCTTGGCGGCACCTGCAACGCACCCAGGGCGGTGCCCTCGCTGGGCAGCTCGCCGGTGATGGCGCGCTCCAGCGGCACCTCGCCGGCCAGGCGCAGGCCCACGCGGTTGGATTGTGGGGTGACCTGCCAGCGCTGCGCGGCAAGGCGCGCCACGGACTCGGCAGTGAACCAGTCGGTGCGGGGACCGAGCACCACGTCCAGCACGACGTCCTGCTCCACCGTGGGCAGGTCGGCCGCAGGCAACCCGGGGGTGCCCACGACGGCGCCGGCCGGTGCCGGCAGCAGCTCCAGCACATCGCCCACGGCCAGCGGCGCGGGGCCGACCTTTGCCAGCGTGTCAGTCGCACAACTGCCCAGCACCGGCGCGACGGCAAACCCGCCGCGTGCGGCCACATAGCTGCGGGCGCCGGCAAGAGGCTGGCCAATGCTCAGCGTGTCGCCATCGGCCAGCGCCACGGCCTGGTGGTTCGGGACGCTCCATCGGCGGCCATCGGCAGTGCGCACCGTCAGCGCCGCATCGGCGCCGGCGACAGCCAGCACGGTTTCGCCCACGCTCTGCAGTTGCAGGCCGCCGCCCACGGTCTCGAGCGCCGCGCCGTCGCTGCGGTTGCCGACCAGGCGGTTGGCCATCTTGAGGGCGGCCTGGTCCATCGCACCCGAGGCCGAGACGCCCTGCCCCGCCTGGCCGTGCCGGCCCAGGTCCTGGAACACAGTCTGCAGCCCGGTGGCCTTCACCTTCAGCGCCGCGGCAGCAGGCGCCTGGTCCGTCGGCAACGGCTGGCGCGCCGGGGCGCCGGCGGCGATGGCATTGTCCGCATCGAGTACGCCATCGAGTGTGGCGATGTCGATGAAGCGCACGCGATAGCCGGGCTGCAGCAGCGCAGGCTGTTCGCGATTCAGGTCCCACATGGCCACGGGGGTGACCCCGATGATCTGCCAGCCGCCCGGGCTGGCCTGCGGGTACACGCCGCTGAAAGTGCCCGCCAGGCCCACGGCGCCGGCGGGAATACGCGTGCGCGGCGTACTGCGGCGCGGCACGTCGAAGCTGGGATGGCCGCCGCTGAGATAGGCAAAGCCTGGCGCAAAGCCGGTAAAGGCAACGGTGTATTCGCTGCCGGTGTGGCGGCGCACCACTTCCGCGGGCGTGATGCCAAGCAGCTGGGCCACCTCGGCCAGGTCCTCGCCGTCATAGCGCACCGGAATCTCGACCAGGATGTTGCTGCGCTCCACGCGCTGCGACAGGTCGCGCGCGGCAATGGCCGATACCAGCGCGGCGGCGCTGGTGGCCACTGGGCGGAAGTGGACGAGGATGGTGCGCGCGGCGGGCACCAGCTCCGCTACGCCATGCAGCGGATCGCGCTGCAGCGAGGCAAGCAGGGCCAGGGTCTGGTCCAGGTCGGCCAGTTCCACCAGCAGGGCATTCGAAGTGACGGGCAGAAAACGCAAAACTAGCTCCGCAATGACCCGACGGTCCTAGACGTGATACGTGCTGTCTGGCACGTCGGTAATGAACATGTGGCCTGGCGCATGCGTCACGGCGAACGGCACGCCTGACGCCATCACGGCCGCCTGGGGCGTGACGCCGCAAGCCCAGAACACCGGGATCTCGCCCGGCTCGATACGCACGGCGTCACCAAAGTCAGGCCTGGCGAGATCGGCAATGCCGAGCGCGGCCGGATCGCCGACATGGACGGGCGCGCCGTGCACCGACGGGAAGCGTCCGCTGATGGAAACCGCATCGGCAACCCGATGCGCGGGGATGGGCCGCATGGACACGACCATCTCGCCATGCAGGCGGCCAGCCGGGCGACACTGGCGGTTGGTGCGGTACATCGGCACGTTGGAACCGTCGGCGATATGCCGCACCTCGATGCCTGCCTCTTGCAGCGGCGTCTCGAAGGTGAAGCTGCAGCCGATCAGGAAGGTGACCAGATCCGGATGCTCGGTCCACAGGGGCGTGGCATCCGCCACCTCCTCCACCAGCTTGCCGTCGCGCCACACGCGATACAGCGGGATGTCGGTGCGGATATCGGCCCCTTGCGCCAGCACGGTCTGCTGTGCACCCGCTTCGATCACGTCGAGCACGGGACAGGCCTTGGGGTTGCGTTGTGCGTACAGCAGGAAGTCCCAGGCCCAGTCGCGCGGCAACGCGATCATGTTGGCTTGCGTCATCCCCGGTGCAATGCCGGCGGTAGGCTGTACGGCGCCGGCACGGTAGCTTGCGCGCGCTGCGCGCGCGGCGTTCACGGCGGCGATGCGGGTGCGTTCCAGTGCGGAATCTTGCATGAGGGTTGCTCCAGTGTCTTGGATCTGATCAATGCGCAGCCTCGGCCCCGGCTTCGGCGAGCAGTTCGCGCCCTTGCGTTTCCGGCAACAGCAGGCAGGCGATAACGACCAGCCCATAGGCGCCGGCGGCGAGATAGCCGATGGCGACACCCAGCGACATCGATGCACTCATATGCCCGATCATGGCCGGGAATACGGAACCGACCGCGCGGCCAAAGTTGTAGCAGAAGCCCTGGCCGGAGCCGCGGATATGGCTCGGGTACAGCTCGGTCAGGTAGGCCCCCATCCCCGAGAAGATGCCGGACAGGAAGAAGCCCAGCGGAAAACCCAGCACCAGCATCGCAGCGTCGGTGATCGGCAACTGCGTATAGCAGATCACGAGGAAGGCCGCGCTCACCGCAAACAGCATGAAGCAACGCCGGCGCCCCAGGCGGTCGGACAGCCAGGCGCTGGTCAGGTAGCCGGCGAAGGACCCGGCGATCAGCACCATCAGGTAGCCGCTGGTGTTGAGCACGGAGAGATTGCGCTCCATCTTGAGGTAGGTGGGCAGCCAGGTCGTCACCGAATAGTAGGCACCTTGCATGCCGGTCGCCAGCAGGCTTGCCAGCACCGTCACGCGCAGCACGCCGGGCTTGAAGATCAGCATGAAGTTATTGCTTTGGCCGGTGCGGGCCAGCTTGGCCCTGGTTTCCTGATACACCTCGGGCTCGGAGATATTGCGGCGGATATACAGGATAAAGATCGCCGGCAGCACGCCGGCCCAGAACAGCACGCGCCATGCGTATTGCTGCTCGAACACGGCATAGACCGCCCAGAATGCAATCGCCGACAGGCCCCAGCCGATGGCCCAGCTGCTTTGCACCAGTCCGACCGCCTTGCCGCGGTGGCGGGCCCGGATCATCTCGGCGATCAGCAAGGAACCGACCGACCATTCGCCGCCGAAGCCCAGGCCTTGCAGCATGCGGGTCAGGAACAGTTGCTCGGGGGACTGGGTGAAGCCGCTCAGGAACGTAAAGAAACTGAACCAGAGCACGGTCAGCTGCAGGATCCGCACGCGGCCATATTTGTCGGCCAGGATGCCGGCCAGCCAGCCGCCGATGGCCGAGCTGATGAGCGCGCCCGTCGCGATGTAGCCAGCCTCGGCCTTGGTCATGCCCCACACCAGGATGAAGGTGGGGATCATGAAGGTGTAGATCATGTAGTCGAAGGCATCGACCCCGTAGCCGACGAAGGCGGCAAAGAGCGTCTTGCGCTCCGCCTGGTTGGTTTCTTTAAGCCACATGGTTGCGCTCACTATGGATAAGGACAAAGCGTGGACAAGGCTCGTCGTGCTGTCTTCACGACGAAGTTCCGGTAGCGAGCAAGACTGCTAAACAGCGGCCCCGCACCCCAGCCGCTGTCTAGCAAAACACATACCATGTTCATTTATATGCACGTGTGACTCAACCACCGTGCATTATTGTTGAACAATATTGGCTGCTATTCGATCCTCGTATACACCTAAGTCGCGCCTGTAGGGCATCGTTCGCACCAATCTTGTGCCTATTGTTCAACAAAGTGAGATAACATCGCCGCACGGGGGCATGCCGGAACCTGTCGCCCCCGACGCAAGCCAACATGACATCCAGTACTGACGTAAGAAACCTGGCCGAGCGGGTCACGGAGCAGATTCGCCAGCGCATCGTGCATGGCGAATTCGCGCCCGGGCAGCGCTTGTCGGAAGCCGCGCTTAGCGAGAGCCTGCAGATCTCGCGCAACACCTTGCGCGAGACCTTTCGCGTGCTGACCAAGGAAGGCCTGCTCAAGCACGAACCCAACCGCGGCGTATCCGTGGCAATTCCCAGCATCGCGGCCATCATCGACATCTACCGCGTGCGCCGCATGATCGAGTGCCAGGCCATCGCCCAGGCCTATCCCAGCCATCCGGCCAGGAAGCACCTGCGCGAAGCGGTGGAAATGGGACTGCGCTGCCGCGACAGCGGCGACTGGCAGGGCGCGGGCACCGCCAATATGGAGTTCCATATGGCCATCGTGGAACTGGCCGACAGCGAGCGGCTGAACGTGATGTTCTCCCACCTGCTGGCCGAGCTGCGCCTGGCTTTCGGCATGCTGCAGGATGCGGAATTCCTGCATGGCCCATATGTCGAGATGAACCAGCACATCCTGCAGTTGTTCGAGGCGGGCAAGCTCGCAGAGTGTGCCGCGGCCCTCAACGACTACCTGGTGCAGTCCGAGCGCATCGTGCTGTCGGTTTGCGCCCGGCACCCGATTTTCAAGGGGCGTTGAACGCCGGTGCGGCGCATCCATGCATAGCTGCTGCACGCCGAGCCGCGATGGCCACCGCCTGTTCAAGATGCGGCGCCATGCATTGTCGTCGGTAAGGCGCCAGTGCCCTCACTTCACGGCGAGCGTAAACGGCAGCAGCAGCGCATTCACAAGCAGCAAGCCATAGACGACCACCGCCGCCGCCGGGATGGCGAAACGCGTCCGATCCTGCGCGCTCGCAGCACGGCGCGTCCACAGTAAACCCGCACCCATCACGACCAGCCCTGAAAGCAGGCTCTCCACGGCAAGGGCTGCCGGATGGGACTTGTCCGCGCGGCTGTTCTCGTTCTCGGCAACCGGAGGCGCTGTGGCGTGCCAGACCGGCAGCGCTGCGACAGCGGGAGCCGTCGGCCGTGCTGGTTCGACGGGTTCCGGTGCGGGCGACATGGCAGGCGGCTCCGCCGGCGGCGGCTCTTCTTGCACGCGCTGCGTCGGCGCAGGAATCTGCGTTGAGGTCTGTGGGGCCTGTGCGGAAGCCGCCTCGGGCGGCGGTGCCGCCTCCTGGCTGGCCGGGGTCGATCTGGCAGTTGCCGCCGGATTCGCGGCGTCGGAGCGGCCTGGCGCGATTCGCATCGAATCCCGCTCCCGCCAGAATCTGCCGAACAGGCTTTCCAGGCAGCGTACCGAGTCGCAGGCATCGCGCCGGCCGCGCCACGCCGCGATGTCCGAGTCCAGGATCCTGCCCTTGCGCAGCATCCTCTGCTGCTCGGCGTAGATGCGCTCGTAGCGCTCTGACAGCCTGGAGGAATCGCAGATCAGATGCCGCGGGCGCGCCTTCTGGCCGACCTCGCCCGTCGCAAGGTTGCATCTCACCCCGGAGCCATCCGGGTTGTTGCAGCGTACGGGGGGTTCGCGCGCAGTGGATTTGCAGACGATGTCAGAGGCCCACGCGCCGCTTGCGGCAAGGAGGCCCGCTGCTATGTCCACGGAAACAATCGTGACCAGGCGCCCTGTGATCGTCTTCATCAAATGCCCCATCGAAGCGGCCCCAAGGCTTCCAAGCTAGTCGATAGTTGCCGGGTATCCCAAGCCTGCAATGCGGGGCGCGTGCGGTAAGCCACCTTGCCCCGCACCGACAGGACCGGATGCGCCGCGCGATGAACAATCCATTGCGAAGCCGCAGCAACATCTCACGCCGCCGGATTTCATGGCATGCTCGATACCCTCCGGTACAGCCTCGCCTTCGATGAGCTCCCGAGCGGAATCCTGCACTTCAAAGAGAAAGAGACCTTCATGGACACTTCCACGCCCTCCAGCCACCGCCGCAACCTTCTTTCAATCCTGGGCATTTCCACGCCCATCATCCAGGCGCCCATGGCCGGTGTCAGCACAGCGGCCATGGCTGCCGCCGTGTCGGAGGCCGGCGGGCTGGGCTCGCTTGGTGTCGGGGCAATGGACGCGCAAGCCGCGCGCAAGACCATCCGCGAGACCCGAGCGCTGACCGGCAAGCCATTCAACGTCAACCTGTTCTGCCACGCCCCGGCCAAGGCCGATGAGGTGCGCGAGCAGGCCTGGCTCAGCTACCTTGCCGCCCAGTTTGCCGAGCACGGCGGGACCACACCGGCGAGCCTGCGCGAGATCTACAAGAGTTTCGTGGCCGACGACGCCATGTTCCAGATGCTGCTGGAAGAAAAGCCAGCGGTCGTGAGCTTCCATTTCGGCCTTCCCGCCCAGCAGAAAATTGACGCGCTGCGCGCGGCTGGGATCGTGCTGCTGGCCAGTGCAACGTCGCTGCATGAAGCGCGCCAGATAGAGGCCGCCGGCGTGGACGCCATCGTCGCGCAAGGCATCGAAGCCGGCGGACACCGCGGCGCCTTCGACACCGATGGCTACGACGAAGGCCTCGGCACGCTGGCTCTGGTGCGTCTCCTGGTGCTGGGCACGAAACTTCCGGTGATTGCCTCGGGCGGCATCATGGACGGGGCAGGCATTGCCGCGGTGCTGGCTCTCGGGGCGGAAGCCGCCCAGCTTGGCACCGCATTCGTCGCCTGCCCGGAGTCATCTGCCGATGCCGCCTATCGCGCGGCGCTGACCGCGCCCCAGCCGCGCGCGACCACGCTCACCCGCGCCATATCGGGCCGCGCGGCCAGGGGCTTCACCAACCGGCTCACGGCACTCGGCATCGCCGCCGACGCACCGCCGGTGCCGGACTACCCGATCGCCTATGACGCGGGAAAGGCGCTTCACGCCGCAGCCAAGGCCGCGGGAAGCGCTGAGTATGCAGCGCAGTGGGCCGGGCAGGCAGCGCCCTTGACCAGGTCCCTGCCGGCCGCGGAGCTGGTGGCGCAACTCAGGTCGGAGCTCAGGGAAGCGGTCCTGCGCATGGCGGCGTTTGCGGACCCGCAGGACGCAGCCTGAGCGTATCTATAACAATTATTTGAATGTACTGACTGCCGGCTCTACGATGGCGCAACCCAACGTCTCCACTCCCACGAGGCCCCATGCATATCGCCATCCTGACCTTCGAAGGTTTCAACGAAATCGACTCGCTGATCGCGCTCGCCATCCTCAACCGGGTCAAGCGGCCCGGCTGGCGGGTTTCGATCGCCAGCCCGGCGGCCAAGGTGCGTTCGCTGAACGGTGTGGTGATTGAGTCGCAAGCATCGCTGGAGGACGCATGCAACGCGGACGCTGTGCTGGTGGGTAGCGGGATACGAACCCGGGACGTCGTTGCCGATGCCGCGCTGATGTCGCAACTGCGCTTCGACCCGACGCGCCAGTTGTTGGGCGCGCAATGCTCGGGCACGCTCATCCTCGCCAAATTGGGCCTGGTGAACGACGTTCCGGCCTGTACGGACCTGATCTCCAAGCCATGGGTAGTGGAGGCCGGCGTGGCTGTGCTCGATCAGCCGTTTGTCGCCAAGGGAAACGTTGCAACCGCCGGCGGATGCCTGGCGTCGCAGTACCTGGCCGCCTGGTTCATCGCCCGCCTGGAAGGCGTCGAGGCTGCACGCAGCGCGATTGACTATGTGGCGCCAGTGGGCGAGAAGGAGGCCTACGTGTCGCGCGCGATGGCGAACATTGCGCCGTTCCTCTGATGCGCGCTGGTGATGTGACTCCGGGCTGAGCCTCCTACACCAGGATGAGACCGTGCCGCATACCCTGCAATACAGCCTCGGTGCGGCTGCTTGCGCCGAGCTTGCCGAAAATGGCGGACAGGTGGAACTTCACCGTGTTGTCCGATATGTCGAGTTGGCGCGCGATTTCCTTGTTGCCAAGCCCTTCGGCGAGCATGGCCAGCACTTCAAGCTCGCGTGGGGTGAGCGTTTCGGTCAGAGCCGCGGATGCCGTCTGGCGAGGTGCCCTGCGCTGCGCCAGCAGCCTGGCGAGGACCTCCGGGGACAGCACGCAAAGTCCCGCGGCCACAGCTTCGATCGCGGCGATGATTTCGCCGGGCGTCGCGCTACGCGGCAGCAGTGCCGTGGCGCTGGCTCCCAGCGCCTCATGGATCCAGTCGCTGTCCGTCTCGTCGGTGAGCAGGACCAGCGCCGGCGCTGCGGGATCGCGGCCCGCCTCCGGCGCCGGCAGGTCACCGGCGTGCGGCTCAAGTTCGACCACGACCACATCCGGCACGTCCCCGGCAAAGCGGTCGGCGATCCCTGCGGCGTCGGCCGCGCTGCCTGCGAAATCCAGCGCCGACACCCCCTCGACAAGCGCCTGCAGGCTTGCGCGCGCCTGCGGCGAGGCGGCGACCACGGCGACCCTGACCGGGCTCATCGGTGTCATCCTGGCATCCGGCATGCGACGGCTTGCATGAATCTCAGCCGCACGACTTCCGTGACTGGCGTTCGCCCACCGTGACCGAGCACTCCTTGCGCTCGCCACCCCGGATCAGCCCGATCTTCAGCAACTGCCCGATGCGGTCGCCGCCCAGCGCGGCATGGACGTCGTCCATGTCTTGGCATGGCTTGCCATCCAGTTCGACCAGCACATCTCCGATCAGCACCCCGGCTTGCTCCGCGGGCCCGCCCGCCGCAAGCGATACCACCAGCAACCCGCGCCCGCATGCCAGATTCAGCTTCGTCACCCAAGACTCCGACAGGTTCACCGGCTGCGTGCCCACGCCAAGGTAGCCGTGCGAGACACGTCCTTTGCTTAGCAGTTCGCCGCTCACGCGCGCCACGGTCGCAGCCGGAATCAGGATGCCGGCGCCAGGCGCGAGCGCCGATGTGCACAGGCCCATGACCCGCCCCTGCATATCCGCCAGGGCCGCTCCGGAGAAACCGGGGCGCAGGCCGCCGTCAAGCCGCACGAAGGCGTCGAACTGCCCGCCTCGCCAGGTACGCCATGGACCGCCGGCAGTGCCGACAACGCCGAAATCCGCGCTGGTGCCGAGCCGGTCCACTCGCGCCACCGCGAGCACCAGATGGCCCGCTTTGAGGGCGCGCGCATCACCGCTCTCGACCGGGTTCAACTCCACGCCATCGAGCCTCAGTACGGCCAGGTCGGTGCCAGGGTCCCGTCCCGCCAGGACGGCCGCCACGCTACGGCCATCGGCCAGGGTGACTTCAATGCCGTCTTCCTGCCTGAGCGTATGCGCGGCCGTGACCACCACGCCGGGTTGCCAGATGACTCCACTGGAGGGAAAGCGATGCCGCCCGTGCACCGCCACGACACTCTGGCCGACGCGCTCGGCGATGGCTGCCAGGTTGGCGGAAAGATCCTGCAAGGGATTTCCGCTGGGGGTTGAGGTTTCCATGGTGATGACTCCTGCCATTTGCTACATGAACCGATGCGTCGCGCGCCCGGCCAGCTTGAGGAAGCCAGGCAGGCAAGCGCAGACGAGTGGTTTCACAATGACAGGCGCGCGACGGCCGCGCACCACCCTGATGGGTAGCTGGTGCAGGGGGAACTCGCGCGCGGCGTATGTGTTTGCACAAGCTTTTGCCTTCTCGCCATTGCTCCCCCATTTTTCGTGGCACAGGTGCGCCAGGTGTTTGCCAGTATCACCGCGAGCACCAGGGCCGGCAATCGTCACTTCGACCGGATCACTGCGCGTTTCGCCCGGCGTGCCAAAGCGGCTTTGCGGATACCTGAGCCCCTGCCCGCGCTGGCACATGCCGATGGCGCGGACAATCTCTGCGGATCCATGCGAAAGCCTGCGGCGCGGCGGCGAGCGGCGCTGCCTATGCTAGACAGAAGCGGCGCCCTGGCCGGGCAGCCGCGTGGTCCCGTTTCCAGGAGATAACCATGAACAAGCGCTTGAGTGAAGAAGGCATGGATCTGCTCTTTCGCGATGCTCGCACGCACAGCGCATGGCTGAACCAGCCCGTGAGCGACGAAACCCTGCGGCAGCTCTATGACTTGATGAAATGGGCGCCGACCAGCGCCAACTGCTCTCCCGCGCGCATTCTGTTCCTGCGTACCCCTGAGGCCAAGCAGCGCCTGTTGCCCGCGCTGGCGCCGGGCAATGTAGAGAAAACCATGGCCGCGCCGGTCACAGCCATCATCGCCTATGACATCAAGTTCTACGAACTTCTGCCCAAGCTGTTTCCGCATGCGGACGCACGCTCGTGGTTCGCCGAAACCCCCGAGCTCGCGCTGACTACCGCGAGGCGAAACAGTTCCCTGCAGGGCGCGTACTTCATCATCGCCGCCCGCTCGCTGGGGCTCGACTGCGGGCCGATGTCCGGCTTCGACAATGCCAAGGTCGATCACGAATTCTTTCCCGCGGACCCTAAGGACAATGCCTTCCAGCTCGAATATTTCCCGGACAGCCACGTGAAATCGAACTTCCTGTGCAATCTTGGCTATGGCGACCCTGCCAAGCTGTTCCCACGCAGCCCCCGCCTGGAATTCGACGAGGCATGCAAACTGCTCTGAAGGAGGCGGCACCTAGGCCAGTGGCCGCAGCTCCTGCAGCAGCGTCGGCACCAGCTCCGACACCGTCGGATGGATGTGCATCGCGCGGCTGATGGTGGTATAGGGAGCCTTGGCATACATGATGTCGAGCAGTGAGTGAATCACCTCATCGCCGGTCAAGCCGAGGATCGCGGCGCCCAGGATCATGCGGGTATCGGCGTCGACCACGACCTTCATGAAGCCCTGGCTCTCGCCCTTCTCCACGGCTCGCCCGACGCGGCTCATGGGGCGAGAGCCGACCAGCAGCCTGCGTCCGGATTGCCGGGCTTCTGCTTCCGTCATGCCGGCGCGGCCGAGCGGAGGGTCGATGAACATGGCATAGGCCGCGATGCGGTCCGTCAGCTTGCGGGGATCGTTGTCGAGGAAGTTGGCAGCGACGATCTCATAGTCGTTGTATGACGTATGCGTGAAGGCACCGCGGCCATTGCAATCGCCAAGCGCCCAGATGCCAGGGACGTTGGTGCGCAGCTGTTCGTCTACCTGGATATAGCCGCGAGCGTCGGTCTCGACCCCGGCCTGGTCCAGCCCCAGGTCCTCGGTGTTGGGCACGCGCCCAACCGCCAGCAGCAGGTGCGAGCCGTGGACGTCGCGCGCCCCATCCGAACAATCCAGCTCGACCGCAATGTGATCGCCTTCCCTGCGCGCGCTCAGGCAATTGGCATTGAGCCGGATTTCGATCCCCTCGCGTTCCAGGATCTCCCGCACTGCCTGCGACACATCCTCGTCTTCGCGCTGGATCAGGCGCGGGCCTTTTTCGACAACGGTCACCCTGGCCCCAAAACGGCGGTACATCTGGCCAAACTCGAGGCCAATGTAGCTGCCGCCGACGATGATCAGGTGCTCCGGCAGGAAATCCACCTCCATCATGCCCGAGTTGGTCAGGTACGGCACCTGGTCCAGCCCGTGCATGGGCGGAACCAGGGCCCGGCCGCCGACGTTCACGAAAATCCGGTCGGCTTCCAGCAGTTCGCCGTTGACCCGCACACTGCGCGCGCTTTCGAAGCGAGCGTGCCCCTGATAGACCGTGCCATTCTCCAGCCCGCGCATCCACTGTTCCACACCGTTGCTGGAACGGCCGGAGATCTCGTCCTTGCGTGCCTTCACCTGCTTCATGTCGACCGCGACCGGCCCGCCGATGGTCACGCCGTACTCGGCAGCCCGCCGCGCCAGTTGCGCCGCGTACGCGCTTGCGATGAGGGTCTTGGTGGGAATGCAGCCGGTGTTCACGCAGGTGCCGCCAAAACGCGCGCGCTCGATGACGGCCGTTTTCATACCCGCGCCGGCCAGCCGCGCAGCGAGTGCGGGGCCGGCTTGCCCGGTGCCGATGATGATCGCGTCGAATCCTTGGGCCATCACGATTCTCCTTGCCTGGTACCGCAAAGCCACAAGCTACTTTAGATGGTAGGACGCTGCCCTGCCAGCTACGCGTAGGCGTCGACGCCCCGCACCAGCAGCCTGGCCAGCCGGGGCCGTCGCAACTGCTCCAGCCACCATTGCAGCGCGCGGCCTTCGTGATCGCCGCGCCAGCCCACGTAGAGCAGGTTGGGCTCGCGCGGGTCGGCGGTGCGCTTCTCTATCAGTTCGCCGCGCTGCAGCAGCGAGCCGACCCGGTGCCTGGGCAGCCAGCCGATCCCCAGGCCATCGCGCTGCGCCAGGGTCTTGGCTCGCATGCTCGGCACGGCCAGCAGGCGCTGTCCGCCCACCATGCCGTAAGCACGGCCGCCCGTGAGGCGTGATGAATCTGCCACCACCACGGCACGATGGCGGGCGATCTCCTCACGCGTCAATGGTTGGCGGGCGGCCGCCAGCGGATGCCGGGGCGAAACCGCAAACACCCATTCGATCACGCCCAGCTCGAACCACCCCAGGTTAGGGATGGCGGGCGGCTCGTTGGTGGCACCGATGACCAGGTCGGCGCGGCCGTCCCGCAGCGCTTCCCAGGTGCCGGCCAGCACTTCGTGCGTGACGCGCAGCGCCACGCCGGATTCCTGCGCGTCGAACGCATGCATGACGGGCATCAGGGTCTCGAATTCCATCAGCTCGTCGGTCACGATCCACAACCGGTCTTCCCAGCCGTTGGCGACCTGCCGCACGCGCTGTGTGACGCGCGCGACATCCTGCGCGAGCCGGGCGGCTTCTTCTGTGAGCAATTCGCCGGCACGCGTCAGCTGCAGGCGGTAGCGGCGGCGGTCGAACAGGAGTGCGTCGAAGCGCTGCTCCAGCTGCCGCGCGGCGTGCGACACCGTGGACGGCGCCTTGCCCAGCCTGGCCGCCGCGCGCGACAGGCTGCCGGCCTCGCGGATGGCCTCCAGCAGGGCCAGTTCGTCTTCCGACAACATGTGCGACTCCTTCGAACGTGTTCGTCGGATCGATCGTATGGCAAACCGGAGGCCAGCGCCCATACTGCAGTCACGCGATTGTTCAAGTTCAACTTTCCCAACCGGAGGACATCATGAATCGCTTCGAAGGCAAGACCGTTCTGGTCACTGGCGGCAACAGCGGCATCGGCCTGGCGGCTGCCCAGGCATTCGCCCAGGAAGGGGCTCGCGTGGTCATCACCGGCCGCGACGCAGCGGCACTGGAAGGCGCCCGCGCCACGCTCGGCAACGAGGCCATCGCCATCCGCAACGAAACCGGCACCGTGCAGGCCGCGCGTGACCTGGCTCGCCAGCTGACCGACGCCGGCATCCGCCTGGACGCCGTCTTCATCAACGCCGGCATTGCCAGGTTTGCCGCCGTTGCCGATGTGGACGAGGCACTGTGGGACGCCACCTTCAACGCCAACGTGAAGGGCGCGTACTTCCAGATCCAGGCGCTGCTGCCGCTGCTGAACCCGGGCACGTCGATCGTGCTGAACGGCTCGATCAATGCGCGCATCGGCATGCCGATGTCTTCCGTGTATGCCGCCAGCAAGGCAGCACTGATCTCGCTGGCCAGGACCCTGTCGGGTGAGCTGGTCAGCTCGGGCATCCGGGTAAATGTGGTCAGCCCCGGGCCGGTGACGACGCCGCTGTATGGCAAGCTGGGCCTGGAAGCCGACACCCTGTCGGCCACCGCCGCGCAGATCCAGAGCCAGATCCCGCTGGGCCGTTTCGGCCAGCCGGCCGAGATTGCGTCGACGGTGCTGCATCTGTCGGCGCCGGAATCGGCCTTCATCGTTGGTACCGAAATCATCGCCGACGGTGGCATGAGCCAACTGTAAGTCAATGCCTTTGCGGTCCGCGCATGAGGTGGCCCATCCTGCCTGGAGCAGTACCATGAACCAATCCATTGCCTTTATCGTCCATCTGCCGGGCAAGCCCGAGCGGCGCGCCGAGCTCGAGTCAAAACTCCTTGATGTCCTCAACCAGATGTCGAAGGAGCCGGACTTTATCAACACGTATCTGCACCGCTCGCTCGAAGATCCTGACACGCTTGTTCTCTATGAGAACTGGGCCTGCAGCGCGCAGCATTTCAGGGACCACCACCTGAAAGCGTCCTACCGGCGCGAATCTGAGGCGGTGCTGGCCGATTTGCTGAAAGCACCACGTACGCTGGAGTTTCTGACGCCAGTGCGCGCCTACCAGAAAGCCGGCAACTAGAGCGGTATTGCCCTATAAGGCAGCTGCCGGTTCCCACCCCCCGCCGAGCGCCTTGAACGCCGCCACAGCGGCCCGCGCTGATTCGGTCTGTGCCTGCGCTCTGGCGTCGGACGTCCGCAGAAGACTCTCGTCAGCATGCAAGACCTCAATCAAGCGGACCACGCCTTTCTGGTAGGCGGCAAATGAGGCATTGCGCGCCTGCGTCAGCGAGGTCTCGCCTTGTGCCAGCGTGCCTGCCTGATCTTCACGCTTGATCAGCGCGGAGAAGGCATTTTCGACATCCTCGGTCGCGCGCAGCACAGCCTGACGGTATGCCGCCAGCGCTTCTGCCTCCTGCCCTCGGGCCAGTT
The DNA here is from genome assembly GCF_058781795.1 of Cupriavidus sp. FW306-1B-F12B. NCBI lineage: Bacteria > Pseudomonadati > Pseudomonadota > Betaproteobacteria > Burkholderiales > Burkholderiaceae > Cupriavidus > Cupriavidus sp. FW306-1B-F12B. The sequence continues at coordinate 123,435 of NZ_JBYSXC010000008.1, forward strand.
CGATCTGTGCATTGATGCGGCCGAAATCAAACAGACGCCAGCGCAGGCCCAGCACGCCTGCTGCCTGGCTTGCGCCCGCGGAAAAGAGGTTCCCGCTGGCTACGGTTGTGGCGCTGCCCAACAGGGCACTGAGCGAGAATTTTGGGTAGTACTCCGCAATGGCTACACCGATTCGTGCGTTCGCCGCCGCCAGCCGGCGCTCCGCGACGATGAGATCGGGCCTGCGTCGCAGCAGATCCGCCGGCGAGCCCGTTCCGGCGAGCTGCGGTGCGGCGGGAATCGCTTCAGGGCCGGCCAGTTCGGCACGATACGTGCCGGGCGGAACACCAAGCATTACGTCCAGCGCATTCAATGCTGCATCGAGGCCTGTCTCCAGCACCGGGACGGTCGCGCGGACCTGAGCGAGCGCGCCTTCGGCCTGTCGTACCTCCAGTTCGGCTGCAAGCCCTTTGCTGTAAAGCAGGCTCACCGTCGAAAGCAGCTTCTGCTGGGTCTCCACTTGCTGCCTGGCGATGGCAATGCGGGACTGCAGTCCGCGCACGGTGATATAGAGATCCGCAGTTTGGGCGGCCACAGCGAGACGCGTCGCGGTCGCGCCCGCAGTCGATGCCTGGTACTCCGCCAGGGCGGCTTCCCGCCCACGGCGCAGTCCACCGAATACGTCCAGTTCCCAGGCTGCGCCGAGATTGGCCTCGTAGCTGTTGCCATATCTGTCAAAGCCGGGCGTTGCATCGAGCAGCTTCCCGAGGGGCGTCTCGATCGACTGATAGTTTCTGGCCGCCTGCGCACTGGCGCTGCCCGAAGGAAGCAAGGCCGCATTGGCCACGCCGAGCCCCGCGCGTGCCTGGGTGACGCGCGCCGACGCTTGCGCCAGGTCCAGGTTCTGATCCAATGCCAATGACACCAGCCGGGTCAGCAGCGGATCGCCAAATCCTTCCCACCACGTGACGAGCTCGGCAGCGGATGACGCATGCCTTTGTTCAACGCCGGACTGGCCCAGGTAGCGGTCGGGGAGCGGGGCGCCCGGTTGTCTGTAGTCGGGGCCGACGGCGCAACCCGTCAATACGCCGACACTCAACAGCAGGGCAAGAAAGCGATGGGTAAGCATGGGGTTCACGGAAGCCAGGGCGAACAGGAATGTGTGACTATATTATAAAATGGTCACTGGTTGTCAACAGCCATCTGGAGCGCTAAGCTCGCTGCATGACCGAAACCACACCCACCGCCCTGCCGTCCCGAGGCCCTGTCGACCACAATGTCCGCTCCCAGATCGTGGCGGCGGCGACCGAGCACTTCAGCCTGTATGGCTATGAGAAGACGACAGTTTCCGACCTGGCCAAGGCGATCGGCTTTTCCAAGGCTTACATCTACAAGTTCTTCGATTCCAAGCAGGCGATCGGAGAAGTGATCTGCGCGAACTGCCTGTGCGCCATCACGGCCGAGGTTGATGCGGCGATTGCAGACGTCCCGACCTCGTCGGAACGTTTGCGGCGCCTGTTCAAGGCCCTGATGGAGGCCAGCGCCCGTCTTTTCTTCCAGGACCGCAAACTCTACGCCATTGCTTCGGCGGCAGCCCAGGAGCGGTGGCAGCCTGTTCTGACCTATGAGGACCACATCAAGCAAGTGGTAATGCGGATTGTTCTGGAAGGACGCAAGTCCGGGGAGTTTGAGCGCAAGACGCCACTGGATGAGACCGCCAAGGGCATCTATCTCGTCATGCGCCCTTACATCGATCCGCTGCTGCTACAGCACAACCTCGATCTCGCTGCGGAGGCCCACGTCCAGCTTTCCAGCCTGATACTGCGCAGCCTTGCTCCTTAAGGTGGTGCACATCGCTAGCGGATTTGCTTGTGACCATTGACTAAATTGGTCACAAGAACAATAATCCAGGTCCAGTCTCGCTTGAGAGGACCTTATGCTTCAGCGCCGCTTTGCCTCATCCGCCGCCGCGTGCGTGTTGCCGCTTGTATTAGCCGCTTGCGGCGATACGGCGCCTCCCGATCCGCGCAGCCAGCCGCCGCTGGTCAGAATCGGGACCGTTCAGGACCCGGCCGCCACGACACGTTCATTCACGGGGACCGTTGCCGCCCGGGTCCAGGGCGATCTGGGCTTTCGTGTCTCTGGCAAAGTGCTGGAGCGGCTGGTCGATACCGGCCAGACCGTCAAGCGCGGCCAGCCGCTCATGCGCATCGACCCGAACGACCTCAAGCTGGCGGCGCACGCCCAGCAGGAGGCCGTCGTCGCCGCGCGGGCGCGGGCCAGGCAAACCGCGGAGGATGAGGCCCGGTATCGCGACCTGGTCGGGTCCGGCGCCGTATCGGCCTCGTCCTATGACCAGATCAAGGCCGCGGCGGAGTCGGCCAGGGCACAGCTCAACGCAGCGGAAGCCCAGGCCGATGTGGCGCGCAATGCAACTGGCTACGCGGTTTTGCTCGCCGACGCCGACGGCGTAGTCGTCGAGACGCTGGCCGATGCCGGCCAAGTCGTCAACGCCGGCCAGGTCGTGGTACGCGTGGCGCATGCCGGCCGCCGCGAAGCCATCGTTCACCTGCCGGAAACGCTCCGCCCCCCCGTGGGCTCCGTAAGCCAGGCGACGCTATACGGCAATGACACATTGACCGTGCCGGCGAAACTCCGGCAGCTTTCCGACTCGGCGGACCGGCTGACCCGCACCTATGAAGCAAGGTACGTGCTCGAAGGCACGCTGGCCGAGGCCCCGCTCGGCGCGACCGTTACCCTCCGGATTCCGGAAATCCGCCCGTCGAAGCAAGTCGACCTGCAGGTGCCGATCGGTGCCCTCTTCGACCCGGGCAAAGGCCCTGGCGTGTGGGTGCTGGACGAGAGATCCAATCGCGTCACCTGGCGCCCGGTGAAGGTCCGCGGTTTGGATGACGACGCCGCGCGTGTCGCAGGTGAACTCAGGGTCGGGGACCGGATCGTTGCCCTCGGCGCCCATCTTCTGCGCGACGGCGAGCAGGTTCGCATCGCGGCAAGCGGAACCGGAGCCAGTCCGATTCCTGCTCGTGGAGTGCAGCAATGAGTGGGTTCAACCTTTCGGCACTCGCTGTCCGTGAACGATCTGTCACGCTGTTCCTGATCGTCCTGGTGTCGCTGGCCGGCGTTATCGCCTTCTTCCAGCTGGGCCGGGCGGAAGATCCCGCCTTCACGGTGAAAACCATGACGGTCATCACGGCCTGGCCGGGAGCGACGGCGCAGGAGATGCAGGACCAGGTGGCGGAAAGACTGGAAAAGCGCATGCAGGAACTGCGCTGGTATGACCGCACCGAAACCTACACGCGGCCTGGCCTGGCGTTCACCACAGTGACCCTGCTCGACAGCACACCGCCGTCGGAGGTCCAGGAGGAGTTCTATCAGGCGCGCAAGAAGATTCTGGACGAGTCGGGCAGCTTGCCTGCCGGCGTCATCGGCCCGATCGTCAATGACGAGTATTCGGACGTAACCTTCGCCCTGTTTGCGTTGAAGGCAAAAGGCGAGCCACATCGGGTGCTGGTACGCGACGCCGAAACACTGCGGCAGAGACTTCTGCACGTAGCGGGCGTGAAGAAAGTGAACATCATCGGGGAACAGTCCGAACGCATTTTCGTTTCCTTTTCCCATGATCGCCTGGCCACGTTGGGTATCTCGCCGCAGGACATCTTCACCGCGCTGAACAGCCAGAACGCCCTCACGCCGGCCGGCTCGATCGACACCTCGGGTCCCCGGGTTTTCATTCGCCTCGACGGCGCCTTCGACAAACTGCAGAAGATCCGGGACACGCCAGTGGTGGCGCAGGGCCGGACCCTCAAGCTTTCGGATGTCGCCACGGTTGAACGCGGCTATGAGGATCCGGCGACCTTCCTGATCCGCAACAACGGCGAACCCGCACTGCTGCTGGGCATCGTGATGCGCGACGGCTGGAACGGCCTGGACCTGGGCAAGGCGCTGGATGCGGAAGTGTCAGCAATCAATGAAGCGTTGCCGCTGGGCATGAGCCTGACCAAAGTGACCGACCAGTCCGTCAACATCAGCGCATCGGTCGATGAGTTCATGGTCAAGTTCTTTGTCGCCCTGCTCGTGGTGCTGGCGGTGTGTTTCCTGAGCATGGGCTGGCGCGTCGGTATCGTCGTTGCAGCGGCTGTGCCGCTGACGCTGGCCGCAGTGTTCGTCGTCATGGCGGCCACTGGCAAGAACTTTGACCGCATTACCCTGGGCGCGCTGATCCTTGCGCTGGGCCTGCTGGTGGACGACGCCATCATCGCGATCGAGATGATGGTGGTCAAGATGGAGGAAGGCTACGGCCGCGTTGCCGCCTCCGCCTATGCCTGGAGTCACACTGCCGCGCCGATGCTGTCCGGCACCCTGGTGACGGCGGTGGGCTTCATGCCCAACGGTTTTGCGCGTTCCACCGCCGGCGAATACACCAGCAACATGTTCTGGATCGTGGGCATTGCACTGGTCGTGTCCTGGATCGTCGCCGTCGCCTTCACGCCTTACCTGGGCGTCAAGCTGCTGCCTGAGATCGGCAAGGCCGAAGGCGGCCACGATGCCATCTATGGCACCTTGAACTACAACCGCTTCCGACGTCTGCTAGGGCGCGTCATCCAGCGCAAATGGATCGTGGCCGCCGTCGTGGTGGGCAGCTTTGTGGTGTCCGTGCTGGGCATGGGCTTGGTGAAAAAGCAATTCTTCCCGACTTCCGACCGGCCCGAGGTGCTGGTCGAAGTCCAGATGCCTTATGGCACGTCCATCGCCCAGACCAGCGCGGCAACGTCCAAGGTGGAAGCGTGGCTCGCCAGGCAGGCAGAGGCGAAGATCGTGACGGCCTACATCGGTCAGGGTGCGCCCCGGTTTTATCTCGCCATGTCCCCCGAGCTGCCGGATCCCTCCTTCGCAAAGATCGTGGTGCGGACTGAGAACCAGGACGAACGCGAGGCGCTGAAGCTCAGGCTGCGCCAGGCGGTCGCCGCCGGACTCGCGCCAGAGGCCAGGGTGCGCGTCAACCAACTGGTATTCGGCCCATACTCGCCCTTCCCCGTGGCATTCCGCGTCGCCGGGCCGGACCCGGACAAGCTGCGTGCCATTGCGGCGGACGTGCGCCGGGTGATGGACACCAGCCCACTGATGAGAACCGTCAATACCGACTGGGGACCGCGCGCGCCCGCCTTGCACTTTACGCTGCAGCAGGATCGGCTGCAGGCCGTCGGCCTGACTTCCAGCGGCGTCGCCCAGCAATTGCAGCTTCTCCTCAACGGCCTGCCGGTCACCGAAGTCCGCGAGGACATTCGCTCGGTGCAGGTCCTGGCACGCGCCGCGGGAGACATACGCCTGGACCCGGAGAAGATCTCCGGCTTCACGTTGACCGGTGCGGCAGGACAGCGCATTCCGCTCTCGCAGGTAGGCACCGTCGATGTGCGCATGGAAGACCCGATCCTGCGCCGGCGCGACCGAACGCCTGCCATTACGGTGCGCGGCGACATCGCCGAGGGGCTGCAGCCACCCGACGTGTCCGCGGCCGTCCTGCAGCAACTGCAACCGGTCATCGCCAGGCTGCCGGCCGGCTACCGGATCGAGCAGGCCGGCGCCACCGAGGAATCCGACAAGGCCACCAAGGCCTTGCTGCCACTGTTCCCGATCATGCTTGCGTTGACCTTGCTGATCATCATCCTGCAAGTGCGATCGATCTCGGCCATGGTCATGGTGCTCGCCACCAGCCCGCTGGGACTGATCGGCGTAGTCCCGACCTTGCTGCTGTTCCGGCAGCCATTCGGCATCAACGCCCTGGTCGGTTTGATCGCACTGTCCGGCATCCTGATGCGCAACACGCTGATTCTGATCGGGCAGATCCACCAGAACAAGCGCGCGGGACTGGCGCCGTTCGACGCTGTCGTCGAAGCCACGGTACAACGTGCCCGGCCAGTGATCCTGACCGCGCTGGCGGCTATCCTGGCCTTTATACCGTTGACGCATTCAGTGTTCTGGGGGACGCTGGCTTACACGCTGATCGGCGGCACCTTTGCCGGCACGGTGCTGACGCTGGTGTTCCTGCCAGCGATGTATGCCATCTGGTACCGGATCAGGATGCCTGCCGATGCGAACGAGATGACGCCCGCGGATTTGAACGACAGCGGCGTGAACACGCCCACGGCCGCCACTTGATCCGACAGACACCGGATGCCATGACGGCACGGGTGGTGGAGGCCATGAATGCGTGGGCGGGTCAGCCCGGAAAGCCGTATCCGGCGCGCCGTCAATCTCCAGCGCGCGATCGAGCCGATGACAATGGCCCAGGCGCAAGCCTTCATGAGCAACGAACACGCCAAGCTGACCCGCATTGCCAAGAGCCTCAAGCTGGCCGGGCAATGCGGTCACCCGCCTGCGCCGCGGCTATGCCCGATCGCCGCGGCGCAAACTGGCATCCCGCCCATGCCCCCCTCCGCACCGAGTACAAGAATCTTCATGACGCATCTGCCTGCGCGGCGGCTGCGGGGCGCCGCCGGACGATCAGGTTGCCGGTGAAAACCTGCACTGGCTCGCCGGCCTGGTTGAAGGTTGTGGTACGCACCTTCACGATGCCCTGATCGGGGCGCGATTTCGAAATCCGCACTTCCAGTATCTCGCTCTCGATATGCAGTTCATCGCCGGGGCGTACCGGTTTTGGCCAGCGCAGTTCCTCGAAGCCCGCGCCGACAATGCCGCCTGCGGGCCGGAATTCGCCGTCGACCAGCAGGCGCATCGTCAGCGCGGCGGTATGCCAACCGCTCGCCGCCAGTCCACGAAATAGGGTGTCGCGTGCAGCGGCTTCATCGAGGTGGAAAGGCTGCGGGTCGAACTCGGCAGCAAAGGCCTTGATCCGTTCTGGCTCGACGGTCAGCCGCCCCGAACCGTATTTCTGGCCCGGCGCGAGGTCCTCAATGTATTGAATGCTCATTTCTTCTCCAGATAGTTTGCGCTGATCTTTCCGATCCATGCACGCCCGTCACGAGAACAGACGGATCAGGCCAGCGCCTCGAGCGCCAGCGCAATCCCTTGTCCGCCGCCGATGCACAGCGTGACGATGCCGCGCCGTATGCCGTCGGCCCGCATGGCATGCAGCAGCCGCGTCGTCAGCACGGCGCCGGTCGCACCGATCGGATGGCCGTGGGCAATGGCGCCACCGTCGACGTTGATGATGTCGTGCGGCAATCCGAGCTCGGCCGCGACGGCCAGCGGCACCGCGGCAAATGCTTCATTGATCTCGATGCGTTCAATGTCGCCCAGCTCCCAGCCGGCGCGTTGCAGCGCCTGCCGCACCGCCGGGACCGGACCCAGCCCGAACATGCCGGGCTCCACGGCCCCGACACCATAAGCGGCCAATCGTCCCATCGGCTCCAGCCCCCTGGCTTCAGCCACCGAACGTTCGGCCACGATCATGGCCGCTGCGCCGCTGTTGAGCCCGGGCGCATTGCCGGCGGTAATCGTGCCGTCCGGTCGAAAAGCCGGCTTGAGCCGGCCGAGCGTATCGAGGCTGGTATCAGGGCGGTTGGCTTCATCCACGTCGAACATGGCCGTACCGCCCTTCCCTTTGGTCGCCACCCCGGCAATCTGGCCGGTGAATCGCCCGTTCGCCTGCGCTCCCGAGCCGCAGACACGGTTGACGGTCATCGCCGGAACCGAAACCGGCAGCCCTGCCCCGATGGCAGCCTGCCGGGCCGGGTTCATGCGGTTGCCGGCCTGGATCACGTTTCCGAACACCACGCTGCCGACCTCGCCTGGATCGATTCCCGCCCGCGCCACGGTTGCCCGTATCGCCGCGGCGCCGAGATCAGCCGCCGGAACGCCTTTCAATGAGCCGTTATAGGCGCCGATAGCGGTCCGCACCGGCTGGCACAGCACGACATCTCTTGCATGCATCGCATTCTCCCTGCCAAACACCCGGTATCAATCGGCCGCACGCACTACAGTTGAGGCGCCATGCGGTATGCGCCCGGTGGCCGGGCCTTGAAAGTTGCAACAAGAATTGGCCATGCGGGAAATCCGTCTCAGGCTTCGGCCGAGCGGGTCAGCCGCTGGCGCACGCGGTCGCTGGCAGCCGGGCCGGGCGCAAGGTGATAGTCGGCATCGGTGACCGGGCGCCCGTTGGCTGCGTCGACCAGCACAGGCTCCACGCGCACGCCGGTGCGCCGGTTGGCCAACTGCACGCTTTCGCCTTCAGGCGCGAGATGCTTGTTGCCCCAGGCCAGCATCGCCAGCAGCACCTGGCGGAAATCGCGCCCGCGCTCGGTCAGGATGTACTCGGAGCGGGGCGGGCGGTCACAGTACTGGCGACGCTCCAGCATGCCTTCTTCGACAAGCGAGTTCAGGCGACGGGTGAGCATATTGGGTGCGATATCCAGGTTTTGCTGGAACTCGTCGAACCGGGTCACGCCGTAAAAGGCTTCGCGCAGGATCAATACGCTCCAGCTGTCGGCAACGCGGGCCGCGGTGCGTGCGATCGGACACGGCGTTTCACCAAGTGGCTTCCTCTGCATGATTGGCTCCCTCGAAAAACCTACTTGCTATCGATTTGAAAGTCAGTCTAGAGCAGTCACTATCATCATGCAAGTTCGCTTTCCGCTTGTGCTGTATTCCGCGCCTATCAGCACCGCAAGCACGCGTCTGCCCGCACCGTCTGTGTGGAGGACGCTGGCCCAGGTGCTGATTCCGCACGCTGCCCGGCCTCCATCGTTTACTTCGCACGCGAACCATCTATATACTTCGTATGCGAACTTAATCGCGAAGCCTGCACGGCAGGCGTGCAACTCTCACCTGGAGACCGACCAATGACCCCGGAAATCCGCGTTGACCTCACCGGCGGCGTGCTGACCCTTACGCTTGCCCGGACGGACAAGAAGAACGCCTTGACGAACGAGATGTACGGCGCGCTTGCCGACACTATCGAGCAGGCACAGCAGGACCGGCTTATCCGGGTATTGCTGTTGCAGGGGGACGGAGACAGCTTTACCGCCGGCAATGATCTCGGCGAATTCGCGGCGATCGCCTCGGGAAATGGCCCCAGCGAACGTCACGTGCATCGCTTCCTGCGCGCCCTTGCCAATTCGACCGTACCGATTGTCGCCGCGGTCAATGGCAAGGCCGTCGGCGTCGGGACCACCATGCTGCTGCATTGTGATTACGTCGTACTCGGCCAGGATGCGCAACTGATCACGCCTTTCGTCAATCTCGCCCTGGTTCCCGAAGCGGCGTCGAGTTACCTGCTCCCGCTGCGGATCGGACACGCCAGGGCCTTCGAGATGTTCGCGCTGGGCGAGCCGCTTGATGCGCAAACCGCCGTGGCATGGGGCATTGCGAACAAGATTTGCGCCAATGACCAGCTGCGCACGGATGCGCGCCGGATGGCCGAGAAGATTGCCGCCAGGCCGGCGGGCTCCCTGAGCGCAATGAAACAGCTCATGCGCGATGCGGAAAAACTGGTTTCGCAGATGAACAGCGAAAGCGCCAGGTTCGAGGAGCGGCTGGCCAGTGCGGAAGCCCGGGAAGCATTCTCCGCCTTCGCCGAAAAACGCAAACCTGACTTCACCAGGGTTGCCGGGCAGTAAGTCGACTGCCTCGCTTTCCGGCCGCTGCCAGGCTACACCTCGCCCTCGTCCGCGGCCGGAAACTTTGTCTGCAGGCTGGTCAGCCAGCGCGCCACCACGTCGATCTCGGCGGCGGTGAAACCTTCGGTCAGCCTGGCATTCAATGCCTTCATGCTCGCCTTGGAACGCTGGCGCGCCAGGCGCCCTGCCTCCGTCAGCCACAGGCGCGAGGCACGGCCATCGTTCTCGTCCGGCCGGCGCTCGATCAGGCCGGCCCTTTCGGTCCGGTCGGCCAGGCCGCTCATCCCGGGCGCGCCCAGGTCCAGCGCCGCGGCAGCCTCGCTCGTCAGCGCGCCATCGTTGCTGCCCAGGAAGAAAAGCAGTCCGGCCTGGGCTGGTGTCACGCCACCCGCGGCAGTGCGCGTTTGTGACCAGCGCTGCAGGCGCCGCTGGCCCACGTTCAACAGGTAGACGAGGCGATGTTCCATGTCTGGTGCGCCATAAAGGGGGGGATTTTCGTTCGCATGCGAATATTATCATGCGCCGGTGTAGCCCTCAGCGCCCGAGCCGCCCCTGTTTCGTGCCCGCTTCTCCGGGCGCATGGTCCGGGGCATGCCCGACCATGCGCACCGATGGCCTGCGCCGCCCAGCTCCGATGCCAGCGCCGACAGCGTCATGGCAGCCAGTATCAGCAATCTGCGCATTGCGCCCCCGCTTTCGTCAGCGCCTGTCAACGTCGAGCACCGCCTGCGCAAACGCTGTGGGCGCTTCCTGCGGCGGGTTGTGGCCGATCCCCCCGGTCAGGTCCCGGTGCTCGTAGCGGCCCGTGAACTTGCTGGCATAGGCGCTGGGCTCGGGGTGCGGCGCGCCGTTGGCATCGCCTTCCATGGTGATGGTGGGCACGCCGATGGCTGGCGCCGTAGCGAGCCGCTTCTCGAAGTCGTCGAACCTGGCCTCGCCGCTGGCCAACCCCTGCCGCCAGCGATAGTTGTGGATGGTGATTTCCACGTGGTCGGGATTGTCGAAGGCGGCGGCGCTGCGGTTGAACGTCGCATCATCGAACTGCCATTGCGGCGATGCCAGTTTCCAGATCAGCCTGGCGAACTGGTGCGTGTACTTCTGGTAGCCGGCGCGGCCCCGATCGGTGGAGAAATAGAACTGGTACCACCACTGGAGCTCGGCCTCAGGCGGTAGCGGCTGCTTGCCGGCTGCCTGGCTGCCGATCAGGTAGCCGCTGACCGAGACCAGCCCCCTGCAGCGGTCCGGCCAGATCGCCGCCATGATGTCGGCGGTGCGCGCGCCCCAGTCAAAACCGGCCACGACGGCGTTGCGGATATTCAGCGCGTCCATCAGCGCGATCATGTCGGCGGCGATTGCCACGGGCTGGCCGTTGCGCATGGTGTCGGCAGACAGGAAGGACGTCGAGCCAAAGCCACGCAGGTGGGGAATGACCACCCGATAGCCGCGGGCCGCCAGCAGCGGTGCCACGTCGACAAAGCTGTGGATATCGTAGGGCCAGCCGTGCAGCAGCAGCGCGACCGGCCCTGTGGCAGGGCCGGCCTCGGCGTAGCCGATATTGAGCACGCCGGCATTGACGTGCTTGATCGGCGCGAAGCTGGCATGGGTGCCCGGCGTGGTCAAGGGCAGCGCCGGCGCCTTCGACACACCGTTTTGCGCGCGGGCGGCCTGCGGCAGCCCGAACGGCGCGGTGGCCAGCGTCGCTGCCGCTGCACCCAGAAAGCCTCGACGGGGTAAATCGACTGTCTTCGACATCTTCTTCTCCTGTTTGCGTGATCAATGTGAGCACGAGTCTAGGAGGCCATGGCAAGCGGCATGTGTCGGATTTCAGGGGGATTTGTATTGCTGTGTATGGATCCGTGATGGCGACATACGTAGATACAAAGCAGCCCGGTTGAGGACTGGCACACCAGTCAATCGGACTCTCCCTGCGGCACGCCTTGCGGCATTGGCCTATAGCCCTTATCTGGAAGATTGCAATAAGCATTCGCTGCACGAGCGCACGCCACACCGTTGTCGCGCGGGCGCTCCCCCGCATACGCCACCGTGACGCTCCCCGCGATCAGCGCGACAGACAGGAACCGCTTGCACAGACTGATATTCATGGTCGTTCCTTCATCAATGCGCGTCTGCCGACGGGCCCTTCGGCACCCCAACCTTGCGCATCAGCGGCACCATGGCGGTGGCGATCGCGAAGCAGACCAGGATCAGCAGGAAGATGTCGCCAAAGGTCTGGGTCTGCGCCTCGCGCCAGGCCAGCCCCCACAATTGCCTGAGGGCCGCGGTCTGCGCATCGAGGGCATCGTGCCCGGCCGCGACGAACTGGTCGCTGATCCCTTGCAACAGGTTGCCCATGGCTTCATTGCGGATGTTCAGGTGCTCTGCCTCGCGCAGGAAGTGCATGTTGCCGCGGTTGTTGAGCGCGGTCGCGCAGGCGGCGATGCCGATGGCTCCGCCCAGGTTGCGCATCAGGTTGAACAGCCCGGACGCAAGCTTGAGCCGCTCCGGCGGCAGGCTGCCCAGGGTCAGCGTCACCGTGGGCGCCACCGCGAACTGCTGGGCCATGCCGCGCAGCGCCTGCGGCAGCAGCAGTTGCGCCGCGCCCCAGTCGTGCGTGATGGGGGCGAAGTACCACATCGACACCGCGAACAGCCCCAGGCCGATCATCATCAGCCAGCGCAGGTCGACCCGGTTGGCCAGGAAGGCATAGAGCGGGATCGACGCCATCTGGAACACGCCCGTGGAAAACACCGCCAGCCCGATATCCAGCGCGCTGAAGCCGCGCACGCGCCCCAGGAACAGCGGCGTCAGGTAGATGGTGGCAAAGATGCCGATGCCGGTGACAAAGGAGAAGAAGCAGCCAAGCGCGAAGTTGCGGTCCTTGAGCGCGCGCAGGTCCACCAGCGGGTTGGCATAGGTCAGCGTGCGCCAGATGAACGCCACGCCCGACAAGCCGGAGATCCAGGCGGTGGCCAGGATCACGTCGTCGCCGAACCAGTCCCAGCGCGGCCCTTCCTCCAGCGTGTATTCGAGGCAACCCAGGAACAGCGCCATCAGCACCATGCCCAGGTAATCGGCACCGCGCACCAGCGACCAGTTGGGCCGGTCGACCTTGACCAGCAGCGGCACGGCGATGGTGACGAAGATGCCCGGCACCAGGTTGATGAAGAACAGCCAGTGCCAGGAATAGTGATCGGTGATCCAGCCGCCGATGGTGGGCCCCAGCGTCGGCGCCAGCGAGGCCAGCCCGCCCACCGTGGCGGCGGCGATGACGCGCTGGGGGCCGACGAAGAAGGCAAAGGCCGTGGTGAACACCATCGGGATCATCGAGCCGCCCAGGAAACCCTGCAGCGCCCGGAACACGATCATGCTGTTGATGTCCCACGCCACCCCGCACAGCAGGCTGGCCACCGTGAAGCCCGCCGCGGAGGCGGCGAACAGCCAGCGCGTCGACATCACGCGCGACAGCCAGCCGGACAAGGGAATGACGATGATCTCGGCGATCAGGTAGCTGGTCTGCACCCAGACGGTTTCATCGGCGCCGGCCGAGAGCGCGCCGCCGATATCGCGCAACGAGGCGGATACGATCTGGATATCCAGTAAGGCGATGAACATGCCCACGCACATCGTGCTGAAGGCGAACACCTTGGCGGCGGTGGACATCTCGTCCGGCATCGCCGCCACGGCGGACGCAGCGGTGGTCTGGGTGGCCGTGGTCATCACTGCACCTGCTTGCCTGGCTGCGTGTTGACCTGGGCGATCACCGACAGGCCCGGGCGCAGGACGCCAAGCCGGGCGTCCTGCTCGTCCAGGCGGATCCGCACCGGCACGCGCTGGACGATCTTGGTGAAGTTGCCGGTGGCATTCTCCGGCGGCAGCACGCTGAACTGCGCACCGGTGGCGGGCGCCAGGCTGGCAACGTGGCCATGGAAGACCCGCCCCGGCAGCACATCGGCTTCAATTTCGACCGGCATGCCGGGGCGCATGTGCGCCAGTTGCCCTTCCTTGAAGTTCGCGTCCACCCACAGCCCGCTGGCCGGCACGATGGACAGCAACTGACTGCCGGCACCGGCAAAGGCGCCGACGCGGGCGCGCCGGTTGCCCACGGTGCCGTCCACGGGCGCGCGCAGTTCCGTATAGCCAAGGTTCAGCTTGGCGATGTCGCGCTCGGCAATCGCCTGCGCCAATGACGCCTGCGCCTGCTGCTTCTGCGTGCCGATCACGTCCAGCTGGCGCTGCGCGGCCAGCAGCGAGGCACGCGCCTTCTCGCCATTGGCCTGGGCCTGCTTGTAGTCCGAGTCAGCCTTCTGCGAGCTCTGGATGGAGACAGCCGCCTTCGCCACCAGGCTGGCGTAGCGCACCTGGTCGTCGCGCGCCCGTACGGTGTCTGCATTAGTAGCCGAGATGCCAGCCCTGGCCTGGGCGATGACCGCCTCCTGCAGGCGCGCGGTGGCATCCAGGTTTGCCAGCAGTGCCTGTTGCGCGGCCACGGCGCCTTCCGCCTTGGCCAGTGCGGCGCGGTAGTCGCGGTCGTCGATACGCACCAGCACGTCGCCCGCGTGGACCGTCTGGTTGTCCGTCACCGTGACTTCCGCGATGTAGCCACCGACCTTGGCGCCGATCACCGTGACATCGCCGCCGACATAGGCGTCATCGGTACTCTGCAGGTGGCGAGCCGTTGTCCACCAGTGATAGCCGTAGCCGATCGCGGCCAGTCCGGCGACAACCAGCGCGCCGGTCGCCAGCAGCCGCCTGGGGCTGGCCTTGGATTTCGAAGCGGGAACGGGTTCGGTACCCGCCCGATCAGTCAGCGTATTACTGCTCATGGCACTTCCTTTCTGCTTTCAAGGCTTACCCCGCCTGCGAGGCGGAATAGGTGGAGGGTTCGGGAGAGTTCGGGTCAGGCCTCGGCCGAGCGGTTCAGCCGTCGCCGCAGGCCGTCGGTAGCCGCCGGGCCGGGAGCGATGTGGAAATCGGGGTCGGTGACAGGGCGGCCGCTGGCGGCATCGACCAGTACCGGCTCGACACGCTCGCCGGTAAGCCGGTTGGCCAGCTGCACGCTTTCGCCTTCGGGCGCGAGATGCTTGTTGCCCCAGGCCAGCATGGCCAGCAAGACCGGGCGGAAGTCGTTGCCGCGCTCGGTCAGGACGTACTCCGAGCGCGGCGGGCGGTCGCAGTACGGGCGCCGCACCAGCATGCCCTCCTCCACCAGCGAGTTCAGGCGGCGGGTCAGCATGTTGGGCGCGATGCCCAGGTTGTGCTGGAACTCGTCAAAGCGCGTCACACCGTAGAACGCTTCGCGCAGGATCAGGACGCTCCAGCTGTCGGCGACGCGGGCCAGCGTGCGAGCGACGGGGCACGGGGTTTTAGCAAGCGGCTTTCTCTGCATGACGGGCTTCCTCCGAAAATGGGGTTGCTATCAATTTGAAAGTTAGTCTAGAGTAGTAACTATCATCATGCAAGTTAGTTTTTGGCTTGTGCTTTATCCGTCGCTGTTGAAAGGTGTCCGTCATGCCCCAAAGTCGATTCCATCCCCCGCTCCGACGCACCCGCGCCGGTATCGCACGCCTCCTGCCCACCCTGCTTGCGGCCAGCGCCGCGGCCACCCTGGTGGCCTGCGCGGTCGGCCCCGAGTACCAAACGCCGGCCTCGGACATGCCCGCGGCCTATCCGCACGCAGCGGCGCTGGACGCCCGCGAGGCCACGCAGCCGGCGCCGTCACTGGACAGCTGGTGGCTGGCCTTTGACGATCCCGCGCTGATGCGCGTCATCCAGCGCGCGCTGGAGCAGAACCTCGACCTGGCGGCGGCCATTGCGCGGGTCGACCAGGCGCGCGCCGCGGCCAGCCACGCCGGCGCCGAACTGCTGCCGCAGGCATCGTTGTCCGGCAGCGTGGCCAGGCGGCGCCAGTCGCTGGAAGGACCCTTGGGCAGCCTCGGCAAGAACGCGCCGGGCTTTGACCGCAACAAGACGGTGTACAGCGCAGGCGTGGGGGCAAGCTGGGAGATCGACGTGGCCGGCGGCCTGCGGCGCGGCGCCGAGGCCGCCAGCGCGGAGGCCCAGGCCGCGGAAGCCGAGCACATGGGCGTGCGCGTGCTGGTGGCCGCCGAAGCGGCAGATGCCTATTTCCGCGTGCGCGGCGCGCAGCAGCGCATCGCCATCGCGCAACAGCAGGTGCGGACCAATGCCAAGCTGCTCGAGCTGGTTCAGCTGCGCCTGGCCGATGGCATCGGCGCGGAGCGGGAACGGGCCCAGGCGGAAGCACAGCTGGCACAGACCCGCGTGACCATCCCGCCGCTGCAGATCGAGCTGGAGACACAACTGAACCGCCTCGATGTACTGATGGGCGCGCATCCAGGCACCTATGCCGCCGAACTCCTGACGCCGACCGAATGCACCGCCGTGCCGCAGATCGCCGTGGCGCAAGGTCCGGCCAACCTGCTGCAACGCCGCCCGGACGTGATTGCCGCGGAGCGCCGGCTGGCGGCATCCAGTGCCCGCATCGGCGTGGCCACTGCCGAGTACTACCCGAAGCTGTCGCTGTCAGCGCTGCTCGGCTTCGAGAGCCTCTCCGCCGGCAAGCTGTTCACCGGGTCCGCCTTCCAGCCCGCCGCGATCGCGGGACTGCGCTGGCGGCTGTTCGACTTCGGCCGGGTCGACGCCGAAGTGGCGCAGGCCAAGGGCGCCAACGCCGAAGCCCTGGCCACCTATCGCAAGGCCATGCTGCGCGCCACCGAGGACGTGGAGAACGCGATCATTACGCTGACCCAGCTGGAGTTGCAGGGCAAGGAGCTGACCGTGGAAGTGGCTGCCCACGCGCGCTCGCGCGGCGCCGCCGAGGACGCCTACAAGGGCGGCGCGGTCAGCCTGTTCGAAGTGCTGGAGGAAGACCGCCTGCTGCTGGCCGCGCGCGACCAGCAGGCACGTGTGGGCGCCGACAATGCCCGCGCGGCGGTGGCAACGTTCCGTGCGCTGGGGGGCGGCTGGTAATGTGGCGGGCGGCGGCTCAACCCACCCTGAGCCGCGCCTCCAGGCCGCCGCCCTCGCGATTGCGCAGCGTCAGCGAGCCGCCGATCGCCAGCGCAAGCTGGTGGGCAATCGCCAGGCCCAGGCCGGTGCCGCCGGTCTCCCGGTTGCGCGATGCCTCGAGCCGGACAAACGGCTGCAGCACAGACTCGAGCTGCTCTGCCGGGATGCCGGGCCCGCGGTCGAGCACGCTGATGATCACCGCGCCGCCGTCCTCACGCTGCACGCTCAGCTCCGCCGCGCCGCCGAACTTGAGCGCGTTGTCGGTCAGGTTGGTCAGGATGCGGCGCAAGGCGTGCGGGCGGGTCTCGAGGGTGCCGACGGCACGCTGCAGGATGGTGACGGCCTTGCCGGTGTCCTGGTAGTCGTAGACTAGGCTCTCGACGAACGACACGATGTCGATCCGCGACGGCGTCTCGCCATCGCCATGCGTGGCGCGCGCGTAGGCCAGCCCCTCCTTCACCAGCGTCTCGATCTCGTTGAGGTCGTCCACCAGCTTGCGCTTGTCTTCAGAGTCTTCGGTCATTTCGGCGCGCAGCTTCATCCGCGTGATCGGCGTCTGCAGGTCGTGCGAGATCGCGGCCAGGATCTGCACGCGCTCTTCGACAAAGCGGCCAATGCGCTCGCGCATGGCATTGAATGCGCGCGCGGCGCGTGCCAGTTCGGTGGGCCCGGTCTCGTCCAGCGGCCGGCTCCTGGCATTCGGGTCGAGCGCGTCGGCGGCATTGGCCAGCGCCACCAGCGGGCGGATCGCCAGGCGCACGGCAAGCCAGCAGCACAGCACCAGCAGCAGCAACTGGATCAGCAGCACATAAGGCAGCCATTGCGCCACCGGGGTCGGCTTCGGATGCACGTCGATGGTCAGCGGGCTGCCATCACTGAGGGTCAGGTGGGCCTGCATGCGCTTGCCCTGGCCGGGGATGGACTCGACCCTGACCGGGAAGCGGCCGCCGCTCGCTTCCATGATCCGGTCGGCAACTTCCGTGGCCTGCGCCGACATCTCCGGCACGCCTGGCAGGCCCGGCCCCAGGATGTACTGGTAATTGCCGCGGTTCACGTGTCGCAGCCACTGCGGGCGCTCCGCCGCGGGCAGGCGGTCCAGGATCGCGATCGAGGTGGAGACGTCGGTCTCCAGGGTGCCGAGCATGACCTGGCGCGCGGTGATGTAGCGCTCGGCAAACAGTACGCCGAACGACAGGCCATGGGCGACGATAAGGCCGGCCAGCAGGATCAGGAACAGCCGCGAGCCCATCGTACGGGGCCAGGGCAAGGCACGGAGATTCACTGCCGTGCCTCCCGGATCTCAACGGGCGTCGAGAAGACATAGCCCTCGCTGCGCACGGTCTTGATGTAGCGGGGCTCGCGCGCATCGTCCCTGAGGTGCTGGCGCAAGCGGCTGACCAGCAGGTCGATCGAGCGTTCGAACATTTCCGCTTCGCGGCCCTGCGTCAGGCTGAGCAGCTGGTCGCGGTTAAGCACGCGCTGCGGATGGTCGACAAAGACGCGCAGCAGCCGGTATTCCGCGCCGCTCAGCGCAACGATGACGCCATCCTGGTCGATCAGGTGGCGCGCGGTGGTGTCCAGCTGCCAGTCGCCAAATGCAAGCAGCTGCCCGGCCTCGGTGATCTGCAGGTTGGGCGGCAGCATCCGGGTGCGCCGCAGCACCGCCTTGATGCGGGCAAGCAGCTCGCGTGCGGCGAAAGGCTTGGCAAGATAGTCGTCTGCGCCCATTTCCAGGCCGACGATGCGGTCGGTCTCGTCGCTGCGCGCGGTCAGCATCAGTACCGGGGTGGCCTTGTGCTTGCCCACCCGCAGTTCTCGGCACAGCACCAGGCCATCGTCGCCCGGCATCATCACATCGAGCACGATCAGGTCGACGCTGTTGACGTCCAGGAACGAGCGCATATGCCGCCCGTCTGGCACCACGGTAACGCGCAAGCCGTTCTTGGTGAGGTAGGTTGAGACCAGTTCGCGAATTTCGCGGTCGTCATCGACGATCAGGATGTGGTCGGTGTGTGCGTCCATCGGCGTCACCTTGGCAGATTGATTGAAAACCGCCAGGCGCGGCGCCGGGCACCGAAAGATTAACGCAATACGGCGCGACGGGTATTCCCCCATCGCGCCGTCGGGAACCACCCGCGGTGCGCCGGCGCGCGCCGCGCGGGTGTCCGCTCAATGCCCTGCGCTCTGGCCGCCGTCTACATGCAGGATCTCGCCGGTGACGAACGGCGCGTTGTCGAGATACAGGACAGCATCGACGATATCGCGCATCTCGCCCATATGACCCACCGGGTGCAGGGCGCCCAGCCCCGCATGGGTTTCGGGCGGATGCATCGGCGACTTGATGATGCCGGGCGAGACAGCATTCGCGCGGATGCCGGTCCTGGCGTACTCGATGGCCAGCGACTTGGTCGCGGCGTTCAGGCCCCCCTTGGTCAGCGAGGCCAGCACCGACGGCACCCCGCTGATCGCATGGTCGACCAGGCTGGTGGTGATGCTGACCACGTGGCCGCTGCGGTGCTTCTCCATTTCGGCGATGGCCAGCTGCGTGATATGGAAGAAGCCCGTCAGGTTGATGCCGGTGGCGGCCGCGTAGTCCTCGTCGGTATAGCTGGTGAACGGCTTGGCGATGAAGATGCCGGCGTTGTTGACCAGCGTGTCGATGCGCCCGAACCTTGCCACGGCTTCGGCGATGACGCGGCGCGCCGTGGACGGATCGGCGATATCGCCGGCGACTGCCAGGATGTCCTGGTCGTCCGACGGCTTGATGGTGCGCGCCGTGGCGACAACGCGATGGCCACGTTCCCGGAACGCCTTGACCAGTTCAGCGCCAGTGCCTTGCGATGCGCCCGTGATGACAACGACTTTCTGTGCTGCGCTCATTTTCTTGAACCTCGATGTAGATGGAATCGGCTTGCTTGCCGATCGGGCCGGCGGCTCCGATGGGTTCCAATCTAGGCAATCCGCTTGCGCATTCGAAGACCCTGGCGGCACAAACAGTCTTGCGCCACAAGCATAAATAGAGCGGGACGAATCCTCTGGCGGGAATGGCGTGCGCAGCCTCGCGGTCACTTCGGCGCCAGCCACGGCCCGGACATCGACTTCTGCCGGTGGCGCACATATGATGGATACATCGCTTGATCCGGTGCGGCCTGCGGTCGCAAGCAAAGCAATGAAACGGCAATTCGATGACCTTCAGCTTGGCAGCATCGAGCTGTTCTGCCTGGCCGCGGAGCTGGGCAGCTTCACCGCGGCGGCAGTGGCCGCCGGCGTGACGCCGCCCGCGGTCAGCCGCACTGTGCAAAGGCTGGAAGAGCGCCTGGGGGTGCGGCTGTTCGTGCGGACCACGCGGCAGATCCGCCTGACCGACGAAGGCCGGGTGTATTTCGAGCAGAGCCGCGGCGCACTGGCGCAGCTGGTGGACGCGGAGCGGCAGATCAGCGGCCAGCAGTCTGCCCCTGCGGGGCGGCTGCGGATCAGCCTGCCGACGCCTTACGCGCACTATCGCGTGCTGCCGGTGCTGCCGGCATTCCGCGAGCGCTACCCGGAAGTCGAGATCGACGTGCACATCAGCAACCGCAACGTGGACTTCGCCGATGACGCCTATGACCTGTCGGTGCGCGGGCGTGCGCCGGACGACTCGAACCTGATCGCGCGCAAGCTGGAAGACGCTGAGCTGGTGGTGGTGGCAACGCCTGGCTATCTGCGGCGTGCCGGCACGCCGCAGTCATTGGAGGACCTGCTCAGGCATGAGTGCATCCAGTTCGAGCGCCCGAGCAGCGGCCGGCGGATCCCATGGACGTTCCAGGTCAACGGCGAGGACACGGATGTCGTGACCACCGGCTCGTATGCGGCGTCAGAAGACATCCTGGGCGGGGCCACGCTGGTGCGCGCCGGCGCGGGCCTGTTCCAGACTTACCGCTTCGTGGTGGAACAGGACCTGCGCGACGGCACACTGGTGGAGGTGCTGAAGGACTATGGCGGCAGTACACGCCCCTTTGTGCTGCTATACCCGTCCGCGCGCCACGTCTCGCGCCGGGTACGGGCCTTCGTCGACTTCCTGGTCGAGAAATTCTCGGCGTAACGGCTCACGCTGCGCTTATGCAGACCGGATCTGGGCGATGACCACAAGGATCACGGCCGCATTCGCCGGCTGCTGGAAGTGCGAGGAAATGGTTCGCGCGTGGCCGGCCTTCTCTGCCAGCACCTCGCCAAACAGGTCGGAGGCCCCATCGAGGACCGCCGGCTGCCCGTACCAGCCGGGCGCGCTGGAAATGTGCCCGTCGACGCGGACGATGTGGTCCAGGCGCTCGAAGCCACCCAGATAGGCATCGATCTGCGCCAGCACGTTGAGCGCCGCCAGCTCGGCGGCACGCTTGCCCTGCCCGACATCCAGGTCCTTGCCGACCTGGCCTTGCCAGACCACCTTGCCATCCTGCAAGGGCAACTGCCCGGAGATGAACAGCAGGTCGCCGGCCTGGCTGACCGCGGTATAGCTGCCGAGGGGCTGCGGGGGCTGCGGCAGCACCAGGCCGCGCGCTGCGAGTCGTTCTTGCACAGACATGCTGGCTCCAATCAGGTGGGGGTCATGCGACCAACTCTATGTGCGCGCCGGCCTGGGATAAAGGCATGGCGCGGAACAGGAATTGGTACCTGGGGTAACAAGTCGGATGTCCGGCCAGCTTGCATGCCTCTGTACCGCCACGGCCGCCCCTACGCAGTCTGCAATTCGTCGCCGCGCGCCATGCGCCGGATCGCCTGCGGCGGTTGGCCG
Organism: Cupriavidus sp. FW306-1B-F12B; assembly: GCF_058781795.1. Lineage (NCBI taxonomy): Bacteria > Pseudomonadati > Pseudomonadota > Betaproteobacteria > Burkholderiales > Burkholderiaceae > Cupriavidus > Cupriavidus sp. FW306-1B-F12B. The sequence continues at coordinate 144,807 of NZ_JBYSXC010000008.1, forward strand.
AAGGCCCGCAGGAAGGCACGCCGCATGCGCTCGCGATCGCCGAAGCCGGTATCCCGCGCCACCACATCGATGGCATGGCGGCCGCTTTCCATCATCAGCCTGGCCGCCTCCACGCGCAGGTGCTCCACTGCCTTGGCGGGGGTCTGCCCGGTCTCGTCACGGAATGCGCGCGCGAACTGCCGCGGGCTCAGGTGCGCCGCATCCGCCAGTTGTTCTACCGAGAGTTCCTGTTGCAGGTTCTGCCGCGCGAAATCCAGCGCGGCACGAATGCGGTCCGAGCGCGGTTCCAGGTCCAGCAGTGCCGAGAACTGTGACTGCCCGCCGGCGCGCCGGTGATACACGACCAGCAACTTCGCCACATCGCGCGCAACCGCAGCGCCCGCGTCCTTCTCCACCAGCGCCAGCGCCAGGTCGATGCAGGCCGACATCCCGGCCGAGGTCCAGACCGGGCCATCGATGATGAAGATGCGGTCCTCTTCCACGCCGACGTTCGGGAAGCGCCGCCGCAACTGCTCCGCGTAATACCAGTGCGTGGTGGCGCGGCGGCCATCCAGCACCCCGGCCTCCGCCAGGTTGAAGGCACCGGTGCAGGTGGCACCGATGCGCCGCGACGTCCGCGCCGCTCGTTGCAGGAACTTCACCAGCGCGGGCGGCGTGGGCAGCACGTCGTTGTCTCCCACCACCAGCACGGTATCGAAGCGGCGCTTGCCAAACGGCTCGGTATTGACGGAAAAGCCACCGGAGCTCAACACGGGTCCGCCATGCTCGGACAACAGGTGGACCTTGTACAGCGGCTCTCCAAGCGAGCGGTTGGCGAACTCCAGCACCGTCGAGACAGCGAGGTTCAGTGCCTGGAAGCCGGGATAGAGGGCAAGGGCCACGTGATGCATCTCGGACTCCTCATGGCAGAAAAGGTGGCATCTATGACATTGGCGTCATGGCCATTGTGCTCCTAATCTTGGTTTCACGCAGCCGGCCGGTCCAGGCCGACCGCTACGGACATCCTCTTCCCACTGAATCTGGAGCTTTGACATGACCACGCACAACCATTCCGGCACCGCCCTCATCACCGGTGCTTCGTCCGGCATCGGCGCCATCTATGCGGAGCGCCTGGCGCGCAGGGGCCACGACCTGATCCTGGTGGCGCGCAACCGCGCGCGGCTGGAAGCACTGGCCCGCCGGATTACCGACGATACCGGCCGCTCGGTCGAGATCGTGACCGCTGACCTTGGCCAGGCCGCCGAAGTGCGACGCATCGAAGAGATCCTGCGCACCGATGCGAGCATCACCACGCTGGTCAACAACGCCGGCTTCGGCGGCGCTGCACCGCTGCTGGATTCGGATGTCGACACCATGCAGGCAATGATCGAGCTCAACGTCACGGCCCTGACCCGGCTCACCTACGCCGCCGCCCCGGCCTTCGTCGCGCGCGGCCAGGGCACGATCATCAATATTGCCTCGATTGTGGCGGTCGCGCCCGAGGTCCTGAACGGTGTCTACGGTGGCTCCAAGGCGTATGTGCTGGCCTTTACCCAGTCGCTGCAGCATGAGCTTGCCGGCAAGGGCGTGCGCATCCAGGCCGTGCTGCCGGGGGCCACCCGCACCGAGTTCTGGGACACCGCCGGCCAGCCGGTCGAGAACCTGCCGCAATCGATGGTCATGAGCGGCGACGACCTGGTCGACGCGGCCCTGGCAGGGCTGGACCAGGGCGAGGTGATTACCGTGCCGTCGTTGCCCGAGGTGGCCCACTGGCACACGTTCGAGGCAGCACGCGCCGCGCTCGGCCCCAATCTTTCGCGTGACCAGCCCGCTGCCCGGTACGGCGTTGCCCGGTAACTGCGTGCGCCGACGGCGCCCGCGCCTGACACCCCACATCGCCGCGATTCACTCTATTCCATTGCGCGCGGCGCAGCCGTGGAACCCCGCACGATCAGCTGCGGCGTCAGTTGCACGGTGACGGCATCCGAAGCTGGCATGTCGATCTTCCTGAGCAGGAGCCGCGCTGCTTCCTCGCCCATTTCATGGACGGCAATGCGCACGGTGGTCAGCGGCGGCGTCAGGGCGTCGGCGAAAGGCATGTCGTTGTGGCCCACCACCGAGACGTCATCGGGGCAACGCATGCCGTGCTCGCGCAGGTAGTCGTAGCAGCCCATCGCCACCAGGTCATTGCCGGCGGCAATGGCGGTCACCTGCGGGAAGGCCGCGAAGAGCTGCTCGCATGCGAGCCGGCCGGCCTCGCGCGAATAGCTGGCGGCTTCCATGACTTGCCATTCCCCGCGGCGCAGGCGGTGGCGCTTGACCGCCTGAAGGAAGCCCTCGCGACGCAGGAAGCCGGTCGACAGCGTGGCGGGTCCGGCAATATGCCCGATGCGGCGGTGGCCCAGGCCGACCAGGTGGTCGACCGTCTGCCGCATGGCCAGCAGGTTGTCGCTCACCACGCAGGACACCCGGCCCGTGTCGTCGCCCCGGTTGACCGTGACCACGGGGATATGCTGCTTGAGGCAGTAGGCGAGTATCGGATCGTCCCGTTCCGCGGTGGCAAGCACCAGTCCTTCGACTTGCCGGCCGATCATCTGGTCGATGACAAAGCGCTGCCGGCTTTTGTCGGTACCGGCATTGACCACGATCGGCACGTAGCCCTGCTGCGCCAGCACCGATTCGATTCCGGCCAGGATAGGCGGAAACACCGGGTTGGAAATATCGGGCAGTACCACGCCCACCAGTCCCGAACGCTGGGTGCGCAGCCCCGCCGCGATGCGGTTGGGGCGGAAGCCGCGCGCCTCGGCAACCTCCAGGATGCGGGCCGCCACGTCCTCAGCCACCAGGTGCCGCGTGGCCGGGTTCATCACTCGCGAGATGGTCGAGTAATGCACGTCGATCTCGGCAGCCAGGTCTTTCAGGGTGAGGCGCTTGCGCTCGGGCATGACGGCAGTTGGCGGGGCGGCAGCCCGGGGAGGGTTGGAAGACACCATTCTAAGCCAGCCCCGCGCCGCCGCCGCACACCTGCCGGGTGCCGCTACTGCCCCGCTTGCACGCCGGATTGCCTGACCACCGGCGCCAGCTTGCCGATCTCCGCCTGGATATAGGCAGCAAACTCCTGCGGCGACGAGCGCTTTGGCTCCGCCCCCTGGGCGGCCAGGCGCTCGCGCACGTCCGGTGCGGCCAAGGCCTTGCCGATCTCGGCATTGAGCGCATCGACGATTTCCTTGGGGGTGCCGGCGGGCGCCAGCACGCCGAACCAGGAGTCGAACGCGTAGCCGGGGAAGCCGGACTCCGCCACCGTGGGAATCTCCGGCAGCGCGCTGGCGCGCCTGGCCGTGGTGACCGCCAGCGCCCGCAGCTTGCCTTGCCTGACGAACGGCATGGCCGATACGCTGGGCGCGAACATCATGTCGCCCCGGCCAGCCATGACGTCGGTCAGCGCTTCGCCCGTGCCCTTGTACGGGATATGGACGATGTCGATGCCGGCCTGCATCTTGAACATCTCGCCGCTCAGGTGGGTTGAGCTGCCGGAACCCGCCGAGTCGAAGTTCAGCGCGCCTGGCGTCGCCTTGGCGGCGTTGACGACGTCCCGCACCGACTTGTACTTGCTGGCGGCATTGACCACCAGCACATTGGGGACCGTGGCCACCAGCGAGACCGGCGCGAAGTCCTTCACCGTGTCATACGAGAGCTTGGGATACAGCGTGGCGTTGATGGCGTGCCCGACCGAAACCAGGATCAGCGTGTAGCCGTCCGGCGCCGCCTTGGCCACGCCGGTGGCGCCCAGGGTGCCGCCGGCGCCGGGGCGGTTGTCGACAATCACCTGGTAGCTGCCGCCCTCGCCCATCTTGCTGCCGATGATGCGCGCCAGGATGTCGGTGGCGCTGCCCGCCGAGAACGGCACCACCAGCCGGATCGGCTTGCCGGGATATTGCGGCTGCGCGTGGGCGGCGGGTGCGGCCGCCAGCATGAGCGATGACGCCAGCGCCAGCACCGTGCCTTGGATGGATCGGATCATTCTGTGTCTCCTCACATCAGAAGAAGTGCCGCATGCCAAGCGCGACCGTCTGCGGGTCAGCACCCGCGCTCACGCCCAGTTCATTGATGGCAAAGTCGTAGATCGCATTGCGCTTGTTGTTGATGCGGCTGTAGTACGCATACAGCGCAGTGCGCTTGGACAGCGGATAGTCGTAGCCGACCGTGACCTGCGTGGCGCCCGTTTCCGCGCCGCTGCGGAAGAAGCCCACGGTCTCGGTCGCATTGCCCGCGCCATTGCTGGCAAGGCCAAAGCCGACGCGCACGCTGCCCGGCCCGAGCTTCTGCACCAGCGAGGCGTAGTACCCGTTGCGGGTCAGGTCGCCGGTCGCGGTGCGGTAGTGGAGCCGTTCATAGAGCAGCGCCACCGTGGTGGTGGGGAACTTGTACGAAACGCCCGCCTTCATCGCATCGTCGTTGCGGCCGGCGGTCTGGTAGTGCTGGTGGACTTCATAGGCCAGCACCACATTGAGCGGTCCGTTGTCGTAGGCGGCCGAGAACGAATACAAGCCGGGATTGCGCGGTACGGTGGTCTTCTCCTCGTTCACGCCCCACGCCGCGGCCCCGCTGAAGCCGGCGAACGACGGCGACTTGTAGACGATGATGTTCTTCTGCCGGCGGTCGAACGAGCTGGTGTCCTGGACGTTGTCGGAGCTGGAGGTGGAGCCGTTGCCGATCAGCGCCATATAGCCGGCGGTGGTCGGATAGTACGGATCGTAGGCGGTGGTCGATTCGGTGTACGGGGTCTGCCAATGCCCCAGGAACAGCGTGCCGGCATCGCCCTGCAGCCCCACCCGCGTATTGCGCCCGGCCACCTGGCCCTGGCCGGTATCGAGCGAAAAATTGCTTTCGATCTGCCAGATGGCTTTCAGGCTGCCGCCCAGCCCTTCTTCGCCGCGCATGCCGAAGACCGAGCGGTTGTTGGTCAGGCGCCCCACGCCGCCAAGGCGCGTACCGTCGGTCGCGGTGTTGGCATAGGAATACTCCAGTGCCGTATTGATGCGCCCGTACAGCGTCACGGCTGACTGCGCGCAGGCCTCGCCGCCACAGGCTGCGGCCATGGCAAACATGAGCAGATGGCTGCGCTTTCCGATGGATTTCATTGATCTCCCCTGGTTTGTCGTGGTTGTTGTGGCCGGGCCGTCCGCCCGATTTTTTTGCAATCGTTTGCAGTCCGGCCCGAGAAAATCAGCGCTTGGGATACGGCATCGCCAGCAGCAGCATCGCCGGCCGATTGCCCGGGTTCGACACCTGCCGCGCTTCGCCCGGCGCCAGGCGCACGGAATCGAACTGGCCCAGCGTCACGCGCTCGTCGGGCGTGGCGATGCAGACTTCGCCTTCCAGCACGACGTAGTGCTTTTCCACGGGCGAGGCATCCATCGACGTATGGCCGCCCGGCAGCAGCACCGAGACCCCCATCCACAAGGCTTCGGACGGTCCCGCTTCATGCCCTTGCAGGCGCAGGCAATGCATGCCTTCGTGGTTGGCCGGGAAATAGGCCGGCGCCTGTGCGAACCGGGTCGTGTTCATGGCTTCAGCACCACGCGTTCGGTCGCGCCCTGCAGGACCGCCCGGTAGGCCTCCTTGGCATCGGAGAGCGCATAGGTGTAGTCGGAAAGGACCGGGAACGGCCGCAGCGCACCCGAGGCAAACATCGGCGCCAGCTGGTCAAGGATGCTCGCGCACGCGTTGCTGTCCAGCGCAAGGGTGTCGACGCCCACATAGGTGTGCTGGCCACGATAGAAGGCGAAGATGTCGAACGGCACCGGCTTCTCGATGGTCGAGATGAAGATCTGCGCCGCGCCAATCGCCATGGCCTGGTTGGCCTGTTCGAAGTAGGGGCTTCCCACTGTGTTGTAGACGATGTCCGCACCGTGCCCGTCGGTCTCTTCGCGCACCACCGCGGCAATGGATTCGCTGCTGGCATCGATCATGCGCACGTCGCCGCTGGCATGGCCACGATACGCCTCCGCGGTGCGCTCCAAGGCAAAAACGCGCGCGCCGAGCGCGGTAGCGATCTGGATCGTTGCCTGCCCCACCTTGCCATTGCCGCCACACACCAGCACGGTGCTGCCAGCCTGCGGCATGCCCGCGCGGCGCAGCCCTTCATAGGCGGTAATGAACGGCACCCCCACGGCGCCGGCTTCCAGCAGCGACACCGACGCCGGCTTGGCGCGCACGGCGCTGGCCTGGATGCGCAGGTACTTGCCATGCGTGCCGTCGCGGCGGATGCCGAGTTCGCCGCCGCTGCCCCAGACCTGCTGGCCCAGCAGTTCGGAGGGACCGTCGACCACCAGGCCTGCATAGTCGCGGCCTGGCGTGCGCGGCCAGACCGCATGCGGCATCAGGCCGAGCGTTGCCTTCACGTCGCTCGGGTTCACGCCGGCGCTGGCCACTTCGATGATGACCTGACCCGCCGCCGCTTCCGGGCGCGGCACGCCGAGCAGCTCGAGCTGCAGGGCATCGATATTGGCGGCTTTCTCGCTGACTCGAATGGTGTTCATGGTGCTTCCTTCCTCAAATATTTCGTTCGGTATGGCCGGGATCAGGCCTCGCGCAGGCCGAGCGTGTGCCGGGCCTCGGCCGACGATGCAATCTCGCCGCCAAGCGACCTGACGATGTCGCGCGCCTTGGCCACCAGCGCGGCGTTGCTCGGCGCCAGCACGCCCTTCTCCAGATAGATGTTGTCTTCCATGCCGACGCGCACGTGTCCGCCTGCAAGCCATGCCTGGGCCACGATCGGGAACTCCGCGCGGCCGATGCCGAAGGCCGACCAGTGGGCGCCGGCGGGCAGCATGTTGCGCGCATAGAAGATGGTTTCCGGCGTGGGCGCAAAGCCGTACTTCACGCCAAGCACCAGGGTCCACAGGCCGGGGCCGTCCAGCACACCCTCACGGATGAAGTCGAGCGCCATGTTGAGGTCGCCGGAATCGAAGATCTCCAGCTCGGGCATGACGCCGGCCGCGCGGATCACGCCGGCCATCTTGCGTACGTTGGTGGGCGTGTTGATGACCACGTCGCCACCGGAGTTCATGGTGTTCAGGTCGAGCGAGCAGACGTCCGGGCGCAGCGCCGCGATGTGTTCGACGCGCTTCGCGGGATGCAGCAGCGTGGTGCCCGGCGCCGCCACGCGCGGCTCGTCCTCGCTCGGCACGAAGCGGCCGCCGGGTCCGGTGGTGAGGTTGATGATCAGCGAGCGGTTGCGCTTGCGGATGCGGTCGATGACATCGGCGTAGTAGTCGAGCGACATCGACGGCCGTCCGGTTTCGGGGTCGCGCACGTGGATGTGGGCGGCAGCTGCGCCGGCCTCGGCGGCTTCCAGCGCGGCGTCGGCAATCTGGGCCGGCGTCACCGGCAAGCCGGGGTGCTGCTCCGGGGTGACGATATTGCCGGTCACCGCGCAGGTGATGATGGTCTTGCGTGCGTGCATGAGCGAAGGTCAGTGGTGGAAATGCGGTTGGGTGGACATGCGGGGCCTGGCCTATCCGAGCTGGCGGCCGCCGTCCACGACGATGGTGGTGCCGGTGGCAAAGCGCAGTGAGGTCGCGCAGGCCGCGATGGCATCGGCCACGTCCTGTGCCTGGCCAACACGTTTTAGCGGCGTCGACCTGGCGGCGCGCTCGTTGAAACCGCTGTCGCGTCCCGGCACGAAAGCGGTATCGACCACGCCTGGTGAAACGTTCAGCACGCGGATTTGCGGCGCCAGCGCGCGCCCGAGCGACATCGCCATGACATCGAGCCCGGCCTTGGCAGCGCAGTACGCAACGTTGCTGCCCTGCCCCGTACGGCCGGCGATGGACCCGACATTGACCACCAGCCCGTCGCCATTGGCGCGCAGGTGCGGCGCGAACGCACGGATCGCGGCAAACTGCCCGCGCCAGTTGACGGCAAACAGTTCATCGATCAGCGCATCGTCCAGCGCGTCCAGGTCGGCGTGCGGGATCGCCCGCGTAAAGCCTGCGGTGTTCACCAGGATATCGACGCGGCCGTAGTGATGGATGACCTCGTCGGCCAGCGCGCGCAGCGAGGCGCTGTCGGCAACCTCGGCCACGGCGGCAAGATGGTTGCCGGCCGGCAAGGCCGCCGCGGCACTGGCCGCCTTGTCGGCGTCGCGCCCGGTCAGCACCACGCTCGCGCCAAGGCGCGCCAGCGTTTCACCGGCGGCAAAGCCGATCGCACCGGTGCCGCCGAGGATCACGGCCACCTTGCCGGAAAGAGAATTAGCACTCATGGTTCTTTTGGGAATGGGTCAGGGTAAGTCGATCGGGTCGTCAGTCGATCGGCGGCTTCGGGAAGGTCTGCTCGCCGGGCTCCAGCGTGAAATCGAACGCCAGCGTGTAGAACGGTGCCGGCAAATCGCCCCACGGGCTGCGGCCATGGTGGTGTAGCCGGAGATCGCCAACCAGTTGCCGTTGCACGCCGAACGTGACATCGGATTCCAGCTTTTCCGGCGTGTCGGCAAACACCTGGGTCACGAGCGTGCGGTAGCCCGGCGCCGCAACGATGAAATGGATATGCGCCGGCCGGTACGGATGGCGCTGCTGTGCGGCCAGCAACGTGCCTACCGGGCCGTGGGTCGGCACCGGATACCCTGCAGGCCGTACCGTGCGGAAGTGATAGCCGCCGCTTTCATCGGTATGGAAGCAGCCGCGCAGGTTGCGGTCGGGTTGCGTCGGATCCTGGTTGTCATACAGTCCCACCGGCGACGCCTGCCAGATCTCGACCAGCGCGCCTGGCAGCGGCGTGCCATCGGTCGCCCGCACGGTGCCGCTGACCAGCAGCGGCAAGCCAGGCGCATCGTCCTGCACCACGCAGTCACCGCAGTCATAGCGCGGCGCGTTGGCGCGATAGAACGGGCCGAGCAGCGCGCCGGGCGTGCGCCCGTCCCTGGTGCTGTTGTTCATGGCTGTCACCAGCGTCGACAGCCCCAGCACGTCGGCAGCCAGGACAACCTCGTTGTGCTTGGCATTGGTCGCATGGCCGAGACTGGCGATATACCCCAGGGCAAGCTCGAATTCCTCGTCGGACAGCCGCACCTCGGACAGGAAGCCGTGGAGGTGCCGCACCAGGGAATCCATGATGAAGCGCAAGCGGGGATTCGTCGTATTGGCCATGGCCGCCTGGACCACGCCTGTCACCGAGTGTTCATCCTCGATCAGCGCCAGGCGCTCGCCTTGTGGCGCCTGCCGCTCGCTGGAAGTTTTCATGTCTGATCTCCTTTGCAAACGTTTGCATTATCGACGGTTCGGACGGATGGTCAAGGCGGAAATTCGTCACCATCGCGACCTGCAACGGCTGCCGCGCTATCAGAATCACAATCAAAACAAGGGAGTACGGGCGATTTTCGGGAGAAACCCTAGGTGCAGGCAGAGGCGTCGAATGTGGCGCATAGGCCTGTCCCAGTTCTTTGCCGATGCGGCTCCCCAACCCGTTCGCGCATGGATTTGTACCCGTCTGTATCACGCTGCCACAACGATACGTGTTCCGACAGAGACACCCCTCACGCGCTACGGGGCAGATACATCGATCGCCTTAAATGCATTCCGTGGCCCGGCGGCGAACATCAACCAAGCCAGTCCCTGCCGCGCAATACCGAACCCAAACCTTTAAGGAAGACGATCATGACTACCCACAACATCGCCAAGCGTTTTGTCTTCGCCATCGCCCTGGTTGCCGCCGCTGCCGGCGCGCAGGCCGCCGCACCGTCCCAAGCGGGCGCGCGGGACCCGTTCACCGACGGTGCCCGCTCCGTGCAGGAGGCACGCAGCCCATACAGCGATGGCGCGCGCGCAGTCGACCCGTTCACGGACGGTGCGCGCAACGTGGATCCGTACTACGACGGCGCGCGCACCCTGTCCGGCCTGGACCGCACCGGCGTTTCGGCGGACCCGGCGCGCAGTGTCGATCCCTATCTTGACGGCGCCTACGCCTGAGCCCCGACTTTCTGAATAAACAAGGAACGCATCATGACCCGTATCGAAAAAGTGCTGTACACCGGCAAAGTCCACATCACTGCAGGCGGACGCGACGGCGAAGCCCACAGCGACGACGGCCGGCTGAAGCTTCAACTGTCCTCGCCGGGCACCAAAGGCCCGGGCACGAACCCGGAGCAATTGCTCGCCGCGGGATGGTCGGCGTGCTTTATCGGCGCGATCGGCCTGGCCGCCGGCAAGATGAAAGTGAAGCTGCCGGCCGAGCTCTCGGTCGACGCCGAGGTTGACCTGGGCACGGCTGGCGAGGCCTATCTGCTGCAGGCCCGGCTCAATGTCCACATCCCCGGCATTGACCGTGAAGTGGCCCAGGCGCTGGTGGATACCGCGCACCGGACCTGCCCGTACTCGAAGGCCCTGCACGGCAACATCCACGTCGAAACCAACCTGGTCTGACGCACACCGTGACCTGCCTGAGGCAACCGGGCAGGTCATCTTCCAGAAGGAGGCTCCCATGCCGAAGATTGGCATTTCGGTGCAGGCTGCGGCACTGAATATCCCGCCAGGCACGTTCCATGGCATTACCCTGATCGGGGCCGTGGTGGCTGCCGTTACGACTTTCCTGACGCTCACCGCAGCGCTACCCGCCTGGGCCATGTTCCTGGGCTGGGTCGCATTCAACACAGGCTCGCAGACGGCGCGCGAAGGCGCAGCGAACCTTGCGGCATTCCTGCTCGGCATTGTCTTCGGTGCTGCGACCGGACTGCTGATTGGATGGCTGACGCCGCGCTTCGGTGACCTGGCTACACCGCTCGCGGTGTTCGGCGACGTGGTACTCGTGCTCAGCCTGCGCGCGCTGCCCCGGATCAACAATCCGCTTGCCTATTTCCTTGGCCTGATCAGTTTCTTTGCTGCGAGCCAGCCACCGTCGCTGATGTTGCTAGGGGCGCTGGCCGCTGCCGGTGTGCTCGGCGCGATCGGCGCCGGTATCAGCAACGTGCTGCAAGCGCGACTTGCGCGCGCAGCTTGAGTCGGGTTGTCTGCGCCTGCGACGGCCGTCGCAGGCGCCTCCTTCCCGGTTCCTGACATCCCTTCCAATTTCCACGAGCACGAATCATGCGCACGCTTCTTCGCACCGCAATGGTTGCGGCCGGCATCGCCGCGATCTATTTCATCGGCACGGGCGCCAACGCCCTCCGCCCCAGTGTCGGGGACCAGGGCGGCGCGCCCGAGTTCGCGGGCATCAACCAATGGCAGAACTCGCCGCCGTTGTCGATGGACGCATTGCGCGGCAAGGTCGTGCTGGTCGACTTCTGGACCTATTCGTGCATCAACTGCATCAACACCTTGCCGTACGTAAAGCAGTGGCACGAGAAGTACAAGGGCCAGGGGCTGGTCGTCGTGGGTGTGCACACGCCAGAGTACCCATTCGAAAAATCGACCGACAACGTGCAGGCAGCGCTCAAGCGCTTCGATATCCGTTATCCGGTTGCACAGGACAATGCGTATGCCACGTGGTCGGCATTCCGCAACCAGTACTGGCCGGCCAAGTACCTGATTGATGCCAATGGCCGGATCGTCTACCAGCACTTCGGAGAGGGAGGCTACGCCGAAACCGAAGCAGCCATCCGCAAGCTGCTGGCGGACCGCATCGGTGCCTGATCGAAGGCAGGCCAAGTCTTTAGGAAAGGACACTGATCATGACCCTGCTGATACTCGCCTACCTTGGGGGTGTACTGACCATCCTGAGCCCGTGCATCCTGCCCGTCCTGCCCTTTGTCCTCAGCCGCACCGGCCAGCCGTTCCTGCGCGGCAAGCTGCCGATGCTGGCCGGCATGGCACTGACCTTTTCCGCCATAGCCACGCTGGCGTCGGTGGGCGGCGCATGGGCCGTGCGCTTCAACGAGTACGGGCGCCTCGCCGCCCTGGTCCTGCTGGCAGTCTTCGGGCTGTCCCTGCTCCTGCCGAAGCTGGCGAGTACCCTCGCGCGGCCTGTGGTGGCGCTCGGCAACCGGCTGGCTGCCAGCAACTCGACCACGGCGCCTTCGTCCTCGCAGGCTTCTCCATGGAGCTCGCTGCTGCTTGGCGTCGCCACCGGCATGCTGTGGGCCCCATGCGCCGGCCCGATCCTCGGTCTTGTGCTGACAGGTGCGGCCCTGAATGGCGCGAGCGTATCGACTTCGCTGACGCTGGCTGCCTATGCCGCCGGGGCAGCCACCTCTCTAGCCGCCGCGCTCGGCATCGGCGGCCACGTGCTCACTGCAATGAAGCGGTCAATGGGCGCTGGCGAATGGCTGCGTCGAGGTCTGGGTGCGGGTGTGCTGGGCGGGGTACTTGTCATCGGACTCGGTGCCGACACCGGCCTGCTGGCACGCTTGTCCGCAGCCGGACCGGCACGGATCGAGCAGGCGCTGGTCGATGCGCTGCGCAAGGAGCGGCTTGCGCCGCAAGCCAGGAATGACGCCAACCGCGGTGGCGTGCTGCTTGCCACAAATGAAACACCCGTGCTCGTCCCGAGCCACTTGCCCGTGGAGGGTCGCCTGCCTTCGCTCGATGGTGCAACGCAATGGATCAACTCCCCGCCGCTGTCGCGCGACCAGCTGCAGGGCAAGGTCACACTGGTCTATTTCTGGACCTACTCTTGCATCAATTGCATTCGCACCCTCCCCTACCTCCGGGCCTGGGCGGAGAAGTACAAGGATCGGGGCCTGACGGTAGTCGGCGTGCATACGCCCGAGTTCGCCTTCGAGAAGACACCGGCGAACGTCCGCCGCGCGATCGCAGATTTCCGCATTGGCTTCCCCGTGGCAGTCGATAACGACTACCGCATCTGGCGCGCATTCAGGAACAGCTACTGGCCCGCCGCCTACTTTGTCGACGCCCGCGGCAATATCCGCCACCACCAGTTCGGCGAGGGCAACTACGCCAATTCCGAGCGCGTCATCCAGTCGCTGCTGGCGGAGGCCGGCAATCGGTCGGTGGCACGCGATGTGGTCGCCCCCGACGCGCGTGGCGCACAGGCGGCACCGGACCTTGACAACGTTCGCTCCGTCGAAACCTACGTCGGTTACATGCAAGCGGAGAATTTCGCCTCTCCTGGGGGCACCCGGCAGGACGCACCGCGCGCGTACACAGTCAGCAAGCTTCGCCTCAACGAGTGGGGCCTGTCAGGCAGCTGGACCGTCGGTGCCGAGCAGGCAACGCTCAACCGCGCCGGCGGCGGAATCGCCTATCGCTTTCACGCGCGCGACCTGCACCTTGTGCTGGGGCCTGCAGCCGATGGCCGGGCAGTGCGTTTTGTAGTAACGGTCGACGGCAAGCCCCCAGGCGACAGCCACGGCTCGGACACCGATGCAGCCGGCAATGGCGCGGTCACACAGACACGGCTCTATCAGCTGGTACGCCAGGAGGGCGACGTAGGCGAGCGCACTTTCACGATCCGGTTCCTGGACCCCGGTGCCCAGGCTTATGCCTTCACCTTCGGCTAGTGTCCTGTCCCGCTAATAGCTTGTGCTCGTCAGGCTAGGCGCAAGGAGGCGCCATAGCCGTAGCTATGGCAACGACGAGCAACGACGCATGGCGGGCAACTGGGCGATTTCATATCGAGTTTATTTGCGGGACAGGACACTACGAAACAAGCGCAGAGCGCTGCTCAATCTTTGCTTGCTTCCTGCCCGATGTGCCGGACATCGGTGCCCTTGATGATGTAGATCGTGAATTCAGCGATGTTCGTGGCGTGGTCGCCGATGCGTTCGATCGCCTTGGCGATGAAGAGATAGTCGAGCGACACGGAGATCAGCTTCGGGTTCTCCATCATGTAGCTCATGAGCTTGCGCACGAAGCCGCGGAATTCTTCATCGAGGGCGCGATCTTCCTGCACGATTTCTGCCGCGGCAGCGGCGTCGAGCCTGGCAAAGGCATCCAGGGCCTTACGGAGCATTTCGACAGCGAGTGCAGTGGAGACGCGGAGCTCGGAAAAGTCGATGGTCGGGCGCGACACTTCGCAGATGATGTGCTTCGAGCGCGTCGCGATGTGGTAGGCCTCGTCTCCTGCACGCTCCAGGTTGGTGATGGTCTTCGAGATTGCCATCAGCAGTCTCAGGTCGCGAGCCGTGGGCTGCCGCCGGGCGATGATGTCGCTGCAATGCGCGTCAATTTCGACTTCCTGCCGGTTGACACGCGCCTCCGTCGCGATGACGTTCTCCGCAAGGCTCACATCGAATGTCTCCAATGCACGGATTGCCGACTGAACCTGCGCCTCTATCAGCCCGCCCATCTGCAAGACTTCCGTGGAGATATCGGCAAGGTCGGCATCGAACTGGCTGGACAAGTGTTTCTCGGTCATGGGGCGTCCCCGTTCAGCCGAAACGTCCGGTGATGTAGTCTTCCGTGGCCTGCTGAGTTGGCTTGAGGAAGATCTGGTTGGTCTGGCCATGTTCGATCAGCTCGCCGATGTACATATAGGCGGTGTAGTCGGACACCCGAGCCGCTTGCTGCATGTTATGGGTCACGATCAGGATGGTGACGCGTGCCCGCAGCTGGCTGATGAGTTCTTCGATACTGGCCGTGGCAATCGGGTCCAGTGCCGAGGTTGGCTCGTCGAACAGCAGGATCTCAGGGTCGGTGGCCAGGCATCGTGCGATGCAAAGACGCTGCTGCTGTCCGCCGGACAAGGTCATAGCCTGGGCCTGAAGACGGTCCTTGACCTCGTCCCACAGAGCAGCATCCCGCAGGGCCACCTCGACGCGTTCATCGAGCATGGACCGACTCTTCGCCCCCCGCAGGCGCAGCCCATAGGCAACGTTTTCGTAGATCGACTTGGGGAAGGGATTTGGCTTCTGGAAGACCATGCCGATGCGCATGCGCACTTCTATGGGATCGACTCTGGGATCGAGGATATTGGTGTTGTCGGGATAGAGGCGGATGTCGCCCTCGTACCGGTTGCCCGGGTAGAGGTCATGCATGCGATTGAAAGATCGCAACAAGGTCGACTTGCCGCAGCCAGAGGGGCCGATCAGGGCAGTGACACGCTTCTCCTGGATGGGCAGGTTGACGTCCTTGAGCGCCTGGAAGGTTCCATAGTAGAAGCTGAAGTTGATCGCAGCCGCCTTCACAGGAGTCGGATCCAGGGCATGCGCCTTCAGCTCTTGCGCGATGGCATTGCGTGCCGGAGCGGCGTAACCGGCCTGGTCTGACACGGGAATGGCGTTGCTTACCACTTGATGTCCCTCCTCAGGCGATAGCGAATCCAGATCGCAAGTCCGTTCATCGAAAGTGTCATCAGGACCAGGATAAACCCGGCTGCAGCGGCGTTCTGCTGAAAGGCTTCCTCGGGGCGGGAGGTCCAGTTGAACATCTGGATCGGCATCACGGTGAAGCCTGACCAGAGCCAATCAAGATTGATCCAGGGGAATCCTGGCTCGAACGGCGACGGTGGCAGGAATGCGATAAAGGTGAGTGCGCCGATGGTTATGATGGGGGCGGTCTCGCCAATGGCGCGCGACATGCCAATGATGACGCCGGTCATGATGCCGGGCATGGAGTATGGGACGATGTGGTCACGGGTTACCTGCCACCGGGTGGCACCCAGCCCGTACGCGCCTTCACGAATATGCTGCGGGATGGCGCGAATCGCCTCGCGTGTGGCCACGATAACGACCGGAAGAATGAGCAGTGCGAGCGTCAGGCCAGCGGAGAGGATGCTCTGGCCGAAGCCAAAGGCATAGACGAAGATCCCAAGTGCGAGCAGGCCATAGATGATGGAGGGCACGCCAGCCAGGTTGGTGACGTTGATCTCGATCACGTCGGTGACCAGGTTCTTGGGTGCGTATTCTTCCAGGTAGGTGCCGGCGGCAATCCCCAACGGAACGGCTGCCATGGCCGTCACCAGCATCACCAGCAAGGAGCCGACCCAGGCGGAAAGTATGCCGGCCTGCGCAGCCCGCCTCGACGGAAAGTTGGCGAAGAACTCCGGTGTGAGACGTTCCCAGCCCGTATAGGCCATCTGGACGAAGAGCGCAACGAAAGTCAGGATGCCGACAAGCAGGGCGATAAAGCCTGCAATGGCGAAGAACAGGTCCCAACGCTTATTGGACTTGATGATGACGCGCATCGCGTCGAGTGGCGGCTGGTGCATGGACGTACCCTTCAATAGGCCTCGCGATAGCGGCGGCGAATGATGTGCCCCAGAATGTTGAAGAACAGCGTCATCAGCATCAGCGTCAACCCCGCGGCGAAGATGGATTGGTAGCCGATGGAGCCATGCGGGAGGTCGCCCAGCGCCACCTGCACGATGTAAGCGGAGATGGTCTGGGCAGGCTCCATGGGATTGATAGTGAAATTTGGCTGCATGCCGGCGGCCACCGCAACGATCATGGTTTCGCCCACGGCACGGGAGATCCCCAGGATGTAGGCGGACATGATTCCGGACAACGCGGCAGGCACGACGACTCGCACCGAGGTCTGGAAGCGTGTGCCGCCCATGGCATAGGAGCCTTCGCGGATGCTCATTGGCACCGCCCGCATCGCGTCTTCGGCCAGCGAACTGACGTAGGGGATGATGGCGATGCCCATCACGAGCCCGGCCGAAAGCATATTGAAGCCCGGCAGCGAAGGGATCAGCGCTTGCAGCAGCGGCGTGATGACCGTAAGGGCGAAGTAGCCGTAGACGATGGTGGGAATGCCGCCAAGCAATTCAAGGAACGGCTTGATGACTTCCCGGAGCGAGGGATTGGCGAACTCCGAGAGATAGATGGCAATCACGGTGCCAAGCGGAATGGCGACGGCCAGCGCGACCAGTGATGTGCTCAAGGTGCCCAGCAGCAGCGGCAGGATGCCGTAGCGGGGTTCTGCGAAGAGCGGCGTCCACAGCGTATCGGTGAAAAATTGCCAGACGGGAATGCTGCCGAAGAAGTGCGCCGACTCGCTGACCAGGACCCCCACGATGCCCACGGTCGCAATAGCGGAAACCGAGGCGGCAAGAAAGAGGACGCCCTCGATCACGCGTTCCTTTGTGTTCCGGAAGGCTTTTCTGGCAAGCCGCTCGCTGACCACATGTGGGGTGATGTCCGTGGGAGCGGTTGCGGTAGAGGGTTCTGGCATGGCAGCCTTCAGGCGAGCATCCTGGCCCTGGCGCGGGTGCCGGCCCGCGCCAGGCATCGGTTACAGCTTTGCTTCGCGAGCCAGCAGGGAATCGATGGTGACCGCCACGTCGGGTTCACCGCCAAACACCGTGCCAAGCTTCTTCTTCGCCAGGTGCTCCGCTGCAATCGTATAGGCCCTGGCGGGGAGGGGAACATATTTCACCTCGGAAGCCAGGCGCGCCCCGTGCTGAAGGTAGTAGGCAACGAAGTCCTTGACCTCGGGCTTCTCGAGCGACTTCTCATTGACGTAGATGAAGATCGGCCGCGAAAGCGGATTGTATGAACCATCCAGGACGGCACTGGCGCCCGGAGCCACGGCCTTGCCGCTCTTGTTGACGATAGGGACGGCCCTCAGTTTGCCCTTGTTCTCTTCATAATAGGCGTAGCCAAAATACCCGAGGCCGTTCACATCGCGCGAGACGCCCTGCACCAGGACATTGTCGTCTTCGGAGGCGGTGTAGTCGCCGCGGGAAGACTTGGCCTTGCCGACAATGGCTTCCGTGAAATAGTCAAAAGTACCCGAATCCGAGCCTGCGCCGAACAGCTTCAGGGGTGCGTCCGGGAACGAAGGATCGACTTGCTTCCAGGTCGTGACCTTGCCTTGTGCCGCCGGCTCCCACATCTTCTTGAGCTGCTCCACAGTCAGTTGCCTGACGAAAGTGTTCTTCGGGTTGACGACGACAGTCAGCGCGTCGAAGGCAATAGGAAGCTCGTAGTATTTGACGCCCGTCTGCGCGCACGCTTCCATTTCCTGCTTCAGGATAGGGCGCGAGGCGTTCGAGATATCGGTTTCGCCGCGGCAGAACTTCTTGAAGCCGCCGCCGGTGCCGGAGATGCCCACAGTGACCTTGGCCGCCCCTTTCCTGGCCTTCTGGAAATCTTCAGCTACGGCTTCGGTGACCGGATAGACGGTACTGGAGCCGTCGATCTTGACAATGGCCTGGCCGTGCGCGGCCTGGGTGCTGATCGCAAACGCAGCAACCACCAGTGCAGCGTGAGGATTGAAGCGCATCTTGAACCCCCTTTGTCTCGATGGGTGGACAGAGCCAGAATGGAAACTGCGATTCTGCAAATCTAGTTCTATGAATGCATTGTGACTAAACGATGACAGTGAAGTGACTGTCCGTGACAAGTGCATAAAACGTCCCCGCACAGTCTTGGGATGACGTGCCTCAACAGCTCGCTGCCCGGTCACCTTCAGAAGCGCTTTCCATGTGACGTCCTAACCTTTGCGCGCGTAGAGACTCGGTGGCTGGCCGACGTGCCGGCTGAACGCGGTGCTGAAGGTACTCGCCGAGCCGTAGCCGACGCGTTCAGCAACTTCGGCGATCCCGAAGTCATGGCGACGGAGCAGGTCCTTCGCCACGGCCATGCGCCAGGCGACCAGGTATTCCATCGGTGGCATTCCCACGGCGCGCGTGAAGCGCTCAAAAAAGGTCGAGCGCGACAGCGCGGCCTTCCTTGCGAGCTGGGCCACCGTCCACGAGCGCGCGGGATCGGCGTGCATCTGCCGCATCGCCGACGCGAGTCGCGCATCGGCCAGGCCGCGCAGCAACCCCGGGGGCGCGTCCTCCCCCGACGTTGAGCGCAGCGCTTCGATCAGCAGCACCTCCACCAGGCGCGTGAGCACGAGCTCGCGGCCCGACCTCCGTTCACCCGATTCCTCGCCGACGAGCCGGACGATGGCCGAAAGCCGCTCGGCGCCGCGCACATGCACCAGCGCCGGCAACAGCGACACCAGTAACGCGGCATTGGACGAGTCGAAGACGAAGTAGCCGCCGAGCAGTCGCACATCGGGGCGTCCACCGCGCCTGCCGTGACGAACTTCGCCCATCGGCGCGGACGTCACTTTCGGGTCGATGCACTCGGGCGCCACCGGCTCAAAGCCCGACAAGGTGAAGCCCGGCGTTGCCGGCAGGAGCACGAAGTCGCCCGCCTCAAGCGTGAGGGCATGCTGGCCGTCGACGGCGAGACGACAACTGCCCTCGAGCACGGCGCAGAAGCTTGGCTGGCCGTAGTCAGCGTAGCGAACACCCCAGCGGCCGGCGCCGCTGATGCGCTTCGAGAACACGGCACGCGGCTGGAGCAGCGAGATGACTTCTGACAGGGGATCGCTCATCCGCGGACGATTGCAAATGAAATCTGGACTTTTCATTGTAGGAAGTCCGTCGCATGCCCGCTATCGTTACCGACATCAAAACCAACACCGAAACCTCCATGAAAACCGTGCTGATTACCGGCTGCTCCTCTGGCTATGGCCTTGAAACCGCGCGCCACTTCCACTCGCAGGGCTGGAACGTCATCGCCACCATGCGAACGCCGAACCAAGACCTCTTGCCCCGATCCCACCGGATCCGCGTGCTGGCGCTCGACGTGACAAAGCCCGAAAGCATCGCCGCCGCGCTTGCAGCGAGCGGGCCCGTCGACGTGCTCGTCAACAACGCGGGCATTGGCCTGTTTGGCGCCTTCGAGGCCACGCCGATGGCCACGACGCGCGAGGTGTTCGAGACCAACACGTTCGGGGTAATGGCGATGACCCAGGCGGTGCTGCCCCAGTTCCGTGCGCGCAGGTCGGGCGTGGTGGTGAACGTGACCTCCAGCACGACGCTGGCGCCGATGCCGATGGTGGCCGTCTACACCGCGAGCAAGATGGCCATCGAAGGCTTCACCGCGTCGATCGCGTTCGAGCTCGAAGCGTTCAACGTGAGCGTGAAGCTGGTCGAGCCAGGCTACGGACCGACCACGCGCTTTACCAGCAACGGGGGACCGCGCATGGAGGGCCTGATCCCCGAGGCGTACGCGCCTTTCGCGCAGCGCATCTTTGCTTCACTCTCGCAACCGGCAGCGGTGACGACCGAGGCCGATGTGGCCGAAGCGGTGTGGCGTGCCACCAGCGACAGGTCCGGGCTGCTTCGGTTTCCGGCAGGTGCCGATGCGGTAGCGCTGGCTCATTCGGGATGAGCGTCGAAGGGCATCTGGCCCTTCGACGGTTCGCCGCACCAGGTATCGGAGCCCAATCGCCCCGGATGCTGGCACATCCCGACACGCCCGAGGCATAATCGTGAAACTGGTTTCACCGAGACCCGAATCCTATGCCGCGCCCAGTTACCCGACCTGTGTCCGACCAGAAACCTGCAGAGAAGCTCACCATCCAGGACGTTGCCGACTATGCGGGCGTCTCCAAGGCAACCGTATCGCGCTACCTGAACCGGGGCGGCGAGCAGTTGTCCGCGGACGTGGAGGCGCGCGTCGCCGCGGCCATCCGCGCGCTCGGCTACAGCCCCAGCCCGATGGCGCAGGGGCTCAAGCGCGGCAAGTCGCGCCTGATCGGGCTGGTGGTCGCGGATGTCTCCAATTCGTTCTCGGTGGCCGTGCTGCGCGGCGTCGAGAAGGCCTGCCGCGACGCCGGCTATATGGTGATGCTGTTCAACCTCGGCAATGACGAGCAACTTGAGCGCGAAGCCATCCGCTCGCTGTCCGCCTACCGGGTCGAAGGCTTTATCCTGCACACGCTGGGCCACGATGCCGGCGCCCTGGCCGATGCGGCGCAGTTGGGCAAGCCAGTGGTACTGGTCGACCGCAAGGTCGGCGATGCCGAAGTCGACCTGGTGGCCCTGGACAACCAGACCGCCGTCCAGGAAGCCGCCGGCCACCTGGTCGAAGCCGGCTATCGGCGCCTGCTGTTCATCAGCGAGCCGATCAAGGCCATCAGCTCGCGCAACGAGCGCGCGCGCGCGTTCCAGGCCTTTGTCGCCGAACACGCGGACACGGTTGGCGGGACCGTTTTTGAAGCCCAGCGGGGTGACGACGAGGCCCTCGATGAAGCGCTGCGCGCCCTGCGCCGTGGCGCCGGACAGGCACCCGTTGCGGTGCTGGCGGCCAACGCAGTGATCTCGCTGCGCGTGGCCGCATCGGCCGCCAGACTGGGTTGGCAGCTTGGCACCGACCTGGGCCTGATCGGCTTCGATGATCCGGAATGGGCGGCATTGGTCGGCCCCGGCCTCAGCGCCATTTCCCAGCCCACCGACGATATCGGGCGCGTCGCCACCAACTGCCTGATCGAGCGCCTGCAAGGCGCGCAACTGCCGCCGCGCCGGGTGCTGTTGCCCGGCACCTTGGTCACGCGCGGATCCACGCGCCGCGCCTGACTGCAGAGCCGCTCCCCACCGGCTTCCACCGCGCCCGCTAGATCCACGCCTGCACCCGCTTCGCACGTACCGCGGGTGCCTGACGTGGCTGTTTCCGCATCCGTCGAACGCAGTTTTTGCCCGTAAGGGTTTCCACTGTTGGATCCCTGAAACCGGTTTCCTATAATCCTGAAACCGGTTTCAAGACGGTGCTTGCCGAAACGCTGCGACGCCAGCGACACACCCATATACGTGCAGGAGACATAAATGAACGTTCAACGCTTGTTGCGCCGCGTAGCCGCGCCCGTGCTGACTCTGCTGGTCCTGACCAGCGCCGCTTTCACCGCCCAGGCGCAGACCGTCGCCGAGATCGTCAAGAAGGGCAAGGTCACCATCGGCGTGGTGACCGGCGCCCCGCCCTTCGGCACCACGGACGCCACCGGCAAACCCGCCGGCTATGACGTCGACGTGGCCAACCTGCTCGGCAAGTACCTGGGCGTTCCGGTCGATATCGTCCCGCTCACCTCACCCAGCCGGATTCCGGCGCTGGAGGCCGGCAAGGTCGATTTCCTGGTGGCGACGCTGGCGCCGACGCCCGAGCGGGCGCGGGCCATCATGTTCAGTGCGCCCTACAGCGCGTTCGAGCTGACCATCTTTGCGCCCGTCGCCGCCAAGTACGCCAAGCTGACTGAGCTCGGGAAGAAGAAGGTCGGCGTGACGCGCGGCACCACACAGGACACCGCGCTGACCCGGCTGGCCGTGCCCGGCATGAACATCGTCCGCTTCGAGGACGATGCCACCTGCGCGCAGGCGCTGATCAGCAACCAGGTCGAAGCCATTGCCCTGCCCAATACCACCGGCAACGAGATCATGAAGGCGCGCGGCGCCGGCAAGTTCGACGCCAAGTTCGCGTTCTCGGTGCAACCCAATTCGATGGCCGTGCGCCGCGACGCCTTCGAGCTGCGCCAGTGGCTCAACACCACCATCTCCTACGTCAAGCTGAACGGCGAACTCGACGCCATTGCGCAGAAGTGGACCGGCAAGGCGCTGCCCACGCTGCAAGCGTTCTGAACCAGGCCGTCTGAGGTTGCGCGCCGGCGCCAGCCGGCGTGCCAGGAGACCCGCATGAACTACCAATTCGAATGGACCCCGGTGCTGTCGCAGCTGGACCGCTTCGCGGAAGGCGCGGCGATGACGCTGGCGCTCAGCTTCGGCTCGATCCTGCTTGGCACCGTGGTCGGCACCGCCGGCGCGATTGCCGCCGCTTTTGGCGGTCCGTGGCTGCAGCGTGCCACCAGGGCATATGTCGAAGCCATCCGCAACACGCCCTTCCTGATCCAGCTCTTCATCATCTTCTTCGGCTTGCCGACCGTGGGCCTGCAGATCGATGCCGTCACCGCCGCGGTGATCGCGATGACTGTCAACCTCGGCGCCTACTCGACGGAGATCATCCGGGCCGGCCTGCAGGCGGTTCACCGCTCGCAACTTGAGGCCGCCGCCGCGCTGGGCATGACACGCTGGCAGCTGATCCGCCACGTCGCCCTGGTGCCGGCCTTCGAGAAGGTCTATCCGGCCCTGACCAGCCAGTTCACGCTGATGATGCTGACCTCGAGCGTGGTGTCGACGATCTCGGTGGAAGAGCTGACCGCGGTCGCCAGCCAGGTCGATTCGCAGACTTTCCGCACCTTCGAGAGCTACATCCTGGTCATGTTCATCTACATCGGGCTGGCACTGCTGCTGCGCGCCATGTTCGGCCTGATCGGCAACCTGGTGTTCAAGCGGCGCCGCGTGGTGGCGCGCGCACGAAAGCTGGCCCGCACGGCCCGGATCGTGCCGCTGGCGCAAACGGAACTGACGGCAGCGGTTGCTGGGAGCGCGAAATGATCACCGAGTTCTCCTGGAATCATCTTGAAATGCTGCTGCTGGCGGCACGCTGGACGCTGTGGGTGACCTTGCTCGCCTTCGTCGGCGGCACGCTGGCCGGTTTTCTGGTGGCACTGGCGCGTACCTCCGGAAGCCCGCTGCTGCGCCTGGCCAGCACGGCCTATATCCAGGTCGTGCAAGGCACGCCGGTGCTGATCGTGCTGTTCCTGAGCTACTACGGACTCTCCGTGCTCGGGCTCAAGCTGTCGCCGATGGTCGCGGCCATGCTGGCGATGTCGATCTACGCCAGCGCCTACCTTGGCGAGATCTGGCGCGGCTGCATCGAGGCCGTGCCGCAAGGACAGTGGGAGGCCAGCGAAGCGCTTGCCCTCACCCGCTGGCAGCAGCTGCGCTACGTGGTGCTGCCGCAGGCCGTGCGGCTGGCCTTGCCGCCCACGGTCGGGTTCTCGGTCCAGCTGGTCAAGAACACCTCGATCACTTCCATCATCGGCGTCATCGAACTGACCCGCGCCGGCCAGCTGATCAACAACGCGACCTTCCAGCCCTTCGCGGTCTTCGTCGTCGTCGCACTTATCTACTTCGCGCTCTGCTTCCCGCTGTCGGCGGCAGCCCGGCGCATGGAAAGGAGGCTCCATGTCAATCGTTGAAGCACAAGGCGTGCACAAGTCGTATGGCGCCGTCGAAGTCCTGAAGGGCGTTTCGTTTGCGATCGAGCCGGGCCAGGTGGTCGCCATCATCGGCCGCAGCGGCTCCGGCAAGAGCACCATGCTGCGTTGCCTGAACGGCCTGGAGACGATCAACGCCGGCAATATCACCGTCGCCGGACACAAGCTGGATCACGACCGCAAGCGCCTGCTCGACCTGCGCCGCGACGTGGGCATGGTGTTCCAGAGCTACAACTTGTTTCCGCACCTGACCGTGGGCGAGAACATCGCGCTGGCGCCGTCCATCGTGAAGAAGATGGCAGCCGGCAAGATCGACGGCATCGTCGACCAGGTGCTGACCCAGGTCGGCCTGCTCGACAAGAAGGACTGCTACCCCGAGCAGCTCTCGGGCGGCCAGCAGCAGCGCGTGGCCATCGCCCGTTCGCTGGCGATGGAGCCCAAGGTAATGCTGTTCGACGAGGTCACCTCCGCGCTCGACCCCGAGCTGACGGCGGAAGTGCTTCGGGTCATGGAGAACCTGGCCGCCTCCGGCATGACCATGGTGCTGGTCACGCATGAAATGGAGTTCGCGCGCCGCATGGCGCATACCACCATCTTCATGCACCAGGGCAAGGTCCACGAGGCGGGGCCATCGAAGGCGCTATTCGCGCAGCCGCGGACACCGGAACTGCTGCAATTCCTCGGCGCGGGAGCACTGAAATGAGCCAGTGGCAAGCAGATGGTGCTTCGCGCCCGCCGGTGCTGATCTCGTTGACAGCCTATGGCGCCGACCTCGCCCTGCGCGACGGACAGGCCGCGCTGGCGCGGATTGCCGCGGCAGCCGGCGCGGACGGCGTGGAATTCCGCGGCGAACTCCAGCGCGGGCACAAGGATGAAGTCATTGAACAGCGCGAGGTCGCGCGGCAGCATGGGCTGAGCGTGGTCTGGTCCAGCCCGGAAGGCCTCTGGAGCGAAGCCGGCAGCCTCGATGCCGCCGCGCTCGACCGTGCCTTCACGACCGCGCTGGCGCTCGGTGCGACCCGGGTCAAGATGTCGCTTGGCGGCTATCGGCAAGGCACGGCACTGGAAGCACTGCTTCCCTGGCTGCGGCACGATGGCATCGAACTCGTCGTGGAAAACGACCAGACCGCCCAGGCCGGCACCGTGCCGCCGCTGCGCGATTTCTTCGCGCGTATCATGGCGCTCGGCGAGAACGTGCCGATGACCTTCGACATGGGCAACTGGCACTGGACCGGCGAAGACCCGCTCGACGCCGCGCAGGTCTTCGGCGCCGGCGTCGGCTACGTGCACTGCAAAGGCGTGCAGCGCACGCCCGCCAAATGGATCGCGGTGCCGCTGGACCAGTCGGCGGCACCCTGGCGCAGCGTCTTGCGCCGCCTGCCCACGCACGTTGCGCGTGCGATCGAATTCCCCCTGCAAGGCGAAGACCTGGTGCAGGTCACGCGCCATCATGTCGAACTGCTGCGCTCGGTGGAGGTCCCCGCATGAGCACCGATCTTGACGTGGTCACGCTGGGCGAGGCGATGCTGATGCTGGTCGCCGGCGAAGCCGGGCCGCTCGAAGGCGCACAGACCTTCCACAAGCGCACCGCCGGTGCCGAGACCAACGTGGCCATCGGCCTGTCGCGCCTGGGCCTGAAGGTCGGATGGGCCAGCCGCCTGGGCGACGACTCGATGGCGCGCTACCTGCTCGGTGAAATGCAGCGGGAAGGCGTGGATTGCAGCCAGGTGGTGTGCGAGCCCGGTGAGCGCACCGGTTTCCAGTTCAAGGGCCGGGTCGACGACGGCAGCGATCCGCCCGTCGAATACCACCGCCGCGGCTCGGCGGCCAGCCGCATGAACCCGGAGCACCTGGACGGCAGGTGGCTGCGGCGCTCGCGGCACCTGCACGTCACCGGCGTGTTCCCCGCGCTGGCCGCAGGCACGCAGGCTGCCACGCGCCAGGCCATCGCCACCATGCAGGCCGCCGGCCGCACGATCTCTTTCGATCCCAACCTGCGGCCCACGCTGTGGGCCTCGCCCGAGTTGATGCGGGAGACGCTGAACGACCTGGCGCAGCAGTGCGACTGGGTGCTGCCCGGCATCGAAGAGGGCCACTTCCTCACCGGCCACGCCGAGCCGGAACGCATTGCCGCCTTCTACCGCGCGCGCGGCGCCAGGCTGGTGGTGGTGAAGCTGGGCGCCGACGGCGCCTACTTCGATGGCGAGGCCGGCACCGGCCATGTCGAGGCATTCAGCGTCGAGCGTGTCGTCGACACCGTTGGCGCCGGCGATGGCTTTGCCGTGGGCGTGATCAGCGCGCTGCTGGAGGGCCGCCCGGTGGCCGATGCCGTCCGGCGCGGCGCCTGGATCGGCGCCCGCGCGGTGCAGGTGCGCGGCGATACCGAAGGCCTGCCGACCCATGCCCAGCTGGCGGCCGCCATGTTGTGATGCCACTGCAAGGATTACCCATGCGCAAGAATGTCCTGGTGTTCCGCCCGATTCCTGACGACCTGCTCGCCAGGATCGAGTCGGAACACGATGTGATCGTGGCCGACCCGCGCCAGCCGGCACAACGGCCTGCCTTCCGCGCCGCGCTGGCCAACGCCCACGGCCTGATCGGCTCCAGCGTGAAGCTGAGCGCGGCGGAACTGGCCGAAGCGGGCCAGTTGGAGGTGATCTCGAGTATTTCGGTGGGGGTCGACAACTACGACCTCCCCTGCCTGCACCGGCGCGGCATCACCCTGTGCCACACGCCCGGCGTACTCACCGAGACCACCGCCGACACCGTCTTCGCGCTCATCATGGCCACGAGCCGTCGGCTGGTCGAACTGGCGGCCCACGTGAGCGAAGGCCGCTGGACTGCCAATATCGGTGAAAACCTGTTCGGCTGGGACGTGCACGGCAAGATCCTGGCGATCCTGGGCTTCGGGCGCATCGGCCAGGCCGTGGCACGCCGCGCGGCGCTCGGCTTCGGCATGGAGGTGCTCTATGTCAACGAGACCGCAGCGGAACCGTCCGACCTGGCGGGACGCGCAGCCCGCACGGAACTCGACAATGCCTTGCGGCGCGCCGATATCGTCGCCGTCACGCTGCCCCTGACCGACAGCACGCGCGGCCTGATGGGCCGCCGCGAGTTCGCGCTGATGAAGCCGGGCGCCATCTTCGTCAACGGCGCGCGCGGCCAGATCGTGCAGGAAGACGCGCTGCTTGCGGCGCTCGACAGCGGCCACCTGCGCGCCGCCGGGCTGGACGTCTTCGCCACCGAGCCCCTGCCGCAGGATTCACCGCTGCGCAGCCATCCCAGGGTGACGGCCCTGCCCCATATCGGCTCGGCCACGCATGAGACCCGGCGCGCCATGGCTGAACTCGCCACGCGCAACCTGCTGGACGCGCTCGCCGGGCGGCAGCCCGCCGCGCGCTTCGACCTCGCGGCCTTCGCCGCCCGGGCAGCCGCCTGATGCGGACGCGCTGCCTCACTTGCGCAGGTTGGTCCTGGCAACCAGTGCCTTCATCACCGCGTTGTCTGCCGCGATCATCGCCTTGAAGGTCACGGCGTCGGCATAGGCAATCCCAAGGTTCTGCCGGCCCAGCGCCGCCACGAAGACAGGATCCGCCACCGCCTTGCGGCTGGCGGCCGCAAGGGTTTCGAGCACTTCAGATGGCGTGCCTTTGGGCGCGGCCAGTCCGCGCCATGTGCCGATCGAGAGATCGATACCGCGCTCACGCAGCGTCGGAACGTTCTCGAAGCCCCTGACCCGCTGTCCGGCCATCACCGCGAGCGTCTTCACCTTGCCTGCGGCCACATAGGCCGATACTTCGGCGGGACTGACGGCCACCGCGTCGATATGCCCGCCCATCAACGCCACCAGGGCCGGCGCCGCACCGGAGAACGGCACATGATTGAACCTGACGTGCGCCTTGTCCTCCAGCGCCGTCGCCGCCAGGTGCCAGATCGAGCCCGGGCCGGAGTTCCCGACCTGCACCTCCCCCGGGTGCGCCTTGGCGAATTCCAGGAACGCCTCGATGGTGCTCCAGCGCGAGTCGGCCTTGACCGTGATCGCGGACGGATCGGCATTCAGGCGCGCGATCGGCACCAGCGCGGCGGCGTCGAGGGTGGTCGGCCCGAGATGCGGGACGATCACGGCTTCGGCGATGATGATGCCAAGCTTGTAGCCATCGGGCTTGGCGCGGGCCACTTCCGTCATGCCGATTGCGCCGCTGGCACCCGGCTTGTTCACCACGGTCAGCGGCTGCGGCAGATACTTTCGCATGGCTTCGC
This sequence comes from Cupriavidus sp. FW306-1B-F12B, assembly GCF_058781795.1. Classification (NCBI taxonomy): domain Bacteria; kingdom Pseudomonadati; phylum Pseudomonadota; class Betaproteobacteria; order Burkholderiales; family Burkholderiaceae; genus Cupriavidus; species Cupriavidus sp. FW306-1B-F12B. The sequence goes on from NZ_JBYSXC010000008.1 coordinate 172,832, forward strand.
TGAAGGCCCGCGCAACCGTGTCGGTACCACCGCCAGCCGTGCTTGGCACCACGAGTTCGACAGGATGATCCGGGTAGGGCGCCGCGGACGCCTGGCCGACGGCAGCAAGTGAGGCCAGCAGGGCGGCCATGGGAAACAGCTTGCGGGGCAATTGCATCTATGGCTCTCAATTCAGGGGGGCGAAGAAGCTTATTCCGCGGGGGAAGCCTCGGACACACGACGTGAAAGACCATCGCATCCCGGGTATGGGTTCTTGTCCGAGAGCGCCCCGATTTTGCCGAAGCCGTTGGAAGGGACGGGTTGGTATGCATCGGGCCTACGGCGGCTTCGATCCGGCGCGTAGGCGACAAGGTCAGCGCCAAACGCGCCATGATCGAAGCCGGTGTCCCCGGCGTTCCGCGCTCCGAGGGCGCACTGGCAGATTCTACGCCAGCCCCTGGCCGAAGAGACCTACTCGCTGCTCGACCGCACAGTGAGAGTGGGTGGCTTACCTCCGTGTCGGTTCAGTGCGGTGAACGCCGGAGAGCGCCGCGTGCCAGGCGCGCAGCTTGCCGACAGCGGTACGCTGGTTGGCTAACGCGCTGACTCCTTCTTTGCCGCACGCGTGCGAGCGGCCTTGCGGGCCGCTTCGGAGCGACCGGCAGCACCCTTGGTGCTCGCCGCCTTCTTCGCCGCAGCCGAGCGATCGGTCGCGGTGCGCTTGCTTGCCGCGCTCTTGGCCTGGGCGGACAGCGCCTTGGGAGAAGCGCCGGCGGTGCTCTCGCGCTTGAGTGCCTTGAGCGCTGCCTCGGAGCGCTTGGCCGTGCTTTCTGAACTCGCGCGGCGCGGCGCAGCCTTGGCGGCGGCGGACTTGGTTTCCGCCTTGGTCGCGCCCTTCTTCGGCGGCACATCGACGCCGGCGCGGCGCGCCTCCGATAAGCCGATCGCTATGGCCTGCTTGGCCGAGCGCACGCCGTGCTTACCCTTGCGCACGGCTTCAATCTCGTCACGAACGAAATGGCCGGCCTGGGTGGTCGGCGACTTGCCTGCTCTCTTGTCTGCCCTGGCTTGGGCTATGCTCGATGCCCTTGGCATGGTCGTCTCCATGACAGCCGCGGTCATCCGGCACGGGCCATGGCAGATGCAATGTCCGCGGCGGCTGTTCAGGGCCCGCCATCTGCCGGCGGGTAAAAAAATCCCACGCAAATGTCGTTCCAGGCGTGCAACTGGCGCGCCGCCGCCACTCATAGAGGCAACGGTTGTACAGCTGCCTGCGCAATCCGCGCACCTTGCGCCAAATCTACCCTGCGAGACGCGGTCTACACCAGGCAACGCGGCCCCTGGAACTCGACTTCGTGCCATCCCTGGCCCTCACCCACCGCTCTCCCGCAAGCGGGAAAGGGAGCACACAATCGGTAATGCGGACTCCGTGAGGGGTCATGAGAGGCCAGAGGCCACTGAAGCAAACCCTCAGAACGACCGCGGCATCCCCAGGATATGCTCGCCGACGTAGGAAAGAATCAGGTTGGTCGAAATCGGCGCCACCTGGTAGAGCCGGGTCTCGCGGAACTTGCGCTCGACGTCGTACTCCGCCGCGAAGCCAAAGCCGCCGTGATATTGCAGGCAGGCGTTGGCCGCTTCCCACGACGCGTCCGCGGCCAGCAGCTTCGCCATATTGGCTTCGGCGCCGCAGGGCTGGTGCGCGTCGAACAGCTTCGCGGCCTTGAACCGCATCAGGTTGGCCGCTTCCACGTTGACGAAGGCCCTGGCGATAGGGAACTGCACGCCCTGGTTCTGGCCGATCGGCCGGCCGAAGACGATGCGCTCGTTGACGTACTTGGTCACCTTGTCGATAAACCAGTAGCCGTCGCCGATGCACTCGGCGGCGATCAGGGTGCGTTCGGCGTTGAGGCCATCCAGGATGTATTTGAAGCCCTTGCCTTCCTCGCCGATCAGGTTCTCCGCCGGAATCTCCAGGTTGTCGAAGAACAGCTCATTGGTCTCGTGGTTGACCATGTTGATGATGGGCTGCACCGTCAGCCCCTTGCCGAAGGCCTCGCGCAGGTCCACCAGGAAGATCGACATGCCTTCGGACTTCTTCTTGCACTCGGCCAGCGGCGTGGTGCGGGCCAGCAGGATCATCAGGTCCGAATGCTGGACGCGCGAGATCCACACCTTCTGGCCGTTCACGACATACTTGTCGCCCTTGCGCACGGCAGTGGTCTTGATTTTGGTAGTGTCAGTGCCGGTGGTCGGCTCGGTCACCGCCATCGATTGCAGGCGCAGTTCGCCGCTGGCGATCTTGGGCAGGTACAGCTTCTTCTGTTCGGTGGAACCGTGGCGCAGCAGCGTGCCCATGTTGTACATCTGGCCGTGGCAGGCGCCAGAGTTGCCGCCGGCACGATTGATTTCTTCCATGATGACGGACGCCTGGGTCAGGCCCAGGCCCGAGCCGCCATACTCCTCCGGGATCAGCGCGGCCAACCAGCCGGCCTGGGTCAGCGCGTTAACGAATTCCTCGGGATAGCCCCGCACTTCGTCAACCTTTCGGAAGTACTCCGACGAGAACTGGCCGCACAGGTCGCGCACGGCTTCACGGATTTCCTGGTATTCATCGATTCTGTTCTGCACAGCCTTGTCTCCAACAACTTTTGGGGTTAGTTCAGTTCAGCCGTCGCGCTCATCGCGAGGGCGCCGTCTTCATGGCGGATCCACAGCTCGACGGTCTTGCCGTCCTCGCTGCGCTTGCCACAGACAAAAATGCGCTGGGGCACGAAGGTCGGCCGCACGCCTCGGAACGAGAAGCTCTTGACCACTGCATCCGGCAGGTTCTTGCGCACCAGTTCGAGCAGCAGCATCGCCTGCAGCGGACCGTGGACGATCAGGTCCGGGTAGTGCTCGACCGCGGTCACGTACTGCTTGTCGTAATGGATGCGATGGCCGTTGAAGGTCAGCGCGGAAAAGCGGAACAGCAGCACCGGGTCGGTCGCCACCTCGTGCACCCATTCTTCGCCCGTCGGCGCCGGCACCGGTTCCGGTGTGGGCGCGTTCGGCGATGCGTTCTCGCGGTAGACGATGTCGTGTTCTTCGGTAACCGCGAGTCCGTTGCCGCCGTAGTACTGGTGCTCGACCGTCACAAAGGCGAGCGAGCCGCTGCGTCCGGATTTGGCACTGACATCGAGGATGCGCGACACCTTGGAGGCGGCATCGCCGATACGCAGCGGCTGGTGGAACCACAGACGGCCGCCAGCCCACATGCGGCGCGGCAGCGGCACTGGCGGCAGGAAGCCGCCGCGGCTGGCGTGGCCATCGGAACCGATCTCGGATTGCCGGTGCAGCGGCAGGAAATAGAGCCAGTGCCAGAGCGGTGCAATGGCATCGCCGCGTACGGGCGCCGGGGCATCGTAGTCGAGCGTCGCCGCGAGTGCCTTGACGGGAAACGCTGTCACCTCGTCCTGGCTTTCGGTCGTCTTCCCAACCCATTCCTTCAACTTCACAACGTCCATCACGTCTCTCTGTGGTCTGATTGCCTGACGTCCACTATGCACGGTGCCGCCGCTGCTTCCAATTCGAAAGTTCGGAACGAGCCATTCGCTTCGACAGAAAGCATTGGGGGCCTGCCGCATTTCCGAATGCAGTGTTCGGTGCCTCAACCGGCCTGCTTCAGCAGGTCCGCAGCACGCGCGATCACGGAGGCAGGCGCGCATGTCATCCTCGAACCAGCGCGTCTGCGTGGCGTTGATGCGGACCAGGCCGGTGCCGCCGGCGTCCAGGTAGTCCGCCAGCAGTTGCCTGGCGCGGTCCTTGTCACTCTCGGACACGGCATCCTCCAGGTCCAGGATGACGCGATCGGCGCCCGCTGCGTGGGCCTTGGCAAAGCGCTCCGGCCGGTTGGCGGGAACGAAGAGGCAGGAACGGGCGATGGCGGTGGTGGTCATGGGAGCACTGTCTGGCAGATGGGCGAGCGCCTCCTCCGGCCCTCAGGTGACCGCGAAGAGGCGGAACAGGAACGGCCGCGGTCCGGCCGGGGGATCAGATGGCGCCTTCGGTACGCAGGCGCGACACGTCGTCGGCGGTGTAGCCGAGTTCGCGCAGGAGGCCTTCGCTGTGTTCGCCCAGGGCCGGGATCGCGTCCATGCGCGGCTCGAAGGCATTCGGCAGGCCGGGCGGCAACAGTGCGGGAATCACGCCCACGGGTGAGCTGACCGACGTCCACCGCTCGCGTGCCTTGAGCTGCGGGTGGTTCCAGACATCGCGCATATCGTTCATGCGGGCGTTGGCGATCTGGGCGCGCTCCAGGCTAGCGACCACCTGGTCGATGGTCAGTGCGGAGAAGACGTCGGTGATGATCTGCGTCAGCGCCTCGCGGCTCCTGGCGCGCAGGGAGTTGGTGACGAAGCGCGCGTCGGTGGCGAGCTCCGGCCGTTCCAGCACGACCCGGCAGAAGGCCTCCCACTCGCGCTCGTTCTGCAGGCCGAGGATGATGGTCTTGCCGTCGCCGGCCGTGAACGGGCCATAGGGGAAGATGGTCGCGTGCGAGGCGCCGGCGCGCGGCGGCGGCGTGGCGCCGTCGAAGGCGTAGTAAAGGGGGTAGCTCATCCACTCGACCATGCTTTCCAGCATCGATACGTCGATATGGGCGCCCTTGCCCGTCTTGCCGCGCTGCAGCAGCGCCGCCAGGATATTGGTGTACGCATACATGCCGGCGGCAATATCCGCGATCGAGCAGCCTGCCTTGGACGGGCTCTCCGGCGTGCCGGTGATGGAGACGAAGCCGGACTCCGCCTGGATCAGCAGGTCATAGGCCTTCTTGTCCCGGTAGGGGCCGTCGTTGCCATAGCCGGAGATATCGCAGACGACGATGCCCGGGTAGCGCTGCGACAGCGCTTCGTAGGACAGGCCCAGCCGGTCGGCGGCGCCCGGTGCCAGGTTCTGCACCAGCACGTCCGCCTTGTCGAGGATCTTCTGCAGGATGGCCGGCGCTTGCTGGTGTTTCAGGTCCAGCGCCAGGCTTTCCTTGGAGCGGTTGGTCCAGGCGAAGTGCGATGACATGCCATCCACCCGCTCGTCATAGCCGCGGGCAAAGTCGCCGACCCTGGGCCGCTCGACCTTGATCACGCGCGCGCCCAGGTCGGCGAGCTGGCGGGTACAGAACGGCGCAGCGATTGCATGCTCCAGGGAAACCACGGTAATGCCATCGAGGGGACGCATAGCAGCCTTTTCGGGGAAGATTGCGGTCGAACTGCCATGGCGGCAACGAACGACGGGAATTCTGTCGGCGATGCAATTCGCCTCTGAGCAAGTCTCGCAGCGACGCAGGCTTGGGTAAATCTCGTTTTCTCGAAGCAGCCGTTCGTCTGCGCCGAAAACACTGAAGACTTGCTGGTTTGCGACATATCTGACGCCTTGGTAAAGTTCAGCGGAAGGAGCACTTATGCATTTTGACTTTGCCGACCTGAGGCTGTTTGCACGCATCGCCGAGGAGGAAAACCTGTCGCGTGGGGCGCGCAAGGCATTTCTCTCGCCCGCCGCAGCGAGCGCGCGGCTCAAGGCGCTGGAGGACCAGCTAGGCACCCGTCTCTTCTATCGGGAAAGCAAGGGCCTTGCCCTGACCCCTGCCGGCGAGCGCCTGCTGCGGCATACCCGGGTGATCGAGCGCCAGTTCGAGCATGTCAAGAGCGAGTTCGAGGAATACGCCAAGGACTCGGTCGGTCATATCCGCATCTTCGCGAACACCACTGCGGTGACGGAGTTCATGCCGGAGGTGCTGGCGCGCTTTATGTCAGAGCGCCCCGCCGTCACCGTCGACCTGCAGGAACGCCTGACGCGGGATATCATCCGCGGCGTGCTGGACGGCAGCGCGGACCTTGGCATCATCTCCGGACCGGTGACCTCGAAAGGTCTGGAGGTCATCCATTTCAGTACCGACAAGCTGGTCCTGGCCACACCGGTCGGCCATCCGCTGACGCAGAAGCCGAACCTCGCTTTTGAAGACACGCTCGACTACGAGCATGTCAGCCTGCATGAAGGCAGCACCCTGCATGCCTTTCTTACCGAGCTGGTCCGCGACCAGCGGCGCAAGCTGCAGATCCGCATCCAGATCCGCAGCTTTGAAGCGATGTGCCGGATGATCGAGGCAGGCGTCGGCATTGGCGTGGTGCCGTTATCGGCCGCGTTGCGCCACCGGCAGACGATGAAAATCGAGATCATCGAGCTGCACGAACCGTGGGCGATCCGGGAGCGGGCGGTGATCGTGCGGGAACTGGAAGGGCTGCCGGGGTGCGCGAAGGCGTTGATCGATGAACTGATCGAGGTGGCGCAGGCAGCGGGCGGGAGCCCTGACAACGCGCTGTCATAATGCGTTTCAAACCGCTACCGGTTTGCTCCCCCGCCACAGCCTTCGGCAAGACACAATCAGCGGATCGTGAACGGATTGCCCGTGGCAGCCCCGGTGTTGATCCACACACTCTTGGTCTGCAGGTACGACTCGATCGCGGCAATACCGTTTTCCCGGCCGAGGCCCGAGTCCTTGTAGCCGCCGAACGGCGACATGAAGCTGACGGCGCGATAGGTGTTGACCCATACCGTGCCGGCCTGGATCTTCTCCGACATGCGGAAGGCGCGGCCGATATCCGAGGTCCAGACCCCGGCGCCAAGCCCATAGCAACTGTCATTGGCAATCGCGATGGCTTCGGCTTCGTCCCTGAACTTCAGGATGGACAGCACCGGTCCGAACACCTCCTCCTGCGCGATGCGCATCTTGGGCGAGACCCCGGCAAAGATGGTCGGCTCGACAAACCATCCCTCTCCGCAGGACGCCGGCTTGCCGCCGAGCAGCAGCTGCGCCCCTTCCTCCTGCGCGATCTGGATATACGACAGCACCTTTTCATACTGCGCGGGCGTCGTGACAGGCCCCACCTGCGTGGAGGCATTCATCGGGTTGCCGAGCTTTGCCGTGCCGGCCAGTGCCAGCAGCTTTTCGACAAAGACATCGTGGATGTCTTCCTGCAGCAGCAGCCGTGAACCGGCGATACAGGTCTGGCCGCTCGCGGCGAAGATGCCGGAGACGGCGCCGTTGACGGCGTCATCCAGGTTGGCATCGTTGAAAACGATGTTCGGCGACTTGCCGCCGAGCTCCAGGCTCACGTGCTTGAACTGCGCCGCACACTGCTGGTTGATCACGCGCCCGGTGGCGTCCGAACCGGTGAAGGTCACCTTCTTGACCAGCGGATGCGTCACCAGCGGCGAGCCCACCTCGGTGCCAAACCCGGTCACGACGTTGAATACGCCCGCGGGAAAGCCGGCTTCCTCGAACAGCAGCGCAAGCTCGAGCGCCGACACCGAGGTGAACTCCGACGGTTTCACCACCACGGTACATCCCGCCGCGAGAGCCGGCGCGATCTTCCACGCCAGCAGCATCAGCGGCGAGTTCCACGGCGTGATGGCGGCCACCACCCCCAGCGGTTCGCGCCGGGTGTAGTTGAAGTAGCCCTTCTTGTCGAGCGGAATGACCGTGCCTTCGATCTTGTCGGCCAGCCCGCCGAAGTAATAGAACCACTGCGGCAGGTACTTGAGCTGCGCGCCCATCTCCGCCAGCAGCTTGCCGTTGTCCTGCACCTCGAACTCGGCCAGCCGCTCGGCGTCCCTTGCGATCAGGTCACCGAGCTTGCGCAGCAAGGAGCCACGTTGCGTCGCAGTCATCTCCGACCAGGGGCCCGAGCGGAACGCCTGGTCGGCCGCCTGCACGGCGCGGTCGATATCCGCTGCGGTGCCGCGGGCCACTTCGGCCCAGGTCTTGCCGGTAAAGGGATTCCGGGTTTCAAACCAGCGACCGTCGCTTGCATTGACGAAGGTGCCGTCGATGAACATTTGATACTGCTTCATGGCGCGATGCTGTCCGTGTTGGTGTTGGCAGATCAGAACGGTGCGAAGCCGAGATGCTCGCGGAAGCGGTTCTTGACGAAGGTGCCGTCGCGCGGCGGCAGGGCCCGCTGCGGCTCGTCGGTCGAGATGTAGACCTGCGCCACGGTCATGCCGTCTGCCTGCCTGATGGCTTGCGCGAGCTTGCCCAGCTCATCGATATCGGAGATCTCGAGCGTCGTCGGCACGCCGACCGCCTTCGCCACCTGGGCCAGGTTGGTCCCCAGGCTGGTGTGGCTCTGCTGCATGCCGGTCTCGCCGAAGTGGCCGTTATCGAGAATCACGATGTTCAGGTTCTTCTGCTGTTGCGCCGCCGCGGTGGCCAGGCTGCCGATGCCCATCAGCTGCTCGCCGTCGCCGGTGATGGCGATCACGGTCTTCTCAGGTTGTGCGATGGCAAGGCCGAGCGCCAGCGAGGTGGAAGCGCCCATCGCGCCCCACAGATAGAAATTGCCGGGACGGTCGCCAGCGGCAAACACGTCGTACGAAGGCGAACCGAGGCCCGATACCAGGAGCGCGTCGGGAAATTGCTTCAGCAGTTCGGCAACGAACTTGCGGCGGTCGATGCCGGGCTTGGAGGTAGAGGTAGTCATAGGATCAGCGCATCCACTTTTTACGGCCGATAAGGCTCTGGGACAGGAGAACGGCAACGCGGTTGCCAGCATCGAAGGCGGAAACCAGACCGGCGTCGACCAGCTCGGCGGCTTCTTCCGGCGAGTTCACGCGATAGACCGTGATGCCCATCAACTCCAGCGCGCGCTGGGTGGCCAGGCCCATCGGGTTCTGCCAGGGATTGAACTCGGCGTACTCGCCGCGCATGGTCACCAGGGTGAAGAACGGGAACTTGCAGCTCTCCAGCAGCGAGAACATGTTCACGCAGTTGCCGACGCCGCTGCTCTGCATCAGCAGCACAGCGCGTTCGCCGCCCAGCCAGGCGCCGCTGACGACGCCCACGCCTTCTTCTTCGGTGGTGAGCACCACGTCGCGGATTTCGGGGTCGGCCTTGGCGCGTCGGATGACATGCGAGTGGCCGGCGTCGGGCACGTAGGCCACCTGGCGGATGCCGTTCTGTTTAAGGACCTGAAAGATGTCCTCTTGCCAGGCAAGAGACTCTGAGTTGTTTGTCGTCATGGTGCGCAAGTTATGAAAGGGGGAAAGCGGGGGACAACGTTTGCTATCATAGAGTTGACTAGCTGGAACCATGAAATACAATTAATTGATGCCTGCAATCACGAAGTTGAATGCCGGCCGGGGCCTCTACAGATATGGACATCAAGCAGCTTCGCGCCCTGTTAGCCATCGCCGAGACCGGCAGCGCCACCAAGGCGGCCGAACTCCTGCGCATCGTGCAGCCGGCGGTTTCCCGGCACGTGCGCCTGCTCGAGGAGGAACTCGGCGTCGAACTTTTCGAACGCGAGCGCCATGGCATGGTCCTGACCGACGCCGGCCGCACGCTGGTCGAATACGGCCGCAGGGCGCTGCAGGAACTCGATCGGGCCAAGGCGGAGATCAAGCCGGCGTCTGGCGCGATTTCAGGCACTGCGGTCATCGGGCTACTCCCAAGCACTTGCGAACTGCTGGCAGCGGAGCTGGTTGCCACGGTGAAGGCCAGGCATCCGCAACTGGTGGTACGTCTCAACGTCGGCTACGCGGGGAACCTGCTGCAGTGGCTCGAGGCTGGCGACGTGGAGGTCGCCCTGCTCTACGACACCAAGAGTTCTCCCGGCCTGCACGCCGAAGCACTGCTCGATGAACAGCTCTACCTGGTGGGACCCGCTGGCACGCTTGCGCCAGGCGAGGAACAAACCGTCGAGAGCTTCCGCGACCTGCCGCTGATCCTGCCTAATGCCCCGCACGGGCTGCGCAGCGTGGTCGAGCATGCCTGCGCGGTCGCCGGCTTCAGCCCCACGATCGCCGTCGAGACCAACTCCCTGGCCGTTCAGAAAAACCTGGTTGCCAAGGGCTTCGGCCACACCGTGCTCCCCAGCTCCGCCGTGTCTGAGGAGATGGAGGAAGGCATCCTTGCCGGCGCACCCATCGTGTCGCCCAACCTGTCGCGCCGCATCGTGCTGGCGCACGCGGCCACCCGCAGGCTGACACCCGCAGCCAGCTTCGTCTCCGCCGAGCTGGTGGCATTGATGAAGCGGCTGGTGCTCGACGGCGCATGGCCCGGTGCATCCTGGATCAGCGCCTGATACGGTGCCAGCGGCAGTTCAGTCCAGTTCGATGTTGGCGGCCTTGATGACCTCGGCCCACCGGCGCGTCTCAGCCTGGACAAACTTGCCCGCCTTGTCCGGGGTGGAATCGACGATGGGCTGCACGCCGATCTTTTCCATGCGCTGACGCACCTCCGGGTCCTTGACAGCCGTCTGCAAGGCAGCGCTCAGCTTTTCAATGACCGGGGCCGGCGTGCCCTTTGGCACCATCACCATATTCCACAGCGACGTTTCATAATTGGCGTAGCCCGCTTCCTTCATCGTCGGCACGTCCGGCAGCACGCTGGAACGCGTGGCAGTCGTGACCGCGAGCGCCTTCAGGCGGCCGGACTGGATCATGGGCGCAGCCGTCGACACGGCATCGGTGATGAGCTGGACGTCGCCGGAAATCACCGACTGGATCGCCTGGCTGGCGCCACGGAACGGAACGTGGGTGAGCTTCAGGTGCTCCTGGAATTGCAGCAACTCGACCGCCATATGGACGGCGCTACCCTTCCCTGCCGAACCGTAGCTGTACTTGCCAGGATTCTTCTTGATGTCCTCGACCAGTTCCTTCGCCGTGTTCGCCTTTACCGAAGGATTGACCGCCAGCACCATCGGCACCCCCGCGACCACAGATACCGGCACCAGCGCATTGACGGGGTCATACGGCAGCTTCTTGTAAAGCGTGGCGTTGATGGCGTGGGAACTGGTGCCGAACAACAGCGTGTAGCCATCCGCCGGACTCTTGGCCACCACATCGGTCGCAATGGTGCCGCCGGCACCCGCCTTGTTTTCCACCACGAGCGGCTGCCCGAGCAAGGCGCCGAGCTTGTTCGCCACGATGCGCGCCACCACGTCGGTGCTGCCGCCGGCGGCGAAGCCTACGACCAGGCGGACGGGATGGTCAGGGTAAGCAGCCTGGGCGTGCGCGCTGAACGAAATGAGCGCACCGATCCCCACTTGGGCAAGCAAGCGTTTCATGTCTCTTCCAGTTAGATAGTTTTGGTTGGGTGGCGCATTGCGCGTCAACACCCTTTGAGACGATGGTAGCGAGCAACCGTGGCGACGGTGAAATAGAAAATTCCGCTGCTGCTATCAAGGGCCGGCATGCCTGGGGCTTCTACTGCGGTGTTAACCCGAAGCTTGCTCAGCGGGCGCCGCGTAAACGCAAGTACGCCGCGCAGCCATCGCCACGCGGCGTACATTCAGGGTCCAACGGAACGCAAGCGCTGCCGCGCTTGCCGCCTGCAGGATGTCAGTCGGCCTCCACCTTCATCGTCTTCAGCAACGGCTGCCACTTGTCGCTTTCCGCCTGGAGCCAGGTGCGCAGCCCTTCCGGCGTCTGCTTGTCTACCGGAACAACCTCCGCACCCAGGTCGTCAAGCCGCTTGGCCACGGCAGGATCCTTCAGTGCCTGCTGCAGCGCCTTGGTCAGCCTGGCAGTGACCTCGGGCGGCGTGCCCTTGGGCGCATAGATCCCGTGCCAGACCTTCATCGAGAAGCCCTTCAGGCCGCCTTCCTGCAACGTCGGCGCATTGGGCAGCGCCTTGATGCGGCTCGGTGTCGTCACGCCATACAGCTTGACCCGGTTGGCGTTGATATGCGGCAGCGTCGAGGTGGTCTGGTCGCACAGCAGGTCCACCTGCCCGCCCAGCAATGCCGTCAGCGCGGGGCCGGTGCCCTGGTAGGGAATGGAGGTCATCTTGACTTTGACTGCCTCCTCGAACAGCAGGCCGCAAAGCTGCGAAACCGCGCCAAGGCCGGCATTGGCCAGCGAGACCTTCTCCTTGTTCTGCTGCACGTACTTGATCAGCTCGGCCGCGTTGGCCGGCGGCAGGTCCTTGCGGCCCAGCAGCGTCATCGGCACATCCGCCACCTGCCCGATGTACTCGAAGTCCTTCAAAGGGCTGAAGGAGAGCTTCTTGTACAGCGCCGGCGCCGTCGCCATGCCGTTGTGGTGGATCAGGATGGTGTAGCCGTCGCGCTGCGCCCGCGCCACAAATGCGGCAGCCACGGTGCCGCCGGCGCCGAGCTTGTTTTCCACGACAACGCTCTGCCCCAGATCCTTCGACATGGCCTGCCCAAGCGCCCGGGACACCACATCGGTCGGGCCTCCGGCCGAGAACGGCACCACCAGCGTAATCGGCTTGGACGGATAGGCATCCGCTGCCAACGCCCCCGCGGAAAACGCCAGGCCGAGCGCCCCGCCCGTGACCCACTTCATACCGGCCAGCATGGCCCTGCTTGCTTGAACGCACATAGCACCGTCTCCATGTCGCCGGCGCGCTTATCATGTCGCGCCGGTCGGTTTATCAAACAGGGCTAGAGTGGGGGATAGCGGCACCGGAGGGCAATCCGGATATATCGAACGGGCCATACGGCCAGGCCGAACGCAGGCCGGCCGATCACCTGGTCTGGAACATCTGCCCGAAGTCGCAGGTCTCCCGGGCCAGCATGGCGATGGACGACACAAGCTTGCTGCGCTGGTCACTCTTGCAGATGACGGCATCCGCCTGCCACCATGGCGCATCTTCCGGCAGCAGGTCGAAGCTTCATGTTCAGCGCTCCATAGCCACGCGCCCACGGAGCTGGTCCGCCTGAAACCGCCTGAAATTTTCATCCAGTGAAAATATGCGGCATTCGTTTGACGCTGTTTCGTACCGCTCCCTAAGATCTCCCACACAGAGTTTCCCTCGACGAAACCAGATGCGCGCGCACCGCCTCGCGCCCAGGAGACAACCCGATGCAGCGTCATTCCCGCCAGCGGCGCGCCGTAGTTGCGGCGCTCGCCACCCTGCCTGCCTTGTGCGCCTGGTCCGCACCGGCCTGCGCGGCAGAGGCCTTTCCTTCGCGTCCGATCCGGCTGGTGGTGCCCTTCACGCCCGGCGGCACCACTGACATCCTGGCGCGCCTGGTTGCGCAGAAGGCCGGCGAGGCGCTGGGCCAGCAGATCGTGGCCGACAACCGCCCGGGCGCGGGCGGCAACATCGGCGCCGAGGCCGTGGCGCGCAGTGCGGCTGACGGCTATACGCTACTGATGGGCACGCTGGGCACGCAGGTGACCAACCAGTTCATCTACCCGCGCATGCCGTATGACAGCACCCGGGACTTCGTGCCCGTGACGCTGGTCGCCAATTCCCCCAACGTGCTGCTTGTCAACAGCACGCTGAACGCCAGGTCGGTGGGCGAACTGGTGACGCTGGCCAGGCGCGAGCCGGGCAAGATCAACTATGCCTCGACCAGCACCGGCGGGTCGCCCCACCTGTCAGGCGAGTTGCTGAACATGATGGCGGGCGTCAGCATGCAGCACGTGCCGTACAAAGGGGCCGCCCCCGCCATGACGGACCTGCTCGCGGGCCAGGTCAACCTGATGTTCGACAACCTGCCGTCCGCGCTCGCCCAGATCCAGGCTGGCAAGGTGACGGCGCTGGCGGTCACCAGTGCCAGGCGGGCATCGGTGCTGCCTTCCGTGCCGACCGTGCGCGAGTCGGGGCTGCCGGGCTATGAAGTCAATTCCTGGTTCGGGCTGCTCGCGCCGGCCGGCACGCCGCCCGAGCGCGTGCGCCAGCTCCAGCAGGCCGTGGACAAGGTGCTGGCCACGCCTGACGTGCGCAAGCGCATCGAACAGCTTGGTGCCGAGCCGGGCGGCGAAGGCTCCGCCGCGTTCGCGGCGCAGATCAGGAGCGATACGGAAAAATGGTCGCGCGTGATCCAGACCGCCGGCATCAAGCCGCAATGACACCGCCCGGCAGCGCCAACCCCTGACACAGGACAACCATGACCAAGACCAACACCCTTCGCATCGGCTCGGGATCGGGCTGGTGGGGCGACCGCGTCGAGCCGGCCGAGCGTTCGGCGCGCCTGGGCAAGCTCGACTACCTGTGCTTCGAGACCATGGCCGAGGCCACGGTATCTGCCGCGCAGGTGCGCAAGCGGCGCGACCCGGCCTTCGCCGGCTACGACACCTATCTCGACGAACGCATGCGCGCAGTGCTGCCCCCGTGCATCGCCAATGGCACGCGCATCATCAGCAACCAGGGCTGGATTCATCCGCTCGGCGCTGCCCGGCGCGTGGCCGAGCTCTGCGAGGAACTGGGCCTGCCCGGTGTCAGGATCGCCGCGGTCACCACCACGGACCTGACCGGGAGCATCTGCGAGCTGGATCTCACCCTGCTGGAAAGCGGCGCACCGGTTTCCTCGCTGCGTGAAACCCTGATCAGCGCCGAACCATACGAAGGCGCCGAGCCGATCGTCGCCGCGTTGCGCGCGGGCGCGCAGATCGTGATCACCGGGCGCGTGGCCGACCCGTCGCTGTTCCTCGCGCCGATGATCCATCATTTCGGCTGGTCGCCGGACGATGTGACACGGCTTGCGCGCGGCAGCGCCATCGGCCATCTGCTCGAGTGCGGCGCGCAGGTGACGGGGGGATATTTCGGCGACCCCGGCTACAAGGATGTGCCGGAACCATGGAACCTGGCTTTCCCGATCGCCGAGGTGGAGGCCGACGGCAGCGCCGTGATCGGCAAGGTGGATGGCAGCGGCGGGCGCATCGACCTGCAGACGGTCAAGGAGCAGATGTTCTATGAAGTCCACGACCCGCGCCGCTACATCACGCCGGACGTGGTGGTCGACTTCTCGACCGCGGTGCTCGAACAGGTGGGGCCGGACCGCGTGCGCATCAGCGGCGTGAGCGGGCAGCCGCGCACCGATACGCTCAAGGTGTCGCTGGGCTGCACCGAAGGGCATATCGGCGAAGACATGTTCTTCTACGCGGGACCGGGTTGCCTGGAAAAGGCCAGGCTGGCCAAACGCATCCTCCAAGCGCGCTTTGCCATGGCAAGGTTGCAGGCGGATGAGGTGCGCATCGACTTCCTCGGCGTCAACGCCGTGCACGGCGCGGCCTCGCCCGAGCCTGCCTGCGAGCCCAACGAAATCGCGGTCCGCGTCGCCGCGCGCACCCGCACGCGCGAAGAAGCCGCCAAGGTCGGCCGCGAGATCGACAGCATGGCGGTCTGCGGCCTGGCCTCCACCGGCAAGCGCGTGCCGCACCAGGAGCGCACGCGCGAGATCATCGGCGTCTGGTCGGCGCTGGTGCCGCGCGCATTGATCACCTCCCAGGTCCACTATCTCTGAGGATTCGCCATGCGTGTACCACTGCGACGTCTCGCACACAGCCGCTCCGGCGACAAGGGCAATACTTCGAACACGGCGGTCATCGCCTACGCGCCGGAGTTCTACCCGCATATCAAGGCCCAGCTGACGGCACCCGCGTTCAAGGCGCTGTACGGCACGCTGCTCACGGGCGCGGTCACGCGCCATGAAGTGGATGGGCTGCAGGTGCTCAACTTCGTCGCGGAGGGCGCGCTCGGCGGCGGTGTGTCGCGCAGCCTCGCGATCGACAACTACGGCAAGGCGCTGGCCAGTGCCGTGCTGCGTTTCGAAGTCGAGATACCTGACGCGCTGGCCGGCCTGCTGCGCGGGCCGGCGTCATAGGCTCGCCAGGGTAGGCGTCAGCCGCCGCCGGACTGGCGCCCCCTGGCACGCCGGCCGTCCGTGCATGCGTCGGCCCGCGGCGGTATCACGGTGCGCGTCCAGGCGCTGGTGATGCGCCGCGCCTCTTGCTTGAGCTTGCGCGCCAGCGCGGCCTCGCGCGAGCGGATGCGCGCACTCGTCGCCGCCACGCTCAAGGCACCGATCGGCCGGCCCTCATAGTCGAGAATCGGCACCGCGATGCCGCCCATGCCGTCGACCACCCAATCGAGAAACAGCACATGCCCGCGCGCGCGGGCGGCCTCGATTTCCGCGGCGATGCACGCCGCATCGAGCCGCGGGTGCTTGCCAAGCTTGCGCGTGGTCTGCTGCAGCCGGCGCGCGCGCTCGGGCGCGGGCAGCCATGCCAGCACCGCCAGGCTGCCGGCGCCCACGCCGAGCGGCCGGCGCGTGCCGACCGTCACGTAGTTCGCCCGTATCGCATATGTGCCGGGTTCCAGGTCGGTGCACACGGCCTCGCCACGGCTGGCCTCGGTCAGCACGGCGGTATCCTCGAACGCCTCCACCAGCCGTTCCAGTGCCGGACGCGCCAGCTTGCGCAAGTCCACGCGCCGCTGCGCCACGTCTGCCAGCTGGAAGATCTCGGGCCCGATGCCGTAGCGGCGCGCCTGGTCGCGCGTGGCGAACCCCTCCTGCACCAGCAGCTCGAGCATGCGCGAAGCCGTGGCCGGATCGAGCCCGGTGGCGCGCGCCACGTCGCTCATGCGGCGCACTTCCGGATCGGACAGCGCGCGCAGCACGGCCAGGGCGCGCTGGATCGGGGATGGGCGCGATGGCACCTGGCGGGCCCGCTCAGGCAGGCCCGGCGCCAGGGCGGCGCTCAGCCATGATGCGATGCTGCCAGGGTATCGCGCTTGATCTTCTTTGCCAGCGACCACTTGTGGACCTCGGTCGGGCCGTCGTAGATGCGAAACGCACGCACTTCACGGAAGACCTGTTCGACAATGGTGTCGCGCGAAACCCCGATGCCGCCGAGGATCTGCACGCAGCGGTCGGCCACGCGGAACAAGGCATCGGACACGGCCACCTTGGCCATCGAACTCTCCGCGGTACCCAGGGAGCCGCCGTCGAGCACCCCGGCGCACCAGTCGATCATCAGCGCGGCCTGCTGCAGGTCGATCAGGTTCTCGGCCAGCATGAAGCCCACGCCCTCGTGGTCGATCAGCAGCTTGCCGAAAGCCTTGCGCGTGGTGGCGTAGGCTCGCGCGATCTCGTCGGCACGCGCCACACCCCCGAACCAGCGCATGCAATGCGACAGCCGCGCCGGCGACAAGCGAACCTGCGCATAACGGAAGCCCTCGTCCACCTCGCCCAGCACCTGGTCCTGCGGCACGCGCAGGCCGTCGATCAGGACCTGTGCATGCCCGCCCGGCATGGAACTGTCGATGGTGTCGAGCAGGCGCTCGATGCGGATCGCCGGATGCGGCAGGTCGACCAGGAACATGGTGGCCTGCGCGCGCTCACCATCGCCGGTGCGCGCCATCAGGATGCCGACGCTGGCCCCTTCCGCTCCGGTGATGAACTTCTTGCGGCCGCGGATCACCCATTCGCCGCCGTCCCTGACCGCGGTGGTCTGGAGCATCGACGGGTCGGAACCGGCCCCGCCTTCTTCCGCCGGTTCGGTCATGAAGAATGCGGAGCGGGCCTCGCCGCTGACCAGCGGTGCAAGGAAGCGCTGCTGCTGTGCCTCCGTGGCGACCTTGCCCAGCAGGAACATATTCCCCTCGTCCGGGGCCATGGTGTTGACCGCGACCGGCCCGAGGGGCGACAAGCCCGAGCGTTTGAGCACGGCCGCGGTTTCGAGCTGGGTCAGGTGAGAGCCGTCGGCCAGGATATGTGGCGTCATGACGCCGGCCGCGCGCGCCAGGTCGCGAAGCTCGGCGACCAACCCGGCCGTCGGGCCATGGGCTTCGCAGCGCACGTCGCGCTCATAGGGCATCACGACGTCGCGGACAAAGCGCTCGACGCGATCGGCAATGACACGGCTTCTTTCTGTGGGACAGGCGGTGAACATGGTGAGCCTCGTTGTCAGGACAGGATCAGATTGTAGGACGGCACGCCGCCGGGCCGCTGTCACGGAAGGCCGTTCGCACAAGGAACCCCCGACATCTGGTCTGCAGCCCCTTGCCCGTCGATCGACGGAATAATCGCATTGCGATTACTGATATGTGGATTTCACCTATACCTATGCTCATGACAATCGACTAGTATGGCTTCAATCGAGCACGAGGGCACAAGGCGATGTCACTTGTATTGAAGCTGAAAGACCTGTTGGGACCCGATGCGGTTCTCACCGAACCCGCGGACGTAGCCGCCTACGTCGAGGACTGGCGCGGCCGCTATAAGGGCCCGGCGCTGTGCGTGGTGCTGCCGGCCTCCACCGCGCAAGTCGCCGCGGTGGTGCAGGCCGCGGTCCAGGCCAACGTGCCCGTGCTGCCGCAAGGCGGCAATACCAGCCTGTGCGGCGGCGCGGTGCCGGCCCCGGACGGCACGCCGCCCATCGTCATCAGCCTGGCACGCATGCGGCGCATCCGCGCCATCGATGCGGCCAACAACTCGATGGAAGTCGAGGCAGGCTGCGTGCTGGCCGCGATCCAGCAGGCGGCGGCGGAACAGGGGCGTCTCTACCCCGTGAGCCTGGGCGCCGAAGGCTCCTGCCAGATCGGCGGCAACATCGCCACCAATGCGGGCGGCACCGGCGTGCTGCGCTATGGCAACACCCGCGACAACGTGCTCGGCCTTGAAGTGGTCCTGCCTGACGGCCAGGTCTGGAACGGCCTGTACCGCTTGCGCAAGAACAACACCGGCCTCGATCTCAAGCACCTGTTCATCGGCTCCGAAGGCACGCTCGGCGTGATCACCGCCGCCACGCTCAAGCTGCATCCGCTGCCCACCGCGCACGCCATGGCGTGGCTGGCGGTGCGCACGCCGCAGGAGGCACTGGAGATGCTGGGACGCTTCCAGCAGCGCTGTGGCGCCACCCTGTCCGCGTTTGAAATGCTCAATCACGTGCAGTTGCAGATCGTGCTCGATCACGTGCCCGGCCGCCGTGCGCCGTTGCCTGCCAGCCATCCCTGGCACGTGCTGGTGGAACTTGCCGACACCGGCCGGCGCGAGCTGCTCGACGAGGTGCTGCAGGAAGTGCTGGAGCAAGGTGTGGCCGAAGGCCTGGTCGACGATGCCGTGGTGGCCGCCAGCGGCGCGCAGCGCGAAACCATGTGGCAGGTGCGGCATAGCGTCTCCGAAGGCAACAAGAAAGCGGGCCTGGGCCTGAACACCGATTGCGCCGTGCCGGTCTCGGCGGTGCCGCAGTTCATTGAGCGCGCCACCGCGGCGGCGCATGCGGTCCTGCCGGATTTGCCGATCATCGTCGTTGCCCACCTGGGCGATGGCAACGTCCACTTCATCCCGCTGGTGCCTTTCCCGCAGTGGCAAGCGCTGCCAGCGCGCGATGCCGTGGCCGCCCGCATCAAGCACGCCATCGACCAGGTGGCCTACGAACTGGGCGGCACCTTCAGCGCGGAACATGGCATCGGCCAGGTCCTGACCGAGGAAATGGCGCAGTTCAAGCCGGCGGTCGAGATCGCCATGATGCACGGCATCAAGCGCATGCTCGACCCGCGCGACCTGTTCAACCCCGGCCGGCTGCTGCCGTCCCCACCTTCCCAGCAATAACGGCAATCAAGGAGCTCGCATGAACGACCACAGCCCCATCAACTCTTCTCGCCGGCGTGCGCTCAAGGTCACCGCTGCCGGCCTTGGCACGCTTGCCGCGCCCGCCGTGCTCCAGTACGCGCGCGCGCAGTCCAAGCGCATCGTGGTGCGCGACGACGGCGGCATCTACACCAAGGCCTACAGCGCGGTGTACTACAAGCCGTTCACCGAGAAGACCGGCATCGAGGTCGTGGGCGTGCAGGCCAACGCCGAACCGGTGGCGCAGATCCGCAGCATGGTCGAGACCAGGAACTACACCTGGGACATGGCCAAGATCAGCCAGCCGGCCATCCTGCTGCTGACGCAGGGCGGCAAGGTCTACCTGGAGAAGCACGGCCTGGAGGGCGACGCCACCGTCAAGACCATTCCGGCGCATTTCATGTCGCCCTATGGCGTGGGCACCAACGTCTACAGCACGGTTCTCGCCTATCGCACCGACGCCTTCAAGGGCCGCAAGGCACCGTCGTCGTGGGCCGACTTCTGGAACGTCAAGGATTTCCCCGGCCGCCGCGCCCTGCGCAAGCACCCGTTCGACACGCTGGAAGAGTCGCTGATGGCCGCCGGCACCGCGACCTCCGCGCTCTACCCGCTCAATGTCGACCAGGCCCTCGCCAACCTGGAGAAGATCAAGGCCAGCGTTGACGTGTGGTGGAACTCCGGCGCCCAGGTAGAGCAGATGCTCAAGTCCGGCGAGGTCGACATGGTGGCCACCTGGGTGTCGCGCGCACAGAGCGCGGCCGCCTCCGGCGCCCAGGTCGGCATCGTCTGGAACCAGAACCTGTGGGGCGTGGACAACTGGTCCATCCTGGCCGGCACGCCGAATGCGCAAGCCTGCCGCGAATTCATCAAGTTCGCGTCCGACCCCAAGCGCATGGCTTCGCTGGTGGAGTACTTCCCGGCAGGCGTGACCCAGCCGGATGCCTTCAAGTACATCAAGCCCGAGGTCGCGAAGAACTGCCCGACCCACCCCGACAACATCAAGTCGGGCGTGCAGATCAACGCCAAGTACTGGCTCGACAACCAGGCCGCGGTGATGGAGAAGTTCAACGGCTGGATCCTCAAGTGATCTGAACCTCTTCTCCAGACACCACCAGCAACGACACGATGCCGAATTTCAAACTCAAGATTTCCGGGCTGACCAAGCGTTATGGCGACTTCGTCGCGCTGGCCCCGACCGACCTTGAAGTGGCCGAGGGGGAATTCCTTACCCTCCTGGGCCCTTCGGGCTCGGGCAAGACCACGCTGCTCAGCCTGATCGCCGGGCTGGCCGTGCCGGACGGCGGCCAGCTGTTGATCAATGGCAAGGACGTGACCTATGGCGCCCCCTACGAGCGCGATATCGGCATGGTGTTCCAGAACTACGCGCTGTTCCCGCACATGACGATCGCGGAGAACATCGCCTTCCCGCTGAAGATGCGCCGGGTCGACGCGGCCACGGCGAGGCGCCAGGCACTGGAAGCACTGGAAATGGTCCGCCTGCCCCACGTCGCGGCGCGCTTCCCGAAGGAACTCTCGGGCGGCCAGCAGCAGCGCATCGCGCTGGCCCGCTGCCTGGTCTACAAGCCGTCGATCATCCTGATGGATGAACCGCTGGGCGCCCTGGACAAGAAGCTGCGCGACCACATGCAGCTGGAGATCAAGCGCATCCACCGCGAGCTGGGCACGACCATCGTCTATGTCACCCACGACCAGGAAGAGGCGATGACGATGTCTGACCGCATCTGCCTGATGAACGGCGGCAAGATCGAGCAGCTAGGCACGCCGTCGGACCTGTACTTCCGCCCGCGCACGCTGTTCGTGGCCGACTTCCTGGGCGAATCGAACCTGTTCGAGGGCACGGTCACGGAAGTGCGCGGCGACCACGTGGAGGTGGCGCTGGCACAGGGGGGCGCCGTCGCCCACGCGGTCACCAATGCGCCGGTGGCCGCCGGGGGCAAGGTGCGGGTCATGGTGCGGCCGCAGAACATCGCCATGGCCAACGGCGTCACCGCCGCCAATGCGGTCAGCGGCAAAGTGCTTGACAGCATGATCACCGGCAGCCTGACCAAGCTGTACGTGGAATCCGATGCCGCCGGCCAGGCCCCGGTGGTGCTGTCTTACCCCACCTCGATGGGCGCTTCCCGGCACGCGGTCGGGCAGCAAGTCACGCTCACCTGGCAGCGCAGCGACGCTGTCGCCGTCCCGGATTCCCTATGACCGCCGTCGCCCTGCAACGCCGACCCCTACCCTGGCTGCGGCCCGCCTTGCTGGCCGCGCCGCTGGTGCTCCTGTTCGTGGTGCTGCTGGTCTACCCGGTCGGCCAGCTGCTGCTGCTGAGCGTCTACAGCGACGGTGCCTTCACGCTGGCCAAGTACCGCCAGCTGTTTGCGTCGTCGGTCTACGTCGACGTGATGCTGATCACGCTGAAGATCTCGCTCTGGACCACGCTGCTCTCCGTGGTCGCCGGCTATCCGGTGGCCTACCTGATCTCCTCGCTGTCGAAGGACAGGAAGGCAAAGTGGCTGTTCTGGGTGCTGCTGTCGTTCTGGACCAGCTTCCTGGTGCGCGCCTTTGCCTGGATCGTGATGCTGGGCCGCAACGGCGTGGTCAACCAGTTGCTGAGCGCCGCGGGCATCCAGGACGCGCCGTCCAACCTGCTATACAGCCTCGGCGCCGTGCTGGTGGCGATGGTGCACGCGCTGATGCCGCTGGCGGTGCTGACCATGCTGTCGGTGATGGAGAACATCGACCGCAACCTCCCGCGCGCGGCGCTTACGCTTGGGGCACGGCCTGGCACGGCGTTCTGGCGCGTCTACTTTCCGCTCTCGATGCCGGGCGTGGCGGCTGGCGCCATCATGGTGTTCGTCACCGCCGTCGGCTTCTTTATCGTGCCAGCGCTGCTGGGCGGACGCAAAGAGATCATGGTCGCCCAGCTGATCATCGACCAGGTGCAGCAGACCATGAACTGGGGTTTCGCCGGCTCGATCTCGGTGTTGCTGCTGCTGGTCGTGCTGGCGGTATTCGCCTTGTATGACAAGGTGCTCGGGCTCTCGTCGATGGCAGGCGGAGCAGAGCAACGCACCCGCTCCGCCGCCGCGCACGATGGCGTGCTGCATCGGCTCGGCGACAGCGTGCTGGGCGCACTGGGAACGGTCAGCGACAAGCTGCTGGCACTGGTGCCGCGCGGCCGGCGCGAGCCGCAGCCGGGCGACTCGCTGCCGCTGCGCACGATCGTGCTGATGGTACTGCTGTTCCTGAGCGTGCCGGCGCTGCTGATGATCCCGCTGTCGTTCGCCGACAAGTCGGGCCTGAACTGGCCGCCGCGCGGCTTCACGCTGCAGCACTACCAGGACTTGCTCGCGTCGCCGCTGTGGATGCAGGCCGGGCTGCGCTCGCTGCTGGTCGGCCTTGGCGCCGCGGTGCTGGCGCTGCTGGTCGGCACGCCGGTGGCGTTCCTGCTGGCGCGCTCGCAGATGCGGGGCAAGTCGCTGCTGCTGGCGTTCGTGCTGTCGCCGATCATCATCCCGCGCATGATCATCGCGGTGGGGATGTTCTACTTCTTCGCCAGGGTCGGGCTGGTCGGCACCTCGCTCGGCCTGATGATCGGCCACACCGTGATTGCCGTGCCCTATGTCGTCATGACGATGATGGCGGTGCTGCGCAACTACGACACGCGGCTCGACCTGGCGGCGCAAAGCCTGGGCGCCAGGCCCTGGCAGACGCTGCGCTACGTGACGCTGCCGATCCTCGCCGCCGGCCTGTTCTCGTCCTTCCTGTTCGCCTTCGCCACCTCGTTCGACGAGCTGACGATCGCCCTGTTTGCCTCTGGCGGACTGAGCGCCACCCTGCCCAAGCAGTTCTGGGACGAGGTGACGCTGCAGCTTTCACCGGTGATTGCCGCGGTGTCTACCTGCCTGTTCGTCTTCGTTACCATCCTGATCACCTGCGCCGAGCGCTTGCGCCGCAAGAGCGCCGGGCGCTGAGAACCCTATCCATGAACAACAAGCTTACCGCCGCCGACCTGCGCGGCATCTTCCCCGCCATCCCGACGCCCGTGACGGCCGACGACAGGATCGACCAGGACGCCACGCGCAAGCTGATGGCCTACCTGCTGGCCAACGGCGTTGCCGGCGTGGTGCCGCTGGGCGGCACCGGCGAATACGGTGCCCTCTCGCGCGAGGAGCGCGTCCGCATGGCGGCCCTTTGCGTCGAAGCAGCGGCTGGCCAGGTTCCCGTCATTCCCGGCGTGCTCGACCCAGGGTTCCACGATGCGCTAGATGCGGGCAAGGCCTTTGCCGGCGTTGGCGCCTCTGCCCTGATGGTGCTGACGCCCTATTACACCTCGCCGACCCAGCAAGGCATCCGCGACTACTTCCTGCGCTATGCCGACGCCTCGCCGGTGCCGGTCATGATCTACGAGATCCCCTACCGCACGCGGATCGCGATCGCGCCCGAGGTGCTGCACGAGCTGTCGCGCCACGAAAACATCATCGGCATGAAAGCCTGCAACACCGACATGTACCACTTCCTCAAGGTGGTGGCGGGTGTCGACGACAGCTTCAGCGTGTTCAGCGGCGAGGACAGCCTGTTCCCGCTGCACATGGCGGCGGGTGCCAGGGGTGGCGTGGTCGTGACCGCCTCCGTGCTGCCGCGCACCTGGCGTGCCATCTATGAGCTCGGCGTGGCCGGCAATACCGCTGAAGCGGTACGCCTGCACCGCGAGCTGATTCCGTTGCTGGACCTGGCCTTCTCCGAAACCAATCCGGGGCCGCTGAAATCCGTGCTCGACCTGGTGGGCGTGACCGCGCCGAAGGTGCTGGCACCGCTGGTAGCGCCGGCGCCCGGGCTGCAGGCACAGCTGCGTGCCGAACTGACGCAGCGGCTGCAAGCCGAGGCCGCCCTCGCCTGAGGCGCCGACGATCATGCTGCCGGCCATCAAGGACTATCGGGACCTGGCGCGGCGCCGGCTGTCGCGCTTCGCCTTCGACTATCTGGAGGGAGGCGCGGAGGACGGGCGCACGCTGGCACGCAACCTGGCCGCATACCAGGCACTGCTGTTCCGGCCGCGCGTGCTGCGCGACGTCACGGAGATCGATCCCGGCATGGAGATCTTCGGCCGCAAGTACCGCCTGCCGTTGCTGGTGGGCCCCACGGGGCTGAACGGACTGTACTGGCCGAAGGCCGAAGAGGCGCTGGCACGGGCCGCACACGCCGAGGGCCTGCCCTTCGTGATGTCGACGGCATCGACCTCGCTGATCGAAGACGTGCGCGCCGCCACTGACGGCGACCTGTGGCTGCAGCTCTACGTGCAGCGCGGCCGCGCCATCGCCGAAAACATGATGGCGCGCGCACGCGCCGCCGGCTTCAGCACGCTGATGCTGACCGTCGACACCATGGTGCACGGCAAGCGCGACCATGACATCCGCAACGGCTTTCGCATGCCGGTGCCGTGGACGCCGCGGCTGCTGGCCGACCTGGCGGCCCATCCGCGCTGGTGCCTGCGCATGCTGCGCCAGGGCGGCTCGCCGCAGCTGGTCAACCTGGCCCGCAGCAGCGGGATGGCCAACGACCTGAAGGCGCAGGCGGCGGGATTGAGCCGGCAGATGGACATGTCGCTGTGCTGGGACGACATCGCCTGGCTGCGCCGGCACTGGCACGGGCCCGTCATCATCAAGGGTATCCTTACGCCGGCCGACGCGGAAATCGCCGCCCGCCAGGGCCTGGATGGCATCGTGGTCAGCAACCACGGCGGCCGCCAGCTGGAAGGCGCGCCCAGCGCAGTCGAGATGCTGCCCGCCATCGTCGCGGCGGCGGGCAGGATGCACGTATTCGTCGATGGCGGCGTGCGCCGCGGCGCCGACATCGCCAAGGCGCTGGCAATGGGCGCCCGCGGCGTGCTGGTGGGGCGCGCACCGCTTTACGGGCTGGCGGCGCGCGGTCCCCGCGGCGTGGCGGAAGTGCTGGCCATCCTGCGTGGAGAATTCGAGACCACGCTGCGGCTGCTCGGCGTTCCGCAGGCCGCCAGGCTGGACACTGCCGCGCTCTCGGACGACCATGCCGCGCGGCTGGCCGCACTGTAAGCCATGAAAACAATGACAAGGACGAGCAGGAGGTTGTGTGGATTCAGGTAATGAAGGCAACGGGCTGCGCACAAGGCGCGAGCGTTCGTCCCTGTTCGTCGGTTCGGTGGAAAAGGCCTTCCAGGTGCTGGAAGCCTTCCACGGCCCGGACCGCCGCCTGATGTCGATGGCGGAGATCGCCCGGGCGGCCGATCTCGACCGCAGCGCCACCCAGCGGCTGGTGCACACCCTGGAACAGCTGGGCTACATCCGGCGCCTGCCCGATTCGGCGATGTATGGGCTTGCGCCGAAGGCACTGGGCCTGTCGTACAACTACCTGCGCTCCAACGACCTGGTCGAGCGCGCATCGCCCTACCTGCTCGATATCAGCCGCACGCTGGGGGAAACCGCCAACCTGCAGGAACTCGACGGGCACGAGATCGTGTTCCTGGCCCGCTTCCCCGGGCAGCACCTGATCAACGTCGATTTCGGGGTCGGGTACCGGCTCCCGGCCGTGTACACCGCGTCCGGGATTGCGATCCTGTCGAAGCTGCCCGAAGCGCAGCGCCTGGAGGTGGTGCGGGCGACCGCACTGAACCCCATCACGCCGTTCACTGAAACCGACCCCGACAAGCTGATGACGGCGATCCGCGAGGCCGGTGAACGCGGCTATGCCGTGGCCATGAACCAGACCGTGGTCGGCGACATCTCCGTCGCAGCAGCAATCACCGACCATCGCGGCCTGCCGGTGGGCGCCATCAATATCTCCGTCCCGTCCACGCGCTGGACGCTGGAGACCGCCCAGGCCAAGCTGGCCCCGCATGTGCAAGTGGCGGCCATGTCGATCTCGCAGGCAAAGCGGATGAGTTTCCAGACGGCATGAGCTATGCGGAAATCCAAGCCAACGCCTGAGGGAAGCCAACGCTCCTCGCTCGATACCCTGCTGACCGAAGTACGGGCTTGCCGCGCCTGTGCGCCACACCTGCCGCTGGGCCCGCGCCCGATCGTGCGCGTCGGGGCCGAGGCGCGCATCCTGATCGTCGGCCAGGCGCCGGGGATACGCGTGCACGAAACCGGCATCCCCTGGAACGATGCAAGCGGCGAGCGCCTGCGGCAGTGGCTTGGGGTCGATACCGCCACCTTCCTCGACGAATCGCAGTTCGCGATCATCCCGATGGGGTTCTGCTATCCCGGACGCGGCAAGAGCGGCGACAACCCGCCGCGCCGCGAATGCGCGCCACTGTGGCTCGACCGGCTGCTGGCGGAACTGCCGTCGATCGAGCTGACCTTGCTGGTCGGCCAGTACGCGCAGCGCCATTTCCTCGGGGCGCGCCGCAAGCCGACGCTGACCGAGACCGTCAGGGCATGGAAGGACTACGCGCCCGGCTTCGTGCCGTTGCCGCATCCGTCACCGCGCAACCAGCCGTGGTTCAAGCAGCATCCCTGGTTTGAGGGCGAAGTGCTGCCGATGCTGCGCGAGCGGGTCGGGCAACTGTTGCGGCACAGCCCTGTGCAGACAGGGTAGGCAGCAAGCGATACCCGCGCCACCCCCGCCTGGACGGCCGGCCTCATTCGCTGGCCGTAAAGCCCGAGGCCGCGACCACCGGGCCCCACTGCGTGCGCTGCGCCTGGATGAGCTTGCGCAGGGCATCCCCCGGCTTGCCGTTCATCTCCATGCCCAGCGCCGACATCTTGTCGCGCACCACGGGATCCTTGATGGCGTCGAGCAGCGCCTTCTCGATCCTCGCTACCGCAGCCGGCGGCGTCCCCGCCGGCACAAAGGCCGAGTACCAGCCGGACGCCGCCTCGAAACCCGGCGCGGCCGCCTCCGCCAGCGTTGGCACATCAGGCAGCAGTGCCGACCGGCGGGTCCCGGTGACGCCGAGGAAACGGATCTTGCCCGCCCGGTACAGCTCCATCTGGCCCCCCACCGCATCGATACCCAGCGGCAGCGTGCCGCCGATCTCATCGGTCAGCATCATGACGGCGCCGCGATAGGCAGTGGGCAGCAACGGCACGCCAATCGACTTGCTGAGCGACAGCACGCCGAAATGAATGCTGCCGCCGAGCGTGACCAGCCCGACGCCGCCCTTGTCCGGGTTGCGCTTCACCCATGCCAGGTATTCCGGCATGGTCCGATAGGGCTGGTTGACGCTGGCGGACGCCACCAGCGGCACGTCGGCCAGGTAGGCGACCGGAACCAGGTCCTTGTCGGGGTCATAGGCCAGGCGCTTGTAGGTCAGCGGAAAGATGGTGAACGGCGGCGCGGGCGAGATCAGCACCGTCTTGCCGTCCGGCGGCGCGCGTTTGACGTTCTCCAGTGCCAGCCGCGCCGATGCGCCGGGGCGGTTCTCGACCAGGACGGGCGTGTCGAGCGAAACACGCAGCTTTTCAGCAAGCGTGCGCGCGAAGATGTCCAGCGCGCCACCGGCCGCGAAGCCGACGACGATGCGCACGGGCGCGTCGCCGCTGGCGGGGGCAGCCTTGGCAGGAACGGCATTGGCACCCAGGGCCAATGCCAGCGCGGCGGCCAGCCGTCGCAAGGGGGTCGAATAGGTCATACGGTCACTCCGGTTGACGGCGGCGGATGCGCTCAGGCAGCCTCGAGCACGGTATGTGCTTCCAGCGGATAGATCGGCCGGCGCAGGTTGCGGAACGGGAACTGGCTGTAGTCAGAGCTGCAGACTCCGGGGCCGGCCACCAGCACGATCTCGCTGGCGATCGGCTCGAACCCGGCGCGGAAGTGCTGGCGCGACTTGATCAGGATGTATCTGCGGCGCGACAAGTCGATGCCTGCGTGCGTGAACACGCCGGTATCGAACGGCTCCTGCGGCTTCTCGCAGATCACGACCAGCGTGCCGGCGACATCCAGCACCACGGTGCGGCCCAGGCTCAGCTTCATGCCTGTGAACATCGGGCCGGTGACCTGGTAGTTGCCGTCGGTAATGCACTGCACCCGGCCGCTCAGCCGCAGCGGACGGCCCTTCAGGTCCAGCGCGGGCATGTCGGTCTTGCCGCCCACATCCAGCGTGACGGACTGCCCGACGCCGGCGGCAATCAGTTCCGCCACGGCGCCCGGGTCCCAGAACGGCCCGGCGACCACGCCTTCGAGCTCCTGGCGCAGGACTTCGCCCAGCACCGTCATTTCATCCGTCGGCCCGCCTGCGCCGCAGTTATCGCCATGGTCGACCAGCACGACCGGGCCCTGCGTGAGCGTCTTGGCGCGCGCGATGGATTCCTCCATCGGCTCGATCGGAAAAACAAGATCAGCCCGGCGTTCCCACGCCATGCCGCAGAGCTCGTCGAGCAGGCGCCGCCCTGCGTCGACCCTGGCGGCATCCGCCACGATCACCACGGCCAGTCCGGTATGCGGGATATCGGCAAGCGGAAAGCCACCGAACACCGAGGCGTTGAGCACCTCGCCATCGCGCTCGGCCGCCATCGCACGCTCCATGATGTCCTTCATGGGTTGCGCGCGCGGGGTCTGGCGCAACATGTGGGTGAGCATCGGCAGCGTGCGCCACAACAGGACCGGGCGGGCCTCGCCTCGCAGCGCCGCCATCAGGGTACGGGCGGCGCGTGCGCCGGTCTCGTACACGTCCACGTGGGGATAGGTGCAGTAGCCGGCGATCACGGTCGCATTGTCAACCAGCGCAACGCTGAAGTTGGCGTGGAAATCCAGCGATACCGCGATCGGCACCTCGGGCGCGGCGGCACGGATGCGTGCCAGCAGTTCGCCTTCGGCATCCGGATAGCCCTCGGCCACCATGGCGCCGTGCAGGTCCAGCATCACGGCATCGCAGCCCGCGCGCACCGCCTCGACAATGCTGGCCGCCATCGACTCGAATGCCTGTGCGGTCACCATGCCACTGGGCACCGCGCTCGCCATCAGGGGCATCACGAACTCGTCGCCCTGGCGGCGTACCAGGTCGATGAACGCGGCCGCGGCACTGTTGGTGCCCTGGCACGCACGCACCGCGTCGTCGCCGTAGAGCGGGCCAGCGGTGCTGCCGCGGTTGAACGCGCTCAATGGCGTGGTAATCGGCGAAAAGGTATTGGTTTCATGCCGCATCAGGGCAATGACAAAACGCATGGACTGGCTCCGACAGCGTGAAGGGTTCAGTTGGATTCGAGATCGACCGCGCGCGCAATGGCGCCGTAGCGGATCGTTTCCGCCTGCAGGAAGCGGCGGGCCTGCTCGGGGGTGGAAAGGACCGGCTCATAGGCAAGCGTCTGCAGGCGCGCGGCAAAGTCCGCTTCCTGAACGCTGGCCTTCACTTCCTTGTAGAGCCGGTCGATGACCGGAGCCGGCGTGCCCGCCTTGACCACCAGCGCCAGGTTGCCGCGTACCTGCAGCGCATCCGTGCCGCCCGCCTTCTGCGTTTCGAGGCCGGGAAACTGCGTGACGGGCTCCGCCTGCAGCGTGGCCAGGGGCCTGGCCTTGCCATCCTGGACGTAATTGACCGAAGAGCCGATCACATCGACATGCGCATAGGTCTGGCCGCCGATCAGGTCCGCCATGGCCGGCGGCGAGCCGCGGTATGGAACGATGGTGAAATCCAGGCCATTGCGGCGCTTCCAGTCGGCCAGGCCGAGGTGCGCAGCCCCCGCGACGACGTTGATGCTGATCGACACCCTGCCGGGGTTGCGCTGGATATGCGTCTTCAGCTCGCCCAGCGTCATCTCCTTGCGGTCGGCGCGCGTGATGATCCAGTGCGGCACGGTGCTGACGATGGTCACCGGCGTCAGGTCGGTCTCGGGGCGATAGCGCAGGCCCTTGATCGTGAACGGATTGATACTGAGCGTGCCGTCGCTGGCCAGCAGCAGCGTATTGCCGTCGGCCTTCTCCTTGAGCACCGACGACACGCCCGGCACGGTCGCGCCGCCGGCGATGTTCTCCACCACCACCGGCTGCCCCAGCCGCTGTTCCAGCTTGCGCGCGAGCGTGCGGCCGATGATGTCGTAGGAACCGCCGGCCGGGAACGGCACCACCAGGCGCAGCGGCCGGTCGGGCCACGCAGGTGCGGCAGTTGCGCAAGTGGCTGCGAGCAAGGCTGCGCCGGCAAGCATGCCGCGCATGATCGAGCGCAAATGGCTCATGGCTTC
The DNA here is from genome assembly GCF_058781795.1 of Cupriavidus sp. FW306-1B-F12B. NCBI lineage: Bacteria > Pseudomonadati > Pseudomonadota > Betaproteobacteria > Burkholderiales > Burkholderiaceae > Cupriavidus > Cupriavidus sp. FW306-1B-F12B. The sequence goes on from NZ_JBYSXC010000008.1 coordinate 203,337, forward strand.
CATGGGTCTCCTCCTGAGGTCTGATTGCCTCGTGATGGCTTGGAATGAATCAGGTGATGCGCCGACTATATGGGATCGGTTCCGATACCAAAAGCGAATAAAAATCGCTGTTTGTTGAGCAAATGGTTAACTTATAGAATGAGCCACCCGGCCCTGCCGATCGTCGCCTGCCCCATGCCCGCCGAAGCCTTCGCCCATACCCTGCTTGGCCGCCTCAAGCTGCGCCACCTGCGCATCATGCTGGCGCTGAGCGAGATGCCAACCGCCGCAGCCGTCGCCGCGCGCTTTCATGTCAGCCCCGCCGCGGTGTCCAAGACCCTGGCCGAGATCGAAGACATCGTGGGCATGCCGCTGTTCGAGCGCGGCCGCCGCGGCCTGCACCTGGCCGAGCCCGGACGGGAGATGGCAGCCCATGCGGCGGTCTTGCTGGCGCAGCTCGAACGGCTCGCCGAATCGCTGCAGGCAGTGCGCGCCGGCAGCCAGGGGGCGTTGCGCATCGCGTTCCGGACGATGTCGGTGCAGCCCTTCCTGGCGCGGGCGATGAGCGACTTCTACCGTGACCATCCGCGCGTGGAGATCAGCGTGATCGAAGGCGGCATCGGCGAACTGGCGGATCAACTGGTGGATGGCTCGCTGGACCTGCTGTTCGCCTATGACGATCCGCGCCTGTCGCTACCCGCGCTGCGCACGGCACCGGTAGTCCCGGCACAGAAGGTGGTGATCGTCGCCAGCCTGGACCATCCGCTGCTCACGCGCCGCAAGCTGGCGGCGCAGGAACTGTCCGGGCAGCAATGGTGCATTCCGGTGGCCGGCTCGCGCATGCTTCACCTGCTGCACACGGCGTTTCATACCCTTGGGGCGCCGGCGCCCTCGCTGGGCATCCGCACCAGCGATGTGGCCGCCACGGCCAGCTTGTTGCAGGCGGGTCATTTCCTCGCGGTGTTCCCCGAGCGCATTGCCGCGCAGCTCGCCCTGGCCAAGGTGGCGAGAGTGCTTCGCTTCGAACTCGGCAGCCGCGTGGAGCCGGTGGTCGCGGTCTGGAACGACGAACTCACGCCACGCACGCCGGCGCGCCTGTTTCGCGAGCTCGTCATGCGCCGGGCCGGCGAGACCGTCACGGCCGAGCCGGTGCCGTTGCTGGCCGCGCGCGCGGTGGCGGCGGCTGGCGTTCGCAAGCGCTGAGCGGGAAGCCGGCCCGGCTCAGTGCCCGCACAGCACCGCAGCCATCTCCCTGGCCGCGCCCTGCAGCGTCGGCACCGCCTGCAGCAGCGCCTCAAGCGATGCCCGCGCCGTCGGCGCATGACAGGCAATCGCGGCCACCACCCGGCCTGAACCCTCGCCATCCGGCTCGCGCACCGGCACTGCCACCGCGCACATGCCGCGCACGAATTCCTCATGGTCCACGCCGATGCCGCGCGCGCCCAGCCGGTCCAGCTCGGTATTGAGTCCCGGCACATCGGACAGCGTGCGCGGCGTGTGCGGGGCTAGGTCCAGGCGCCTGAGCATCTGCTGGCGTTCCAGCCGGTTCATGGCTGACAGGAACAGCTTGCCGCTGGCGGTGCAGTGCAGCGGCACGTGGATGCCGGGCGACAACTGCAGGCGCAGTGGCTCGTGCGTCTCGACGCGCTCCACATAGAGGACCCGGTCGCCGTCGAGCGCGGTGAGATTGCAGGTCTCGCCCAGGCTCGCCACCAGCCTGGCCAGGATGGCGCGGCACTCGCGCAGCATCGGCGGGCTCCTGAGGGTCTGCAGTGCCAGCGACGCGGCGCCCGGGCCGGGCACATAGCCGCGCTCGGCCGGCATGCGGACCACGAAGCCGGTGCGCTCCATGGCGGCCAGCAGGCGCATCAGTGTCGCCTTGGGCACATGCAACCGCTGCGAAAGCTGGGACAGCGTTTGCGGGTGCTGTGCCCTGGCCAGGCTGGACAGCACCATCAGCACGCGCAGGCTGCGTGCATCGTCCTCCACCGTCCCGTCCTCTGCTGCAGTGCGATTCTGAAACGGGAATTGCACGTTCTGTTTCACAACCGGCGTCTCCTCGCGATTGAGCTTTCCATTCCGGTTTTGAAAAATAAAATCCGGAACAGAACGTTTCAGATTATAGATCGAAGCCGGGTGGCTACGTGCCTGCCGGCCAGAAAAAGGAGACAGCGACGATGTCGCAAACCGTTGACTACATCGTGGTAGGCGCCGGCTCGGCCGGGTGCGTGCTGGCCAACCGGCTCAGCGAAGACGGCCGCTATTCGGTCTGCCTGCTGGAGGCCGGCCCGCCCGACCGCTACCCGTGGATCCATATCCCGATCGGCTATGGCAAGACCATGTTCCACAAGGAAGTGAATTGGGGCTTCTATACGGATCCCGATCCCAACATGCTCAATCGCCGCATCTACTGGCCGCGCGGCCGCACGCTGGGCGGCAGCAGCGCCATCAACGGCCTGATCTACGTGCGCGGCCAGCGCGAGGACTATGACCACTGGGAGACGCTGGGCAATCCTGGCTGGGGCTGGGACAACTGTCTGCCCTACTTCCGCAAGCTCGAGAACAACGACCTTGGCGCCGGCCCCACGCGCGGCACCGACGGCCCGCTGAACGCGACCTCGATCGACCGGCAGCATCCGCTGGTCGATGCCTTCATCGGCGCCGGCCAGGCGCTGGGCCTGCCGCGCAAGACCGACTTCAACGGTGGCGACCAGGAGGGCGTGGGCTATTACCAGCTCACCACCCGCAACGGCTGGCGCTGCTCCACCGCGGTGGCCTACCTGCGTCCGGCGCGCGGGCGCACGAACCTGCGCGTCGAGACCGATGCCCACACCACCGGGATCCTGTTCGAAGGCAAGCGTGCCGTGGGCGTGCGCTACACCCAGCATGGCCAGCCCTATATCCTGCGGGCGCGGCGCGAGGTGATCCTGTGCGCGGGCGCGCTGCAGTCGCCGCAGTTGCTGCAGCTGTCGGGCATCGGCCCGGCGCCGTTGCTGCAGGATCTGGGCGTACCGGTAGTGCATGCCCTGCCGGGCGTGGGCGAGAACCTGCAGGACCATCTGCAGGTGCGGCTGATCTACGAGGTGGCCAAGCCGATCACCACCAACGACCAGCTGCGCTCGCTGACGGGCAAGGCGCGCATGGGCCTGGAATGGCTGCTGATGCGCAAGGGGCCGCTGGCGATCGGCATCAACCAGGGCGCGATGTTCTGCCGCGCCTTGCCGCAGGAAAGCGCCACGCCGGATACGCAGTTCCATTTCTCGACCCTGTCCGCCGACATGGCCGGCGGCATGGTGCATCCCTTCTCCGGCTGCACCTATTCGGTATGCCAGCTGCGGCCCGAGTCGCGCGGCACGGTGCGGATCCGCTCGACCGATCCGTATGAGCCGCCGTCGATGCAGCCCAACTACCTGTCGGCCGAGCTGGACCGGCGCTGCACCGTGGCAGCGGTACGCTACGCCCGGCGCGTGGCGCAGACCGAACCGATGCGCGGCCTGATGAAACGCGAGTTCCGGCCGGGCGACGAGGTGCGCAGCGACGACGAGATCCTGCATTTCTGCCGCGAGTACGGTGCCACCATCTTCCATCCGTCGGGCACCGCGAAAATGGGGCCCGCCGCCGAGCCACTGGCGGTGGTCGATGCGCGCCTGCGCGTGCATGGCGTGGGCGGGCTGCGCGTGGTGGACTGCTCGGTGATGCCCACGCTGGTCTCGGGCAACACCAACGTGCCGGTGGTGATGATGGCCGAGCGCGCGGCCGACTTCATCCGCGAAGACGCACGGCGGGAAATGCATCCCGTCGATGTGGCGACCCCGATGGCAGCAGCCGCCTGAGCGGCTTGCGCCAGTCCTGATTGCGAACAACCAAGGCCAGGCATCCATAACAAGGCCAAACCCTGCAGTGCATCCGGCGTCCATAACCATCCTTCCAGAGGACGCCGCCCATCACCTGAGGAGACAAGCATGACAAGCCCCAACGAACAGGCGATCCGCAAGGTCGCGCTGGCGTCCGTAATCGGCGCCACCATCGAGTGGTATGACTTCTTCCTGTACGGCGTGGTCGCCGGCCTGGTCTTCAACAAGCTGTACTTCCCCGGCAATGACCCGCTGGTGGCCACCATGCTGGCCTACACCACCTTTGCGGTGGGCTTTGTCACGCGGCCGCTGGGCGGCGTGATCTTCGGGCACTTCGGCGACAAGGTCGGCCGCAAGAGCATGCTGGTGATCACGCTGATGATCATGGGCGTGTCCACCTTCCTGATCGGGCTGGTGCCGACCTACGACAGCATCGGCATCCTCGCGCCGATCCTGTTGCTGCTGCTGCGCGTGCTGCAGGGCATCGGCCTGGGTGGCGAATGGGGCGGCGCGGTGCTGATGGCCTATGAGTACGCACCGCCGGGCAAACGGGGCTTCTATGCGTCGCTGCCGCAGATCGGGCTGGCGATCGGACTGTGCCTGGCATCCGGCGTGGTGGCGCTGCTGTCGCTGACCCTGAGCGATGCGCAATTCCTGGCGTGGGGCTGGCGTGTGGCCTTCCTGATCTCGGCGGGAATGGTGTTCGTGGGCATGTATATCCGCCTCAACGTCAAGGAGACGCCTGAATTCGCCGTGATCAAGCAGCGCAATGCCGAGACCCGGATTCCCTTTGTCGACATGATGCGGCGCTACCCGGGCAATATCCTCAAGGGCATGGGCGCGCGCTATATCGACGGGGTCTTCTTCAACATCTTCGGCGTGTTCTCGATCACCTACCTGACCCAGACCATCAATATCAGCCGGACTGAAGCACTGGTCGGCGTGATGGCAGCGGCCATTGCGATGTGCTTCTTCATTCCGTTCTTCGGCCACCTGTCCGACCGCATCGGCCGCACCCGCGTGTATTTCTGGGGCTCGCTGATCACGGCCCTGTCCGCCTTCCCGGCGTTCTGGCTGATGCTGAACAGCGGCGGCAGCACCATGCTGCTGTGGCTCTCCATCGTGGTGCCGTTCGGCATCCTCTACGCCGCGGTCTACGGCCCGGAAGCGGCGCTGTTCTGCGAGCTGTTCGATGCCAGGGTGCGATACACCGGGATCTCGTTCGTCTACCAGTTCTCGGGGATCTTCGCCTCCGGCATCACGCCCATCATCGCCACGGCACTGCTCAAGTCGGGCGGCGGCAAGCCCTGGCAGATCTGCGCCTACGTGGCCTTTGCTGGGGTTGTGTCGGCGTTGTCGGTGGCGCTGATCGGGCGGGGCGAAGGCTCACAGGCGCCGCGCGAAAACGGCATGCCGCTGCGCGGTCCGGCGCGCTAGGCTCGGAGGGGGCCGCCGCCCGCCGGCAATGTCTTAGAATGGCGCAACGCCAATGACAGGGACATTGCATGCAAACTCCGGACGGCACCGGTGCGGCCGCCGCCCCGCTCCTGCCCAGGGTCGTGCGCCAGCGGCTGCACGACACCGTGGTCGACCACCTGCGCAACTTTATCGTCGAGGGGGTGCTGCCGCCGGGCATGAAGCTCAATGAGCGCGAGCTGTGTGAAACGCTGGGCATCTCGCGCACTCCGCTGCGCGAGGCGCTGAAGGTGCTGGCCGCCGAGGGGCTGATCGAGATCTCGCCCAACCGCGGCGCGAGCGTGTCACGGATGAGCGAGGCCGAGGCCTGGGAAGCCTTCGAGCTGATGAGCGGCCTGGAGGCCTTTGCCGGGGAACTGGCCTGCGAGCGCATCACGCCGCCGGAGCTGGCCGAGATCAAGGCGCTGCACTACGCCATGCTGGCCTGCCGCGCGCAGAACGACCTGCCCGGCTACTACGCCCGCAACCAGGAGATCCACGACCGCATCGCCGGGGCCGCGCGCAACCAGACGCTGCAGCAGACCTACCTGACGCTCAACCGGCGGCTCAAGGCGATGCGTTTCCGCTCCAACCACCAGACCGACAAATGGGACCGCGCCGTGCACGATCACGAAGAGATGATCCGCGCGCTGGAAGCCCGCGACGGCAAGCGGCTGGCGGCCATCCTGCGCCAGCACTTGCTGGAGAAGCGCGCCGCGCTGATGCAGATCCATCCCGACCCGATCGGCGGCGCACCGGCGATGCCGAACGCCTGAGGCCTGGCGCCCTTAAGCCGTCAGGCGGCCGCCCCCGCATCGGGACGATCCAGGTAGCCGCCGACGATACGGACCAGCAGCGGCAGCTTGCCGGTAAAGAAGTGGTCCGCCCCCGGCACCACTACCACGGGCAGCCCCTGCGGGCGCGCCCAGTCGAACAGCGCGCCGAGTTCCGCGCGCTCGTCACGCTCGCCGTGGACCACCAGGCAATCGGCGGGAACGGCCGGCGTGTCATAGCTGCGGTGCGCCTTGACGGTGCCGTAAGGCGTGCCGGCAAGCACCAGGTGGCGGATCGGCACGGACTGCGCCGCCAGCGTGGCGGCGACATGGGCCATGACGAACGCACCAAAGGAAAAGCCGGCCAGTGCCAGCGGCAGGCCGGGATGGGCCTCGCGCAGATGGGCGACCACGGCGAGCATGTCCTGCGCCTCGCCGCTGCCCTGGTCATGCTGCCCCGCGGACCCCTCGACCCCGCGGAAATTCGGCCGCACGGTCAGGAAGCCGCGTGCCACCAGCGCCTTGGCCAACTGGTGCGGCACCTTGTGCGTGGCCGAGCCGCCCAGCAGCGGATGCGGATGCGCGACCACGGCGATGCCTCGCAGCGCGCCGGCGGGACGATCGACCAACATTTCAATCTGCCCGGCCCCGCCGCCGAGCTGCGCCTTTTCCGTGCCTGACGGAACAGCCATGCCATCTCCTGGTAATGAAATGGGCCGCCTGCGGCCCGAAGACCGTGATGGTAATGCGATTCCCGCAGACCACGCGCCACCGCGCGCGCATCCGTATCAAAATGTCACCCAGTGCGCTATCCGACACAAGGAACGGCTGGGTGGCGTATCCGCTTTCGTATAATCTCGCGAACCGCGGCAAGGCCGTTTTTCGTGTCCTCTGGTCCCGCCGCCATCGGTCAGCACGTCCCGTGTCCCGCACACCGGCCTGCCAGGCAGCCCGCCGCGCTTCGTGCCCTGACCAGACTTCGCCGAAGGGAGCGCCAGCGAGCGGCCCCCTTCCCGTGTTCATTGCCGGTGCTCCGGCCGTTCCCGCATCCCATCGCCGCCGCATCCGACGCGTGCCAGCGCGATGCCGTTGCCGATGCCGGAGCCGCCGCAAGTCACCATCCGACGAGATTCCGCCATGAGCAAAGTTTCACGGCTCGCACTGGGCCTTGCGCTCGCTGCGCTATGCCACCTGATGCCGGCCACGCTGCCCGCCGCACTGGCCGCCCCGGCATCAGAAGCAGCTTCCGAGGCCGGCGCCCAGCAGGCGCCCGCCATCAGCCACGGCGAGGCCGCCGCCGAACTCAAGCGCCTGCAGACCGAGCAGGACCGCATCAAGCAGCAGGCCTCCGACCCGGATGGCAACACCAGGCTGCATGAACTCGAAGAAACGCTGCAGAAGCTCGATGCCGACGTCGACAAGCTGTCTTCGGCGCTGACCCCGCAGCGGGCGCAGCTGCAGGCGCAGCTGGACGTGCTGGGTCCGCCACCGGCGGCCGGCACCACCAAGGAAGCGCCGGCGGTGGTAAGGCAGCGCGCCGAACTGAATGCGCGCCGTGCCCAGCTTGACGCACAACTCAAGCAGGCAGGTGAGAGCAAGGCGAACATCGCCAACCTGAGCGACCAGCTGGCGCGGCTGCAGCGCGGCCAGATGAAGGACCAGCTCGCGCTGCGCTCCGAGAGCATCCTGAACCCGCAGTTCTGGAAGCCGCTGGTCAGCCCGACACAGGAAGACCAGGCGCGCCTGGCCTCCTTCACCGACCAGGTGGTGCCGATGGCACAACTGGCCTGGCAGCCGTCACAGCGCGCCGCCACCATCGCCTTGCTGTTGCTGGCCCTGGCGGTATGGACCCTGGGCCGACGCCTGGCGGAACGGGCACTGGCGTGGTTCTGCCTGCACAAGCTGCCGGAGACGCGCCTGCGCCGCAGCGCCCTGGCACTGGCCACCACGCTGGCCACCGTGTGCACCACCGGGCTGGCGGTGCAATTGATCTACAACGCCTTCACGCGCAGCTATGAACTGCCGCCGGACCTGGTCGAGCTGTACGGCCAGTTGCTCAAGCTGACGCTGACCAGCGCGCTGATCGCGGGCCTGGGGCGCGCGCTGCTGTGCACGCGCCATCCCTCCTGGCGCCTGCCGGCGCTGGCCGATCCGGTGGCGCTGGCGATGAAGCCGTTCCCCGCCGTGCTGGCCGGCCTGTTGCTGCTGGCCGGTACGCTCGAGCAGCTGAACCGCATTGCCGATACCAGCGTGCAGGTCACGCTGCTGGGGCGCGGGCTGGTCTCGCTGGTGGTGGTGCTGACCATCGGCGCCGCGCTGCTGCGCGCCAACCGCGTGCGCAACCTGCTGGCGGCCGCCGGCGAGCGGCCCGAGGCGCGCGCCACGCTGGCGGGCATGATCCACGCCGGCGTGTCGGTCATCGTGCTGGTGTCGGTGGTGGCGCTGCTGGCCGGCTACATCAGCTTTGCGCGCTTCCTGACCTACGAGCTGGTCTGGTTCGACATCGTGCTGTGCAGCCTGTACCTGCTGACCCAGGTCACGCGCGACGTCTGCGAAAGCCTGCTCTCGACCAACTACGCCAGCGGCCGTGTCATCAAGCAGCTGTTCGGCGTGGACGATTCGCACCTGGAGCAGGCCTCCACCATCCTGTCAGGCATCGGCGCCAGCGTGCTGCTGCTGGTGGCGGTGCTGGCGCTGCTGACCGGCGGCTTCGGCACCACACCCGCGGACCTGCTCAACAGCCTGGTAATGGTGCTGGGCGGCGAGAAGCTGCACAGTCTCAACATCATGCCCGACCGCATCCTGAATGCGCTGATCGCTCTCGGAGTCGGCATCTGGCTGCTGCGCTCGGTGCGGCGCTGGCTCGATGGGGAACTGCTGCCCAAGGTCTGCAAGGAGCCGGGCCTGCGCGCCTCGCTGATCACGCTGTACAGCAATGTCGGCTACGTGTTGCTGGTGCTGCTGGTGCTGTCGCTGCTGGGCGTGCGCTGGGACAACCTGGCGTGGATCGTCAGCGCACTGTCGGTGGGTATCGGCTTCGGCCTGCAGGAGATCGTGAAGAACTTCGTCTCCGGCCTGATCCTGCTGACCGAGCGGCCGGTCAAGGTGGGCGACATGGTCAGCATTGCCGGCGTGGAGGGCGATATCCGCCGCATCAACGTGCGCGCCACCGAGATCCAGCTGGGCGACCGCTCCACCGTGATCGTGCCCAACTCGCAGTTGATCTCGCAGAACCTGCGCAACGTGACCATGAGCAACAGCACCCAGGGGGTGGCGTCGCTGCAACTTACCTTCCCGCTGAATACCGACCCCGAACAGCTGCGCGACCTGCTGCTGGACGTCTACCGCGAGAACGAGAGCATCCTGGACGTGCCGGCACCCTCGGTCATGTTCAGCCAGCTGGCGCCCAACGGCATCACGCTGTCGGTGACGGGCTATGTCGGCAGCCCGCGCATCGCCGCCAACACGCGCAGCGACCTGTTGTTCGAAATCCTCAAGCGCCTGCGCGCCGCGGACATCTCGCTGTCGGTGCCGCAATCGCTGCGGCTGGAGAACATGCCGCCATTCGGGCAGGAGCCAGAGCGCGCGCTGGCCGCCGGCTGACCGGCATTAAGAACCCATTTCATAATGAAGAAGGGGCGCGAAGGCTGCTGCCGGGCCGCAGGGCTAGGCGTGGCCGACGCGGCGTGGTTATTCCACGCTAGGAGGCCGCAACAACGCCATGCGGCCCGGCAGCAGCCTTCCCTTCGGGTTCAAGCCAGGCGCGGCGCATGCGTCGTTACGGGCCTTGACCTTGGAATGACCAAGGCCGGCGGCCCGCGCCTAGCCTGCGCCGCGCCTGGCTTGAACGCGTCCCCTTCTTCATTATGAAATGGGTTCTAAAGCAGCCGTTACAACCCTAACAAGTCGCCGGCCGCGCAGAAACACCTTGAGGGGCGCTTTGCGTGCATCATCAATGCACACAAGCTGCATCAGAAGGAGTCCGATATGCGCCCCTCCACCCGAATCGTTTCAGCGGTTGCCCTGAGCGTGGCGCTGGTGGCAGCCGGCCCGGCGTCGGCGCGCGGGCGCCACCACCACCACGGCGGCGGCTCGAATGCCGGAGCGGTGCTCGCTGTCGGCGCGCTGGTCGGCCTGGCCTTTGGCGCGGCCCTGGCCTCGGCGCCGGTCATGGCGGCACCACCCCCTGTCACGTACGCACCGGCTCCGGTGACCTACGCGCCGGCTCCCGTCTCATACGCACCGCCGGCAGCGCCGCCGGGGTATTGCTACCGCGACTACGACCGTGCCTATGTGCCTTGCGGCCCGCAGCCGTCGGGGTATTACGAACAGCAGCAGCCGTATTACGGTTATTGAATCAGGCGGCTGTGCAAGAAGGAAACGCCCCATGCCAAGCATGGGGCCTTTGTCTTGTAACGGCTGGCAAGCGCGCAGGGTTCTGAATGACCACTTGCGTGCTCCCTCTCCCGCAAGCGGGAGAGGGGAGCAAACCAGCGGGACTCGATGGTAGCCGCTGCCCTACACCGGCACATCCCTGGTCGGATCCGGCCTGCGATCATCAAACCACCGATACAGCGTCGGCACCATCACCAGCGTCAGCAGCGTCGACGTAATCAGCCCGCCGATCACCACCACCGCCAGCGGACGCTGCACTTCCGAGCCCGGCCCCGTCGAGAACAGGAACGGCACCAGGCCCAGCATCGCAATGGTCGCGGTCATCATCACCGGGCGGAAACGCTGGGTCGCGCCCTGCACCACCGCTTCATCGAGCGACAAACCCGAGTCGCGCAGCGTGCGGATATACGACACCAGCACCACCCCGTTCAGCACCGCCATGCCCCACAGCGCGATAAAGCCCACCGAGGCCGGCACCGACAGGTATTCGCCGGTGACGAACAGCCCGATGATGCCGCCGATGGAGGCAAACGGCAGCACCGTAATGATCAGCGTGGCAAAGCGCAGCGAGTTGAACAGCAGGAACAGCAGGAAGAAGATCGCGGCGATGGTCACCGGCACGATGATCTTCAGGTGGCCCATGGCGCGTTCCATGTTCTGGAACTGGCCGCCCCACTCCAGGTAGTAGCCTTCGGGCAGCTTCACCTTGGCGTCGGTGGCCTGCTGCAGCTCGGCCACGAAGCCGCCGAGGTCGCGGTCCTTCACGTTGATCATCACCACCACGCGGCGCTTGGCCATTTCGCGGCTGATCTGGGCCGGACCGTCGTTGACCTCGATCCTGGCCACGCTCTGCAGCGGCACCTGGGTGCCGTTGGGGGTGGACACCAGCAGCTGGCGGATGGCCTGCTCGTTGTTGCGGAACTCCTCCGGCAGGCGCACCGCCGCGGCAAAGCGGCGCTCGCCTTCGAAGATGTCCGTGGCACGCTTGCCGCCGATGGCGATCTCGATCACGTCATGGATATCGGACACGTTCAGCCCGTAGCGCGCAATCGCCTGGCGGTCGATCTCGATCGACAGGTACTGCTGCCCCGACACGCGCTCGATGCGGATGTCCTGCGAGCCCTGGATGCCGCCGGCCACGCGCGAAATCTCGCCCGCCAGCTCGCGCAGCTTGTCCAGGTCGTCGCCGAACACCTTCACCGCCACGTCCGAACGCACGCCGCTGACCATTTCGTCGACTCGGTCCGAGATCGGCTGCGCCATCACGATCTGCACGCCGGGAATGGCCTTGAGCTTTTCGCGGATGGCGTTGGCGATATCGTCCTGGGTCCAGCCGTCGGGCCACTCGCCGCGGTCCTTCAGGCTGGCGATCGGGGTCGACTCGTTCTGGCCCTGCGGGTCGGCCGGACTTTCGCCGCGGCCCACGCCGGACACCACCGACTTCACGCCCGGCACGCTCAGCACCAGCTTGTTGGCTTCCTTCTCCAGCTTGATCGACTCTTCCAGCGAGATGTTGGGCACGCGGTCGATCGCGGGCACGATCGAGCCTTCCTTCATCTCCGGAATGAACGAGGTGCCCAGCAGCGGCACGATCGCCACCGTGGCAACGAAGGCCGCCACCGCGCAGATCACCGTCTTGCGGCTGTTGCCCAGCGCCCAGTGCAGCAGGCGCAGGTAGTGGCGCTTCATGAAGGCGATCACATGCGTGTCGTGCTCGGCGCCGCCCTTGAGCAGGTACGACGACAGCACCGGCGACAGCGTCAGCGACAGGAACAGCGAGATCGCCAGCGCGATCGAGATGGTGAACGCCAGCGGCGCGAACATCTTGCCCTCCATGCCCGACAGCGTCATCAGCGGCAGGAACACCAGGATGATGATGCCCACGCCAACGATCACCGGCGTGGCCACTTCCTGCACGGCCTTGACCAGGATCTCGGTCTTGGTGAGGCCCGGCTCCTTGTGGCCGAGCCGCTCGAACGCGTTCTCGACCACCACCACCGAGCCGTCCACCATCAGGCCGATGGCGATGGCCAGCCCCCCCAGCGACATCAGGTTGGCCGACAGCCCCACCTCGTTCATCACCATGAAGGTCAGCAAGGGCGTCAAGACCAGCGTGGCCAGCACGATCACCGACGAGCGCACGTCGCCCAGGAACAGGAACAGCACGATCACCACCAGCACCACGCCTTCCAGCAGCACCTTGGTCACGGTCCACAGTGCGGAGTCGACCAGTTCGCTGCGGTCGTAGTACGGCACGATCTGCAGCTTGCCCGGCAACATGCCGCGCTCGTTGATCTCGGCCACGCGCGCCTTCACGCGGCTGACCACCTCCTTGGCATTGCCGCCGCGCATCATCATGACGATGCCGCCGACCGCCTCGGTCTGGCCGTTCTTGACCAGCGCGCCCTGCCGCACCTCATGCCCGATGGTGACGTTGGCCACGTCGCGCAGGTACACCGGCGTGCCGTTGATCTCCTTGAGCACGATGCTGCCCAGGTCATCCACGCCGCGGGCCAGGCCCACGCCGCGGATCAGGTACTGCTCGGCATAATGCGGCAGCACGCCGCCGCCGGAGTTGGCGTTGTTGCGCGCCAGCGCCTCATACACCTGCTGGGTCGAGATCTGGTAGTGGCGCATGCGTTCCGGGTTGACCAGCGCCTGGTACTGGCGCACGTAGCCGCCCTGCGAGTTGATCTCGGCCACGCCCGGAATCGAGCGCAGCAGCGGGCGCACCACCCAGTCCTGGGCGATGCGGCGCTCGGCCAGCTCTTCCTGCGTCAGTTCGCGGTTGCCGTCGTCGGCACGGTCCAGCGTGTACTGGTAGACCTCGCCCAGGCCGGTGGAAACCGGGCCCAGCACCGGCGACACGCCTTCCGGCATGCGCCCGCCCACTTCGATCAGGCGCTCCATCACCAGCTGGCGGGCAAAGTACACGTCAGTGGCGTCGGTAAACACCAGCGTGATCAGCGACAGGCCCGCCTTGTTCAGCGAGCGCATTTCTTCCAGGCCGGGCAGGCCGGTCATGGCCATTTCCACCGGCACGGTGACAAAGCGCTCGACTTCCTCGGGCGAGCGGCCCGCGGCTTCGGTCGCGATCTGCACCTGCACGTTGGTGACATCGGGGAAAGCATCCACCGACAGCCTGGTGGCAGCGCGCAGGCCGAAGAAGAACAGCACCACGGCTATCACGCACACCACCAGCCGCTGCTTGATGGCGGCTTCGACTAGGGATTTCATCATGGCCGATTACCCTTGCTCGAGGCGCTTGCGCTCGTTGTCGAGATGGAAGGCACCATCGACCACGATGCGGTCGCCGGCCTTCACACCGTTCTGCACCACGCGCATGCCGTCGCTCTCGGCGCCCAGCTTGACCTTGGTGAGGCGGTACTTGCTGCCCGGCATCTCGACATAGACCAGCTCGTCGTTGCCGTCGCGAACCACCGAGGCGGCCGGGATCACCAGCTGGTCGACCGGCTTGCCGGCGATCAGCATGCTGGCCAGCATGGCAGGCTTGAGGCGGCCTTCGCGGTTCTCCAGCTCGGTGCGGACCAGCACCGTGCGCGACTGCGGGTTGACCGTGCGGCCGACGTAGATCAGCTTGCCGGTGATGCTCTTGCTGCCCGCGCCGTTGCCAAGCGAAGGCACCTCGATGTCGACGCTCTGCCCTTCGGCCACCTGGGCGGCCTGCTGCTCGGGCACCTCGGCCACCACCCACACGCGCGACAGGTCGGCCACGGTATAGAGCGCATCGGCCGGCTGCACCACCTGTCCTTGCGCCACGTTGCGCTCGACCACGGTGCCGCTGATGCTGGAAAACACCGGCGAATGCGAGTTGATGCTGCCGCTCCTGGCCAGCTCGGCAATCGATGCCTGCGACATGCCCAGCACGCGCAGCTGGTCGCGGTAGGCGCGCATCTCGGCCGAGGCGATCGCCAGTTCGCTCTCGCGGCGCTGCAGCTCGCCGCGGCCGATCACGTCGGCGGCAAACAGCTGGCGCGCGCGCTCGGCGTTGCGCCCCTGCAGCTCAGTCTGGGCCTCGCTCTTCAGGAAGGCCATCTGCGCCGTGCCCAGCTCGCTGCTGTGCAGGCGCGCCAGCACCTGGCCGGCCTTCACTTCCTGGCCCAGGGTGGCATAGAGATCGGTCACGCGGCCGGTCACGCTGGCGCCGATGCGGGCCACGCGTTGCTCGTCGAAGTCGATGCGGCCGGCCACGCGCAGCATCTCGCTGAACGGGGAGGTGGCCACCGGCGCCACCTTCAGCCCCTTCTGCAGGTTGCCCTCGGGCTGGATCACGCCCGGCGGCAGCTTGGGCGCTTCGGCGACGGGCTCAGGTTTGCCTGAGCAGGCCGCCAGGCTGAACGTCAGGACGGCAGCGGCCGTCAGAGAAAGCAGGAAATTGGGGCGCATGGTTATTTCTGTTCGATGGTGGAGGTCGGCTGCAGGCCCGGCGCTGCGGTAGCGCCCGGGGCGGTCGACATAAGCTTTTCGATCTGGATGGCGGCCACCTGCAGGTCGTACTGGGCGGCAATCAGGTCATTGCGCGCGCCGCGCAGCACGCGCTGGGCATCGAGGTAGTCCAGGATGCCGCGCTCGCCGAAGCGGTAGGCGGACTCGGCCACGCCCAGCGCCGACTCGGCCTCGCGCACGATGCCGGACTCGAGCGCCGTCACCTGGGCCTGGTTGATCTCGTACTGGCGGTAGGCGGCTTCCAGCTCCTGCGTCAGCTCGAACTCGCGCGCTTCCAGGGCGCTGCGCGCCTGCGTGGCCTGCGCCGTGGCCTCGCCCACCGGGCCGCTGCGGCGGTCCCACAGCGGGATGGTCAGGACCAGGCCGATCTGCGAGACGTTGTTGTCAGGCTGGCGGTCGGTGCTGGCGCGCACCGCCACCTCGGGCCAGCGCAGCGACTTCTGGTAGTTCACGCCCAGCTGCGCGCGCTCCAGCTCCATGCGGCGCTGGACCAGCTCGGCATTGCTGGCGGTCATGGTGTCGCGCAGCACCGGCAGCGGCGGCACGTCGGGCGCCTGGCCCAGGGTGCCGGCCAGCGCAAACTGGCCCGGCATGGCACCGCCCACCTGCTGGCGCAGCGCGGCCTTGGCCTGGTTGACGCGCAGCCCGGCGGTCTGCTGGCTCTTCTGCGAGGCCAGCAGTTCGGTCTCGGCCTTGATCAGTTCATAGCGCGGCGCCTCGCCCACCTCCACGCGCAGGCGCGCCCGCGAATGGATCTGGCGCATCATCGCCAGGTCTTCCTCGGCGGCATGCAGCTCGCTCTCGCGGCGCAGCACGTCGTAGTAGGCAGTCTTCACGCGCGCGGCCAGGTCGGCCCGGAAGCCTTGCCGCATGGCCTGCGACGACTCCAGCCCGCGGGTGGCCATGGCCTCGCGCAGGCTGCGCTGGTGCGGGTAGTCCAGCTTCTGCACCACGGCGTAGCTGGGCGCATTGCCGCTGGTCACGCCCGGCTGCTTGCCGGACAAGCGGCCGTACATCACTTCCACCTGCGGGTTGGGATAGGCACGTGCGCTGCTGATGGCCGCGCTGGCGGCATCGACACCGGCCTCGGCGGCGGCCACGCCCTTGTTGGTGGACTGGGCCAGGTCGAGCAGTTGGGGCAGCGAGTAGGCGGGTCCCGCCTGGGCGCCGGCCGCTGCGGCGGATGCGAGCTTCGGCACCGCCGCGGCCGCCAGGATGGCGGAGCCCGGCATGGGTGCGGCAGCAGGTTTGGTCAGGGGCGCGGAGGCGGCTGGCGCGGCACCGGCCGCGTCCGTTGGCTTCGGGGACACCCCGCCTTGTGCGCCGGCATGGGCCGGGGCAGCGGCGAGCGCGATCAGCGAAAGCGACGCGATCAGGGTCAGCTTGGTTGTTGTCATGAGTCGGGAAAGCAAGCAATACGGCTGCCTGTCGCCATGCTGCCGCCCGCCCCGGGGCGAGCGGTCACTTGGACGCGATCACGGCAGGACGCACAACGGCAGCGGCTTGCCCGCGCGGTCAGGCAGCAGGCAGGCTGGCGATATCAGGCAAGGGGGGCGCGGCCCGCGGCACGGCAGCGGCATGCTGCAGCGCGTGCGGTGCGGGCGCAGGAAACGCTCAGGCGCGGGAAATGGGTGGCCGGAAGAAGGCCGAAGGCGGCGGCTCGGCGCGGCCAGGCGGATGCTGGGCGACGTCGCCGGAGGGCAGCAGCAGCTTCACTGGCGGCAATGCAATCAGGGCGCTGGATTCCTCGATCTCGTCGAGCAGGTCGAGGGGATCGAGCAGGTCCGCCGACCAGATATTGCAATACCCGGGGGGCGGGTCGTCGCAGATATCGTCGTCATGCAAGCCGTCGTCACCGGGCACGATGATCCGGCCCAGGTCGTCGACAGGCTGTGCCGCCGCCAGGTCCACCAGGTCAACGCTGACCTGCGCCTGCGACGCGGCGCGCGCGTCCGCCACTGCTCCGAAGGAGAGCAGCGACAAGCACATGGCAGTCAGCAGGAGGAACAACAGGCGCATTGGATCGGGGGCATTGACGGCATCACCGCCGGGCCCGCTGTCGGAGCTGGCCGGTGGGATGCTGCAGGACAGCATTGTAACGTAACGATTACGATTGACAGGGAATCGTTACGTTCGTTCCCTTGCTGTAGAGAGATCGGGCGCCTGCAAGGGCTTTCAGACTCCTCCAACTTCTGCCCGATCCGCTTCCCAGCTACGCGCTGGTCAATGCTTCCAAACCCTGTAAGCCGGCCTGAGCATCCATCTGTTGGTGGTTTTGTAATACAAAAATGAGAGACAAATGAGCGCTATACTTCCGTATCAGCCAAGTACGGAGCCATTCATGCAAGGAACGACCTTGTCCTTCCGCGCCGGCGAAGAACTGGCCGACCAGACTCGCGCGCTGGCAAAGGCATCGGGACAAAAAACTTCCGACTACATCCGCGATGCCGTGCGCGAGAAGAACGAGCGGGAAATGGCCTCCCGTATCGCCATGCTTTCCCGCAAGCTCTCGGCAAAGCACCTGGCCGCCAGCGAAGACATGGACGCATCGGCTGGAGACGGGCTTGACTGAGCTGAAGCGCGGGCAGATCTGGGAGGTCGACCTCAATCCCCAGACGCATCGGGAAGAGCCGGCCAAGCGCAACCGGCCGGCACTGATCATCCAGACGGATTTGCTCAATGACGCCGGCCATCCGACTACGATCATCGTGCCGGGCACATCACAAATCGAGCGCGAGGATTGCTTCCCGTTGCGGGTCGCGCTGGGCAGGCTGCCTGGCCTAGCCTGTGAGACGGACCTGTTGATCGACCAGGTCCGAGCGGTGTCCAATCGCCGGTTCATGGGCGGCCGGCCGGTAGCCACGCTGGCGCCCAATCACCTGCGCAAGGTGGAAGAGGCCATGCGTCTGCTGCTCCGCCTTTAGGCCTTTCGGTCTCGCCCGTCGCCAGCCTCGCTGCATGATATGCAGCGTCAGTGCATATCATGCAGCGGCCCTACACCACCCTGAACCCATGCGTCCCGTCGCGCTCCAGTTGCGCGATCAGGCCGAACTCCCAGTCCAGGTAGCCCTGCATCGCCTCGCGCGGGTTGTCGGTGCCTTCATACGGCCGGCGGTAGCGGTCAGTGCGTTCCGAGGCCAGGCGCGTTTCCCCGCTTTCCAGCGGCAGTCCCGCGGCGATCCATGCCTGGGTGCCGCCTTCCAGCACGAACACTTCCGCATCCGTCAGGCGCTGCAGGTCGGCAGCGGCAAAGCGCGCCAGCAGGCTCGATCCGCAGGTGAGCACGTAGCGCCTGGCCTGCGGGATGCGTGGCAGCGTGTCCGCCAGCTGCGCGCGAATGACGAAGTAGGCGCCGGGAATATGGCGCTTGACGTAGTTGGCGCTGGTGGTGAAGTCGAGGACAGCGGTGCTGCCATCGCCTGCGTCAATCCATGTAGCCAGTTCGGCTGCAGTGACGGTCGATACCGGCGCTGACGCCGGCACCGGTGCGCTGACCGCGCCAGTTTCGCTGCGCTCTGCCGCCGCCACCGGTTCCACCACCCAGACGTCCCAGCCCATCTGCGCCAGCCATGAGCCGGTCATGCTGGCGCGCACGTCGTCATCATCCGCCAGCACGATGCGCGCGCCGCGCACCGGAGCGGAATGGTCGGTCTCCTGCACCAGCTGGCCACCGGGCGCGTTGACAAAGCCCGGCAGGTGGCTGTCCGCAAATTCCTCGGGCGTGCGCACGTCGAAGCGGTACACGGTGCGGCCAGGCGGCTGCAGCGCTTCGATCTGGGCCAGCGCAATGCGGCGCACGCCGGCCCGGTCGGCGATCTCGCGCGCGCCGCGGCGGGCACTGTCGCGGTTGGCGTCGCTGACCGCGGCGGGCGCGCGGCGGCTGGCACCGTGGTCCAGTCGCTGGCCGGCCAGGGTCCAGCCGATGGTGCCGTTGCGCAGCGCCGCCACCGGGTTGGGAATCCTCGCGTTGACCAGCGACTGCGTGCCGATGATGCTGCGCGTGCGCCCGGCGCAGTTGACGATCACACGCGTGCGCGGATCGGGCGCCAGCTCGCGCACGCGCAGCACCAGTTCGGCGCCCGGCACGCTGGTCGCGGTGGGAATGCTCATGGTCTGGTACTCGTCGAAGCGGCGCGCATCGACGACCACCACATCGGCCTTGGTGTCGATCAATGCCTGCACCTCCTCGGCCGCCAGCGACGGCGTGTGGCGCTTTGCCTCAACCACCTCGCCGAACGACTTGCTCGGCACGTTGACGTCGCGGAACACCTCGCCGCCGCCGTCGATCCAGGCGCGCAGGCCGCCTTCCAGCAGATGCACGCGCGTATAGCCCAGCTCGCGCAGCACGGCCGCGGCGCGCGGCGCCAGGTCGGTGCCGGCGTATTCGCCGTAGACGACGATCAGCGTGTCGCGGCGGGGGATGCGTGCCCAGGCGTCGATCTCTAGCTTCGACAGCGGAAAATTGGCGGCCCACAGCGGATGTTCCTGCGCGAACGGGTCTTCCTCGCGCACGTCGATCAGCGCGATCTCGTCGCCGTTGCGCAGGGCCTTGCGCACAGCTTCGGGCGAATACGTCGGAAATGCCGGTGCGGCTTGCGTAGCAGTAATCGTGATCATGACTGGGCAACTTCGCGGGAACGGTCCCACAGGTTAGGCAGGGTCTGGTTGGAATAGCCGGAGATGAAAGGCTTGCGGGTGCCGTCCTCGGTATAGACCGAGCGCCGCACCGCGCCGATATTGGCGCCGTACACGTGGATGCTGACCGAGACGCGGTCGTCATGCACGTTGTTGACACGGTGGATATCGCCTACCGTGGGCGACACGGCCTCGACCTGCCCGGGCAGCAAGCGCACGGCGTCGCCATGCGGCACAGGCCGGCCGCCGGCGTCGAGCACGAACGGCTGCGAGTCTTCCGCGCCGCGCAGCATGCCGATCAGGCCCCATACGGTGTGGTCGTGGATGGGCGTGCGCTGGCCCGGTCCCCAGACAAAGCTGACGACCGAGAAGCGTTCGGCGGAATCGCAATGCAGCAGGTGCTGCTGGTAGTACTCGGGATGCGGCTGGGCCCAGGCATTGGGCAGCCAGTCGTCGCGCGCAACCAGCCTTGCCAGCAGCGCGCCGCCTTCGCGCAGGATGCGGGGCTCGTCCGGCTGCTGGTCCAGCAGCGCGGCCAGGCCGGTGATGAAGTCGCGCAGCGGCGCGAGCGTGTCGGGGGTGGGGGTGCTGCCCATGGGAATGACTCCGGAGTGTCTCGTTCTGGTTTGCCGGCGCGGCGGGCGCCTGCGCCGCGGCCCTCTGCGGGGCGGTGCTGCTGCAAACATAGCACGGCCAGGCAGGCCCGCGCTTACAGGCCAAGCTGCGCCCGCCCGGCGGCGACCAGGATGGAATCGTTCTGCGGCGTATGGATGCGGCTGCACAGCACGTCGCGGTAGTGGCGCTCGAGCGGGTTGTTGCGGCTCAGCCCGTGGTTGCCGGAGAGCTGCAGTGCCAGTTCCACCGCGCGGATGGCATTGCCGGTCACGGTGTACTTGAGCAGCCCGCTGTCGGCCGGCGCGGGCGGCTCGCCCGCGTCGGTGCGCACGGCGGCATCGTCCAGCAATACCTGATTGGCCCGCAGCAACGCGGCGATCTCGCCGATGGCTTCCTGCACGCGCGGCAGCGTGGCCAGCGGCGCCCCCAGGCTGCCGGGCGCACGCTCGCGCACGAAATCGCCAATCCAAACAGCGGCCGCGTGCGCCACCGCGTCATAGAGGCTGCCCAGCAACACGGTCATCCAGGCCTGCTGGTCGGCGTTGGCGTCGATGTCGGCCTGGCTGGCGCCGGCCGGCGCCCATGCTGACGGCGGGCGGATATCGACCGCGTGGTCAGGCGGGATCCAGACGTTGTCGAGCACGGTCTCATGGCTGCCGGAAGCGCGCAGGCCAAGGTGGTTCCAGTTCTCGACGATGCGCACGCCCGCGATGCCGGCCGCCGGTCCGGGCACCAGGAACACGCCCACGCGCGGCTGCGCCTCATCGGTGCGCGCCCAGACCGCCAGCCAGCGCAGCGCCGGGATGCCGGTGCTGTACAGCTTGCGCCCGCTGATGCGCCAGCCGTCGGCCACGCGCGTGGCCACCGTGGCCGGCAGGCCGCCGCGTGCCGGCGATCCCAGTTCCGGTTCCACCCGCAGCGCGTTGATCAGCGCACCGTCCTGCACCGCACTGGCAAAGACCTGGTCGCGCACGGTCTGTGGCCAGTGCGAATCGGCGCGGGTGATCGCGCGGTGCTGCAGGTAGGTCATGGTCAGCACCAGCGCGGTTGCGGCATCGCCGCCCGCCACCGCCGCCACGATGCGGCGCGCCTGCGCCAGGCCTGCCCCGCCGCCGCCCTGCGCGTGCGGCACCACCTGCGCAACCAGGCCACTGGCATGCAGCTGCGCAAAGTTGTCGTGCGGAAAGCTGGCAGCGGCATCGTGCGCGCCGGCACTGGCGGCAAAGCGCGCGGACAGCCCGGCCAGCACCTCGCCAAGGCGCGCTTCGCTGCTGGGCAGCCTGCGCAAGGTAGACGTTAAAGACATGGGAGAAGACTCCGGGAAGGATCACGATGCGGCGCGCAGCCTGCACGAGGCTCGCACCGAATGCCGCCTAGCGTAGCGCCAGCACCGCATTACGAAAACGACGCTTATTGAATATGGACCGTCGTTTTTATTCGTTAGTGAGCGCGCGCGCCTGTCGTACTTTCTGCCTCAGCCCAACACCATCCGGGCGGTCACGCTGCCGCCCTCACCGAAACCAGGAGAACGCGCATGAGCGTCGATTTCATCGGCATGATCCAGAGCCAGAAGCAGTCCGAGATCCATCCGCCATCAGGCCCGGTGATCGATCGCGACTATGTGCGCGCCTTTGCCCAGGCCCATGAGCAGGCCGGCTTCGACCGCATCCTGGTGCCGCACCATTCCACCGGCCCGTCGGCGACGCTGACCATCGCCTACGCAGCCAGCGTGACCGAGCGCATCCACTTCATGCTGGCGCACCGCCCCGGCTTTACCGCGCCGACGCTGGCCGCGCGCCAGATTGCCACGCTCGACCAGTTCAGCGGCGGCCGCCTCGGGGTGCACTTCATCTCGGGCGGCTCGGACAGCGAGCAGCAGCGCGACGGCGACTTCCTCGACCATGACCAGCGTTATGCGCGCACCGACGAGTACCTGCACATCCTGCGCCGCATCTGGACCGAGGCCGCGCCGTTCGACCACGAAGGCCGGTTCTACCGCTTTACGCAGGGCTTCTCGGAGGTCAAGCCCGCGCAGCAGCCGCATGTGCCGATCTATTTCGGCGGCGCCTCGGAAGCGGCGCTGGCCGTGGCCGGCAAGCATGCCGACGTCTACGCGCTGTGGGGCGAGTCGCTCGAGCAGGTGCGCGAGCTGACCGGCCGCGTGCGTGCCGAAGCCGCGCAGCATGGCCGCACGGTGCGCTTCTCGGTGTCGTTCCGCCCGGTGCTGGCCGAGACCGAAGAAAAAGCCTGGGCCCGCGCCGACAGCATCCTGGAGCGCACCCGCGCCCTGCGCGTGCAGGCCGGCTACAGCCGCGGCGGCCCGCAGCAGAGCGAAGGCGCACGGCGCCTGCTCGCTGCGGCCGACCAAGGCGAGCGGGTCGACCAGCGCCTGTGGACCGCGATCGCGCGCGAGACCGGCGGGCGCTCCAACTCCACCGGCCTGGTCGGCACCCCGGAGCAGGTGGCGCAGGCCCTGCTGGCGTACTACGAACTGGGTGTCACCACCTTCCTGATCCGCGGCTTCGATCCGCTGGAAGACGCCATCGACTATGGCCGTGAGCTGATACCGCGCGTGCGCGAGCTGGTGGCGCAGCACGACGCCGCGCATCAGGCGGAGCGCAAGGCCGCCTGATGGCCTCACCACACAACACAACGAAAACGGGGAGTCTCACCATGAGCCAGGACAACAACAATCACGCCGACCCGCGCCGGCGCAGCATGCTGCGGCTGGCCGGCGCCGCGGCCATTGCCGCGCCGTCGCTGATCCTGGGCCGACAGGCCTGGTCGGCGCCGCGCAAGCTGACCTTCGCGTGGAACCAGAACTCTTTCTGCCTGACGCCGATCGTGGTGGCGCAGGAGAAGGGCTTCTTCGAGAAGAACGGCCTGCAGGTCGACCTGATCAACTACAGCGGCTCGACCGACCAGTTGCTGGAATCGATCGCCACCGGCAAGGCCGATGCCGCGGTCGGCATGATCCACCGCTGGCTCAAGCCGCTGGAAGCCGGCTTCGACGTCAAGATCATCGGCAGCTCGCACGGCGGCTGCGTGCGGCTGGTGGGATCGAAAGCGGCGGGGGTCACCAGCCTGCAGCAGCTGAAGGGAAAGACCGTCGGCGTCAGCGACCTGGCCGCACCGGGCAAACACTTCTTCACCATCCTGCTGGCCAAGAACGGTATCGACCCGGACAAGGACATCACCTGGCGCCAGTACCCGGCCGACCTGCTGGGCGTGGCGGTGGACAAGGGCGAGATCCAGGCGATCGCCGACGGCGACCCCAACCTCTACCTGCTGGAAAAGCGCACCAACGGCGCCTACGTGGAACTGGCCACCAACCTCACCGGCGAGTACGCGCGCAAGGTCTGCTGCGTGGTCGGCGCCCGCGGCGAGCTGGTGCGCCACGACCGCCCCGCGGCCACGTCGCTGGCGCGCGCCATCGTGCAGGCCACCGACTATGTCAACGAGAACCCCAACGAGGCCGCCAGGGTCTTCGCCAAGTACTCGCCCAAGATCAACCCGGAAGACCTGCGCAAGCTCTACGCCACGCTGACCTATACCCACCACCCGACCGGCGTCGACCTGCGCGACGAGATCGCCTTCTACGCCGATGATTTCCGCCGCATCGGCGTGCTGAAGAAGACCACCGATGCCAAACGCCTGGCGCAGCACGTCTACGCCAATGTGCTGGGGTGATGCCATGACGACAAGCCAACCTGCACTCGACGCCGGGCTCGCACGCGAGCCAGCTGCGCCTGCCATCGCCACCGTACGTGGTACCAGCCCGGTCTGGGCCACGGGCATCGTCGCGGCCCTGGCGTGGGGCGCGTTCGGCGCGCTGACGTGGCTGTGGCCCAACCAGGCGGTGGGCTTCAGCGACTGGGCCTATACGGCCGAGCTGGGGATTGCGGCGCTGGCAGGCGCCGCGTTGCTGGCACTGGTTGCGCTGGCCGGCCAGCGGGTCCTGGCGGCGCAACGCGCGCTGGCCGCGCTGCGCGCCGCCGGCCCGTGGCTGGTGGCGCTGCCTGTGGCCCTGGCCGCGTGGGAAATCCTGACCGCCAAGACCGCCATCCTGCCCACGCCCTTCTTCGCGCCGCCACAGGCGCTGATCGAGGTCTATGCCGACGACTGGCGGCGCCTCGGCGACAGCGTGCTGAACACGCTCAGGCTGCTCGGGCTGGGCGTGGCCTATGGCGGACTGGCCGGCTTCCTGGTGGGGGTGTCGATCGGCTGGTCGCGCCGCATCGGCTACTGGGTGCATCCGGTGCTGCGCGTGCTGGGCCCGCTGCCGTCGACCGCGCTGCTGCCGCTGACCTTCTACTTCTTCCCGTCGAGCTATTCCGCCGCGGTGTTCCTGATCGCGCTGGCCACCGCCTTCCCGGTGGCGGTGCTGACCTGGTCAGGCGTGGCCGGCGTCAACAAGAGCTACTACGACGTGGCGCGCACCATGGGCGCCTCGGGCTGGTTCCTGGTGCTGCGCGTGGCGATCCCGGCGGCGCTGCCGCAGGTATTCGTCGGCCTGTTCATGGGGCTGGGCGCTTCGTTCTCGGTGCTGGTGACGGCGGAGATGATGGGCGTGAAGTCGGGCCTGGGCTGGTACCTGACATGGGCGCAGGGCTGGGCTTCGTACGTCAATATGTATGCGGCGCTGATCGTGATGGCGCTGCTGTTCTCGGGCGTGATCACGCTGCTGTTCGTGGCGCGTGACCGGGTGCTGTCGTGGCAGAAGGGGACGGTGAAATGGTGAGTGTGGTTGAGCGGTTGAAAGCATCGAGACCCTACACGCACGTGAAGAAGGCTCCCCTCTCCCGCACGCGGGAGAGGGGAGTTAACGCGGCGGCAGACGACACCGCGGAAGCCCGGACCGGTGCCCGCATCGACATCCATCAGGTCAGCCACTGGTTCGGCAGCGGCGGCGACCGGCTGCAGGTGCTGGACGACGTCGACCTGAGCGTCGCACCGGGCGAGTTCGTCGCGCTGCTGGGGCCCAGCGGTTGCGGCAAGTCCACGCTGCTGCGGCTGGTGGCAGGGCTGGACCAGCCCTCCTCCGGCGAGATCCTGCAAGACGGCACCTCGATCACCGAGCCTGACCCGTCGCGCATCGTGGTGTTCCAGGACCCCACGCTGTACCCGTGGCGGCGCGTATGGGACAACGTCGCGCTGGGCCTGCAGGCGCGCGGCGTGCTGGCAAGCCAGCGCCCGCGCGTGGATGACGCGCTGCGGCGCGTCGGGCTGGAAACCTTTGCCCGCGCCTTCCCGCACCAGCTCTCCGGCGGCATGGCGCAGCGCGTGGCGCTGGCGCGCGCGCTGGTCAACGATCCGCGCCTGCTGGTGCTGGACGAGCCGCTGGGCAAGCTGGATTCGCTGACGCGGCTGGCGATGCAGAGCGACCTGGTCGAACTGTGGCAGCGTTCGCGCTTCTCGGCGCTGCTGGTCACGCACGACGTGGAGGAAGCGCTGTTCCTGGCGCAGCGCGTGATCATCTTCAGCCAGCGTCCGGCACACATCACGGCAGAGATCCGGGTCGACCTGCCCTACCCGCGCCATCGCGGCGATCCGCGGCTGACCGGGCTGCGGCACGAAGCGCTGCGCCACCTGGGGCTGGACGCGAGCTGGTAATGGCGTTGCGCTCCGCCTCGCGGGCCGCCAGATGAACGGCCCGCCGCCGCAGGCATGGCTCAATGCATTGCTGGTTCTGATCGAGAAATTCCAGCTTGGCTTGCTGTCGCTCTGGCATGCCCTTGGCCTGACCGGCGACAGCCACGGCCAGCCCGCGTGGCCCTGGGCACGGCGCGTGGCGGGCCAAACCCTGCTGATCGACCTGGGCCTCGCGCGCCAGGTCGGCCTGAGCCTGTGCGCGCTTGTCTTTGCCGTGCTGGCCATTACCGCCGCGCTGGCATGGCGACGCCAGCGCGGCATATTGCTTGCCGCCGGTGCGCTCGCCCTGGTGGCGGCTCCCTGGCCCGGCGCAGCGCTGCTGTTGGTGCCAGCCGCGCCGACCAGCTTCCACGCCAGCCCTACCCGCTTCTCCGTCGATGCCATCGCGCTCGGCGCCCGGGTCTATGCGCAGCATTGCGCCAGCTGCCACGGCGCGGACGGGCGCGGAGAAGGCCCGCTGGCCGCCAGCCTGGCGCAGTGGCCGCCCACGCTGGTCAGCCCGCTGCTGGCACGCCGCGCCGATGGCGAACTGTTCTGGCATGTGCTGGCCGGCATGCGCGACCGTCACGGCCAGCCCACCATGCCGGCCTTCGGCAATGTGCTCGGCCTCGGCGAGGCCTGGGCTGTGATCGACTACATGAAAGCGCTGTCGGCCGGCGGTGGTGCCGAGGGCAACTGGCCGGTGCCGTTGCGGCTGCCGGAGATGGCAATCCGCTGCGCCAATGCCGCGCCGCTGGCGCTGTCGCAATGGCGCGGCGACCAGCGCGTGCGGCTGGTGGCGGTGGACGGGACGGCATCGTTGCCGTTCGAGGATCCCCGCTTCCTGACCGTGCTGGTCACCCCCGACGGGCAACCGCCGGCGCAGGTGCCGCGCTTCCGTGCCGGCTGCACCGCGGTTTCCTCACATGCCTGGCAGGCCGTGGCGGCAATCGCCGGGCAATCGCCTTCGCGCCTGGCCGGCACCCAGCTGCTGGCCGACCGCGGCGGCTGGCTGCGCGCCCGCGGCACGCCGGGGCGGCAATGGTCCGACGCAGACCTGGTCTGCGTCTCGGGACCGGACGCCGGCGCACAGCGCGCGCCGTCACCCGCGGCTGACGGGCTGACTGCGCTGCTCCTGCGCATGGACGCCGAGCCGGTGCGCTTCGTCAAGGGCGGTTTCATTCACTGAACCGCCCCCCAGGCCGGCACGCAGCCATCCGAGTGCCGCACGCCTGCCCCTCCTCCCCCTTGTTTCCTCCACCGCAGGTGAGCCCTCGCCCGCGGCGCACCTTCCGTCGCCGCTCTGGAACGGCCAACCGACCCCTATAAATGCCGTACAAGGCACTCAAAACCGCATCTTGTCTCAATTTTTCATCAATTTCATTCCGTAAACCAAAACTTCCTATTGACCAACCGAAGTCTTCCGCCTACATTTCCCCCAACAAGCAATTTTCCGGAACGCCCTGTTCCACTTTATAAGACCCTCATCAGGAGACAACGCCATGCGCGACCTCGATACCACCTCGAATCCCGCCGTTTCCGGTGGCTCGGCCGCCGCGAAGGAGAGCCAGGTCCCGGCCGGCCCGCAGACCATGACCCCGTCGGAAGCCTTCGTTGAAACGCTGGCCGCCAACGGCGTGACCGACATGTTCGGCATCATGGGCTCGGCCTTCATGGATGCGATGGACATCTTCGCGCCGGCGGGCATCCGCCTGATCCCGGTGGTGCACGAACAAGGCGCCGGCCACATGGCCGACGGCTACGCCCGCGTGTCGGGCCGCCACGGTGTGGTGATCGGCCAGAACGGCCCCGGCATCTCCAACTGCGTGACCTCGATCGCCGCTGCCTACTGGGCCCACAGCCCGGTGGTGATCGTCACGCCCGAGGCCGGCACCATGGGCATCGGCCTGGGCGGCTTCCAGGAAGCCAACCAGTTGCCGATGTTCCAGGAGTTCACCAAGTACCAGGGCCACGTCACCAACCCGGCCCGCATGGCCGAGTTCACCGCCCGCTGCTTCGACCGCGCCACCGCGGAAATGGGCCCGACCCAGCTGAACATCCCGCGTGACCACTTCTACGGCAAGGTCAACGTCGAGATCCCGCAGCCGCGCCGCCTCGACCGCGGCCCCGGCGGCGAGCAGAGCCTGAACGATGCGGCCGAGCTGCTGGCCAACGCCAAGTTCCCGGTGATCATCTCGGGCGGCGGCGTGGTGATGGCCGATGCGATCGAAGAGTGCAAGGCCCTGGCCGAGCGCCTGGGCGCGCCGGTGGTCAACAGCTACCTGCACAACGACTCGTTTCCGGCCAGCCACCCGCTGTGGTGCGGCCCGCTGGGCTACCAGGGTTCGAAGGCGGCGATGAAGCTGATCTCGCGCGCCGACGTGGTGATCGCGCTGGGCTCGCGCCTGGGGCCGTTCGGCACGCTGCCGCAGCACGGCATGGACTACTGGCCGAAGAACGCCAAGATCATCCAGATCGACGCCGACCACAAGATGCTGGGCCTGGTGAAGAAGATCTCGGTCGGCATCTGCGGCGACGCCAAGGCCGCCGCGGTCGCGCTGAGCCAGCGCCTGGCCGGCCGCACGCTGGCCTGCGATGCCAGCCGCGAGGCCCGCGCCACCGAAATCGCCAACGAAAAGGCCGCGTGGGAGAAGGAGCTGGACGACTGGACCCATGAGCGCGACCCGTACAGCCTGGACATGATCGAAGAGCAGAAGCAGGAGCGCACGCCCACCGGCGGCCACTACCTGCATCCGCGCCAGGTGCTGCGCGAGCTGGAAAAGGCCATGCCGGAAGATGTGATGGTGTCCACCGATATCGGCAACATCAACTCGGTGGCCAACAGCTACCTGCGCTTCGAGAAGCCGCGCAGCTTCTTCGCGGCAATGAGCTGGGGCAACTGCGGCTACGCCTTCCCGACCATCATCGGCGCCAAGGTCGCGGCACCGCACCGCCCGGCCGTGTCGTACGCCGGTGACGGCGCCTGGGGCATGAGCCTGATGGAAACCATGACCTGCGTGCGCCACAACATCCCGGTGACCGCGGTGGTGTTCCACAACCGCCAGTGGGGCGCGGAGAAGAAGAACCAGGTGGACTTCTACAACCGCCGCTTTGTCGCAGGCGAGCTGGACAACCAGAGCTTTGCCGAAATCGCCAAGGCGATGGGTGCGGAAGGCATCGTGGTGGATCGGCTGGAAGATGTCGGCCCGGCCCTGAAGCGCGCCATCGACCTGCAGATGAATCATGGCAAGACCACGATCATCGAGATCATGTGCACGCGTGAACTGGGCGACCCGTTCCGCCGCGATGCGCTGGCCAAGCCGGTGCGTTACCTGGACAAGTACAAGGACTACGTCTGAGTCTGAGCCTGTACAGGCGCCCCGCTTGCAATCGGTTTGCTCCCTCTCCCGCTTGCGGGAGAGGGTTGGGGTGAGGGCGGGGATCTCCACGAAGTTCCGCCTGGTGGCATGCCACCGCCTGCCCTCACCCCCTGCCCCTCTCCCGCAAGCGGGAGAGGGGAGCAAACCGCAAGCATGACAAGGGCTCCGGCCCTTTTTTCCGTTTCTGAAACCATCCGACCATGAAAGCCATCCTCCGCATCATCGACCGCGCCCGCGCCGCGCCTCGCCGCATCGTGCTGTGCGAGGCCGAAGACCCGCGCATCCTGCAGGCCGCGCAGCGCGCGACGCAGGAAGGCATCGCGCGCATCGTGCTGGTCGGCAACACGCGCCAGATCAACGCCGCCGCGGCCATCCACGGCATCGGGCTGGACGGCATGACGCTGGTCGATCCATCGACCTCGGCGCTCACGCCCTCGTTCGCGCAGCAACTCTTTGCGCTGCGCCAGAAGAAGGGCATGACGCTCGATGAAGCCAAGCGCGCGGTGCTCGATCCGCTGTGCTTCGCCAACCTGATGGTGCGGCTCGGACACGCCGACGGTTCGGTGGCGGGCGCCGACCACACCACCGCCGACGTGGTGCGCAACGCGATCCAGCTGATCGGGCTGGCACCCGGCTTCCGGCTGGTGTCGAGCTTCTTCCTGATGATGCTGTGCGAGCCTTTCCACACGCTCAAGGGCGGGCTGATTTTCTCCGACTGCGGGCTGGTGGTGGATCCGGATGCCGATGCGCTTGCCGATATCGCCATGGCCGCGGCCGACAGCGCACGCACCTTGCTGATGGAAGAGCCGCGCGTGGCCATGCTGTCGTTCTCGACCAGCGGCAGCGCCAGCCATGCGGCGGTGGACAAGGTGGTGGCAGCCACCGAGCGCGTGCGCGCGCAACGCCCGGGCCTGGCCATCGATGGCGACGTGCAGCTCGACGCCGCCATCGTCGCCGAGATCGCCGCGCGCAAGGTCGCGCATTCGCAGGTGAACGGCCACGCCAACGTGCTGGTGTTCCCCAGCCTGGAAGCCGGCAATATCGGCTACAAGCTGGCCGAGCGGGTCGGTGGCGCCAAGGCCATCGGGCCGATGCTGCAGGGGCTGAACAAGCCCGCCAACGACCTCTCGCGCGGCTGCAGCGCGGACGATGTGTTCCACGTCATCGCCGTCACCGTGGTCCAGGCGCAAGCCACCGCGGAACAGGCCGGCAAGGGCGAGCAGGCGGCGGCATGAAAGCAGAACTGTTGTTGCCGCTGCTGGGCCTGCAGGCCCTGCTCGGTGCCGGCACCTATTTCCAGACGGTGACCGGCTTTGGCCTTGGCATGATCGTGATGGGCGTCACCAGCGGACTGGGGCTGGCGCCCGTGGCCACCGTGGCCGCGGTGGTGAGCCTGGTCACGCTGGCCAACAGCGCCTGCGCGCTGCCAGGCAAGCTGCAGCATATCGACTGGCGCGCCGTCGCCGCGGCAGCCATCGGCATCCTGCCGTCGGTAGTGGTCGGCGTGCTGGTGCTGGAGTACCTGAGTTCCAGCGCAGCCACCCTGCTGCAACTGCTGCTGGGCGCCGTGATCCTGTATGGCGGCCTCAGCGCCGCACTCAAGCCCGCGCCGCTGGCGCAACGCTCCGGTGATGGCACCTTCTTCATGAGCGGGGTCTTCGGCGGACTGCTGAGCGGCATGTTCGGTGTCTCTGGCCCGCCACTGATTTTCCAGTTCTACCGGCAGCCGATGAAGCCGGTTGAAATCCGTTGCGCGCTGATCCTGGTCTTTACCGTGACCTCAACCGTGCGCACGCTGTTCTCGGCCTGGCAGGGGCAGCTCGATGCCGCCGTGTGCATGCAGGCCGCCATCGCCGTGCCGGTGGTGGTGATCGCCACGCTGCTGGGGCGGCGTTTCCCGCCGCCGTTCTCGCCGATGACGACGCGACGCCTTGCGTTTGGCGTGCTGATCGGGATCGGGGTCAGCCTGATGCTGCCGGCGGTGGTGGGGTGGGTGATGTAACGGCGGCTGCCGCTGTACGTGTTCCGTGCGATGTACACGTTACGCGTACATCGCGAAATATCGGACAGCGCACACTGATGCGTGTCCGCGCCCTCACCGCCCCTCAGCGTCTTCTCGCCCCCACCAGCCCCGCCACCTCATCCAGCATCGCCATATCCACCGGCTGCGACAGGTCCAGCGCCAGCGTGTGCCGGTAGTAGGGGCTCAAGTCCAGCCCCACCCCCAGCCCCAGCACTTCCACATCCCGCAGCGCCTCGTGCCGCGCCACCACGGCCTTCAGGTGGTTGTCCAGGTAGCAAGCGTCGTTGGCCTGCCCGGTCGCGGTATCCATGGGGCTGCCGTCGGACACCACCACCAGGATGCGGCGCACCTTGCCGGTGGCGTGCAGCCGCGCGCATGCCCACTCCACCGCCTCGCCGTCCACGCCTTCGCGGAACAGGTCGGCCTTGAGCAGCGCGGCGATGTCGGTGCGCGCGCGCCGCCAGCTGCGCTGCGCGTCCTTGAACACCATATGGCAGGTCTCGTTGAGCCGGCCAGGGTGCTGCGGGCGGCCGCGCGCGAGCCAGTCGGCGCGGGCGCGGCCGCCGTTCCAGGCGTTGGTGGTGAAGCCGAGCACCTCGGTGGCCACGCCGGCCTGGTCGAGCGCGCGGGTGAGCATGTCGATCAGCAGCGTAAGCGGCTCGGCCTGCGCCTTCATGGAGCCCGAGCAATCGATCAGGAAGGCGACCACGCAGTCGGCATGGGCCTTGTGCGCTTCCAGGCGGAAGAGCCGGCGCTCGGCGGGGGAGCTGACCAGTTGCGCCAGGCGGCGGCCGTCGATGCGGCCGCTTTCCTCGCCGAAGGACCAGCCGTCCACGCGCGGCTGCGACAGCGCGGCGCGCAGCCGGCGCGCCAGCCGGGCGACGTTCACGCCCGCGCGCGCGATGCGTGCGTCGAGCCGCGTGCGGTACTCGTCCAGCAAGGCGCGGCGCACCAGCGTGGCGGCGCGCACTTCGCGGTCGTAGCGGGCGGTGAAGACGCGGTAACCGTCGGTGGCGTCAGCCAGCACGCGGCTGTGGCCGCTGTCGGCCAGTGCAAAGTCTTCCGCAGGCGGTTCGTCGAAATCCAGCCACAGCGCAAACCCGGCGCGCGCGGCCGAGGCTAAGTTGTCGTCGTCTTCGCCGGCAAGCGGGGCTTCGGTACGGATCATCTGCGCCACCGCGCGCGCCAGCGCCAGTGCGTGCGCGGCGTAGGCGGCCTGGTCGTGGCGTTGCGCGCGCAGGCCGGCCAGCGAGGTGCCGAGCACCGGCACGATGGCGGCGCGCGTGGCCTCGATCAGGTCTTCGGTCTCTTCCAGCACCGGCTCCCCCGTCAGGCGCGACCACGACACCTGCGCCACGGTATAGAGCAGGATGCCGAGATGCCCCTCGGTCAGCCCGGAGCGATGGAAGGCCCGCGACCACGCCATGAAGCGGTGGCGCAGGTTAGCCGCCACGCCGGCCATGCCGCGCGGCAGGCGGGTCTCGCAACGCAGCTGCTCCAGCAGTTCGAAGACCAGGCGCTCGACCGGATCGGCCGGGCACAGCTGCCGATGCAGCGCGGCGTCGGAATGCGCCTGGCGCAGCGCGGCACCATCGGCCGCGCCGCGCAGGCAGGTGGCGGTGTCGGTTTCCAGGTCCGTGCGCAAGTGCGGCGCATGCTGCGGCACCGGGCGCATCGCGCGCCAGAGCTGGCCGTCGCGGAAATGCAGCGCCGCATCGCCGGTGATCGCGCGCACCGCGGCACCGGACAGCGCATCCTGCCGCTGGCGCCGGCGCAACTGCTGCGCGACCGTGCCCGCACTCATCGCGCGGGCTCCGACTCGGCGCTCACGCCGGCGGCCTCACCCGGCAGGTGGCCGAAGCAACGCTGGTAGTACTCGGCCACCACCGGCCGCTCGGCCTCGTCGCACTTGTTCAGGAAGGTCAGGCGGAAGGCGAGCGCGGGGTCGCGGAAGATCTGGCAGTTCTCGGCCCAGCTGATCACCGTGCGCGGCGACATCAGCGCCGACACATCGCCGGCGGCAAACCCGCGGCGCGTGAG
Organism: Cupriavidus sp. FW306-1B-F12B; assembly: GCF_058781795.1. Classification (NCBI taxonomy): domain Bacteria; kingdom Pseudomonadati; phylum Pseudomonadota; class Betaproteobacteria; order Burkholderiales; family Burkholderiaceae; genus Cupriavidus; species Cupriavidus sp. FW306-1B-F12B. The sequence continues at coordinate 236,584 of NZ_JBYSXC010000008.1, forward strand.
GCCGGCCAGCGCCACCATCGCATCGACCAGCGCGCGCCCGGCGTCGTGGTCCAGCTCCGGCACGCGCGCCAGCACGATGCCGGCCTCCTCTTCATGCGGCAGGTAGTCCAGCGTAGCGACCACGTTCCAGCGGTCGATCTGCGCGTGGTTGAGCAGCTGGGTGCCGTGGTAGAGGCCGTTGACGTTGCCCAGGCCGACGGTATTGGAGGTCGCAAACAAGCGGAAAGACGGATGCGGGCGGATCACGCGGTTCTGGTCCAGCAGCGTGAACTTGCCGTCGCGCTCCAGGATGCGCTGGATCACGAACATCACATCGGGCCGGCCTGCGTCGTATTCATCGAAGATCAGCGCCACCGGGCGCTGCAGCGCCCACGGCACGATGCCTTCCTGGAATTCGGTGACCTGGCGCCCGTCGCGGATAACGATGGCGTCCTTGCCGACCAGGTCCAGCCGGCTGATATGCCCGTCCAGGTTGACGCGCACGCAAGGCCAGTTCAGCCGCGCGGCGACTTGCTCGATATGGGTCGACTTGCCGCTGCCGTGCAGGCCCTGCACCATCACTCGCCGGTCGCGCATGAAGCCGGACAGGATTGCCAGCGTCACCTCGGGCTGGAAGCGGTAGGCCGGATCGATCTCCGGCACGTGGTCGTCGCGCTGGCTGAAGGCCGGCACCATCAGGCCGGAATCGATGCCAAACGCGCTGCGCACCGGAATCATCCGGTCCGGCTTGCCAAACTGGTCTTGCGTCACCTCATGCTCCTTGTTGCTTGCTGCCATGCCATCGGCACTGCGGCAAGCGGAGCAATCCGCGTGACGCCGTGCGCGCTATTCGTCCTCTTCCGCGCCGCCCTGCCAGTTGCCGGCGCTGTCGGCCTCGATCGCCGCCAGCGCGCCCGCCGCACGCTGCAGCGCGGGCAGCAACTGCAGCACCTTGTCGCGCGTCACGCGCATCACCGGGGCCTGCAGCGCCAGCCCCAGGTTGGACTTGCCGCCGTCCACGGCCGGCACCAGCACGCCGATGCAGACCAGCCCCGGCAGGAACTCTTCATCGTCCATCGCGTAGCCGTCGCGCTTCACGCGCTCCAGTTCGGCTTCCAGCTGCGCGTGGTCGGTCAGCGTGTTCTGCGTGTAGCGTTCCAGCTCCACGTTGGCCAGCAGCCGCTGGCGCTGCGCCGGCGCCAGCTGCGCCAGGAACAGCTTGCCCGTGGCCGAGCAGTGCGCCGGCACGCGCGAGCCCGGATGCAGGTAGAAGCGCAGCGGCGCCGCCGTTTCCACGCGGTCCAGGTACAGCACCTCGCCGCCGGAGAACGCGGTCAGGTTGCAGCTCTCGCCCACCTCTTCCACCAGCCGGCGCAACACCATGTGGCGCGCGCCGTGCGAGGTGCTGTTGAGCAACAGGTTCTCCGCCAGCCGGCGCAGCCGCAGGCCGGTGCCGTATTGCCGCCCGTCGCCGTTGCGCTGGATCAGGCCCGCGGCCTCGAGCTGCTGCAGCATGCGGTGCAGCGTGGGCTTGGGCAGTCCGGTTTCTTCCACCAGCGCCTGCAGGTTGAAGGACTGGTCCTTCTCCGCGATGACTTCGAGCAGGCCGAACAAACGCAGTGCCGGCGTGTCTCCATCCGGCTTGGCGTCACTTTTGGCGAGGCGCATATCGTTCATGCCTGGCTCCATCATAGGTAAGTTTCATTTTCAGAGTCAAATCATATCAATTATCGAAACTTCTGGTTGACCTTCCCCCGCGAACGGCCTACATTCCAGTGAAAGAACAATTTTTCGGAACTTATGGTTCCAATTTTTTAAGCGATCACCGGAGACAAGTCGACATGTACGGATAGGCCTTCCCTCCCCGGGATTGCAAATACTGACCGACCACGGCCCCAGGCTGGCAATTACTGCCCTGCCGCCTATACCGAAGAGAAGCCGTGGCGCCTGCCTTAAACGCTGTACTGGCTGCAACGCAGTACCGACAGCAAGCGCAGCACAGGAGACACAACATGATCCAACAACCAGAGTCCGGCAACGGGCTATCCCACGGCCTGAAGCAACGCCACATGACCATGATCGCGCTGGGTGGCGTGATCGGCGCGGGCCTCTTTGTCGGCAGCGGCGTCGTCATCAAGTCCGCCGGCCCCGCCGCGGTCCTTTCCTTCCTGATCACCGGCCTGCTGGTGGTGCTGGTGATGCGCATGCTGGGCGAGATGGCCTGCGCCATGCCTGGCAGCGGCGGTTTCTATGAGTATGCACGCGAAGCCTGGCGCGACCGCCCGGCGGTGGGCAACCTGGCCGGCTTCCTGACCGGCTGGATGTACTGGTATTTCTGGGTCATCGTGGTGGCGCTGGAAGCCGTGGCCGGTGCCGACCTGGTGCGCTACTGGCTGCCCGACGTGCCCAACTGGATCATCAGCCTGGTGCTGCTGGTGATGCTGACGCTGACCAACCTGGTGTCGGTCAAGTCCTTCGGCGAGTTCGAGTTCTGGTTCGCATCGATCAAGGTCGCCGCGATCATGGTGTTCCTGTTCGTCGCCGGCGTCTATGTGCTGGGCCTGGCCCCGGGCTCCCATGGCATGCAGGTGGCCAACCTGACCGCCAACGGCGGCTTCATGCCGCACGGCATTGTCCCGGTGCTGACCGGCGCGGTAGCCGCCACCGGCTTCTACTTTGGCGCCGAGATCGTCACCATCGCCGCTGCCGAGACCGCCGAGCCGCAGAAGGCCGTGGCCAAGGCCACCAGCTCGGTGATCACGCGCGTGCTGGTGTTCTATGTGGGCTCGATCCTGCTGGTGGTCTGCCTGGTGCCGTGGGACTCCTCCAGCATCGCCACGCCGTACGTCAGCGCGCTGAACGTGATGGGCGTGCCGGCGGCCGCGCAGATCATGAACGCGATCGTGCTGACCGCGGTGCTGTCGGCGCTCAACTCGGGCCTCTATGCCTCGTCGCGCATGCTGTTCGCGCTGACCCGCCGTGGCGACGCCCCCAAGTCGCTGGCCCGCGTGAGCCGCAACGGCGTGCCGGTGCGCGCCATCCTGGTGGCGACCCTGTTCGGCTACGGTGCGGTGGTGATGTCCTATGTCTCGCCTGATACGGTGTTTGCCTTCCTGGTGAACTCGTACGGCACGGTGGCGATCTTCGTCTACATCCTGATCGCGATCTCGCAGCTGCGCCTGCGTTCCCGCCTGGAGCGCGAAGCGCCGGGCCAGCTGCGCGTGCGCATGTGGTGCTACCCGTACCTCACCTACCTGGCGATCGTCGGCATGATCGGTATCGTGGTGGCGATGGCCTTCATCCCCGACCAGCGCACGCCGCTTGCGCTGGGTGTGGTGAGCCTGGGCATCCTGCTGGTGGCCTACGCCGCGCGGCAACTGTTTCGCGGTAGCGTGGATCCGGTAGTGCCGCTGGCGGAGATGCCGCGCCCGGACCTGCATGAGTATTGATGACTGACCATGACTGACGTGGCGCGCCGGTGCGGTATGCTGGCGCGCTTCGCCGTCTAGGCAACGCCCCCGCCCCATGAGCCTGAAGTCTCCCACCACCCTCTGGTCCCAGCTGTTCCAGCAGCATGCCCACTCGGGCCTGAGCCTGCAGGGCAAGATCCGCCAGATGCTGGTCTCGGCCATCCTTGACGAGCAGCTGCCGCAGGGCGAGCCGCTGCCCAGCAGCCGCGAGCTGTCGGCGCAGCTGCGCGTGGCGCGCAACACGGTGGTGCTGGCCTACCAGCAGCTGGTCGATGAAGGCTACCTGGTGGCGCGCGAGCGCAGCGGCTACTTCGTCAACCCGGAGATCCTGGGCACGCGCGTGAGCGGCGTGGCCTCGCTGCGCGGCGAGGCGGTGCCCGCCCGCTCGGGCGAGCCCGACTGGGAGCGGCGCTTTGTGTTCCGCCCCACGCAGCAGCGCAATATCGTCAAGCGCGCCAACTGGCGCGACTACCCCTACCCCTTCATCTACGGCCAGTACGACCCGGTGCTGTTCCCCACCGCGGACTGGCGCGAATGCTGCCTGAAGGCGCTCAGCGTGCTCGACATCCACGACTGGGCCCAGGACATGATCCTGCGCGACGACGAATCGCTGGTGCAGCAGATCCGCACCCGCGTGCTGCCGCGCCGCGGCGTGTGGGCCGGCGCCGACGAGATCGTGGTGACCGTGGGCGCGCAGCAGGCGCTGTACCTGCTGGCCGACCTGCTGGTCAGCCCCGACACGCCGGTGGGCATCGAGGACCCCGGCTATCCGGACGCACGCAATATCTTTGGCTCGCACACCTCCCACCTGGTGCCGCTGCCGGTCGACGGCGACGGCCTGACCCTGTCTGACGCGCAACGCGCCTGCGACTATGTCTACGTGACCCCGGGCCACCAGTGCCCGACCACCGTGACCATGCCGCTGGCGCGCCGCCAGGCCCTGCTGCGCCAGGCCGAGGAAGCTGACTTCGTGCTGATCGAGGACGACTACGAAAGCGAAAGCCGCTTCGAAGGCGACCCCACCCCCACGCTCAAGAGCCTGGACCGCAGCAACCGCGTGATCTATGTCGGCAGCCTGTCCAAGAGCCTGGCGCCGGGGCTGCGCATCGGCTATATCGTCGGGCCGGCGGCGCTGATCGCCGAACTGCGCGGCGCGCGGCGGCTGATGCTGCGGCATCCGTCGGCGTATATCCAGCGCGCGTTCTCGCTGTTCCTGTCGCTGGGCCACTATGACGCGCACCTGCGCCGGCTGGCGGCCGCGCACCGCGAGCGCGCCGAAGCCGTGCTGGCGGCGCTGGCCACGCATATGCCTGACTTCCGCGCGGTGCCGATCGCCGGCGGCGCCTCATGCTGGATCGAGGGGCCGTCCTGGCTCGATGCCGATGCGCTGGCGCGGCTGGCCGAGCTGCAGGGTGTGCTGATCGAGCCCGGCAGCGTCTTCTTCATGGCCGAGCCCGCGCCGCGCAACGGCTTCAGGCTGGGCTACTCGTCGATCTCGCTGGACCGCATCGAGCCCGGCATCCGCGTGCTGGCGGGCGTGGCGCGTGAACTGCAGGCCACCGCCAGCGGCGCCACAACCATCGCCGCCGTCACTTCCCGGGTCCGTCCCGCGGCCTGAGCCTGCCCGCGGCGGTGTCTGCCGCCGCTGGCCCAAGCGATTGTCCCGAACTGGCGCTACAGCGCCGCGCACGGCTTCCCTATCCTCGAGTCATGGCCGGTTCCCCACGGACCGGCAGACAACACTCAGGAGACCAACCCATGTCCAAGGACAACACCGCCGCCGGCATCGAACTGCTGCAGGCCTTCAACGACGCCTGGAACCGCCACGACATCGAGGCCCTGATGAGCTTCATGGCCGATGACTGCGCCTTCCACGGCGTGGCCGGGCCCGATCTGCTGGGCCGCAGCTATATCGGCCGCGACGCGGTGCGCGAAGGCTTCCAGCTGGCCTGGCAGACCTTCCCCGACGCACAGTGGGTCGATGGCGACCACTTCGTCGTGGGCGACCGCGGCGTGAGCGAATCCACCTTCCGCGGCACCCGTGCCGACGGCGCCCGCATCGAGGCGCGCATGGTGGACGTCTTCACCTTCCGCGACGGCAAGATCGCGGTCAAGAACGCGTACCGCAAGGATCGCCCGCCCGTCGTAGCGCCCGCAGCCTGACCGAGGAGACGCGCCATGCAAGCCGTAGCCCCCCGCAGCCTCCTTGCCGGCGAGCAGTCCACCGCTCCCGCCCGCCCGTACGACCCCGCCTACGACCCGCTGCACACCCCCAACCCCGGCCACGGCCGCGAGTACGCGCCCACCTACTGGATCGGCACCGCGGGCGAGCCGCCCGCCGACGACGGCCCGATCACGCACGACATCGACGTGGATGTGGCGATCATCGGCTCGGGCTTCACTGGCCTGACCTGCGCCATCTTCCTGGCACAGGAATACGGCATCAAGGCCACCGTGCTCGAAGCCAACCGCGTCAGCTGGGGCTGCAGCACGCGCAACGGCGGCCAGGCGCAATGCGCGTCCGGGCGGCTCAAGCGCTCGCAGTGGATCCAGCGCTACGGCCTGGATACCGCGCTGCGCCTGCATGAGGAAGTCTGCGACGGCATGGAGACCTTCAAGGGCCTGATCAAGGACATCAACTGTGACCCGCAGCCGGGCGGCCACCTGTATATCGCGCACCGCGCCAAGGTGATGCCGGCGCTGGAGAAGGAGGCCAAGCTCCTGCGCGAAGTCTTCAAGTACGACGCACGGATCATGGACGCCGACACCGTGCGGCGCGAGTATGTCGACGACAAGGAAGCCGCCGGCGCCATGCATGAGCCCGAAGGCATCGGCATCCACGCCGGCAAGCTCGCCTTCGGCTACCTGCGCCGCGCGCGCGAGCTGGGCGCCAAGGTGCATCCGTCCAGCCCGGTGACCGGCTGGGAAACGCGCAACGGCGTGCACTACCTGCGCACCCCCGGCGGCATCGTGCGCGCCCGCGCGGTGGGTGTGGCCACCGGCGGCTATACCTCGCAGACGCTGCACCGCGAGCTCAAGAACCGGCTGTTTCCGATCCTGTCGAACTCCATCGTCACGCGCCCGCTCACGGCCAGCGAACTGGCCGCGTGCAACTTCCGCACCACGCAGGTCATCACCGACACCCGCATCCTGCGCCACTACTACCGCCTGATGCCAGACGGCCGCCTGCAGATCGGCAGCCGCAGCGCCATCACCGGCAACGACGCGCCGCAGGAGCAGTACAAGCACAAGCTGATCGGCGACATGTACCGCAAATTCCCAGCGCTGCAGGGGATCCAGGTCGATTACTCATGGTGGGGCTGGGTCGATGTCAGCCACGACATGATGCCGCGCATCACCCAGCCGGATCCGGCCCAGTCGATCTACTACGCCATGGGCTATGGCGGCAATGGCGTGATGTACTCCGCGCAGGCCGGCAAGCGGCTGGCGGCGTTGATTGCCGGCAAAGCTGCCGCGCTGCCGGAACTGCCGATCTTCCGCTCGCCGCTGCCGTTCCCGAACGTGCGCGAGATGGTGGAATCGCAGATGTTCGCGCCGTTCCGGAGGATGGGGCAGCGCGTGCTGTACCACTGGTATCACTTGAAGGATGACGTGCTTTGAGGAATGTGGTCGGGCGGCTGCATCGAGGACGCCGGCAACGCGATAGCAGGCCTTCGCCTCCCATCCTTGTCGAGCCCGCCGTGGCGGGCCCCTTCGCGCTATGCCATATGCCCGGCGCTTCTGCACAGGGCTATGTACTGGCAGGCCACCTGCATCCGGCCTGCCGCCTGCGCGGCGCAGGCGCAGACAGCCTGCGCCTGCCCTGTTTCCTGTTCGGCCCGCATGGCGCCATCCTGCCGGCTCTTGGCGCCTTCACCGGCCACGCCACCGTCCGGCCGCAACCGGACGAGCGCGCCTATGGGGTCGGCGGCGGCCGGGTCTGGCCTGTTGGACCTGCCGGACGTCCGGCTCAGAACAGCGTATAGCCACCGTCGATCACGAAGGTGTCCCCCGTGTGGTATGCGGAAGCCGGGCTCATCAGGTACACCGCAATCCCGGCGAAGTCGCTGCCCTCGCCCCAGCGGCGCATCGGCACGCGCTTGTGCACCATTTCCTGGAAGGCATCGTTGCCCTGGGCCACGCTGGTCATCTCGGTCTTGATCCAGCCCGGCAGGATCGAGTGCGCGCGGATGCCTTTGCGCGCGTACTCCACCGCCAGCCCCCGCATCATCGAAATCACGCCGCCCTTGGTGGCGGCATAGTGCTCGGAGCGCGGCGCGCCTTCAATCGCTGCAACCGAGGCCGTACTGCACAGCACCCCGCCCTCGCCCTGCACCAGCATCTGCCGCACCGCGGCGCGCAGCGTGAAGAAGGCACCGTCCAGGTTGACGCGCATGGTCCTGCGCCAGGCCTCGGTCGGCATCTGGTCGAACGGCCCCTTGTTGCCGCTGCCCACCCCGGCATTGGCAAAGCAGCCGTCAATGCGCCCCAGCGCCGCCACCGTGCGCTGCATTGCAGCATCGACCGCCTGCTCGTCGCCAACGTCGCAAAGCTCGGTATGCACCTTGCGCCCACGCTGGGCCAGGCGGTCGGCGGCGGCAGCGTTCTTGGCGGCATTCGTGCCCCAGATCGCGATATCGGCGCCGGCCGCGGCCAGCCCTTCGGCAATGCCCAGGCCGATGCCGCCGTTGCCGCCGGTCACCAGTGCCACTTTGCCGCTCAGGTCGAATGGATGCTTTGTCATGTGATTGTCTCCTTGGGTGGTGGGACATTGTTCACATGGCAAAGGGTTCAAGGCGTCGTCGGAATGGATGAAATCGCCGAGGCAGCTGACGGGCGCCGGACAGGCCATGAACGGCCAGCCGGTGAATGCGCATACGAACGAACTGGGCGTCAAGGGATTAGCCGAAATCGCGTTGGTGGGCGTGGCGCCGGCCGTGACCAACGCCGTGTTCCACGCAACCGGAAAGCGCGTGCGGGAGCTTCCGATCCGCGTCGAGCACCTGGTCGAGCAAAAGTCTGCGCACTGGCCTGCCCTTGCTGTTTTCGTACTACCGGCTGGCATTATGATGGCCACATTCCCAACCTCTGGTTGCCAGTCATGGACAAGGCCCGTGTCCTCACCCTCTTCCTCGGCGTGGTGCGCGCCGGCAGCTTCCACCGCGCCGCGGTGGAAGCGGGCGTCACGCCGCAGGCCGCCAGCAAGGCCTTGCGCACGCTGGAGGATCATCTCGGCGTGCGCCTGCTGCACCGGACCACGCGCAAGCTCAGCCTGACGGAAGAAGGCGCACGCCTGTTCGAGCTGGCCGCGCCGGGCATGCGCCAGCTTGACGAAGCGCTAGAGCAGGTCCGCAGCAGCAAGAGCGACGACGACGGTCTGATCCGCCTGACCGCTCCGCCGTCGCTCGGCAGCCGCGTGCTGGTCCCGCTGGTGCGCGGCTTTCGCGAACAATATCCCGGCATCACCTTCGATGTGGTGCTGAGCGACCTCTTCACCGATCTTGTGGAAGCCAAGATCGACGTCGGCTTCCGCGTCGGCACCAGCCCCGGCCAGAACCTGGTGGCGCGGCGGCTGTGCGACCTGCCGCTGGTCATCTGCGCGGCGCCGGATTACCTGGCGCGGCACGCCGAGCCGGCCACCCTCGACGACTTGCTGCAGCACCAGTGCACGGGCTTCCGCCGCCCCGCGACCGGGCGCATGGTGCCGTGGGAACTGCAGGTGGACGGCGACCTGATCTACCAGGAGGTGCCTGCCGTGGCGAGCTTCAATGACGTGGAAACCGAGGTCGAAGCGGTGCGCGCCGGCATGGGCATCGGCCAGCTGCCCGCCTACATGATCCACGCCGACCTCGTGAGCGGGCGGCTGAAGGCGATCCTGCCGGGGTACAGCAGCAGCAATGTCGGCATGTACATGTACTACCCGCATCGCAGCCAGATGCCGGTGCGGGTCCGGCGCTTCATCGACTTCGTGGTGGAGGCGGGCCGGGGCGCGGAGCAATCGCTGTCGCGCCTGGTCGGGATCGTGCCCTGAGCCGCTTCACCACCGCTTGTTTGCAACGACGACAGCAGCAAGCACCCCGCCGCCAAAGCACGTCTGCAAACGCCCTCCCTCCCCTTTCGCTTGATTCTTCTCAACCGAAAACGCCGGAAATATCGTTTGTCGCGCAAGCCGACGACGACAACCATTACGCCAAGGCCAACCAACAGCGATCTCAGACCAGCTCTATCCGCTCTGGAGCGCGGAACCCGTCCCCAACTGCTCGCGTCGCGCGACCGCGCCACCGGCGAGTGGATCTTCCCGGCGCTGCCAGCCCGACTCGCCACTGGCGGACGGGCACGAGACCGTCGCCATCCCGGCACGGGCGTGCTCTACAGCTTCACCGTGTCCACCCCGCGCGCAAGAGCGGACTGGCTCCGCATGCGCTCGGCTATGTCGATTTCGTCGGCTCGACGCGCCGGCCTTCCATTCACAACTAATGGTTGTCGTTGAAACGCGATTACATCGCCTAGTGTTGTGGGCGTTGCCGGCCTAAATTGGTCTCCGTGGCCCCCGCCATCAGACATCGCAGTCAAACCGAGCACCCTGAAAGGAGATTCACCATGTCCGCCAACACCACCAACACCGCCATCAACGCTGCCAGCAAGGTCTGGTTCATCACCGGCGCTTCGCGCGGCTTCGGCCTGGAACTGACCCGTGCCGCGCTGGCACGCGGCGACCGGGTCGTCGCCACCGCGCGCCGCCCGGAAACCATCACCGCCGCACTGGGCGAGCACGACAACCTGCTGGGCGTGGCGCTGGACGTCACCAACGAAGCGCAGGCGATCGCCGCCGCCGAGGCCGCCGTGGCCAGCTTCGGCCGCATCGACGTGCTGGTCAACAACGCCGGCTACGGCCTGCTCGGCGCGGTCGAAGAGGCCTCCGCACAGGAAGTCGAGCAGCAGTTCGCCACCAACGTGTTCGGCGTGCTGACCGTGACGCGTGCGGTGCTGCCGCAGATGCGCCGTCAGCGCAGCGGCCGCATCCTCAACATTTCGTCGATCGGTGGCTACGCCGCGTATCCCGGCTGGGGCGTCTATGGCGCCACCAAGTTTGCGGTGGAGGGCCTGACCGAAGCGCTCGATGCGGAACTGTCGCCGCTGGGCATCCGCGCCACCGTGGTCGAGCCGGGCTTCTTCCGCACCGACTTCCTCGATGCCAGCTCGCTGGTGCGCGTGCGCACCGAGATCGCCGCATATGCCGATACGGTCGGGGCAATGCGCGAGCACATGGCTTCGGCCAACCACCAGCAGCCCGGCGACCCGGCCAAGCTGGCGGCAGCGCTGCTGACCCTGGCCGACAGCGAAACCCCGCCGGTGCGGCTGCCGCTGGGCTCGGACACGGTCTACCGCATCACCGAGAAGAACCGCAAGGTGGAAAGCGAACTGGCCGCCTGGCAGGCGCTGGCGGTGTCGACCGACCACGACGACGTGCGCCGCTGATCTTGCTGCAACGCAGCAGCGCACGCTTTGCTGCAATGCGGGCAAGCTGTGTGAAACGCGAAGCGAGGCCGGCCGAGCGCCGGCCTCGCCACTTGCGGGCCATCTTGCGTCAGGCAATGCACCGAGTCGGGCATCCGCGTATGTCGCTTCCGGCGAATTTGGCCAATAATTCCCGGACAGCCATTGCCGGACGAGAGCCACCATGCACGATAGTCCCGATGCCATCCGCACCGTCGCCTTGCTAGGGCACGCGGGGTGCGGCAAGACCTCGCTGGTCGAAGCGCTGTTGCACAAGGGCGGTGCCCTGCACACGCCCGGCAGCGTCGAACGCGGTTCCACGGTCTGCGACAGCGACCCGCTCGAGCGCAAGTACAAACGCTCGCTCACCACCGCCGCCGCCCACCTGCACTACCGCGACACCCGCATCTACCTGCTTGACACCCCCGGTTACCCCGACTTCTCCGGCCTCGCCATCAGCGCGCTGGCGGCGGTGGAAACCGCCGCCATCGTCATCAATGCCCAGACCGGCATCGAGATGACCACGCGCCGCGCGATGGCGTGGGCGCAGGCGCGCCAGCTGTGCCGGATGATCATCGTCAACGGCATCGACGGCGACAAGGTCGACCTGCCCGCGCTGCTTGCGGATATCCAGGAGGCCTTTGGCAAGGAATGCCTGCCGATCAACCTGCCTGCCGGCAACGGCAGCCAGGTGGTGGACTGCTTCTTCAATCCGGCCGGCGAGTCGGATTTTTTATCTGTTCCCGCCGCCCACGATGCGCTGATCGACCAGGTGATCGAGATCGATCCCGAACTGATGGAGCTGTACCTGGAACAAGGCGAGGCGATCACGCCGGAGCAGCTGCATGCGCCATTTGAGCGCGCGCTGCGCGAAGGCCACCTGGTGCCGATCTGCTTTACCTCGGCCGCCACCGGCGCCGGCATCACGGAACTGCTCGACGTGTTCGTGCAACTGCTGCCCAACCCGACTGAAGGCAATCCGCCGCTTTTCTATCGCGATACGGGCGATGGCAGCGAACACCGCAAGGCCGTGCGCGCCGAGCCCGTGCCTGACAAGCACGTGCTGGCCCATGTCTTCAAGGTGGTGATCGACCCCTATGTCGGCAAGCTGGCGGTGTTCCGCATCCACCAGGGCACAGTCACGCGCGACAGCCAGCTCTATATCGGCGACGGGCGCCAGCCGTTCAAGGTGGCGCACCTGCTGCGGCTGCAGGGCAAGGAGACCCAGGAGATCCCACGGGCCGGCCCGGGCGATATCTGCGCGGTGGCCAAGGTCGACGAACTGGGCTTCGATGCCGTGCTGCACGACGCCACCGAGGACGGCAATATCCACCTGACGCCGCTGGAGTTTCCAACCCCCATCTACGGCCTGGCGATCGAACCGGCGCGGCGCGGCAACGAGCAGCGCCTGGCCGAAGTGCTGCACAAGCTCAGCGCGGAAGACCCGTGCCTGCGCGTCGAGCATCCGGTTGGCACCAATGAGACCGTGGTGTTCGGCCTGGGCGAATTCCACCTGCGCTGCGCGCTCGAGCGGCTGACCGAGCAATACAAGCTGGAGGTGGTGACGCGCCCGCCCAAGATCGCCTACCGCGAAACCATCGGCGGCAAGGCCGAGGGCCATCACCGGCACAAGAAGCAGACCGGCGGCGCCGGGCAGTTCGGTGAAGTAATGCTGCGCGTGGAGCCGCTGTCGCGCGGCGAGGGCTTCGACTTTGTCGATGCGGTAAAAGGCGGCGCGATTCCCGGCCAGTTCATTCCCGCCGTGGAAAAAGGCATCCGCCAGGTGCTGGACAGCGGCCCGCTGGCGGGCTTCCCGATGCAGGACGTGCGCGTAACCGTGTATGACGGCAAGAGCCATCCGGTCGATTCCAAGGAAGTCGCGTTCGCGACCGCCGGGCGCAAGGCCTTCATCGATGCGGTGCTCAAGGCCAGGCCCAGCGTGCTGGAACCGATCGTCGACATCGAGGTGACGGCGCCGGGCACAGCCATGGGCGACATCATCGGCGACCTCTCCACCAAGCGCGGCCAGGTCCACGGCACGCGCACCGCGGTCGGCAACGCCGTGGTGGTGGCCGGCCAGGTGCCGCTGTCCGAGCTCAACGACTACCAGTCACGGCTGAACAGCATCACCGGCGGCCACGGCAGCTATACCATCCAGTTCAGCCACTACGACAACGTGCCGCCGGCGCAGCAGGACAAGATGGCATCGAAACACAAGGCGCAGCAGGATACGGATTGAGCGGTTCGCGCCCGCGGCTGCGTCTAGTACGTTTCCAGATGCAGTCGCCCCTCCCGCTTCAACCCTTCAGCCAGCGCCTCCCATTGCAACCCCGCCTGCTGCGCTACGTCCCTCAGCGCCAGCACCACGCCCTCTTCCATGCTCTTTAGCCCGCACACATAGAAGCAGGTGTCGGAACTCGCCAGCAACGCTGCCAGGTCCGCCGCGCGCTCGCGCATCAGGTCCTGCACATAGCGCTTGGGCTGCCCCGGCGTACGCGAGAACGCCAGGTTGATGTCGATGAAATCCTTGGGCAGGTTCTGCAGCGGGCCGAAATAAGGCAGATCCTCCTGCGTGCGCGCGCCGAAGAACAGCATCAGCTTGCCGCCGTCGAACTTGCCGGCCTTGCGCAGGCGCCGGCGCCATTCGGTCATGGCGCGCATCGGTGCGCTGCCGGTGCCGGTGCAGATCATCACGATGTTGGAGCGCGGGTGGTTGGGCATCAGGAAGCTGGCGCCGAACGGGCCGATCACTTCGACCTTGTCGCCGACCTGGAGGTCGCACATGTAGTTGGAGGCCACGCCACGCACCGGGTTGCCGTCATGGTCCTGCAGCACGCGCTTGATGGTCAGCGACAGGTTGTTGTAGCCCGGACGCTCGCCGTTGCGCGGGCTGGCGATCGAGTACTGACGGGCATGGTGCGGGCGGCCGCCGGCGTCGGTGCCGGGCGGCACGATGCCGATCGACTGACCTTCCAGCACCGGGAACGGGGTCGCGCCAAAGTCCAGCACGATGTGGTGCGTGTCGTATTCGCGGCCCACTTCGGTCACGCGCACATTGCCGGTCACGGTAGCGGTGATGGTCTTGTTGGCGGACTTCGCGCCATACAGGTTGGTGTATGCATGCGCGGCGGACCAAGGCGGCACCGTGGCGCCGTAACGGGCGCCGTTGATGGCATCTTCGCCGGAGCCGGCCAGCGGCGACGCGGCGGGAATCTCCGGCGCGGCGGTCTGCAGCTCGGCGCCGGGTGCCAGGTCGGCCAGTTGCTCGGGCGTCAGCTCGTCGGGCAGCGTGTCCCAGCTGAGCTGCTCTTCGATGCTGTAGGCGCGCAGCTTCGGCATGGCGCGCCAGTTGTCGATCGAGCCGGTCGGGCACGGGGAAATGCAGGCCATGCACAGGTTGCACTTGTCGGCATCGACCACGTAGTTGCGCGAGTCGTGCGTGATCGCGCCCACCGGGCAGGTGGCTTCGCAGGTGTTGCAGCGGATGCAGATCTCGGGATCGATCAGGTGCTGCTTGATGACTTGAATTTCTGCCATGTCCATGGCGGTCTCCAGAATCAGAGTGCTTCCAGGGCGTGTATCCCTGCCCTTGGTGTTCCCCTCTCCCTCAGGGGAGAGGTAGGGTGAGGGGTGGTTTAAGCACCGGCGCTTCGTTGATGCCCCCGCCCTCACCCCACCCCTCTCCCGCATGCGGGAGAGGGGAGCAAACCCGCAGCGGGCGGATGGCCCGAAGCTCAGTTAAACCGCACGTACTCGAAATCCACCGGCTGGCGGTTGATGCCCATCACCGGCGGCGCGATCCAGTTGGCGAACTTGCCCGGCTCGACCACGCGGCCCATCAGGCTGGCGACAAAGGCGCGATCGCCTTCGCCGGGCAGCCACTGGTCGCGGAAGTCGCGCCATTCGGCGTCGGAGATCACGCGGCCGTCCGGCGATACCTTGACGCCCGCCAGCGCGCCGATATTGCGGTGGAAGGCCTTGTGCGGCACCTTCAGGCGGAACGGGATGCCGGCCTTCTCGATGACCTTGTTCCAGCGTTCGATGCCGGCCATGCTGTCCTTGATGTAATCGTCGCGCAGCACTTCATTGAGCGCGTTCAGCATCGGCACTTCCTTCTCGGTCAGCTGGCCGTTCTGCGCCTGCAGGATGCGGTAGGTCTGGCCCTTGAGCACGTGGTCGTCCATGCGCTTGCCTTCTTCGTAGCGGCCCTTGAGGCCGGTGCTGTAGAAGGTGGCGGCGTTGCTCGACTCATCGGCACCGAACAGGTCGATGGTGACGCTGTAGTGGAAGTTCAGGTAGCGCTGCAGGGTCGGCAGGTCGATCACGCCGGCCCCGCGCAGCTTGGCGGGATCGTCGGTCTTGAGTTCGTTCATCACCTGGCAGGTGCGCTGGATCACGCGCGACACGCCGGACTCGCCCACGAACATGTGGTGCGCTTCCTCGGTCAGCATGAATTTCGTCGTGCGCGCCAGCGGATCGAAGGCGCTTTCCGCGAGCGCGCACAGCTGGAACTTGCCGTCGCGGTCGGTGAAGTAGGTGAACATGAAGAACGACAGCCAGTCCGGGGTCTGTTCGTTGAACGCCTGCAGGATGCGGGGATTGTCCTGCTGGCCGCTGCGGCGCTCCAACAGGGCCTCGCCCTCCTCGCGGCCGTCGCGGCCAAAATACTTGTGCAGCAGGTAGACCATCGCCCACAGGTGGCGGCCCTCTTCCACGTTGACCTGGAACAGGTTGCGCAGGTCATACATGCTGGGCGCGGTCAGGCCCAGGTGGCGCTGCTGTTCGACCGACGCGGGTTCGGTATCGCCCTGCGTCACGATGATGCGGCGCAGGTTGGCGCGGTATTCGCCGGGCACGTCCTGCCACGCATCCTCGCCCTTGTGGTCGCCGAAATGGATCTTGCGGTTGGCCTCGGCCGGGTTCAGGAAGATGCCCCAGCGGTAGTCCGGCATCTTGACGTGGCCGAAGTGGGCCCAGCCCTGCGGATCGACGCTGATCGCGGTGCGCAGGTAGATGTCATGGCTGTGCGAGCCTTCCGGGCCCATGTCGTTCCACCAGCTCAGGTAGTTAGGCTGCCATTGCTCGAGCGCGCGCTGCAGGGTGCGGTCTTCGCTCAGGTTGACGTTGTTGGGGATCTTGTCGCTGTAGTTGATGCCGGACATGGTGGTCTCCTTCGGGGGACGATTCGGTTGTCGTGTAAGGCTGGATCAGACGCGGTTCCAGTCGAAGGCGGCCTTGTCGCCCTTGCCGTAGACCTTGAGCGCGCCCTTGTCTCCCACCGCGTTGGGGCGCTGGAAGATCCAGTTCTGCCACGCGGTCAGGCGGCCGAAGATGCGGGTGAACATGTTTTCCTGGCCGTTGAAGCGCAGGTTGGCTTCCATGCCGGTGAGCGCATCGGGCGACATCGCCACGCGCTCTTCCAGCGCGATGCGCACTTCGTCGGTCCAGTCGATGTCGTCGGGGTTGGCGGTGACCAGGCCCAGCGCGTAGGCGGCATCGGCATCGAGCGGCTGGCCGGCCTTGGCGCGCACCGCGTCCAGCGCGGGCTGCTCGTCGTAGAAGCGGCGTCCCAGGCGGCTCTGGCCGGTGGCCATCGGGTACAGGCCGAAATTGACTTCCGCCACGGTGATCTTCGGTGCGCGCGCCTCGTCGTCCGGCAGTGCCAGGTGGTAGCTGCGGTCGCAGGCCAGCGCCAGTTCCAGGAAGGTGCCGGCAAAGCAGGACTGCGGCTCGATCAGCGCGAACAGGCTGCGCGACGACACGTCCAGGCGGCTCAGCGTGCGGCGCAGCAGGCCGATGGTCTCGCGCACCAGCCAGTGGTCCTTGTGCGCGAGCAGCGTGGCGTCGGTGGCCAGTACCGCGGCGGCATCGCCGCTGGTCTTGATCAGCCAGGTGCCGATGTCGAGTTCATTGGTGCGCATCGACAGGATCGCGTCTTCCAGTTCGCGCGCCAGTTGCAGCGGGTACCAGGCGGCGCCGGCGGCGACGATCTCTTCGATGCTCTGCGGTTGCGCACCGACGGGCGCCTTCACGGTGAAGGTCGCGGTACGGCCGGTGCGATCGATCTCGACCGTCACATGCGTATAGCGCAGCGCATCCGCTTCGATCGTCCGCTCGATCGGCTCGAGCGCCACGCCCTGCGCATCGGCCGGACGATCGCTCTGCGCGGCCAGCGCCAGCGCGCGCTCCTGCACCTTCTGCGCGAACACGGCGGGCTTGGCGATATCGTCCACCAGGCGCCAGTCCTTGGCACGCTGGCCGCGCACGCCTTCGGTGGTGGTGCAGAAGATGTCGGCGAGGTCATGGCGCACGTGGCGCTTGTCGGTCACGCGGGTCAGGCCGCCGGTGCCGGGCAGCACGCCCAGCAGCGGCACTTCCGGCAGGCTCACGGCCGACGAGCGGTCGTCCACCAGCAGGATCTCGTCGCAGGCCAGCGCCAGCTCATAGCCGCCGCCGGCGCAGGCGCCATTGACCGCGGCCAGGAACTTCAGGCCGCTGTGCGCCGAGGAATCTTCGATGCCGTTGCGGGTCTCGTTGGTGAACTTGCAGAAGTTGACCTTCCACGCATGGCTGCTGACACCCAGCATGAAGATATTGGCGCCGGAACAGAACACCTTGTCCTTGCCGCTGGTGACGACCACGGTGCGCACTTCCGGGTGCTCGAAGCGGACGCGGTTGAGCGCGTCGTTCAGTTCGATGTCGACGCCGAGGTCGTAGCTGTTGAGCTTGAGCTTGTAGCCGGGGCGCAGGCCGGCGTTCTCGTCGATGTCCACCGCCAGCGTGGCGACGGGGCCGTCGAACGTCAGCTTCAGGTGTTTGTATTGGGCGGGGGCGGTCTGGTAGTCGACGCGGGGGGCGGTTGTCACGGCGGTGTCTCCTCTGCGAAACTGCACTATCGTGCATGAACAGGAATCTGGTGAGACGAACTATAGTTCATCTATCAGATTTTCTGCAAGCATTATTGTGCAGATTTCTCAGGAGGTGCCGCTCGCTGCCCCCGATGCCGCGTTATTGCGCCCCAGCCGTCACAACGGCATGCGCAAGGCCTGGCGCACCAGCTCGCGCAGCGCGGTAAATGTGGGTTCCAGCGGTTGCGCGCTGGTGTCCAGCGCGAACTCCGCCTTGGAATAGAAGGCCGCGCGACCGGCCAGGATATGGCGCAGGTCCTCCATGGCCTCCTTGCTTGCCGCCATCGGACGGAAGTCGCCCTGCCCGCGCACCCGCTCCATATGGTCTTCCGGCTCCGCCTGCAGCCAGACCGTGGTGCAGTGGGCCAGCAGCAGGTTGAAGGTGGCCGGATCGGAGACCAGGCCGCCGGGCGTGGCGATCACGGCCTCGGGGTAGATCTGGATGGCTTCTTCCAGCGCGCGCCGCTCATAGCGGCGATAGGCGTTCATGCCATACAGGCCCTGGATCTCCGAGATGCTGCAGCCGGCAAACTTCTCGATCTCGCGGCTCAGCTCGACAAAGGGGAAGTCCAGGTCTTCGGCCAGCATCCCGCCCAGCGTGCTCTTGCCGGCGCCGCGCAGCCCGATCAGCGCCACGCGCGGGCTGCGCGCGGCCTGGCCGGCATTCTCGCCACCCGTGCCGAGCATCTCGCCCACGGCAATGCGCACGCGCCGCAGCGTGGCTTCGTCACGGTGCTCCAGCAGTTCGCGCAACAGGATCCATTCCGGCGACGAAGTGGTGACGTCGCCCAGCAGCCCGGCCAGCGAGCACTGCAGCGCATCCGCAATCTGCTGCAGCACCAGGATGGAAGCGTTGCCGCTGCCGTATTCCAGGTTTGCCAGGTGCCGCTCCGATACGCCGGCGGCCTGCGCGGCGGCCTTTCGGGTCAGGCCGCGGCAGGCGCGCAACTCACGCACACGCTCGCCCAGCGCGACCAGAAACGGGTTCTTCTCAGTGCCATTGGCAGCGCTTGCATCTGAATCATGATGCATGTCGGCTGCCGGGGTTAACCCAGATTTATGCAATATAGTGCTTGACATGATTTCTGTGCGGCTCTATTTTCCATACATGCACAATAATGCATGAAGCCAGTGATAGCAACTGGCGAATCAGATGGAGCCCCCAACACCATGTCCCCCACAGAATTCCGCAGCCAGATCGCGCAGCTCACCGCGCAACTGGCAGGCCGCCCGCTGGATGCCGCACTCGATGCGTGGCTCAATGCCGAGCACGGCGCCGGCAGCCCCACCTACCAGCAACTTAAGGACGCCTGCCAGGCCGGCGTGGCCGAAGGCTGGCTGTGCGACCGCGAAGGCGGCGGCATCCGCTACGGCCGCATCTTCAAGCCGGCTGACGACCTGCACGGCTTTTCCGTCGACGTGGTCGACATGCAGGACATTGCCGGCCCGCATCACACCCATCCCAACGGCGAGATCGACCTGATCATGCCGCTCGAGGGCGACGCGCAGTTCGACGGCCGCCCCGCCGGCTGGCTGGTGTGCCCGCCGGGCAGCGCCCACCGCCCCACCGTCAGCAACGGCCGCGCGCTGGTGCTCTATCTGCTGCCGGAAGGCCGCATCGACTTCACGCGCTGAGATCCCCATGACTGAATTGCTATCCAACTACCTCGGCGGCAAGTGGCAGGCCGGCAGCGGTGCCGGCACGCCCTTGTTCGATCCGGTGCTGGGCGACGAACTGGTGCGCGTTGACGCCACCGGGCTGGACCTCGCTGCCGGCTTCGCCTTTGCCCGCGAACAGGGCGGCATGGCCCTGCGCGCGCTGACCTATCGCCAGCGTGCCGCGTTGCTGACTGACATCGTCAAGGTGCTGCAGGCCAATCGCGATGCCTATTACGACATCGCCACGGCCAACAGCGGCACCGTCAGGAACGACTCCGCGGTCGACATCGACGGCGGCATCTTCACGCTGGGCACTTACGCCAGGCTGGGCGATGCGCTCGGCGACCGGCACTACCTTCCGGATGGCGAGGCCGCGCGGCTGGGCAAGGACCCGTTGTTCCAGTCGCAGCACGTGCTGGTGCCCACGCGTGGCGTGGCGCTGTTTATCAATGCCTTCAACTTCCCGAGCTGGGGACTGTGGGAGAAGGCGGCGCCGGCATTGCTGGCCGGCGTGCCGGTGATCGTCAAACCCGCTACCGCCACCGCCTGGCTGACCCAGCGCATGGTGCGCGACGTGGTCGAGGCCGGGGTGCTGCCGGCCGGCGCTTTGTCGGTGGTGTGCGGCAGCTCGGCCGGCCTGCTGGACCAGTTGCAGCCCCTTGACGTGGTGTCGTTCACCGGTTCGGCCGATACGGCCGCGGTGATCCGCTCGCATCCCGCCATCGCGCAACGCTCTGTTCGCGTGAATATCGAAGCGGACAGCATCAATTCCGCCGTGCTGCTGTCGCAGGACGGCCCTGATACCGCCGCCTTCGACCTGCTGGCGAAGGAAGTCGTGCGCGAGATGACGGTCAAGTCCGGCCAGAAATGCACCGCGATCCGGCGCGTGTTCGTGCCTGAAGCGCTGTATGGCCAGGCCGCCGAGGCCATCGGCGCACGGCTGTCGAAAGTGACCGTGGGCAACCCGCGCAACGATACGGTGCGCATGGGTGCGCTGGTCAGCCGTGCGCAGTTCAACGCCGTGCAAGACGGGCTGGCAACCCTGCGCAAGCAGGCACAGGTGCTGCATGACGGCACGCTGCAGCCGCTGGTCGATGCCGATCCGGCCGTGGCCTGCTGTATCGGCCCGACGCTGCTGGGCGTGACCGATGCGGACGCCGCCGCCGCGGTGCACGACACCGAAGTGTTCGGCCCGGTGGCCACGCTGCTGGCCTATCGGGATACCGCCCATGCACTGGCACTCGTGCGCCGTGGACAGGGCTCGCTGGTGGCATCGCTCTATGGCAGCGACGCGGCCGCGCTCGGCGCGGCCGCCGTCGAGCTGGCCGACAGCCATGGCCGCGTGCATGTGATCTCGCCCGACGTGGCGCAGCTGCACACCGGCCACGGCAACGTCATGCCGCAATCGCTGCATGGCGGCCCCGGCCGCGCCGGCGGCGGCGAGGAACTGGGCGGACTGCGCGCCCTGCACTTCTATCACCGGCGCAGCGCCATCCAGGCCAGTACCGCGGTGCTCGACGCGCTCGCCTGACCGTTCAAGCCAACCCGCTTCACCGCGCCGCCACGTCCGCATGGCGGCGCGCGGCACACCGTACACCAGCAACGGGGAGACACCCATGACCGCCACGCACGCAGAACCACCCGTCCGGCCACCCGGCACGTCCTTCAACTTTGCCGGGCACCTGCTCGGCTGCAATGCCGGGCGCGCCGGCAAGGTGGCCTATATCGATGACGACGGCCAGCTCACCTACGGCGAACTGGCGCAGCAGGTGCGGCGCCTGGCCGCGGCGCTGCTCGGCGCCGGCATCCGCCGCGAGGAACGCGTGCTGCTGCTGATGCACGACTGCAGCGACTGGCCGGTCTGCTTCCTGGGCGCGATGTACGCCGGCATCGTCCCGGTGGCCGTCAACACGCTGCTGACCGCCGACGACTACAGCTACATGCTGCAGCACAGCCGCGCGCAGGCGGTGCTGGTGTCGGCCGCGCTGCTGCCCGTGCTGCAGGAGGCGCTGGCACGTCCCGGGCATGAAGTCGGGCAAGTGTTCGTATCCCGTGCGCATGAGCCGCTGCCCGATGGCATGGCGGCGCTGGATGCGCTGCTTGCCGCGCAAACCCCGTTGCAGGCGCCTGCCGCTACCAGTTGCGACGACCCCGGTTTCTGGCTCTACTCGTCCGGCTCGACCGGCCAGCCCAAGGGCGTGGTGCACAGCCACGGCAACCCGTACTGGACCGCGGCGCTCTATGCAGGCCCGGTGCTCGGCCTGGAGGAGCAGGATGTCTGCTTCTCTGCGGCCAAGCTGTATTTCGCCTACGGGCTGGGCAACGGCCTAAGTTTCCCGCTCAGCGTAGGCGCCACCGTGGTGCTGATGGCCGAGCGGCCCACGCCCGAGGCCACCTTCCGCCGCTGGCTGCAACACCGGCCAACGGTGTTCTTCGGCGCGCCGACAGGCTACGCCGGCATGCTCGCCTCGCCGGCGCTGCCGCAGCGCGCCGAGGTCGCGCTGCGGCTGTGCTCGTCCGCCGGCGAGGCCCTGCCCGCCGATATCGGCCAGCGCTTCACCGCGCATTTCGGCTGCGAGATCATCGACGGCATCGGCTCCACCGAGATGCTGCATATCTTCCTGTCCAACCGCCCCGGCCAGGTGCGCTACGGCACCACCGGCTGGCCAGTGCCGGGCTATGCCATCGAGCTGCGCGACGAAGAAGGCCGCCCGGTGCCCGACGGCGAGATCGGCGACCTCTATATCCAGGGCCCCAGCGCCGCGCTGATGTACTGGGCCAACCGCGAGAAGTCGCGCGAGACCTTCCGCGGCGGCTGGACCAAGAGCGGCGACAAATACGTGCGCAACCCGGATGGCACCTACAGCTACGCCGGGCGCAGCGACGACATGCTCAAGGTCAGCGGCATCTACGTTTCGCCGTTCGAGGTCGAGGCCACGCTGGTGCAGCACCCGGCAGTGCTGGAGGCCGCGGTGATCGGCGTACCTGACCAAGACGGACTGGTCAAGACCAAGGCCTTCGTGGTGCTGAAGGCCGGCGCGCAGCTTGGCGACGGCGAACTGAAGGCCTTCGTCAAGGAGCGGCTGGCGGCCTACAAGTACCCGCGTGCGATCGAGTTCGTCGATGCGCTGCCCAAGACCGCCACCGGCAAGATCCAGCGCTTCATGCTGCGCGAACGCGAACTGAAGGCCGCCGCAGAGCGCGCCGTCGCGGTGGCGTGAGCGGCAACGCCGCCCGCCCCGTCATACCACCATACCGGAGACAAACCATGCGTCAGATCGATGTCCACAAGCTGGCCGACGAGGCCCGCTTCAACCGCTTCCATGCGCTCATCCTGTTCTGGTGCGCGCTGATCATCATCTTCGACGGCTACGACCTGGCCGTGGCCGGCATCGCCCTGCCGTCGATCATGAAAGAGATGGGCGTGACCGCCACCAGCGCCGGCTTCATGGTCAGCTCGGCGCTGTTCGGCATGATGTTCGGCGCGATCTTCCTCGGCACCGTGGCCGACCGCATCGGCCGCAGGCGCGCCATTGCCATCTGCATCGTGCTGTTCAGTGTCTTCACCGCGGCGGCGGGCTTTACCAGCGACCCGGTGACGTTCAGCGTCACGCGCTTCCTGGCGGGCCTGGGCATCGGCGGCGTGATGCCCAACGTGGTGGCGCAGATGACCGAGTACTCGCCGCGCAAGCTGCGCGGCACGCTGGTGACGCTGATGTTCAGCGGCTATTCGGTGGGCGGCATGCTGGCCGCGCTGCTGGGCAAGGGACTGATCGAAAGCTACGGCTGGCAGTCGGTTTTCCTCGCCGCCGGCCTGCCGGTGCTGCTGGTCCCGCTGGTGCTGCGCTCGCTGCCGGAGTCGATGCCATACCTGCTCCGCACGGGCCAGACCGACGCTCTGCAATCCGTGGTGTCGCGCCTGGTGCCGGCGCACCGGCCGCAGCCGGGCGACGTCTTCACCCTGGCCGCGGACGACAAGGCCGGCAGCGCGCCGATCCGGCGCCTGTTCCAGGACGGCCGCGGCTTCAGCACGGTGATGTTCTGGGTGGCGTTCTTTATGTGCCTGTTCATGGTGTACGCGCTCAGCTCCTGGCTGACCAAGCTGATGGCCGCCGCCGGCTACAGCCTGGGCTCGGCGCTGACCTTCGTGCTGGTGCTGAACTTCGGCGCCATGCTCGGCGCCATCGGTGGCGGCTGGCTGGCCGACCGGCTGCCGATCAAGCATGTGCTGATCGGCATGTACGCGCTGGCGGCAGTGTCGATCACGCTGCTGGGCTACCCGATGCCCAGCGCCGCGCTGTTCGTCGTGGTGGGCCTGGCTGGTGCTTCCACCATCGGCACGCAGATCGTCACCTATGCCTATGCGGGCCAGTTCTATCCGATGGCGGTACGCGGTACCGGCATCGGCTGGGCCTCCGGCGTGGGACGCAGCGGCGCCATCCTGGCACCGATCGTGATCGGCGTGCTGGTTGGGATGTCCCTGCCGTTGCAGCAGAACTTCATGGCGATGGCAATCCCGGCGGTGATTGCGGTGGGGGCGGTGTCGATGATCAATCACCGGAGGTCGGCGTCGGCGCAGGCGGAAGTCGCTGCGGCGCCGGTGCGAGGGGCTGTGAAGGAGGCCTGAGAGAAGTCAACCGCCAGTTGTTCGCTCCCTCTCCCGCTTGCGGGAGAGGGAGCGAACCGGCAGCGCTGAAGGACGTAGCTTACTTGCTGCCCTTCACCGTCGTGTACGCCGTAATCAAATTCCGGTAATCCGGAATATGGTTCGAGAACAGCGTGCCCAGGCCCTCGATGTCGTTGCGCCAGTCGCGATGCAGTTCGCAAGCCACGCCGAACCACGTCATCAGCTGCGCGCCGGCATCCGACATCCGCTGCCAGGCGGAATCGCGCGTGATTTCATTGAAGGTGCCCGAGGCATCGGTCACGACAAAAACTTCGAAACCCTCTTCGATCGCCGACAACGCCGGGAAGGCCACGCACACTTCGGTGACCACGCCGGCGATCAGCAGCTGCTTCTTGCCAGTGGCACGCACCGCGGCAACGAAGTCCTCATTATCCCAGGCGTTGATCTGGCCCGGGCGCGGAATGAACGGTGCGTCAGGGAACATGGCCTTGAGCTCAGGCACCAGCGGTCCGTTGGGGCCATCCTCGAAGCTGGTGGTCAGCACGGTCGGCAGCTTGAAGTACTTGGCCAGGTCGGCCAGTGCCAGCACGTTGTTCTTGAACTTGTCGGGCTCGATATCCCGCACCAGCGACAGCAGGCCGGCCTGGTGATCGACCATCAGGACGGCTGCCTGGCTCTTGTCAAGGCGCTTGTAGGGCTTGCTCATGGTGTGCTCCTGTCAACAAAAAAAGGTACGCACGCGTGGCGTCTGCCACGCGTGCGTACCCCTGGGTATGCCGTGCGTTGCCGGCAAGGCGTCAGCGCTTGGAGTCCAGCACCTCGTGGTTCTTCTCCACGTCCTGCGCCTTGAGATAGCTTTCAATCAGCAGGCGATAGGCCGGGAAGATCTGCGTGTAGACCTCGGCCCATTGCTGCGCGTCCGGGCGGTTCCAGCTCTGCTGCAGCTCAGAGGCCACGGCGGCGGTATCCATCGGCACCACGCCGGCCTGGACAATGCGCGCCAGGGTGATTTCCTGCGCCATCTTGGAATAGGTGCCCGATGCATCCACCACGGCAAACACCTTGTAGCCGTCAGCCACCGCGCTGATCGACGGGAATGCCATGCACACGCTGGTGATGGTGCCGGCGATGATCAGGGTCTTCTTGCCGGTCTCGCGCACCGCGGCGACAAAGTCGGGGTTGTCCCAGGCGTTGATCTCGCCCTTGCGCGCAACATATTTGGCATGGGGGGCGTTTTCGTGGATTTCCGGAATCAGCGGGCCGTTCGGGCCTTGCGGCACGGATGCCGTGGTGATCACCGGCAGCTTGCACAGCGTCGCGATCTTGGCCAGCGCGGCCGCACGGGCGCGCAGCTCAGGCATCGGCATGTCGCCAACGGTCTGGAACAGGCCACTCTGGTGGTCGATCAGCAGCATGGCCGTATCGGCGGGATCCAGTACCGGACGCTTGCCGTTGAAATTCGCGGGTGTGGTCATTTGGCTTTCTCCTATGCGGTTGGCGAAACCGGCGACTCTGGGCAATCCCCAAGCCGACCGTGTGGCGAAAGCATAGGTCTTGGCAGATCGCATCGCTAGGAGGGAAAATCTGCCCTCAGCGTCCTACTGGCAGGACGACAGGAGCCGCCCGCTTGCATCCCGACCTGAATGACCTGTATTACTTCGCGCAGGTAGTCGATCACCAGGGCTTTGCGCCCGCCGGGCGCGTGCTCGGCATACCCAAGTCCAAGCTGAGCCGGCGCGTGGCCGTGCTGGAAGAACGCCTGGGCGTGCGCCTGATCCAGCGCTCGACGCGGCGTTTCTCAGTGACAGAAGTGGGGCAGACCTATTACGCCCACTGCAAGGCCATGCTGGTGGAGGCCGAAGCGGCCGAGAGCGCGATCGCGCAGAGCCGCGCCGAACCCAGCGGCCTGGTGCGCATGAGCTGCCCGGTGGCGCTGCTGCACGCGCGGGTGGGAAACATGATTGCGGATTTCATGGCGGCCAACCCCAAGGTCATCGTGCACCTGGAAGCCACCAACCGGCGCGTGGACGTGGTGGCGGAGGGGATCGACCTGGCCATCCGCGTGCGCGTGCCGCCACTGGAAGACAGCGACCTGGTGATGCGCGTGCTGGCCGAGCGCGCCTGGTGCTTCGTGGCCAGCCCGGCGCTGCTGGCCGGCCATGGGCCGCTGCTGGCGCCCGCGGACCTCAACGCGCTGCCAACGCTGGACCTGGGGCCGCCGCGCCCCTCGCACACCTGGTCGCTGTACGGCCCCGATGGCGCCAGCGCCGAGCTGCACCACAAGCCCCGCCTGGTGACCGACGACATGATCATGCTGCGCACCGCGGCCGTGGCCGGTGCCGGCATCGTGCAGCTGCCGGTCATGATGATGACCGACGAGCTGCGCGATGGCCAGCTGGTAAAAGTCCTGCCGGACTGGTCGGTCAGGGGCGGCGTGATCCACGCCGTGTTCCCCTCACGGCGCGGGCTGCTGCCTTCGGTGCGTGAACTGATCGACTTCCTGTCGCGGCGCTTCGCGCAGATCAGCGAACTCTAGGCACCGCAAGGCGGCCCCTCCAGGGGCACTGCCCGTCACGCGGGCAGGATTGACCCGGAAGTGGTATCATCCGGGATCCTATGCACGGATCGGCAACGCCCGACATCTGTGCGCCAGCCGCAAGACAATCCCACAAGAAGCATTCAGCGGCGGCATATCGGGCGTACACCCGATGCGTCTTTTGGGCCAGCCTATGCAGAACGGCCCACCACCCTATCCGACCAGCGGCACGTCCGCTCCGCAACGATCGCCCCTGTACCTGGCGGATCGGCTTGCGCAGGCATGGTCCACTTCACGCCAGATGCAACGCCTGCGCAGCCGCGCGGGCCCGACGCTGGCCTACAGCAACGGCGAACGGCCGCCACCGCGCGACGCCTGCATCGGAACGATGCTCCGCGCCCCTGCGGCCGCGCCTTAGAACAGGCATCACATTGAATCGAGTCAACCCTACCCCTTACACCGTTTCCGTCTATCCCATCCAGCAGGAACCCGGCCTCTGGTTCGCGACCTACATGATTGCGGAATACCGCAATGGCGCCGAACGCATCGTCGCCAACGTGGCAATGCGCCACGACACGCACCGCTCTGAAGCCCGCGCCAGGCAGTCCGCCCGCCGTGCCGGCGAACGCGCCGCAGCACGCCTGCGCCAGCAGTAAGCCAGGCATCGCAAGCCCCATCCCATCGGCCAGTTGGTGTCCAGTTGGCCGTCACAACAGCTCGCGCACAAGCGGCGCGGCTACAGCAAGGAGCCTCCTTGGCAAAAGAAGAACTGGTCGAATTTGGCGGCAAGGTGTCGGAAGTCCTGCCCGACAACCGTTTCCGCGTGATCCTGGAAAACGGCTTCGAAGTCTGGGCGTATTCGTCCGGGCGGCTGAAGAAGAACCGCATCCGCGTGCTGGCGGGCGACCGCGTCACGCTGGAGATGTCGCCCTATGACCTCACCAAGGGGCGCATCAACTACCGGCACAAGTCGTAGGCCGGCGTCATGGCATGCGCCGCGCCGGCGCGTGCCGTCCCGCTAACGATTCATCCCTCAATCAAGGAGAACCGATCATGTCCGTCATCGAAGAATGGGAAGCCGTGCACCTGACGCCCGAAGGCTGGCAGGCAGGCAGTTACCGGCATGCACCGTGGCAGGCGGTTGAAGTCGCACCGCCCGCATCCGGCGTGCTGACCGTCAGGCGCCACGTGACTGCCACCTATTGCGGGCCGTCGCGCGCGGTGGAAGACCGTACTCCCGAGATCGCCGACATGGCGCTGATCGAGGCGCTGCTGGAGCGCCACGGCAATCCGGTATTCCAGATCTGACCTGACCTGGCTTGACGATTGCGTGCGGCCTCAGCCGAGCACGCGCACATGCGGCCGGGCCGTCCTGAGCCCCGCGCCGACCGTCCTCAGCTCGCCGTCCCATGGCGAGGCGGCGAGGTCCAGCACCGCATCGCCCTCGCGAGCCTTGTCGTGCAGCTGGTCGCGCACTACCTGGCCGATGGCCAGGCGGCACAGCGCCTCGCCGCTGGCGGCAAGCTGGCCCTGCAGGGCCCCTGGCTCGGCCAGCACGCCGAACGACCGCCGCCCCACACCCACGAAGCTGGTGAACAACACCCCGGTGGGGCGCTCCGCATCGATAAAGCAGACCGCAACGTGATAGGTGATGCCTTTGCCCTCACCGGGCAACGTGCACAGAAAACCGGATGATCCCGAACGCATGTCCATGAACGGACTCCTTGCAGTCTGACGGATAGCGCCGCGCCTGTTTCCCCGCTCCGCAACTGGCCTGTGACCAGGCCGCTGCGGAACCGAAAATACCTAGATCGACGCCACGGATTCGCCGGCGACCAGGCCATTGATGATGTCTTCGCCGAACTGCAGCGCGCCGCGGCGCGCCGAGCCGATGTTCTCCCAGCGCGACTCGCTCATGGGGTACACGCGCGCATGGTCGCTGCCAGGGCGATAGCCCTCGCGGCAAATCACGATCGACGCGAGGAAGCTGCTGTCGGGCTTGGTGCGCGGCCAGGCCTGCTCAGGCCGATGGCGATAAACCAGGGGATACAGATCGAAACCCTTGTAGCTGGCAAAGGGCGTACTGCCGGGAACAGTGTTGCCGGGACTGCGGCTGGGACTGCTGTCGCTCACGACATCTCCATGCGGCATCGTGCCGCGCTGATGGGAAGGATTGCTGAACTCATGCGGATCACGCGCACGGCATGGGCCATGACCCCGCGCGGGCGTCAGCGGCGCAAATGCACCGCGGCGCCAGGATCCGTCGTCGGACCTTCAGGACGCCATCGGCGCGCCGGCCGTTGTTACCGATACCCCCGGCACCGCGCCATTGATGATGGCCTCGGCATAGCGCAACGCACCGCGTCGCGCGCCACCGACGTTATCCCACGGTGCGGCGTCCAGGCGGAACGTACGCGCCTGCATGCCTTCTGGTGACTCGCCTTCCAGGCAGATCACCACGGCAGCATCGAAGGAACGGTCGGGCCGCGGCTCGGGCCACACGCGCTCGGCGGCGTGCTTGTACACAAGGGGATAGAGGTCGTAGCCCTTGTAAGTTGCAGCCGGATAGATATCCATGGCAGCCTCCGCCGTGTGGTGATCCTGCCCCCACTCTACGCTTGTTGCCGCGTCAGCAGTGGCTTTATTTCACGGTTGCGGGGAATAGCGGCAACGGAAACAAAAAAGCTCCGCGTTGGCGGAGCTTTTTTCATTGGACTGGCGCCTCGGCGCTCAGCTCAACTCAGGTCGGTGCGATTCAGATCGGCTCGATCTTGGTCGCGGCCGGGCCCTTTTGGCCGACGCCAGCGACGTAACGCACCTTCTGGCCTTCTTGCAGCGACTTGAAGCCGTTGCCCTGGATTTCGGAGAAGTGCGCGAACAGGTCGTTGCCGCCTGCATCAGGCGTAATGAAGCCAAAACCCTTCGAATCGTTGAACCACTTGACGGTACCGGTTTCCATGTTGGATTCCTCAATAAGTTTTTTCTCACCGGCAAAAGCGCCGGCAAGGCATGACGATCAAGGAAGACACAAGGAGAAAAAGTGGCGCCGTGTGGGCAAGCACCTGGACTTCTAGGTTGCTGCTTGAAAGATCCTGCACTCATCCTTATACAGGCCCCACCCAGGCATGTCAACGAACTTCACCGGATCGGGCCCAAATCACATGGAAAGTGCGGGTTGAGGTTCTCGCCGAGCGAATTCTCGAGTGCGCCGCATGTTCCTGCCCACTTCCGGCCCCGAAGGCGCCGGCATGCTACAGTGGCCGATCGAACGGAACAGACACGGATGACACTCTGCACTGCCTGCCAGGCCATTGAACGCCACGTGCGCGGCGCCCCCGGGCACGCGGCACTGCGCATCACCGATACCCGACGCATCAAGCCCGCCGGCTCCGCCGCCGTCACCATCAGCAGCTTCGTCTGCCAGGACTGCGGCGCGCTCTGGACCTACCGGGACCAGAAGAGCGGCCCGGAACAGGGGTGGGACATCCATATGGAAGCGCAGCAGCCATAACGCCTTCCGCGGCGCAAAGAAAAACCCGGGCCAGGGCCCGGGGTTGCGATGCCTGCCGGCCCGCCAGGCGGGCCAGTCCGGTCAGGCCGTCACGGTCGACAGCGCGGCGTTCAGCGTCTGGCTCGGGCGCATAGCGGCGCTGAGCTTGTCGGCTTCCGGCATGTAATAGCCGCCGATATCCACCGGCTGGCCCTGCACGGCGCCGAGTTCGCCAACGATCTTCTGCTCGTTGTCGGTCAGCGTCTTGGCCAGCGGCGCGAACTTCGCGGCCAGTTCGGCGTCCTCCGACTGGGCGGCCAGTTCCTGCGCCCAGTACATCGCCAGGTAGAACTGGCTGCCGCGGTTGTCCAGCTGGCCGGTCTTGGGCGACGGGCTCTTGTTGTTGTCCAGCAGCTTGCCGGTGGCAGCATCCAGCGTCTTGGCCAGGATCTTGGCCTTGGCATTGCCGGTCTTGATGCCAACGTCTTCCAGCGACACCGCCAGCGCCAGGAACTCGCCCAGCGAATCCCAGCGCAGGTGGTTTTCTTCCACCAGCTGCTTGACGTGCTTCGGAGCCGAACCGCCGGCGCCGGTTTCATACATGCCGCCACCGGCCATCAGCGGAACGATCGACAGCATCTTGGCGCTGGTGCCCAGCTCCATGATCGGGAACAGGTCGGTCAGGTAGTCGCGCAGGATGTTGCCGGTCACCGAGATGGTGTCCAGGCCGCGGATCACGCGCTCCAGCGTGTAGCGCATGGCGCGCACCTGCGACATGATCTGGATGTCCAGGCCGTTGGTGTCGTAGTCCTTCAGGTAGGTCTCGACCTTCTTGATCAGCTCTGCTTCGTGCGGACGGTACGGGTCCAGCCAGAACACGGCCGGCATGCCCGAGTTGCGCGCGCGCGTGACGGCCAGCTTGACCCAGTCGCGGATCGGCGCGTCCTTGACCTGGCACATGCGCCAGATGTCGCCCTGCTCGACGTCCTGCGTCAGCAGCACTTCACCGGTGGCCAGGTCGACGATGTTGGCGACGCCGTCTTCGGCGATCTCGAAGGTCTTGTCGTGCGAGCCGTATTCTTCGGCCTTCTGCGCCATCAGGCCGACGTTGGGCACGGTGCCCATGGTGGTCGGGTCGAAATTGCCGTTGGTCTTGCAGAAGTTGATGATCTCCTGGTAGATGCGGGCAAAGGTGCTTTCCGGGATCACGGCCTTGGTGTCCTTCGGACGGCCGTCGGCGCCCCACATCTTGCCGCCGATGCGGATCATGGCCGGCATCGAGGCATCCACGATCACGTCGTTGGGCGCGTGCAGGTTGGAGATGCCCTTGGCCGAATCCACCATCGCCAGTTCCGGGCGATGCTCGTGGCAGGCGTGCAGGTCGCGGATGATCTCTTCGCGCTTGGAGCTGGGCAGCGCCTCGATCTTCTCGTACAGGTTGACCAGGCCGTTGTTGACGTTCACGCCCAGTTCGTCGAACAGCGCGCCGTGCTTGGCGAAGGCTTCCTTGTAGAAGATCTTGACGGCGTGGCCGAACACGATCGGGTGCGACACCTTCATCATGGTCGCCTTGACGTGCAGCGACAGCATCACGCCGGTCTTGCGCGCGTCTTCGAACTGCTCTTCATAGAAGTCGCACAGCGCCTTCTTGCTCATGAACATGCTGTCGATGATCTCGCCATCCAGCAGCGAGACCTTGGGCTTGAGCACGATGGTCTTGCCGCTCTTGGTGACCAGCTCCATCTTGACGTCACGCGCCTTGTCCAGGGTCATGGACTTTTCGCCGTGATAGAAGTCGCCATGCTTCATGTGCGCCACGTGCGTGCGCGAAGCCATGCTCCACTCGCCCATGCTGTGCGGGTGCTTGCGCGCGAAATTCTTGACCGCTGCCGGTGCGCGGCGGTCGGAGTTGCCTTCGCGCAGGACCGGGTTCACGGCCGAGCCCAGGCACTTGGAATAGCGCTTCTGGATCGCCTTTTCTTCGTCGTTCTTCGGGTCTTCCGGATAGTCCGGCACCTTGTAGCCCTTGCCCTGCAGTTCGCGGATGGCGCTGACCAGCTGGTGCACCGAGGCGCTGATGTTCGGCAGCTTGATGATGTTGGTGTCCGGCAGCTGGGTCAGCTTGCCCAGCTCGGCCAGGTTGTCCGGCACGCGCTGCGCTTCGGTCAGGAATTCGGGGAACTCGCCCAGGATACGGCCCGCCACCGAGATGTCGCTGGTGGTGACGTTGATGCCGGCGGGCTTGGTGAAGGTCTGGATGATCGGGAGGAACGCACTGGTCGCCAGCAGCGGAGCTTCGTCGGTCAGCGTGTAGATGATGGTGGGTTGCTGGGTACTCATTGCTTCTCTCAGATCCTCGAACGGGTGGTAGGGCATCCGCCTGCTGGGTCACAGCGCGGCGGCATACTAGGCGAAAAATAGAATTTTGCCTCAGTTTGCTTTCAGGGGCCTGAAAACCCACTGCTTTTTGCGCGGCTATCGGCAGAAATCCGGACGCCGGTGCCGCGTTGGGCCGTCCTCGCAGCATGATCGTTCGCAGATTGCACCGGCACGGTGCCCATATGGCACCTACGCTGCAGTGCAACATGCCGGGCCATGCGTCCCACGGATCACAGTTCTGTCAAACTTGGCGCCGACAATGCAGGGTTTTGTCATCTTGAACGCCAAGGAAAACCACAATGTCTCGTCATTTGCTGCTGGCCCCGGCGGCCATCGCACTGGGTTGCCTGGGCGCGGCGCAGGCGTGGGCGCAGGCCCCTGCCGCCTACCCCGCCACGCTGGCCGGCCACGCAGTGCTGCCGGCCCAGACCCTGCTTGCCGTGCCGAAGGATGCGCCCGCTGACCTGCAGGTCAGCGGCAAGTTCACCACCGCGCAGCGCGTGGACACGCCGGGCACGGTCGAAGGCAAGTCCAATGGCCGCCCCACCGGCGTGTCGCTGCCGTTCCGCGGCCAGCCGGCACAGGGGCATTCCGGCATCAAGCGCATGGCCGACGGCAGCTTCTGGGTGCTGACCGACAACGGCGCCGGCGCCAAGGCCAACTCGCCGGACTTCATGCTGTACCTGAACCGCTACAAGGTGGACTTCGGCAGCGGCCGCCTGCAGCGCCTGAAGACCATCTTCCTGCACGACCCCGACAAGAAGGTGCCGTTCCGCATCGTCCACGAGGGCACCAGGCAGCGCTACCTGACGGGGTCGGATTTCGATACGGAGAGCTTCCAGTTCGCCGATGGCGCGGTCTGGATCGGCGACGAGTTCGGCCCGTTCCTGATCAAGGCTGACATGGACGGCAAGGTGCTGGCCGTGTTCGACACCAAGGTCGACGGCAAGGTGGTGCGCTCGCCCGACCATCCCGCCGTCACCGCGCCCGGCGCGCCCGGCGCGCCGGACGGCAGCGTGAAGTTCCAGGTGCGGCGCTCCAAGGGCTTCGAGGGCATGGCGTCCTCGCCCGATGGCAGCAAGCTGTACGCGCTGCTGGAAGGCGCGCTGTGGGACGAGGCCGCCAAGGGCTACGAGAACGATGGCGGCAAGCCCTACCTGCGCGTGCTGGAGTTTGATGTCAGGCAGCAGGCCTGGACCGGCCGCCACTGGAAGTACGTACTGGAAGGCGCCAGCCACGCCATCGGCGACTTCAACATGATCGACGCCACCACCGGCCTTATCATCGAGCGCGACAACGGCGAAGGCACGCCGGACAAGGCCTGTCCGGCCGGGCAGAAGCGCCCGGACTGCTTTGACGACGTGGCGAAGTTCAAGCGCGTGTACAAGGTCGAGCTGAGCGATGCCAACGCCGGCGGGCCGCTGCGCAAGATCAGCTATATCGACCTGCTGCGCATTGCCGACCCGGCCAAGCTTGCGCGCAAGCCGTTGACCGATGGCGTGCTGGCGTTCCCGTTCTTCACCATCGAGAACGTCGACGTGGTCGACGCCACGCATATCGTGGTGGGCAACGACAACAACCTGCCCTTCAGCAGCAGCCGCGAGCCGAACCAGGCGGACGACAACGAGCTGGTGTTGCTGGAGGTGGGGGAGTTTCTGAAGGCGCGGTGAGCGTCCGCTGCGATGGAGATGCTCCCCTCTCCCGCTTGCGGGAGAAGGGAGCAAGCAAACAGCCTACGCTTACGCCGCCAGCCTGAACGTCGACACCGCCTCCTTCAGCCGCTGCGCCTGCTCCTCCAGCGAGCCTGCTGCAGCGGCGGCCTCTTCCACCAGCGCGGCATTCTGCTGCGTCACGGTATCCATCTGCGTCACCGCCTGGTTGACCTGCTCGATCCCGGCGCTCTGCTCGGCCGAGGCCGCGCTGATCTCGCCCATGATGTCGGTCACGCGCTTGACCGCGGCAACGATCTCCACCATGGTCTGGCCGGCCTGCGTCACCTGCATCGAACCCTTCTCGACGCGATCGACCGAATCGCCGATCAGCGCCTTGATCTCCTTGGCGGCGGAAGCGCTGCGCTGCGCCAGCGTGCGCACCTCGCCCGCGACCACGGCGAAACCGCGGCCCTGCTCGCCGGCGCGCGCGGCTTCCACCGCGGCATTGAGCGCCAGGATATTGGTCTGGAAAGCGATGCCTTCAATCACGGCGATGATGTCGACCACCTTCCTCGACGCGCCGTTGATCTCCTCCATGGTCTCGGCAACCTTGCCCGCCGCGTCGCCGCCCTTCTCGGCGATGTCCGATGCATTGACCGCCAGCGTGCTGGCCTGGCGCGCGTTGTCGGCGTTCTGGCGCACGATGCTGGTCAGCTCTTCCATGCTGGCCGCGGTCTGCTGCAGCGACGAGGCCTGTTCTTCCGTGCGCTGCGACAGGTCGGTGTTGCCGGCCGCGATCTGGCTGGTGCCGGACACGATCGACTCGGTGCCCGCGCGCACCTGGCGCACGATGCGCAGGATATTGGCGTTCATGTCCGCCAGTGCCTGCAGCAGCTGTCCGGTTTCATCGCGGCTGTCGACATCGATGCGGCTGGTCAGGTCGCCCGACGCCACGGTGCGCGCCACCGCCACGGCGCGATGCAGCGGCCGCGTGATGCCCGCCGTCAGCCATACCGAAAACGCGATGCCGATCGCCAGCACCACCACGCCCAGCCCGATCAGGCTGTTGCGCGCGTTGACGTAGATGCCGTTGATCTCGCGCGCGGTGGCGTCGATGCTGGCGCGCTGGATGTCGAGCAGCTTCTGGATCTCGCCCAGGTAGGCGTCGCCGGCCGGGACGAACTCTTTCTCCAGCACCTGGTTGGCCTCTTCGGTCAGCCCCTCTTGCTTGAGTTTGGTGATCTTGTCGCGGCCGTTGTTGTACGGGTCACGCACGCTCAGGATCTTCTGGAATGCGGCCTTTTCCTCGGCCGAGCTGAGCATGGGCTGGAGCTTGTCGCGCAAGGTGGCGATGCCTTCGATCGACGCCTTGGTCTCGGCCGCGAAGAACGCGCCGAGCGACGGGTCGGCACTGCGCGCCACCGCCGTGGTGCGGCGCACGCTGGTGTGCATGAGGCGGTACCAGTCGCTGACCAGCCGCTCCTTGGTCAGCGGCTGCTGCATCATCGCGTGCGTGCGCTCAGCCACCTGTTGCAGGCGCATCATGCCGAATACCGTCATGAGCGCAGAAAGCAGCAATACCACCCCAAAGCCGATGCCGAGGCGGACCCCGATGCCTAGATTCTTCATGTCTTCTACCTGATTAGCACTGGTTACGGCGAAGTGCCGGTCCGCGCCTGGGACGGCGCGGCGTTCTTCGCTCTCATCGTCCGCGGACGCGCCCGGTCGGGCCGACGCACTTGCGGGCTATGGATGCCAACGGCATGGGGTCCGGAAACTTTAGGGTCTTCCTCGATTGACGGCCAGAAGTGTGCGGATACCGGCTATAGTGGACAGGAACCCGGCCGAAGGGCACGCTCCATCCCCGCCGCCGGCCACCCTGCCAGTCCTTCCAGAAGGAGACCCAGCATGGCCACGCCTCCCAATCCCTTTGCAGACTTCACCAAGATGATGGAACAGTTCCGCCTGCCGGGCGTGGACATGAGCGCGGTAATGGAAGCGCGCCGCAAGGACATCGAGGCCCTGACCGAGGCCAACAAGCTGGCCTATGAGGGTATCCAGGCCCTGGTGCAGAAGCAGCAGGAGATCTTCGCCCAGACCATGCAGCAGCTGCAGGCGGCCGCTCAGCAGTACAGCACTGCAGGCAATCCTGCCGAGGCCATGGCCAAGCACAGCGAATTCGTGCAGCAGCAGCTGCACCAGGCATTGGAGAACATGCGCGCGCTGGCCGAAACCGCGCAGAAGGCGCAGGCCGAAGCGCTGGCCGTGATCAGCAAGCGCGCCGAGCAGAATGTGAAGGAGGCTGGCGAGTTGCTCAAGCCGAAATCCAAGGGCTAGCCCAGGCCACCGCTAGCGCTGCTCGGGCGGGACCGGGGCGATCGCTCCGGCAAAGCGGGCATGCACCTCGAGGTCGACCGGCCGGTGCTTCACCCTGGTACTGGCCGGGTTGTTGCCGAGGTAGTTACCGTTCTTCCAGTCGCGTACCGGGCGCACCGGCCGCGGCACGAAGCCACCCCCGCAGTTCGGGCAGACGTTGCTGAGCCTATCCACGCAGTCTGCACAGAAGGTGCATTCGTACGAGCAGATGCGGGCTTCGGTCGATGCGGGTGGCAGGGGCTTGTTGCAATGCTCGCAGCCCGGTCTGAGTTCCAGCATATCGCTTGCTTCCTGTGTGGGTGAACGATTGGGGATCGACGCTATCGTAGCCGCATTTCCGGTGGCGGGGCTCGCCCGTTCCGGCGCGGCATCGCAGCCGGCCCCGGCCTGATGCCCGGCGCCGCCGAATTGCTGCGCTACCACCGCAAGGATTATCAGCCGGGCCTGTGGCAAGGCCACTTGGCTTCTACGAACTGGCCCACTACCCCGAGGCCCGGCCCTTGCCGGGGCTGCTGATCTACCGCTTCGAATCGCCGCTGACGTCCTTCAACGCCGATTTCCTGCGCCAGCGCATCCTGGCGCTGACCACGCGGCACGAGGTGCGCTGGGTCGTGACCGATGGCCCTTCCGCCGCAGGCTCAGCACCATAACGCCAGCCCCCACCAGCGCGATGCCCAGCCATTCGCGCGGGGCGGGCCGCTTGCGCAGCGTGCTGATCGCGAAAATTCCCCGCGTCCCGCAGACATCTCTCTGCCCCAAACGGCCAGAACTGCATGGCCTTGCAGAATCGGCCGTCTCCGCAAGCCCGCTGGCGTGGCTAACCTGCGGCATATCGGAAGTAATGAGAACTATTTTCATCTCAGCGCTGCTCCGGACTTCGCAGAACTTGTTCCAGACGCCCCGACATGAAACGCAAGGCCATTTCCTTTCTCGCTCTGACACTAGCCCAGGTTTGCGAAGCGACCGCGGTAGGCACGCCCTCAGTGCGCTCATGGACGGCACTGCGCGATACCGGCGTGATCAAGCAGAAATTCGACTACTCCTGCGGCGCCGCTTCGCTGGCGACCTTGCTGCACCACTACTACGGCGATCCGGTAGACGAAGCCGCGGTCCTGCAGCAGATCGCCGCGACGGGCCCTGCCACCTTCAGCGCGCTGTCCGCGTCGGCGGCCCACTTCGGCTATGAGGCGCGCGGCTATGCGCTGTCGCTGGACGCGCTGCGGCAGCTCGCGCTCCCTGCGATCGTCTTTCTCTACGCAGGCAACGACAACCATTTCTCTGTCTTGCGCAGCATCGACGCGCATTCGGTGGAGCTTGCCGACCCGTCGTACGGCAACCGCATCTACGCCATCCCCGATTTCCTGCGCCTGTGGACCACCCGGCCCAACCGCGACTATCCCGGCCGTGCGCTGGTGGTGCTGCCGCGCAAGGCGGGGCAGGCCGGCAATGCGGCGTTCATGCGGCCAATTCCCGCGAAATTCGGCGGGCTGCCGTTGAGGCCCATCCAGCCATGAAGTGGCGCCTGCGCAGAATGGTCGCGGTGACCGCCACCGCCTTCGCCCCGTGTTCCGCGTCGGCGCAGATCGTGCCGACGCTGGAGGACTTGCTGACGGCACAGAACCGCTGGCGCGCAAACCTGGGGCTTTCGTACTTCAACCATGAAGCCAATGGCACCGCGGCTAGTGGGCCGATCTATATCCAGGTCGGGCAGAACATCATCCCGGTAGCGACGGGTGTCATCCCAAAAACGCGGAATGTGGATTCGCTGGTCGCTTATGCCGGGCTACGCTATGGCTACTCGGCCGACACGGAACTCTCGTTCTCCGGTACCGGTTCGCATACCAGCGAGCGCACCTTGTTCGAGGGCGTCGGCAACCGCTCGAGCACGAACACCAACTTCTCCAGCCTGTCGCTGGCCATCAGCCATCGCTTCCTTAAGGAACGAGGCAGTCCTGGGCTGGTGGCCTATCTGGAAACCGGTGCCGTGGAACACACCGGCGATGCCACCACCTACTTCAGCAGCTTCACCGCCGGCGGCACGCTCTATCGCACCATCGATCCTGTCGTGCTCAGCCTGAACGCTGCCTATCGGCTGAACCTGCCGCGCCATGATGGCGCCTCGCCCACACCGGGCAACGTGCTGTTGCTGACGCCACAGGTCGGCTTTGCCGTCAACGAGACCGTGACGCTCTATGGCGGCATCAAGTGGCAATTGCAGCAGGCCGAAGACGACCCGCAGGGCTTGCCCTCGCAACGCAACACGCAAACCGCATTGGTCTTCGGGCTGGGTTACCGGGCCAGCGACCGGACCACCATTTCACTGAGCGGCAACGCCAATATCAGCGGCCGCGGCGGTGCACAGGTAACGCTCAGCACAGTAGTGAAACTGGGCGCCATGCCCGAACGGGAACGTTTTCAGTGAGTGTTGACCTTTGACTTCAAGGAGAGCTACCGATGCAAGTCGTACCAAGAGCTTCTGCCGGCATTGTCCTGGCGTGCCTGTGCTGCGGCGCGTGGGCCAAGGCGCCCGTGACATTCAGCGATATCGAGCGGATGGATAGCACACCAGGACTGCATATCAGCCAGTTGTCGAGCATGGAGATGGATACTATCGAAGGATCTCTTGCTCCAATAGTGGTCGCTGCAGGAGTGGCGGGGGCAGCCGTTGCCAGTGGCGCAGGATATCTTATGGCCGCGGACAACCCCAACGCCAGAGATTTCGCCTGGTACACCGGCTTGGGCTTTACCGGCGGGACATTGGCAGCCATTGCCGCAACGATGCCGCCTGTTGCAGGCAGCATCACTACGTTAGGAGGGGCCCTGTTGCCCTTGCTCCCGCCACCGCCGCGGGACTTCAACCCGGACGACTGCGCCGTCCGCGCGTGCTGACACCTTGATCCGACAGCCCGGGGATCGCCATCGCCGGGCAAGGTGAATATGACTATGGAATTAGGCGTCAGCAATTTCGACAAAGTAAAAGGCTTGTACAACTCGGTGGTCTTCTTCATGCTCGTACCGAGATACCTGCTGTTTCCGCAGCTATTTAAGGAGCGGTACCTGACGGTTGCGATACATCTTCTGTGCTGCTTTGTAGGGAATTTGTTTGTCCTTACCTTCTATTTCCCGGGATCCCGGATTCCACCCTTCTATGAAGCGATGTTCAATCCGGTGATGAGCTTCTGGATGGCAGTGGTCTTGTGCATCATCGAACAAGCGTATCCGGGTTACTACAAGGACCTTGATCGCCGTTAATTTCGCGAGTCCCGCCATGCCGGATATACAACTCAGTACTTCTGACATTACCAAAATCTTTTACTTGGGCATCGTATTCGTTGCACTTGTTCCCCGGTATTTTCTGTGTCCACTTATCCGGCGGCGTCGCTATCAGGCGCTCATCGGCGCGATGTTTGGCATCTTCCTCGCAAACTTCGCAATTCTGGCGTTGCTGCTACACGGCAAGCTGGGGCTGGCCTATTTTCAAACGTTCGGCGCACTGTTGGTGAGCATATGGGTGTCGTTACTCCAGTGCCAGATCGACAGGACGAACGCCGGAAAGCCCGCCCCCCGCCAGGGCCAACGCAAAGGCCATGCGAACGGGCGTTGTTCACGAAACGGAGAAGACGGGCAAGTCCCGCTGACTTTGCCGCGCCCCCCTCACCGCACCCACCCCCTCTCCATCAACGGCACATCCCACGGCGGCTCGCCCTGCAGCCTTTCCGCCAGGTAGTCCACCAGCACCCGCACCTTCAGCGCCTGCCGCTGCGTGGCCGGATACACGGCGGCGAACTCGAACGATGACAGCGCATAGTCGTGCAGCACCGGGACCAGCCGGCCGGCCAGCAGGTCTTCGCTGGCGACCAGCGTGGGCAGGCAAACCACGGCGGCACCGCTGACCGCATAGTCGCGCAGCAGGTGGACGGAGTTGGTGCGCATGCGCGGGGCCAGGTCGATCTCGACCGATTCGGCATCGCGCGAGAAGGTCCACTTGTTGCGGGTCGGGTAGGCGGAGTACAGCGCCACCTTGCTGCAGATCAGGTCCGCCGGCCGCTCCGGCTTGCCCCAGCG
Source organism: Cupriavidus sp. FW306-1B-F12B (assembly GCF_058781795.1). Taxonomy (NCBI): domain Bacteria; kingdom Pseudomonadati; phylum Pseudomonadota; class Betaproteobacteria; order Burkholderiales; family Burkholderiaceae; genus Cupriavidus; species Cupriavidus sp. FW306-1B-F12B. Next base: position 277,222 of record NZ_JBYSXC010000008.1, read on the forward strand.
CTCAATGAACTCCGGGGCCACGCAGAAGATGCGGCGCAGCGTGAACAGGCGCCGCGCGATCAGCGAATCGTTCTGGGGCGCGAAGATCTGGAAGGCCACGTCGAAGCCTTCCTCGATCGGGTCGATGACGCGGTCGTTGACGACGACGTCCAGTTCGATATCAGGATACTGCTGGCTGAAGCCGGCCAGGATATCGGCGAAGTGGCCAATGGCGAAGCCGGGCAGCACCTGGATGCGCAGGCGCCCCGCCGGGGTGGCGCGCAGGTCGCGCATCTGGTCGGTCAGGTCGGCCAGGTTGGCGACCACGTCGGCGCATTGACGGTAGTAGGTCTCGCCCACTTCCGACAGGCGCACGTGCCGCGTGCTGCGATGGAACAGCGGCGCGTTGATGTACTTCTCGAGCTGCTGCACGCGATGGCTGACGACGGAATTGGTCACGCCGAGCTGGCGCGCGGCCTCGGCAAAGCTTAACGTGTCCGCGACCCTGACAAAGGCTTCGATACTGAGAAAACGGTCCATGGCAAACCCGTGCGAAGAGGATCATGACCCACCGCAGTGCTACCATCTGGCCCTCGCCGGGCCAGCAAGGCCGACAACGTACCGCGGTTGCTTGCACAACGGTGGGGCGCGGCGACATCCCGGCCGCGATCAGAAGGCAGTTCGACGGCAATCATAGCGAACGAGGGGCAGATCCGTCATGCAGATCCGTGCATTGCATCGCCGTCGCCTGGTGCTGGGCGGCGCCGCAGCCATGCTGCTGGCCGGCCGCGCCGGCGCACAAGCGCGCAGCAACGGCCCGCTGATGCTGGTCGTGCCGTTTGCGCCAGGCGGCGTGGTCGACAAGACCGCGCGTGCAGTCCATGTTGGCCTCGGACGGCGGCTCGGCCAGACCGTGGTGATCGAGAACCACGACGGCGCCGGCGGCACCATCGGCACGGGCATCGTGGCGCGCAGCAAGGCCAACGGCCACACCATCGGCCTGGTCTATGACTCGTATGCGACCGAGCCGCTGGCCTACCCGAACCTGCCTTACCGCGCCGGGCGTGATCTGACCGGCGTGTCGTATATGGTGCGCGCGCCAATGGCGCTGGTGGTGCCTGCAGCGTCGCCGTGGCGCACGCTGCAGGACTATGTGCGGGCATGCCGACAATGGCGCGAGGTGTCTTATGCCTCCGTGGGTATCGGCAGCTCCAACCACCTGACCGCCGAATGGTTCCACCAGGCCGCCGGCACCCATGGCCTGCACGTGCCGTTCCGCGGCGGCGCCCCGGCACTGAAAGACCTGCTGGGCGGCCATGTCGATTCGATGTTCGCCAGCCTGCCGCTGGTGCTGGCGCAACTGCAGGCCGGCAAGCTGCGGGCGCTCGCGGTCAGCTCTTCTGCGCGCAATGCGCATCTGCCGACGGTGCCCACGCTGGCCGACACCTGGCCAGGCCTGGTCACCTATTCCTGGGTCGGCATGATCGCGCCGGCCGGCACGCCGGCCGCGCAGCTCGACCGCCTGGCCGCCGCAGTCAGCCAGACGCTGCGCGAAGCGGCCGTCACGCAGTACCTGTACGACAATGGCTTTGAAGTCGTGGCCAGCGGACGCGAGGCGATGAATGCACTGGTCGCTTCCGAAGCGGCGCGCTGGGCGGAACTGGCGCGGCAACGCACGCTGGCGCTGAGCTAGCGCGATGCCTAGTGCGCCTGCGGCTCGTCCCGTGCTGCTTCCGCAGCCGGGCGAGCCGCCGTCGGCGCCGACGGTGCGCCGGTGATCTTCGGCACGCACTCGCCACGGAACCAGGCCACCGTGACCGGCTCGCCCGCCAGCAGGCGCTTGACGGGCGGCACCACTTGCTCGCCGATCAGCATGCCCAGCAAGCCGATCAGCGCCACCACCGGCGGCGCCGGCGAGCGCACCTGCAGCAGTGCATAGATGATGCCGACCAGGATGCCGGCGGCCAGTGATACCAGATAGAGCTTCATTTCGTTCTCCCTGAAATGATTGGTGGTGCCGCGCTGGCTTCAGCGCGCAAAGTGCGGCGCAATGCCGGCATCCACGTTGATCCATACCGAGCGCGACTCGGTGTAGCCGTGCATCGCCTCGAACCCCATGTCGCGCCCGTAGCCGGATTCACCCACGCCGCCGAAGGGGCTGCCCGGATGGACGCGCTTGTAGCAGTTGACCCAGCACATGCCACCGCGGATATCGCGCGCGAGGCGGTGCGCGCGGGCCAGGTCGCGCGTCCATAGCCCGTTGCCCAGCCCGTATTGCGTGGCGTTGGCGATGGCCAGCGCCTGCTCGTCGCTGGCAAAGCGCAGCACCGTGACGACCGGGCCGAAGACCTCTTCCTGGGCGATGCGGTCCTGCGGGCGCGCAGCGACCACGGTGGGCTCGACATAGAAGCCCTGGCGCAGGCGAGGGTCGGCAGGGGCCTTGCCTCCGGCCAGCACGGTGCCAGTCTGGGCCTGTGCCATCTCCACAGACTCGAGCACGCGGTCGCGGTGAGCGGCCGAGGTCAGCGGCCCCATCTCGGTGGCAGAATCGGCCGGATCGCCCACGCGGATCGATTGCGCCAGGGCCACGAAGCGCTCGAGGAAGGCATCGGCGATGTCCTCATGCAGCAGCAGGCGCGAGCCGGCGATGCAGGCCTGGCCCTGGTTGTGGAAGCTGGCCCAGGCCGCGCCCGCCACGGCGGCATCCAGGTCGGCATCGGCAAAGACGATATTGGCGCCCTTGCCGCCCAACTCTAGCTGGATGCGCTTGAGGTTGGCGCGCGAGGCCTCGACGATGCGCCGGCCGGTGGCAGTGGACCCCGTGAAGGCGATCTTGTCCACGTCGGGATGATTGGCCAGCCGCTGCCCGGCCACGTTGCCGAAGCCGGGCACGACGTTGATCACGCCCGGCGGGAAACCGACGTCAGCCGCCAGCGCCGCCACGCGCAGCGCGGACAGCGGCGTCAGCTCTGACGGCTTGAGCACCACCGTATTGCCCGCCGCCAGTGCCGGCCCCAGCTTCCAGCCGGTGAACATCAGCGGGAAGTTCCACGGCACGATCTGCCCCACCACGCCGACCGGGGCCCGTTGCACATAGTTGAGAAAACCGGGTTCGACCGGCACCACGGTGCCTTCGATCTTGTCGGCCATGCCCGCGAAGTAACGGAAGCACGCCGCGGTGCGCGGTACGTCGAGGCCGCGCGCATCGCGGATGGGGTGGCCGGTGTCGGCGCTTTCGAGCTCGGCCAGACCCGTGTCGGCCTCGATGGCGTCGGCCAGCCGTGCCAGCAGCCTGCCGCGTTCGCCGGCGGCGAGGCGCGACCATGCGGGAAAGGCGCGCCGCGCCGCGGCCACGGCGCGGTCGATATCGAGCTGCGCGCCCGCGGCCACGCGCGTGATCAGGCTGCCGTCGTGCGGATTGACGACGTCGAGGGTGTCCCCGTCAAGGGCGTCGACGAAGCGGCCGTCGATAAACAGCTGGTTGTGCATGGGGATCCTTGGGGATGGGGAACGCGTAGGTGGCAGGGTGGCGGCATTGCCTGAAGGGCGGTGTCGGCGCGCCACGCCTGCCCTCACCCCTGCCCCGCTCCCGCAAGCGGGAGAGGGGAGTTCCGCAGCGGCAGATCGGAAGGCCGTCGCTATGGCTTGCTTATTCCAGTGGCTGCCCCGCTGCCAGCAGGTGCCGCACCCGCGGCGGCCCTTCGCCGGTGTGGAAGCGCGCGACCTCGCGCTGCAGGTCTGCGTCCGCGTGCGGCACGCGCTCGTGCTGGCGCAGGTGCTCGGCCCAGGATTCGACCAGGAACCACTCGGTGTAGGCCTCGGCATCGGCCGGGTCCTCCATCACGCCCCAGTTGAAGGCGCCGTCGCGCAGCCGTTCCTCGGACAGCTTGTGGATGGCTTGCAGGAAGCCTTGGCGGTCGGCCGCGCGCACGCGGTATTCGATCAGGATCATCACCGGGCCGCGGTCGTGCGCCACCTCCTCGGCGGCTTCGGGCGCAGGCCAGTGCCGTGCCGGGCCCAGGTCTTCCTCGCCACGCGGCAGCTTGACGCGGTGCATGACGAAGGCGGCCACGCACAGCGCGGCCGCGGCGATCATCAGCGCCGCCGGCGTGCCCAGCCCCTGCGCGACAAAGCCCCACACCAGGCTGCCCAGCGCCATGGCGCCGTTGAACACCATCTGGTAGACCGCCAGCGCGCGGCCGCGCACCCAGTTGGGCAGGATCGCCTGGGCCGTGCCGGCCAGCGTGGTCAGCGCCAGGATCCATGCGGCGCCAAGCAGCAGCAGCGCCAGCATGGCGACCCATGCCGGCGGCGCCACCGACAGCACCGCCATCACCGCCGCGGTAGCCAGCGCCGCGGCCAGCATCAGCTGGTCCAGGTCCAGCCGCTTCTGCAGGCGCGGCATCACCAGCGCGCCCAGGATTGCACCCACGCCGACCGCGCCAAGCAGCATGCCGTACAGCGATGCGCCGCCGTGCAGCATCTGGCGCGCCACCAGCGGCAACAAGGCCCAGATGCTGCTGCCCAGCGCAAAGTAGCAGGCCGCGCGCAGCAGCACCACATGGAGCTTGCTGTGCGCCCTGGCAAAACGCACGCCGGCGCGGAAAGCACCGAAGAAATGCTCGCGCAGCGGGTCTTCGGCGCGTGCCGGGCGCTTCCACCACAGCAGCGCGGCAATCACGAACAGATAGCTGGCCACGTCCGCGCCATAGGTTGCCGCCGCGCCGAACGCGGCCAGCAACAGGCCGCCCGCGGCCGGTCCGATGGCGCGCGCGATATTGACGCCCAGCGAATTCAGCGCCACCGCCGGCTTCAGTTCACCGGCCGGCACCAGCTCCGGCACGATCGACTGCCAGGTCGGCCCCATCATCGCGGTGCCGATGCCGCCCAGGAATGCCAGGCCGATCAGCAGTTCGATGGTCAGCCCGTCCTGCCATGCCAGCAGCATCAGCGAACCGCTGACCATTGCCAGCCCCACCTGGATCACGATCAGGAAACGGCGCCGGTCGAGGATGTCAGACAGCACGCCGGCGGGAATCGCCAGCAGGAACACCGGCAGCGTGCCGGCCGCCTGGATCATGGCGACAGCGGCGGGCGAGCCCGACAGGTCAGTCGCCAGCCAGGCGCTAGCCACATCGCGCATGAAGCTGCCGATATTGCCCAGCACCGTCGCCGCCCACAGCACGGCGAAGGTGCCATGCGCCAGCGGCGCGAAGCTGCCGCCGGCCGGGGCGGCGGCACCGGGGACGGGCGCGGGCTTGGCGGCCGGGCTCATGCCTGGCCCCTGGCCGCGCGGCGTTGCCGCAAGTCTTCCCAGGCCACCAGGCAAAGGCCGCCGGCAAGCGCGATATGCTCGAAGAAGGCGTTGGCCTGCCCGAAGCGCGCATCCGGCGGCGCCTGCCAGAAGCGGTTGGCGACAAAGGTCGCCAGCACGGTGAAGACGGCCAGCGCCAGCGCGCCCAGCCACCGCAGCCGCCCGCTCAGCATCAGTGCGCCCGCGCCCAGTTCCAGCACGATCACGGCTGCCGCCAGCGGCACGGCCGGCGCCAGGCCGAAGTGTTGCATCTCGGCGATGGCGGCACCAAAGTCGGCCGCCTTGACCAGTCCACCCTGCAGGTAGGGCGCGGACAGTGCCAGCAGCGCCAGCCAGCGCAGCCAGGCCGAAGGCGCGCCGGGCTGGGTCGCCGCGCCCGCCGTGGGGAGGATGGGATGGGCAGTCATGATCGGGCCTCCTGGTATCGGCAATGCAGCGGCATCAGAACGCCCAGCATGAGCAACCCAGCGCGCCCCAGAACGTACTCTCGTCCGAGGTGGGCACGCCGGCCGTCCAGGCCCTGGCATGCGCATGGCCGTGCACGCCGCACGAACTGGCACAGCCGCAGGCGGTGTTCAGGGCCAGCTTTTGGGCTTGCGGGCGCGGCTGGTAACCGCCCGCGTGCCGCACCGGCGACCAGTCCGGCATGGCCGGCGGGATGGCGGGCGACAGCTTGCCGAAGTCGCCGTCACCATAGACCACTTCGCCGCCGAGGATGGTCAGCACCGAGGTGATGTCCTGGATCTCGTCGCCCGGCACGCTGAAATAGTCCGCGGACAGCACCGCCAGGTCGGCCAGCTGGCCCGCCTTGACCTGGCCCTTCTTGCCGGTTTCGGAAGAGAACCAGGTATTGGCCTCGGTCCACAGCCGCAGCGCGGTCTCGCGGTCGAGCAGGTTGGCCTGCGGGTACATCGACATGCCGCCCACGGTCTTGCCGGTGGTCAGCCAGTACAGCGACACCCACGGGTTGTAAGAGGCCACGCGCGTGGCATCGGTGCCGGCGCCGACCTTGACGCCCTTCTCGAGCATCTTCTTGATCGGCGGCGTGGCTTCGGCGGCCTTGGCACCGTAGCGCTCGACAAAGTACTCGCCCTGGTAGGCCATGCGGTGCTGCACGGCGATGCCGCCGCCAAGCGCGGCGATGCGGTCGATGTTGCGGTCGGAGATGGTCTCGGCGTGATCGAAGAACCAGTTCAGGCCGTTGAACGGGATGTCCTTGGCGACCTTTTCATAGACGTCGAGCGCGCGCGTGATGGTCTGGTCATAGGTCGCATGCAGGCGCCACGGCCAGCGCTTCTCGGCCAGCAGGCGGATCACCGGCTCCAGGTCGGCTTCCATCGACGGCGCCATCTCGGGGCGCTCGACGCGGAAGTCCTCGAAATCGGCAGCGGTGTAGACCAGCATCTCGCCGGCGCCGTTGTGGCGGTAGAGGTCGTCGCCCTGGCCTGGCTTGACGGTCGACGTCCAGGTCTTGAAGTCGCTCAGCTCTTCCTTGGGCTTCTGCGTGAACAGGTTGTAGGCGAGGCGCACCGTGAGCTGCCCTGCCTTGTGCAGCTCCTCGATGATGTTGTAGTCCTCGGGATAGTTCTGGTAGCCGCCGCCGGCGTCGATCACGCCAGTCACACCGAGCCGGTTCACCTCGCGCATGAAATGGCGTGTCGAGTTCTTCTGGTACTCGGGCGGCAGCTTCGGCCCCTTGGCCAGCGTGGCGTAGAGGATCGTCGCGTTGGGCCTGGCCAGTAGCAGGCCGGTGGGATTGCCGCGTGCATCGCGCACGATCTCGCCGCCCGGAGGGTTCGGCGTGTCCTTGGTGTAGCCAACGGCACGCAGTGCGGCGCCGTTCAGGATGGCGCGGTCGTACAGGTGCAGGATGAAGACCGGGGTGTCGGGCGCCACGGCATTCAGTTCCTCGATGGTCGGCAGCCGCTTCTCGGCGAACTGGTGCTCGGTGAAGCCGCCCACTACCCGCACCCATTGCGGCGCCGGCGTGCGCGCGACCTGTTCCTTCAGCATGCGCATGGCGTCGGCGAGCGAGCGCACGCCGTCCCAGCGCAGTTCCATGTTGTAGTTCAGGCCGCCGCGGATGATATGCATATGGCTGTCGATCAGCCCGGGAATGGCCCGCCGGCCATTCAGGTCGACCACCTTGGTCTGCGCGCCGGCCAGCCTCATGATGTCCTGGCGCGTGCCGACGGCGACGAAGCGTCCGTCGCGGATCGCAACGGCATCCGCCTGCGGCCTGGACTTGTCGAGCGTGGCGAACTTGCCGTTGACGAGGATGAGGCTGGGTTGGCTGCCAGGCGACATGGCGAAGGTCTCCGAGAGAGGCGCCGCGCCGAGCGCGGCGGCCGAGGCGATAAATTGCCGGCGGGTGACTGACATCGGGCTCAGGCCTTCAGGAAGGCCAGCAGGTCGGCGTTGACCTGGTCGGCATTGACCACGCACATGCCGTGCGAAGCGCCCGGATACACCTTGAGGGTCGCGCCCTTGACCAGTTCCACCGACCGCTTCGCCGAAGCGTCGATGGGCACGATCTGGTCGTCATCGCCATGCAGGATCAGCGTGGGCACGTCGAACTTCTTCAGGTCCTCGGTGTAGTCCACTTCCGAGAATTCCCTGATGCAGGCGTACTGGCCCACGATGCCGCCGGCCATGCCCTGCGCCCAGAAGGCATCGATGGTGCCTTGCGAGACCTTGGCGCCCGGCCGGTTGAAGCCAAAGAACGGCGTCGCCAGGTCCTGGTAGAACTGCGAGCGGTTGTCGGCAACGCCCTTGCGGATGCCGTCGAACACATCGATCGGCAGCCCGCCGGGGTTGGCCGCGGTCTTGAGCATGATCGGCGGCACCGCGCCGATCAGCACCGCCTTGGCGACACGGGCGGTGCCATGGCGGCCGATGTAGTGCGCCACCTCGCCGCCACCGGTGGAATGGCCCACCAGCGTGGCATCGCGCAGGTCCAGCGCGTCCAGCAGCGCGGCCAGGTCGTCGGCATAGGTATCCATGTCGTTGCCCTGCGCCGGCTGGTCCGATCGCCCGTGGCCGCGGCGGTCATGGGCGATCACCCGGAACCCCTGCTGCACCAGGAACAGCATCTGCGCGTCCCACGCGTCGGCATTGAGGGGCCAGCCGTGGGAGAAGACCACGGGCTGGCCACTGCCCCAGTCCTTGTAGAAGATCTGCGTGCCGTCCTGCGTCGTAATGATGCTCATGATGGGGCTCCTGGATGCAATGAAGGGGGGTCGGGTGAGCTTGCGGCGGGTTCGGTGCCGGCTCAGCGGGCAGGCACGGCGGCCAGCGCCTCATGCGGCGTGGCGGTGCGCTGCGCGGCCTTGTGGACCATGGTGTACGCGTAATCCACTCCCATACCGTAGGCGCCCGAGTGCTCCTTGACCAGTTTCATCACCGCGTCATACGTGTCGCGGTGGGCCCAGTCGCGCTGCCATTCCAGCAGCACCTGCTGCCAGGTGACCGGCACCACGCCGGCCTGGACCATGCGCTGCATGGCGTAGTCGTGGGCTTCCTTCGAGGTGCCGCCGGAGGCATCGGCCACCATGTAGATCTCATAGTCGCCTTCGGCCATGGCGCAAAGGGCAAAGCTGTTGTTGCAGACTTCGGTCCACAGGCCGGACACCACCACCTTCTTGCGGCCGTTGGCCTTGAGGGCGTCACGCACCTTCTGGTCGTCCCAGGAATTCATCGAGGTGCGTTCCAGCAGCTTGTGGTCCGGGAACACATCCAGCAGTTCCGGGTAGGTGAAGCCCGAGAACGACTCCGTTTCCACCGTGGTGATGGTGGTCGGGATATTGAAGATCTTCGCCGCCTTGGCCAGGCCGACGGTGTTGTTCTTCAAGGCCTGGCGGTCCATCGACTGCACCCCGAAGGCCATCTGCGGCTGGTGGTCGATAAAGATCAGCTGGCTGTTTTGCGGGGTCAGGACTTCGAGCTTGGGGTTCGTCATGATGATCTCCGGTCAGGGGGCGCCTGGATAGGCTAAGAAGTTAGTGGCCGCTACCGCTGCATTCGTTCACCAGTAGCATTCGTCTGGTGTGCGTGCATAGTAGGCAAGGCGCCGTGCACTGACTACGGAGCAAAGTCCGAGGACAGTGTTCGCGATTTGCGAATAATCGGAAGATGCAGTCGGGCGGCGGGCCGTGGCGGGAAATGGCGGGCGTGAGGGCGCTGCCCAGCGCTGCGGGGTGGGTACTACTGCCTGGGGGGAATCGGGGGGAGATGCGCCAGACGGGTGCGTGCGTGCACCCGCCCGGCAACGGCCGGCATTGCGCCGGCCGGAACTTCAGGTCAGATCACGCCTTGCGCCAGCATGGCGTCGGCCACCTTGACGAAGCCGGCGATGTTCGCGCCTTCCACGTAGTTGATATAGCCATCCGCCTTCTGCCCGTGGTGGATGCAGTTCTGGTGGATGTCCTTCATGATCGCGTGCAGCTTCTCGTCGACCTCGGCATGGTGCCAGGACAGGCGCATGGCGTTCTGCGACATTTCCAGGCCGGAAGTGGCAACGCCGCCGGCATTGCTGGCCTTGCCCGGGGCGTAGAGGATCTTCGCATCGACAAAGCGGTCCACGGCTTCCAGCGTCGACGGCATGTTGGCGCCTTCGGCCACGCAGATCACGCCATTGCCGAGCAGGGTCTCCGCGTCGTTGCCGTCCAGCTCGTTCTGGGTGGCGCACGGCAGCGCCACGTCGGCGGGCACGTGCCACGGGGTGCGGCCGGCTTCGAAGGTCATGCCGTGGCGGGCGGCAAAGTCAGACAGGCGGCCGCGCTCTTCATTCTTGAAGGCCATCACTTCGGCCAGCTGCTCGGTGGTCATGCCCTGCGGGTAATGCAGCACGCCGCCGGAATCGGACAGCGTCAGCACCGTGGCGCCCAGCTCGATCGCCTTCTCGGCCGCGTACTGGGCCACGTTGCCCGAGCCCGAGATCAGCACGCGCAGGCCGTCAAAAGCGCGCCCGCGACGGTGCAGCATCTCCTGGGCAAAGTAGACCGTGCCGTAGCCGGTCGCTTCCGGGCGCATCAGGCTGCCGCCGTAGGCCAGGCCCTTGCCGGTAAAGACGCAGGCGGACTGGTTCGACAGCTTCTTCATCATGCCGGCCATAAAGCCGACTTCGCGCGCACCCACGCCGATGTCGCCGGCCGGGATGTCGGTATCCGGGCCCAGGTGGCGGTACAGCTCGGTCACCAGCGCCTGGCAGAAGCGCATCACTTCGCCATCGGACTTGCCCTTGGGATCAAAGTCCGAGCCGCCCTTGCCGCCGCCCATGGGCAGCGTGGTCAGCGCGTTCTTGAAGGTCTGCTCGAAGCCCAGGAACTTCAGCACCGACAGGTTCACGGTCGGGTGGAAGCGCATGCCGCCCTTGAACGGGCCGATCGCCGAGCTGTGCTGCACGCGGAAGGCGCGGTTGACCTGCACGCGGTTCTGGTCGTCGGTCCAGGCCACGCGGAACTGGATCACGCGCTCGGGCTCCACCAGCCGCTCGAGCAGGGCCTGGTCGGCGTAGCGCGGATTGCGCTCGACAAAGGGCCAGAGCGTCATCATCACTTCCTTCACGGCCTGGAGGAATTCAGGTTGATTGGGGTCGCGGCGGGCAACCCCCGCCAGGAATGCGTCAAGGGAGGGAGAATTCACGGATGTCTCTTGCTGTGCTGGAGTGGCTGGATCCGGCAGCCTTGCCGGCTTGGTGCCGGTCTGTGGTGCCGTCGGGCGTTGCGCCGATGGAAGGTGGGTGGCCTCCGGTTGTCCGCACATTCACGGCGGGCCGTGCCTGTCGGACAACGCAGCACTTTAGCACCAGCGTGGGGCACATGACAGTCAAAACACCTGTGACAGCGGCGTGAAAGCCGCATTTTAGTGCATGCGGCGGGATTTCCGTGCGATCAGCGGACAGCGTTGTGTCCAGCGAGTGGGTTCCCCGGCCTTCAGGCGATGAGCAGCCTGGCGCCCCGCTCCTTGAGCGCCGCGGCCAGTTCCGGCTCCGGCGCCATGTCCGTGATCAGCCAGGCGGCCTGCTCGCCATGCTTGATGTTGACCCCGGTATTGCGGCCGAACTTGGTGTGGTCGGCGACCACGCAGGCCACGTCGGCGGCCAGCAGCATGCGGCTGCGCAGCTCCGCCGCGGCGCGGGAGAAGTCGCAGATCTCGCCGCGCGGCGTGACGCCGCCGATGCCGACAAAGGCAAAGTCGGTGTGGTAGCGCGACAGCTGTTCAATGGTGTCCCAGCCGTGCGTGGCGTCTTCGTTGTCCTGCAGCTCCCCGCCCAGCACGATCACCCGGTTGCCGTTGCGCCGGCCCAGCAGCTGGGCGATGGCAAGGTCGTTGGTGTAGACCAGCAGGTTGTGGTGGCCATGCAGCGCCTGCGCCACCGCGTGGGTAGTGGTGCCGTAATCCAGGATCAGCGAGGCGCCGTCGCGCACCAGCTCCGCCGCGCGCACGCCGATGGCGCGCTTGCCTTCCGCATTGACTGCGGCGCGGGTCTGGGTATCTGGCTCGGTGCGGTCCGAGGCCAGCGCGCCGCCGTGGGTCAGCACCAGCAGGCCACGCGCGGCCAGCGCGTTCAGGTCGCGCCGGATGGTCTCGCGCGAGACGTCGAGCTCGGTCACCAGTTCGCTGATGGCCAGCGCGCCGGTGGCGGACAGCTGGTCGAGGATGTATTTCTGCCGTTGTTCGGCGAGCACGGTGACTCCGGGAGCGTCAGGTATTGGGGGCTGATTCTAGCGCAGCGGCTGCTGTGGTTTGCCAAGGACCATGGGCCCGCCCCCGACCGACAGCGCGCCCCCTCTCCCGCAAGCGGTGTACAGACCGGAGACATGGGTAACAGGTGTTCGGAGACATAGGTGACACGTGACCTGCGCGCATCATGATGCGCGC
>NZ_JBYSXC010000009.1:0-259114 GCF_058781795.1 Cupriavidus sp. FW306-1B-F12B
CTGCCGCTGCGCCTGCCGCGGCAGCACCGGCCGCCGCCCCCGCGGAAGCTGCCGCCGCGCCGGCCGCACCGGTGCCCAACAAGGGCGACACCGCCTGGCTGCTGGTCTCGACCGCCTTCGTGATCCTGATGACGCTGCCTGGCCTGGCGCTGTTCTACGGCGGCCTGGTGCGCTCCAAGAACATGCTGTCGGTGCTGATGCAGTGCCTGGTGATCTTCTCGCTGGTGGCGCTGCTGTGGGCGATCTACGGCTACAGCTTTGCCTTCACCGAGGGCAACGCCTTCTTCGGCGGCACCGACCGGCTCTTCATGAAGGGGCTGACGGTCGAGGCCGTGGCTGCCACCTTCAGCAAGGGCGTGGTGGTGCCGGAACTGGGCTACTTCGCCTTCCAGTGCGCCTTCGCCTGCATCACCTGCGGCCTGATCATCGGCGCCTTCGCCGAACGCGCCAAGTTCTCGGCCGTGCTGGTGTTCGTGGTGCTGTGGTTCACCTTCTCCTACATCCCGATGGCCCACATGGTCTGGTTCTGGCCGGGTCCTGACGCCTACACCGACGCTGCTGCCGGCGCCGCCGCGACCGCCAAGTCGGGCTGGCTGTTCCAGAAGGGCGCGCTCGACTTCGCTGGTGGCACCGTGGTGCACATCAACGCGGCCGTGGCCGGCCTGGTCGGCGCCTATATGTTCGGCAAGCGCATCGGCTTCGGCCGTGAGGCGATCCGTCCGCACAGCCTGACCTTCACCATGGTGGGTGCCTCGCTGCTGTGGTTCGGCTGGTTCGGCTTCAACGCCGGCTCGGCGCTGGAAGCCAACGGCTCGGCCGCGCTGGCCTTCGTCAACACGCTGCTGGCCACCTGCGCCGCCGTACTGGCGTGGACCTTCGGCGAGTGGATCGGCAAGGGCAAGCCGTCGATGCTGGGCGGTGCCTCGGGTGCGGTGGCCGGCCTGGTGGCGATCACCCCGGCGGCCGGCTTTGTCGGCCCGATGGGCTCGATCGTGATGGGCCTGATCGCCGGCCTGCTGTGCCTGTGGGGCGTGACCGGCCTGAAGCGCATGCTGGGCATGGACGACTCGCTGGATGTGTTCGGCGTGCACGGCGTGGGCGGCATCGTGGGTGCGCTGCTGACCGGCGTGTTTGCCGCGCCCAGCCTCGGCGGCACGGGCATCTACGACTACGTGGCCAACAAGGTGGCGGACGACTACTCGATCGCCGGCCAGCTCTGGATCCAGTTCGAAGGCGTGCTGACCACCGTGGTGTGGTCCGGCGTGGTCGCCTTCGTGGCCTACAAGCTGGTGGACATGCTGATCGGCCTGCGGGTGCCGGAAGACGAAGAACGCGAGGGCCTGGATATCACCTCGCACGGCGAGACCGCGTATGAAGTCTGACCGCAAAAGTGTTGTGCTGGAGAGCTGATTGGGAATCTTCTCTCAGGAGTTTTCGCCCGGCCGCGTGCCGGGCTTTTTTCTTTCCGGCATTGCCTGAGATTGCAGACATTTGCCGCTCAGCCGCGCCGAACCACGCGTGTCGCGAATGCTCCTGGAGGACTTCCGTGGTTCCTCGCAAAACCCGCCAGCCGAGTGCCGGCAAGGGCTGGCAGGCGATCCCCCCGCGCCCCGCGCGGGTTTTTCGCAAAGTGCTTAACTCCGATCTTAAAAAGCTTCAATTGTCTTTAATGTGCGGGGCACATACATTGCCAGTGAGGCAGTTTCCTCCACCTGCAGAACGCTCCCCGTATCTGTCAGGCCATTTAAGAGCGCGGCATCGCCGCGCTTTTTTTTGCCTGTGCGGCCGGCTCTTTATTTCGCGCCGCCCATCCCCATATCGTTATCCCTTAGGCCCGGCCATGCATATCCTTATAAAGGGGGTGCCAGCGCCTGGTTGGCCGTTCCTCTACAATCGGGGCGAACGATTAAGACGACGATTTATAGGATGGATATGGTCCCGCATCTCATCACCGCGCTGAACGGTCCGCTGCTCGAACTGGAAAAGAAGATCCTGGACGCCACGCCGTCCATCGAGCGCTGGTTCAGGCTGGAATGGCAGGAGCATACCCCTCCGTTCTATTGCTCGGTGGACCTGCGCAACGCCGGCTTCAAGCTGGCGCCGGTCGACACCAACCTGTTCCCGGGCGGCTTCAACAACCTGGCCCCGGAAATGCTGCCGCTGGCGGTGCAGGCGGCGATGGCGGCGATCGAGAAGATCTGCCCGGACGCCAAGAACCTGCTGCTGATCCCCGAGCGGCATACCCGCAACATGTTCTACCTGCAGAACGTGGCGCGGCTGTCGCTGATCATGCGCCAGGCGGGCTTGAACGTGCGCCTGGGCTCGCTCTCCGAGGAAATCACCGAACCGACCCCGATCGAGCTGCCCGACGGCCAGACCCTGGTGGTCGAGCCGCTCGCGCGCCTGGGCACCAAGGGCCGCCGGCTCGGGCTGAAGGACTTCGACCCCTGTTCGATCCTGCTGAACAACGACCTGTCGGCCGGCATCCCGCCGATCCTGGAAAACATCAACGAGCAGTACCTGCTGCCGCCGCTGCACGCCGGCTGGTCCACCCGCCGCAAGAGCAGCCACTTTGCCGCCTATGACGAGGTTGCCAAGAAGTTCGCCAAGCTGATCGACATCGACCAGTGGATGGTCAACCCGTACTTCGCCCGCTGCTCCGGCGTGGACTTCCATGAGCGCGTGGGCGAGGAAGAACTCGCCGACGCGGTCGAGGGCGTGCTCAAGAAGGTGGCCAAGAAGTACCGCGAGTACGGCATCAAGGAGACCCCGTACGTGGTGGTCAAGGCCGATGCCGGCACCTACGGCATGGGCATCATGACCGTGCGCGACCCGTCCGAGGTCAAGGGCCTGAACCGGAAGGAGCGCAACAAGATGAGCGTCGTCAAGGAAGGCCTTGAGGTCAGCGACGTCATCATCCAGGAAGGCGTGCACACCTTCGAGAAGGTCAATGAAGCGGTGGCCGAGCCGGTGGTGTACATGATCGACCGCTACGTGGTCGGCGGCTTCTACCGCGTGCACACGGGCCGCGGCAACGACGAGAACCTGAACGCGCCGGGCATGCATTTCGTGCCGCTGGCGTTTGCGCCCAACGGCATCCCGGACAGCCACGCCAAGCCTGGCGCCGCCGTGCCGAACCGCTTCTACATGTATGGCGTGGTGGCCCGGCTGGCACTGCTGGCGGCGTCGCTGGAACTCGAGAAGACCGACCCGAACCCGATTATCTGAGCCGCCGCCATGCGCATCCTCTTCATCACCGATCCGCTGGAGACCTTCAAGACATACAAGGACTCCACCTACGCCATGATGACCGAGGCCGCCGCGCGCGGCCACGAGTTGTACTGGTGCCTGCAGCCGCAGCTGGCGCTGTCCGGCCGCACCGTCGAGACCGTGGCCACGCGCCTGCACCTGACCGGCGAGACCAGCGACGCCGACCACAGCGCCTGGTACCGCGAGGGCAACAGCGCGCTGGAGCCGCTGTCGGCCTTCGACGCGGTGCTGATGCGCAAGGACCCGCCCTTCGACATGGAGTACGTCACCAGCACCTGGCTGCTGGAGCTGGCCGAGACGCAGGGCGCGCGCGTGTTCAACAAGCCGCGCGCGATCCGCGACCATTCCGAGAAGCTGGCCATTGCCCAGTATCCGGAATACATCACGCCGACCCTGGTCACGCGCGACCTGGCACGCATCCGCGACTTCCACGCCGAGCATCGCGACATCATCGTCAAGCCGCTGGACGGCATGGGCGGCATGGGTGTGTTCCGCGTCGGCGCGGACGGCATGAACCTGGCCGCGATCGTCGAGACGCTGGGCCACGACGGCGCCCGCACGCTGATGGTGCAGCGCTATATCCCGGCGATCAAGGACGGCGACAAGCGCATCCTGCTGATCGGCGGCGTGCCGGTGCCATATTCGCTGGCGCGCGTGCCGATGGCCGGCGAGGTGCGCGGCAACCTGGCTGCCGGTGGCACCGGCCGCGCGCAGGAACTGAGCCCGCGCGACCGCGAGATCGCCGAGGCACTGGCGCCGGGGCTGTGGGAGCAGGGCCTGCTGCTGGTGGGCCTGGACGTCATCGGCGACTACCTGACCGAGGTCAATGTGACGAGTCCGACCTGTTTCCAGGAGATCACCCAGCAAACCGGCTTCCATGTCGCGGCGATGTTCATCGACGCGCTGGAGCACGCCGTGGACGCGGCCGGGCGCTGAGCCTGGCCGGCAGCGGGAGCGCGGGGGGCGCCTGCTACAATCGGGGCAATCCAACGGATTCACCATCATGGCAGGCATTCTGATCATCGCGCACACCCCGCTGGCTTCGGCGCTGCGCGATTGCGCCGCCCACGTCTACTGCGGCCAGCCGCAGC
Source organism: Cupriavidus sp. FW306-1B-F12B (assembly GCF_058781795.1). Classification (NCBI taxonomy): domain Bacteria; kingdom Pseudomonadati; phylum Pseudomonadota; class Betaproteobacteria; order Burkholderiales; family Burkholderiaceae; genus Cupriavidus; species Cupriavidus sp. FW306-1B-F12B. The sequence goes on from NZ_JBYSXC010000009.1 coordinate 4,362, forward strand.
GGCTGGAAGCCATCGACGTCCTTCCCGATGCCGACCCCGCCGTCGTGCTGGCCGAGGCCAGGCGCCGGCTGGCGGCCATCTGCGAAGACAACGGCGCGCTGGTCCTCACCGATATCTTCGGCGCCACCCCCGCCAATATCGCCGCACGCCTGGCCGAGCCGGGCCGCGTGCGCGTGCTGGCCGGCGTCAACCTTCCCATGCTCGTGCGCGCGATCTGCTACCGCGGCGAAAAGCTCGACCAGCTTGCCACCAAGGCCCTGGCCGGCGGCTCGCAGGGGGTGCTGCAGGTCGGCACCACGACTGTCCAGAACCAAACCGCAAACCATCCCGACAAATATGCTGCAGAGGGACACCACCATCATCAATAAGCTCGGCCTGCATGCGCGCGCGTCCGCCAAGCTGACCCAGCTCGCCGGCAACTTTGTCAGCCAGGTCAAGATGTCCCGCAATGGTCGCCAGGTCGACGCCAAGAGCATCATGGGTGTCATGATGCTGGCCGCCGGGATCGGCTCCACGGTGACCCTCGAGACCGACGGCCCCGACGAGCAGGAGGCGATGGACGCGCTGCTGGCGCTGATCGCCAACCGCTTTGGTGAGGGAGAGTGAGGCCGGCGGCCTCGACCCGAATTCTTAAACGTTCCTGACGGAGCGGTACATGCCTTTCGCCCTGCACGGCATCCCGGTCTCGCGCGGCGTCGCCATCGGTCGCGCGCACCTGCTTGCGCCCGCGGCGCTGGACGTGTCGCACTACCTGGTCGATGAAGACCAGCTCGACGCCGAGGTCGAACGGCTGCGCGCAGCGCGCGCCGCGGTGCGCGCGGAACTGGCCGCGCTCAAGCGCGACCTGCCGCGCGATGCGCCCGAGGAGCTGGGCGCGTTCCTGGACGTGCACGCGATGATCCTCGACGACGAGGCGCTGGCGCGCGAGCCCGAGGCCCTGATCCGGGGCCGCCGCTACAATGCAGAGTGGGCACTTACCACGCGCCTCGAAGAGCTGATGCGCCAGTTCGACGAGATCGAGGATGAATACCTGCGTGAGCGCAAGACCGATATCCGGCAGGTGGTCGAGCGCATCCTGAAGGCGCTGGCCGGGGCTCCGGTGCTGGTGCCCGCGCCGGTGCCGGCGCTGGCCGCCGACGGCGAGGCCGCGACCGGGGTGATCGTGGTGGCCCACGATATCGCCCCGGCCGACATGCTGCAGTTCCGCCATACCATCTTCCACGGCTTTGTCACCGACATGGGCGGGCGCACCTCGCATACCGCCATCGTCGCGCGCAGCCTGGACATTCCGGCCGCGGTCGGGGTGCAGAGCGCGAGCGAGCTGATCCGCCAGGACGACTGGATCATCATCGACGGCGATGCCGGGCTGGTGATCGTCGACCCGACCGCCATCATCCTGGAAGAATACCGCCACCGGCAGAGCGAGCGCGCGCTGGAAAAGAAGCGCCTGCAGCGGCTGCGGCATACCCCGGCGGTGACGCTGGACGGGCTGGAAATCGACTTGCTGGCCAATATCGAGATGGCCGAGGACGCCGGCGCGGCGCTGTCGGCCGGCGCGGTCGGCGTGGGCCTGTTCCGTTCTGAATTCCTGTTCATGAACCGGCGCGACGAGTTGCCGGGCGAGGACGAGCAGTTCCAGGCCTACCGCGGCGCGGTCGATGCCATGCACGGGCTGCCGGTGACCATCCGCACCATCGACATCGGCGCCGACAAGCCGCTCGATGCCCGCGGCGACGGCCGCGGCGAGGAATTCGAGACCGCGCTGAACCCGGCGCTGGGCCTGCGCGCGATCCGCTGGTCGCTGTCCGAGCCGGGCATGTTCCTGACCCAGCTGCGCGCGCTGCTGCGGGCTTCGGCCTTCGGCCCGGTGCGGCTGCTGGTGCCGATGCTGGCGCACGCCAGCGAGATCGACCAGACCCTGGCGCTGATCGCCAAGGCCAAGCGCCAGCTCGACGAGCGCGGCGAGGCCTACGACCCGGGCATGAAGGTCGGCGCCATGATCGAGATCCCGGCGGCGGTGCTGCTGCTGCCGCTGTTCCTGCGCAAGATGGACTTCCTGTCCATCGGCACCAACGACCTGATCCAGTACACGCTGGCGATCGACCGTGCCGACAACGCGGTGGCGCACCTGTTCGACCCGCTGCACCCGGCGGTGCTGCAGCTGGTGGCGCGCACCATCCGCGAGGCCAACCGCGCCGGCGTGCCGGTGGCCGTGTGCGGCGAAATGGCGGGCGACCCGTCCATGACCCGGCTGCTGCTGGGCATGGGGCTGCGCGAGTTCTCGATGCACCCGGCGCAGCTGCTGCGGGTCAAGCAGGAGATCCTGCATGCCCACTGCGAGCGGCTCGAGCCGCTGGTCGACCAGGTCCTGCAGGCCTTCGATCCCGAGGAGCAGGCGGCCGCCCTGCGGCAGCTGGCACGACCCTGAAGGCATCAGGGTTTTCTGATGCAGAAAGGCGGCTGGTGCAGCACTTCCGCAAGCCGGAAAGTGCCGCAAAAGCCGCCTTCTTTTTGCATCCTGTGGCGTCTACCCGACCTCTCCCAATGTGGCTTAATGGGAATTGTTATCATTATTGATCTCTGATATTCTGACGTTCATTCGCAGTGGCATGCCGGTGCCACGCGCCCCAACGGAGGGACTTGTGTACGTCTGCATCTGCAACCAGATCACCGATCGTGAGATTCACGGTGCTGCGCACCTGGGCATCGAAACCCTCGACGAACTGGCCGAAACGCTTGGCGTCGGCACCTGCTGCGGCCGCTGCCGCGAGTGCGCGCACCAGGTGTTGCAGGAAGGCGTGGCGGCGGTGCGCAACGTCACCGTGGCGACCCTCGCCAACATCCAGGTTGTGGAGATTTCTTCCTGTTCCGCGTCGGGCCCATGTACCATAATGGACACTCGGGACCCGGCAGTCGCGAACGACCAGCGCAAGGCGCTGGTGGCCTGAACGCGCCCATGAACTGAAGATCCAGTTCACGGCGCGCTTTTGCGCTTTTTCCTTTTTCACTGACTGCACGGCGCCATTGGCGCCGTTTCGTGTTTTTGCGCGGGCCCGATGCAACAGGAGCCGCCAATGAAAGGTGACAAGAAGGTCATCCAGCATCTGAACGCCCAGCTCAAGAACGAGCTGACCGCGATCAACCAGTATTTCCTGCACGCCCGCATGTATCGCCACTGGGGCCTGAAGAAGCTCGGCGACGTGGAGTACAAGGAATCGATCGGCGAAATGAAGCACGCCGACCGCCTGATCGAGCGCATCCTGATGCTGGACGGCCTGCCCAACCTGCAGGATCTGCACAAGCTGCTGCTCGGCGAAGACACGCCCGAGATGCTCAAGTGCGACCTGAAGCTCGAGCAGACCGCGCATGCCACCGTCAAGGAAGGCATCGCCTACTGCGAATCCGTGGGCGATTACGTCAGCCGCGAAATCCTGGTCGATATCCTCACCGATACCGAGGAACATATCGAATACCTGGAAACGCAGCTGGACCTGATCGACAAGGTCGGGCTGCAGAACTACCTGCAGTCGCAGATGGAGCCGGGCGAGCAATAAGCCGGTCTCCGGCGTGGCCGCTCTCGATGAGCGGCCGCCCCAGCGCGCGGCGCCGTTCGGCTCCGCCTTGTTGCTCGCCTGCAGGCAGTAACCCTTCTCATTCCGATTCCTGTTCTTTATCCAGGCGTCCCTGGCGGGCAAAGGCTCCTGTCCCGCCATGGCGCCGCGCAAATCTCACCCTATGACCAATGATGCGCCCTGACACCGCGGACTTCCGCACCCTGTTCCTCAGCGGCGTGGCCATGCTGGACGTGCGCGCGCCGCTGGAATTCGCACGCGGGGCCTTCCCCGGCGCGGTCAACCTGCCGCTGATGGATGATGCCGAGCGCCACGAGGTGGGCCTGTGCTATGCGCAGAAGGGCCAGCAGGCGGCAATCGAACTTGGCCACCAGCTGGTGGCCGGGCTGCGCAAGGCCGCGCGGATCGCGGCCTGGGCGGAGTTTGCGCGCGCGCATCCGGACGGCTACCTCTATTGCTTCCGCGGCGGGCTGCGCTCGCAGCTGGTGCAGCAATGGCTGCACGCGGCCGGTGTCGATTACCCCCGCGTGACCGGCGGCTACAAGGCCATGCGCGGCTTCCTGATCGAGACCACCGATGCCGCGGCGGCCGAGCAGCAGTGGTTCGTGCTGGGCGGCCTGACCGGCAGCGGCAAGACCGATGTGCTGGCCGACGTGCCCGCCGCGATCGACCTCGAAGGCCATGCGCGGCACCGCGGCTCGGCCTTCGGGCGGCGCGCGCTGGCGCAGCCGCCGCAGATCGATTTCGAGAACGCGCTGGCCATCGACGTGCTGCGTCATATTGACGCAGGCTGGCGCGCGCTGCTGGTGGAGGACGAGGGCCGCTTTATCGGCAGCCGCGACGTGCCGCAGGCGCTGACGCAGCGCATGCAGGCCAGCCCGCTGGTGTGGCTGGAAGCGTCGTTCGACGAACGCGTGGGGCGCGTGCTGCGCGACTATGTGCAGGGGCTGGCGGCGGAGTTCATTGCCGAGAAGGGCAGCACAGAAGGCTTCGAAGCCTACGCCACGCGCCTGCGCGAGGCCATGGCCGGGATCTCGCCGCGGCTGGGCGGTGCCCGCTACGGCAAGCTGTCGGCGTTGCTGGACCAGGCGCTGGCGCAGCAGGCGGAGCGGGGCGAGGTGGATCTGCACCGCGGCTGGATCGAAGTGCTGCTGCGCGAGTACTACGATCCGATGTACGCCTTCCAGCGCGAACAGCGTGAGGCGCGCATCGTCTTTCGCGGTGACCGCGCCGCAGTCACCGACTGGCTGCGGGCGCACACGGCGCAGCGCGACTAGTCTGCGGCTTCAGTGCCCGGCGCAGACCGGGCAATCCGGCGTGCGTGCCAGCCGCATCGTGGTCCATTCCATCGACAGCGCATTGACCATCAGCAGCCGGCCCGCCAGGCTCTCGCCGACACCCGCGAGCAGCTTGAGCGCCTCGGCCGCCTGCACCGTGCCGACCATGCCGACCAGCGGCGCGAACACGCCCATGGTGGCGCAGGCCACTTCCGGCGCGGGTTCGGCCGGCGGGAACAGGCAGGCGTAGCAGGGCGCGTCGGGCTGGCGCCGGTCGAACACGCTGATCTGGCCATCGAAGCGCAGCGCCGCGCCTGACACCAGCGGCACCTTGTGGCGCACGCAGGCGCGGTTGACTGCCTGGCGCGTAGCGAAGTTGTCGCAGCAGTCGAGCACCACGTCGGCCGTGGCGACGAGCTGGTCAAGCTCTGCGTCGCCCACGCGCGCGGTCACCGTCACGATCTCCAGCCCCGGGTTGATGCGCAGCATGCCTTCGCGCGCCGAATCCACCTTGGGCCGGCCCACGTTGGCGGTGGTGTGGATGATCTGGCGCTGCAGGTTGGTCAGGTCGACTTCATCGTTGTCGACCACCGTGATGCGGCCCACCCCGGCCGAGGCCAGGAAGGGCAGCGCGGCTGCGCCCAGGCCGCCGGCGCCGATCACCAGCGCATGGCCGGCAAGCAGGCGCCGCTGGCCCTCGATGCCGAGCTCGTCCAGCAGGATGTGGCGCGAGTAGCGCAGCAGTTGTTCGTCGTTGAGGCCGTCGTCGCTCATGAGGTAATCCCTCGAGTGCTGAAGGGGAGGGCGGTTTTGGGTGCTCCAAAGCCGCCCGAGCTAGCCCAAGCAAGGTGTTCTCCCTCTCCCCTCAGGGGGAGAGGGTTGGGGAGAGGGGTGGACTGGCAAGGAACCACTTCAAGCGAAGCCAGGGGTGTTAACCCGCCGCCCTCAGCCTTTGACACTCCTGCCCTCTCCGCCTGCCCCTCTCCCGCAAGCGGGAGCGGGGAGCAAACCGGCAGCCTGACTAGAGCCCCAGGGTCTCAGGGTGCCTTGCCCGTCGGCGTGCCCAGCGGCTCGCCGATCGGGGCGCTGGCCGGCGGCTGCTTGCCGGGGGCCGGTGCCGCCGGCTTGGCTGCCGGTGCGCTGGCACCCTTGGCGCCGCTCTTGCCCGAGGGCTTTGCCGCCTTGCCGTTGTCGGCAGGCGGATTGGTTTCCAGCTTCGACTTGGAGCGCTTGACCGGCTGGCCGTTGAGCTGGGCGATGGCCTGCTGCAGCATGAAGTCGTCGGCCGTGCCGAATTCCACCGGCTTCTTGCGGCGATCCTTCTCGCGCTCTTCCGGCGTCTTCTTCGCGTTCTCTTCTTCCAGGCGGCGCAGCTCGTCCACGCGGCGCTGCTCGCGCTCGGTCATTTCCGGCTGTTCCGATTCCTGCTTGTTGTGCAGGTGGCGCTCGGTGTCGATCTCGCGCGTGATCAGCGCGTCGTCCGGATCGCCTTCGGGGTTCTGGTCGACCGGGATGTCCGGACGGATGCCCTTGGCCTGGATCGACTTGCCGCTCGGCGTGTAGTAGTACGCGATGGTCAGCTTGATGCCGGTGTCGTTGGTCAGCGGGCGCACGGTCTGCACCGAGCCCTTGCCGAAGGTGGTCTTGCCCATGATCTGCGCACGGTGATGATCCTGCAGCGCGCCCGCCACGATCTCGGAGGCCGAGGCCGAGTAGGCGTTGGTCAGCACCACCATCGGGATCTTCTTGTAGAGCGCGGGCAGGTCCTTGAGCGGATCGTCTTCCAGCGACGACAGGCGGTAGTTGTTGTACGTCGCCTTGTACACGCGCTTGGCATCTGGCACCTGGCCGTTGGTGGACACCACCGTGGCGTCTTCCGGCAGGAAGGCCGCGGCCACGCCGACCGCGCCCTGCAGCACGCCGCCGCCGTTGTTGCGCAGGTCCAGCACCAGGCCCTTCATGTTGGGGTTCTTCTGCGCCAGCTCGGCCAGCTTGCGGGACAGGTCGGCGATGGTGCGTTCCTGGAAGCTGGTCAGGCGGATCCAGCCGATATTGTTGTCCAGCATCTTGGCCTTGACCGACTGCACGCGGATCTCGGCGCGCGTGATCGAGACCGGGAAGGTGCGTTCCTCGCTCTTGCGGTAGATGGTCAGCGTGACCTTGGTGCCGGGTTCGCCGCGCATGCGCTTGACCGCCTGCTCCAGCGGCAGGCCGCGCACGGGCTTGTCGTCGATGCGGGTGATCAGGTCGCCCGGCTGGATGCCGGCGCGGAAGGCAGGGGTGTCCTCGATCGGGTTGATCACCTTGACCAGGCCTTCTTCCTGCGAGATCTCGATGCCCAGGCCGGCGAAGCGTCCGCGCGTGCCTTCCTGCAGTTCCTTGAAGTCTTTCTCGTCGAGATAGGAGGAATGCGGGTCGAGGCTGGCGACCATGCCCTTGATGGCTTCGGTCAGCAGCTTCTTGTCATCGACCGGCTCCACGTACTCGCGCTTGATCTGCCCGAAGATATCGGCCATCAGCCGCAGCTGGTCAAGCGGCAAGGGCCCCGATGAATTCTGGGCGGTCGCCGAAATCTGCAGCGTGGCGAGCACGCCGGCGACGAGACCGACAGAAACTAGGCTGATGTTCTTGAGCGTCTTGCGCATGAGGGCTGCCTGAACGTGTACTCGAAGTACTGGTGTACGGTATGGGGATTATGCCGGCTGCGGCCGCCCGGCGCCGGGCGGTTTGTCCGACAGTATAAGTGCGAGTGGTGAAAAGGGCCTGTCCCGTCCCGGCTCAGGGTGGGCGGCCGCACATCCGCGCGCGGCCGCCCGGGCCGCCTTCAGCGTGCCTTGCCCTGGCTGGCCACGGCCGCCAGCGAGGCGGCGATGGCGTCCTGGTCACCCAGGTAGTAGTGGCGCAGGGGGCGCAGGTCGGCGTCCAGCTCATAGACGAGCGGGGTGCCGTTGGGGATATTGAGTCCGACGATATCGTCATCCGAGATCTGGTCCAGGTATTTCACCAGCGCGCGGATGCTGTTGCCATGGGCGGCAATGACCACGCGCTTGCCGGATTGGATGTCGGGGGCGATGGATTCGTTCCACAGCGGCATCACGCGGGCCACGGTGTCCTTCAGGCACTCGGTCAGCGGGATCTCATTGCGCGGCACATTGGCGTAGCGCGGATCGTCGTACGAGGCACGCGGATCGGTGGGCTCCAGCGCGGGCGGCGGCGTGTCATAGCTGCGGCGCCACACCAGCACCTGCTCGTCGCCGAACTTGGCGGCCGTTTCTGCCTTGTTCAGGCCGGCCAGCGCGCCGTAGTGGCGCTCGTTCAGGCGCCATTCGTTGCGCACCGGGATCCACATCAGGTCCATTTCATCCTGCACATGCCACAGCGTGCGGATGGCGCGCTTGAGCACCGAGGTATAGGCCACGTCAAAGCCCAGGCCGGCATCCTTGAGCAGCTTGCCGGCCTGGCGCGCCTGGTTGGCGCCGGTTTCGGTCAGGTCGACGTCGACCCAGCCGGTAAAGCGGTTTTCAAGGTTCCACGTGGATTCGCCGTGGCGGATGAGGACGAGCTTGTACATGCTGCTGCTTCCAGAGAGTAGGTAACCTGCATGCGTCCGCGCCGTCACCTGGAGGGGCTGATGGGTTCCTTTTGGACATCCCATGTCTCAGACAGGCGACAATGGCGGATGGCCATGCGACGGCAGGGCCTGGACGCCAAACCGCGTATTTTATAATGCCGCCGACCCAACCTACCGGAATGCCAACGTGAATTTCTTCGCCGACTACAACAACCTCGCTCTGATCGCCCTTGCCGTGGTCTCGGGCGGCCTGCTGGCCTGGCCCGCGATCTCGCGCAGCACCCGCGGCAAGACCGTCAATACGGCCACCGCGACCCAGCTGATCAACAAGCGCGGCGCGGTCGTGGTCGACATCCGCGAGCCCGCCGAGTATGCCAAGGGTCACCTGCCGCAAGCCAAGAGCGCGCCGCTGGCCGACCTGCCCTCGCGCGCGGCCGGCCTTGCAAAGGACAAGGCTGCCCCCATCATCGTCGTATGCCAGACCGGCCAGCGCTCGGGCAAGGCCCAGGCAGCGTTGAAGGAAGCCGGTTACAGTGAGATCTACGCGCTCGAGGGCGGCATCGCCGCCTGGCAGCAGGCAGGCCTGCCGCTGGTGAAGTAATCCCGGGCAGCACCGCCGTATCCGTCACAGCGCGCGCGCCCGGCCAGGCCGGGCCGCGCGCGCATTGCAGTCAAGGAGAACCCGCATGGCCCGTGTCGTCATGTACAGCACCGTGGTGTGCCCGTATTGCCTGATGGCTGAACGCCTGCTCAAGTCCAGGGGCGTGGAAACGATCGAGAAGATCCTGATCGACCGCGAACCGGGCAAGCGTGAAGAGATGATGGCCCGTACCGGTCGCCGCACCGTGCCGCAGATCTACATCGACGAGACCCACGTGGGCGGCTTCGACGACCTCTCGGCGCTGGACCGCCAGGGCGGCCTGGTGCCGTTGCTGGCCGCCTGAGCCGGTTGCGCCGGCGCTGGCGCGGAATCGTCTGATTCCGCGCCGCGCTGGTTCCGGCATACCCCGGCGCGGGTGAATTCGCCACCCGCGTCATGTACCATATGCGTTTTCCAAGCGGGCACCGGCCAGCCTTGCACGACGCAAGGACTGCGGCCGCCGCGCCCGATGCACATCCAGCCCATCCTCCCGGAAGCCTTTCATGAGCGACCAGCAAAACACCCAGCAGGACGATCAACCCTTCTTCAACATCCAGCGCGTCTACCTGAAAGACATGTCGCTGGAGCAGCCCAATTCGCCCGGCATCTTCCTGGAATCGGAAGCCCCGTCGGTGGAGGTGCAGGTCAACGTCGGCGCTTCGCAGCTGCAGGAAGGGATCTTCGAGGTGGTGGTGACGGGCACCGTGACGACCAAGGTGCAGGACAAGGTTGCCTTCCTGGTGGAAGCGCACCAGGCCGGCATCTTCGATATCCGCAACGTGCCGGTGGAGCAGCTGGACCCGCTGCTGGGCATCGCCTGCCCGACCATCCTGTACCCGTACCTGCGCGGCAATATCGCTGACGTGATCACCCGCGCCGGCTTCCAGGCCATCCACCTGTCGGAAATCAACTTCCAGGCGCTGTATGAGCAACGCCTGCAGGCCGCCATGGAAGAAGCCCAGGGTGCCGAAGGCGGCAACAGCGGCATCGTGATGCCCGACGGCAGCCAGGCCCGCCACTGATTCCGGCGTCCTGAGCCATCATCGAAACGGGGCTGCGGCCCCGTTTTGCCTTTGGGCTACCATCGACTGCGTCCATCCTCGGATCGAGCTGCCATGAAACTGACCTTCCTCGGTGCCGGTGCCTGGGGCACCGCCCTCGCCAGCCATGCCGCGGCCACCAATGACGTGGTGCTGTGGGGGCGCGACCCCGCGCAACTCGCGGCCATCGCGGCCACGCGTGAGAACGCCGCCTACCTGCCCGGCGTGACGCTGTCCGAGAGGCTGGCGGTGCAGGCGGACTTCGAGCAGGCCGTGGCGCATGCCGCCGACGATGCCGACGGCATCGTGGTGGTGGCCACGCCGGTGGCGGGCCTGCGCGAGATGACGCGCCGGCTGGCCGCGCGCGGCGCCAGGCCGGTGTCGATGCTGTGGCTGTGCAAGGGCTTCGAGTCCGGCACCCACCTGCTGCCGCACCAGATGGTGCGGGCCGAACTCGACGCCGCCGGGCGCACCGAGGGCTTTGCCTACGGCGTGCTGACCGGCCCCAGCTTCGCGCGCGAGGTGGCGCTGGGGCTGCCGTGCGCGCTGACCGTGGCGGGCAACGAGCCGTCGCTGGCGGAGCGCGCGCAGGCGGCCTTCCACCATCATGCGATGCGCATCTACGGCAGCGACGACCTGACCGGCGTGGAAGTCGGCGGTGCGGTCAAGAACGTGCTGGCCATTGCCACCGGCGCCAGCGACGGGCTGGGCCTGGGCCTGAACGCGCGCGCCGCGCTGGTGACGCGCGGGCTGGCCGAGATGACGCGCCTGGGGCTGGCGCTGGGCGGCCGGGTCGAGACCTTCATGGGCCTGGCCGGCGTGGGCGACCTGATCCTGACCGCCACCGGCGACCTGTCGCGCAACCGCAAGGTCGGCCAGCAGCTGGCGGCGGGGCAGAGCCTGGAGCAGATCCTGGCCGGTCTGGGCCACGTCGCCGAGGGCGTGCGCTGCGCCCAGGCCGTGGCAGAGCTAGCCTCGGCTAACGGTGTCGAGATGCCGATCGCCCGCGCGGTCTGCGCGGTGCTGTTCGACGGGCTGAGCGCCGCCGATGCGGTGGCGCAGCTGCTGCAGCGCGACGCGCGCGACGAATGATGACTCGCGTATCCACCTTCTGATCCTCCGCACCGCATGCCCACACGACGACAAGCGCTGATCGCGCTGGCTGCCGCCTGCGCCGCCGGGACTTCCGGCAGCGTCTTCGCCCAACCCTGGCCCGCGCGCCCGGTCCGCATGGTGGTGCCGTTCCCGCCGGGCTCATCGCCCGACCTGATCGCGCGCATCGTGACCGAAAAGCTGGCCGCCGCGCTGGGCCAGCCGGTGGTGGTGGAAAACCGTCCCGGCGCCGGCGGCAATATCGGCACCGGCATGGTGGCGCGCGCCGCCCCCGATGGCTATACGCTGCTGTTCACCATCAACGGCCCGCTGGTGACAGCGCCGACGCTGTCGCGCAACCTGAACTACGACCCGTTCCGCCAGCTGGCGCCGGTCACGCTGGTGGCGACCTCGCCCAACGTGCTGGTGGTGGATGCACGCCTGCCGGTGCACAACCTGCGCGAGTTCGTCGCGCTGGCCCGGTCGAAGCCGGCCGAGCTGAACTATGGCTCGCCCGGCAACGGCAGCGCCTCGCACCTGGCGATGGAGCAACTCAAGGCGATGGCGGGCATCGACCTGCAGCACGTGCCATACCCCGGCTTCCCGCAGATCACCACGGCGATGGTGGGCGGGCAGGTGCAGGCGGGCTTCATGGTGCCGGCGATCGCGATGCCGCAGGTCAACGCGGGCAAGCTGCGCGTGCTGGCCGTGACCACGACGGGGCGCACGGCGGTGTTGCCGTCGGTGCCGACGGTGGCGGAATCCGGCTACCCGGGCTTCGAGGCGATTTCCTGGCAGGCGGTGCTGGCGCCGGCGGGCACGCCGCAGGCTGTGATCGACCGGCTCTACCGCGAGCTGGTGGCGATCATCGGCAGCGCCGACGTGCGCGACAAGATGCGCGCGCAGTATTTCGTGCCGGCCGGCACCGCGCCGGCCTCGCTGCGCCAGACCATGGTGAGCGAGAAGGCGCGCTGGGACAAGGTGATCCGCGCCGCCGGCGTGCAGCCGGAGTAGGCACTGGCCGGGCGGCTCAGCTGCCGCCTTCGAACCCGTTCTGGCGCCACGCCTCGAACACCACCACGGCGACCGTGTTCGACAGGTTCAGGCTGCGGTTGTCGGGCCGCATCGGCAGTCGGATGCGCTGCGCGGCCGGGAACCAGTCGCGCCGCTCCGGCGATAGCCCGCGTGTTTCGGAACCGAACACGAACCAGTCCCCGGGGCGGAACGCCACCTGGCCGAACGGTGTCGAGCCGCGCGTGGTCAGCGCGAACATGCGCGCCGGGTCGGGCTGCTCGCTGGCCATCAGCGCGTCCCAGCTTTCATGCACGCGCATGGTGGCGTACTCGTGGTAATCCAGTCCCGCGCGGCGCATGCGCGCGTCTTCCAGCGGAAAACCCAGCGGTTTGACCAGGTGCAGCTGCGCGCCGGTGTTGGCGCACAGGCGGATCACATTGCCGGTATTGGGCGGGATTTCCGGTTCGACCAGGACGACGTTGAACATGATGCGGGGGATGGCGGGCGCGCGGCGCCTTTCGTCAGAACGGTGCGCAGCTTACCGCGCGCACCGGCCACTGTCATCCAAAGCTACGGCGTGCGCAGCGCGACGATCACGCTGACGCGGGCCGCGCCATGCGCTTTGAGCACGCCGGCGGCCTCGTGCAGGGTGGCGCCGGAGGTCATCACATCGTCCACCAGTGCCACGTGCAGGCCGTCCAGCCGCGCGGCGCGCGCCAGCCTGAAGGCGCCGCGCAGGTTCACCTGACGGGCGGCCAGGTCCAGCGCACTCTGGCTGCCGGTGTCGCGCTGGCGCTGCAGCAGCACCGGGTCGGCGCGCAGTCCCAGGCGGCGCGCCAGCGGCCGCGCGATTTCCCAGGCCTGGTTGAAGCCGCGCGCGGCCAGCCGCTGCGGCGACAGCGGGATCGGCGCCAGCAGGTCGGGCGCGGGCTGTCGGGCCCAGGCCCCCTGCAGTCCTGCGGCCAGCCTGGCCGCGAGCCAGCCCGCCAGCGGCAGGGCGTGGCCGAACTTGAGCGCCAGCACCAGCTGGTCCTGCGGCGAAGCGTAGTCGCCCAGCGTGTGGGCTTGGTCGTAGGCCGGGGGCGATGCCGCGCAGGCCGGGCAGTGGAAGTGGCGCCCCAGCGCCAGCGCGCAGGCGGGGCAGCGCCGCACCGGGCGCAGCAAGTCGGCGGCACAGGGCGCGCAGACCACCTGCCGCTGCACCGCGCCGCACAGCGCGCAGGCGCTCGGCAGCAGCAGTTCGCCGGCGCCGGCCAACACCTTGCCGGCGGCGCCGGCAGCCAGCGCGGCGCGCGCGTATACTTGCCGTCCGGCCGCGGCCCATCGGGCGCGGCGGCCGCGTTCATCCGGCGCCCGGGCCTGATCCTGTATCTGTCCCCGCGCCGGTTCCTGGTTTTCTTGCTGCCCTGTCTGCCCGTGTCCCTGCATGCCGCTGATTCCCCCGATGCCTTCCTGCCGCCCGCGCGCCTGACCCGGCTAGCCTTCGACCGGCGCAGCCGCGGCTTCGGCCAGCTGGACTTCCTGCTGGGCGAGATCGGCCGCCGCATGCAGGAGCGCATGGAAGTGATCCGCCTGGCGCCGCAGCGCGCGCTGGATATCGGCTGCGGCCACGGCCAGGGCCTGGCCGGGCTGCGCGCGCGCTTCCCGGATGCGCAGATCGCCGGGCTGGACATCTCCGGCGCGATGCTGGCCGAGGCCGGCCAGCGCGACCCGCAGCGCCGGCCCGGCTGGATCGGCCGCATGCTGGGCAAGCGGCCGCTCTTTGACCTGGTCCAGGGCGATCTTGCCACACTGCCTTTTGCGCCCGCGAGCTTCGACCTGCTGTGGTCCAACCTGGCGCTGCACTGGCATCCGGAGCCGCACCGCGTGTTTCCGGAGTGGCACCGCGTGGCGCGGGACGAAGGTCTGGTGCTGTTCTCGCTGTTCGGCCCGGATACCCTGAAGGAGCTGCGCGCGGCCTTTGCCGAAGTCGACCAGGCACCCCATACGTTGCGCTTTGTCGACATGCACGATATCGGCGACATGCTGGTGCACAGCGGCTGGTCCACCCCGGTGATGGACATGGAGGCGCTGACCGTGACCTACGAGTCCCCCGCCACGCTGCTGCGCGAGGTGCAGGCCTTCGGCGGCCTGCGCGGGCCGGCCGGGGCGCTGCCGCAGGGCCTGCGCGGCCGCGGCTGGTACCAGGCGCTGGCGCAGGCGCTGGAGCGCCGGCGCAACGCCGACGGCGTGATCCCGCTGACCTTCGAGATCGTCTACGGCCACGCCTGGAAGCTGGCCCCGCGTGGCGGCCAGGCGCTCGACGACCAGGGCCGCGCGGTGGTGCCGCTGGACCAGATCGGCCGTGCAAGGCCGCGTCGGACAAGTTAAAACAGAGTTAACTTGCGCCGGTGCGGGATTGCCGCAAACATAGCGCCGGCGCGGCGGGCAGGGCGATGGCGGGGCCCTTCCCTATGCACAGAATCAAGCGGCGCGCAAGCCGTCCGGTCAAGGCGCGCCCTTGTCCGTGTATGGGAAGCGCCCTATAATGCGCCAGTTTGTCGCAGTGGTCCCCTGGCACAAGAACGTCCTGGTTTTGCACTTGCACTGTGCGGCCCGGACGCCATCGTCCCGGGTGTGCATCCGATGCAGAGTGGTTGGCGATGCAAGACTTGGGTATCGCATTCCAGACGGCAGGTGGTGACTCCGGCGGAAATCTCGACGGACCTCCCCCCGCGCCCCACGACTGGCTGATGAAGCGGAATTGCTCGCTGAGTCCACGCCAGGTCGGCTGGTTTTACCTCTCGATCCTCACGGTTTCGCTTGCCATCGCGTTGTTTTTCGCGTGGCAAGGGTCCTGGCTCGTGCTGCCGTTTGCCAGCATCGAGCTGATCGGGCTGGGGATCGCGCTGCTGGTGTATGCGCGCCATGCGACAGACTATGAGCGCGTCAGCATTACCGACGGCATGCTGGTCGTGGAGACAGCCAGCGGCACAAAGGTGACGCGCCAGGAATTCAACCCGCGCTGGGTGCGGGTCGAACTGGGTGAATCGTTCCGCGCGCTGGTGACGCTGCGCTCGGGCGGACGTGAGGTACAGGTGGGGTGTTACGTGGACCCGTACCGGCGACGCAAGTTCGCGCAGGAGCTCGCAGCGGCCTTGCGCCGCCTCTGAGAGGCGGCGGTGGCGGCGGCGGGGACAGATTTGAATCTGTAAATTGGGTAGATAACAAATGAAAATGTGGAAGAAGGCATCCGCAGTTTGTCTGGCCGGCGCGTCCCTGCTTGCCAGCCAGGCGGCGTCCGCGGTCAGCGACATGCCGGGCGGCCCCGCCGTGCGCCAGCTCAACCTGACCGAGCCGGTAACCAAGATCGCCGAACAGATTCACTGGCTGAACTGGATGATGTTGATCATGTGCACGGTGATCTTCATCGCGGTATTCAGCGTGATGTTTTATTCCGTCTTCAAGCACCGCAAGGCCAAAGGTGCCAAGCCGGCTGCCTTCCACGAGAGCATCACGGTCGAAGTGATCTGGACCATCGTCCCGTTCATCATCGTGATCGCGATGGCCCTGCCGGCGACCAAGACCGTGGTGGCGATGAAGGACACCACCAACTCCGACATCACCATCAAGGCCACCGGCTACCAGTGGAAGTGGGGCTATGACTACCTGAAGGGCGAAGGCGAAGGCATCTCCTTCGTGTCGACCCTGACCACCCCGCGCGAGCAGATCAACAACGAGCAGCCCAAGTCGAACACCTACCTGATGGAGGTGGACAACGAGCTGGTCGTGCCGGTCAACAAGAAGATCCGCATCGTCACCACCGCCAACGACGTGATCCACGCCTGGATGATCCCGGCCTTCGGCGTCAAGCAGGATGCGATCCCCGGCTTCGTGCGCGACACCTGGTTCAAGGCCGAGAAGATCGGCGTGTACCGCGGCCAGTGCGCCGAGCTGTGCGGCAAGGAACACGCCTTCATGCCGATCGTGGTGCGCGTGGTTTCGGACGCCGACTACACCAAGTGGGTCGACGGCAAGAAGAAGGAGCTGGCGGCCAAGGCCGACGATCCCAACAAGACCTGGACGCTGGACGAGTCGAAGGTGCGTGGCGAGAAGGTCTACGCCGCCAACTGCGCGGTCTGCCACCAGCCCAACGGCAAGGGCGGCGGCGCCTTCCCGGCGCTGGACGGCTCCAAGCTGGTCAATGGCCCCAAGGCCGGCCAGATGCACATCATGATGGAAGGCAAGGGTGCCATGCCGTCGTGGAAGCAGCTCTCGGACACCGAGCTAGCCGCGGTCATGACCTACACGCGCAACGCCTGGAGCAACAAGACGGGTGAAGTGGTCCAGCCGAGCGACTTCGTGGGTGCCCGTGCGGGCAAGTTCCCCGAGGGCGGCGGCGCGGCAGGCGGCGCGGCGCCGAAGGCCGAAGCCACGCCGGCCGACAAGGCTGACAAGCAGGCCAGCCTCGCGGGCAACCGCGTCGCGGGCTGACCCGCTGAAGACAGAACAGGATTAGAGGAGCATTTGCGATGAGTACTGCTACCCCGGACGCGCTCGCCCATCCGCACGATCATGCGCATGACGACCACGCGCACGACCACCCGCATGGCTGGCGCCGCTGGCTGTTCGCGACCAACCACAAGGACATCGGTACGCTGTACCTGCTGTTCTCGTTCATCATGCTGCTGTCGGGCGGCTTGCTGGCACTGCTGATCCGCCTGGAGCTGTTCGAGCCGGGCCTGCAGTTCTTCCGCCCCGAGCTGTTCAACCAGTTCACCACCATGCACGGCCTGGTGATGGTGTTCGGCGCGATCATGCCGGCCTTCGTCGGCTTCGCCAACTGGATGATCCCGCTGCAGATCGGCGCGTCCGACATGGCGTTCGCGCGCATGAACAACTTCAGCTTCTGGCTGATGCCGCCGGCCGCGCTGCTGCTGGCCGGTTCGTTCCTGGTCCCGGGCGGCGCCACCGCCGCCGGCTGGACCCTGTACGCGCCGCTGTCGGTGCAGATGGGCCCGGGCATGGACATGGCCATCTTCGCGATGCACATCATGGGTGCGTCGTCGATCATGGGCTCGATCAACATCATCGTGACCATCCTCAACATGCGCGCCCCGGGCATGACGCTGATGAAGATGCCGATGTTCTGCTGGACCTGGCTGATCACCGCCTACCTGCTGATCGCCGTGATGCCCGTGCTGGCCGGCGCCATTACCATGGTGCTGACCGACCGCCACTTCGGCACGAGCTTCTTCTCGGCCGCCGGCGGCGGCGACCCGGTGATGTACCAGCACATCTTCTGGTTCTTCGGCCACCCCGAGGTGTACATCATGATCCTGCCGGCGTTCGGGATCGTCTCGCAGGTGGTGCCGGCGTTTGCCCGCAAGCGCCTGTTCGGCTACAGCTCGATGGTGTACGCCACCGCCTCGATCGCCATCCTGTCGTTCATCGTGTGGGCCCACCACATGTTCACGACCGGCATGCCGGTGACCGGCCAGCTGTTCTTCATGTACGCGACCATGCTGATCGCGGTGCCCACCGCCGTGAAGATCTTCAACTGGATCGCCACCATGTGGCGCGGCTCGATGACCTTCGAGACCCCGATGCTGTTCTCGATCGGCTTCATCTTCGTGTTCACCATCGGCGGCTTTACCGGCCTGATGCCGGCCGTGGCCCCGATCGACATCCAGTTGCAGGACACCTACTTCATCGTGGCGCACTTCCACTATGTGCTGGTGGCCGGCTCGCTGTTCGCGCTGTTCGCGGGCTTCTACTACTGGGGTCCGAAGTGGAGCGGTTTCATGTACAACGAAACCCGCGGCCAGATCCACTTCTGGGGTTCGATCATCTTCTTCAACGTGACCTTCTTCCCGATGCACTTCCTGGGACTGGCCGGCATGCCGCGTCGCTATGCCGACTACCCGACCCAGTTCGCTGACTTCAATGCGATCGCGTCGATCGGTGCGCTGGGCTTCGGCCTGATGCAGGTGTACTTCTTCTTCTTCGTGGTGCTGCCGTCGTACCGCGGTGGCGAGAAGGCCGCCGACAAGCCCTGGGATGGCGCCGAGGGCCTGGAGTGGACCGTGCCGTCGCCGGCGCCGTTCCACACCTTTGAAGTTCCCCCGCAGGTCCGCTAAGGCGCGGCCAGCGTAATCAGGCAGCGGGAGGCGGCAGCGTCGCCTCCCGCGCCGGCAAGCAACAGAAGCAGCTATGCAGTCTCCAGACAAAAGCCCATCACGCCCGGACCAGAAGGCCGCCAACCGGCGCCTTGGCCTGATCCTGCTGTCGATCGTGGTGGTTTTCTTTCTGGGGTTCTTCGCCAAGATGATGTTTCTTGGCTGAGGCGGCAGGGTAGCGAGATGAGCATCGACCAGCAGGCTGGCAAAGAAGCGGATAAGCGGTTCAACCGCGGCATGATGCTGCGCCTGGTCGTGATCGTGGCCGTGATGTTCGGCTTCGGCTATGCGCTGGTGCCGCTGTACAAGAAGATCTGCGAGATCACCGGCATCAACGTGATCACCACGCGCGAGCTGCACGGCGCGGTGAAGAACACGCAGGTCGACAAGAGCCGCACCGTCACGGTGGAGTTCGACTCCAACGCGCGCGGGCCCTTCGCCTTCCGGCCGGTGAAGAACAGCATGGAAGTGCATCCGGGCGAGATGGCGACGATCGTCTACGAGGTGGCCAACGGGCAGCCGCGCGATATCTCGGCGCAGGCGATCCCGAGCTACGCGCCCAAGCAGGCGACCCAGTATTTCATGAAGCTGGAGTGCTTCTGCTTCAAGCAGCAGACGCTCAAGGCGAAAGAGGCGCGCGAGATGCCGGTGGTGTTCGTGATCGATCCCGCGCTGCCCAAGGATGTGAAGAATATTACGCTGTCGTACACCTTCTTCGAGGTGGGTGCGCCGGTGGCGCAGGCGCCCGAGGGCCAGCTGGCGCCGCAGCCGGCACCGGCCGGCAAGGGCATCTGAGGCGGCCGCGGTGCATGCCGGGGCTGAGGAGGACGGGCGATGGATGAGATGAAGGACGCGGTCAAGCGCAAGATGTCGTTCGGGCAGACCATGCGCGCGGTGTTGTGGTCGTTCATCGGCCTGCGCAAAGGCGCCGAGCACGAGCGCGACATGGCCCGGCTGAACCCGGTGCATGTGGTGATCGCCGGCGTGATCGCGGCGGCCATCTTCATCGCGGTGCTGGTGCTCATCGTGCGCACCGTGGTGGGGCAGGCAGCGGGATAGCAGGGCAGGAAGGGTAGACAACAAAAGCAGTCGCAGAACAAAGCAACCGCGGCGGCGGGGCTGGCCCGGAGGAGGGGACGGCCCGCAGTGCCAAAGCGCGGATCACGAATACTGAATCAAAGACTCTGAGCTGGAGATAAAAGAATGAGTGCGAATCGCGCAAACGCTCCGTACTACTTCGTACCGGGCCCGTCGCGCCACCCGATCACGGCAAGCTTCGGCCTGCTGATGACGGGCGCGGGAGCTGCCGGTTGGGTAAACGGGCAGCCCTGGGCGCCGTACCTGTGCGGCTTCGGCCTGCTGTGGTTCCTGTTCGTGCTCAAGAGCTGGTTTGGCGACGCCATCAGCGAGTCCGAAGGTGGCATGTACGGCAAGAACATCGACCTGTCGTTCCGCTGGTCGATGGGCTGGTTCATCTTCTCGGAGGTGATGTTCTTCGCGGCCTTCTTCGGCGCGCTGTTCTATGCCCGCACCATCGCCATGCCCTGGCTGGGCGACCTGAACAACAAGATCCTGTGGCCCGACTTTGCCGCGGTGTGGCCCAACACCGGCCCGGCCGGCGTGGTGGAAAATTTCCAGACCATGGGTCCGTGGCCGATCCCGACCATCAACACCGCGCTGCTGCTGATGTCCGGCCTGACGCTGACCTGGGCGCACCACGCGCTGCTGGCCGGCAAGCGCAACCAGCTGATCCAGGGCCTGTCGCTGACCATCCTGCTGGGCGCGGTCTTCATGTGCTTCCAGGTGTACGAGTACATGCACGCCTACTCGGAACTGAACCTGAAGCTGACCTCGGGCATCTACGGCTCGACCTTCTTCCTGCTGACCGGCTTCCACGGCTTCCACGTGACCATGGGCGCGATCATGCTGGCCGTGGTGCTGGTCCGCGTGCTGAAGGGCCACTTCACGCCTGACCACCACTTTGCATTCGAAGGCGCTGCCTGGTACTGGCACTTTGTTGACGTGGTGTGGCTGTTTCTCTACGTCGTGGTGTACTGGCTGTAAATCCGGCTGCCGTACCCGCCGGCGCGTCTCCCGGAGGCCGCCGGCGCCAACGCAAAAGAGAAACGCCGCAGGAGGTGGTCCAGCCTGCGGCGTTTGTCTTTTGCGAGCCTGGTGCCCGCTTGCTGGCGTTCAGGGCGCCATGCGGATGCCCGTGCTGTGGATCCAGCCCATCCAGTTCGCGAACAGGATGAACAGGAACAGCGCCACCGAGAAGCCGACGCGCAGCATCAGCGAGCGCATCATGTTGGGGGTCGTGCCGCGGTCGCGCATCATGAAGAACAGGGCGGAGGCCAGGCTGGCGATGATCAGGATGAAGGCAACGATGATGACAAAGCGCATGGCGGGGCAGGTCGGGGCCAGGAGCGACGGAAAAGCCCATTATCGCACCGGCCCGCGTAGCGGTCCCGCCTGGCGATGACGGTGCGCCGCTGGTTCAGCCCGCTGCCGCTGGCCGCTGCGCTGGTGGTGATCGCCGTGACCTGCGCGCTGGGCAACTGGCAGCTCAACCGCGCGCACGACAAGGAGGCGCGCGCGGCGCGGCTGCAGGCGCTGTCGGCGCAGCCGCCGGTGGTGCTGGGCACGGCCCCGCTGCCGCAAGTTGTGACCGACCGCACGGTCCGCGTGACCGGGCGCTTTGACACAGCCCGCACCGTATTGCTGGATAATCGCCCCCACGGCAATGGCAGCAGCCCCGGGGATAGCCGCGCCGGCTTCCTGGTGCTGACGCCGCTACGGATTTCAGCCGCCTCGCCGGCGCCCGCAGGTGCCGCCGGCGCCATGCAGGCGGTGCTGGTGCTGCGCGGCTGGTTGCCGCGCGACGCCCAGGACCGCACCCGGATTGCGCCGTTCCCCACGCCCGAGGGCGAGGTGACGATCGAAGGCACGGCACTGGCGGCCGTGCCGCGGGTCTATAGCCTGGGCCAGGACGCCGCCGGCAGCAAGATCCGCCAGAACCTGGACCTCGCTGCCTATGCGGCCGAAACCGGCCTGGCGCTGCACCCGCTGGTGCTGGAGCAGCGCAGCGACAGCGGCGATGGCCTGGCGCGCGACTGGGCCCCGGCCGACCTGGGCGCGGAGCGGCACTACGGCTATGCCTTCCAGTGGTTCGGGCTGGCCGCGCTGACGGTGGTGCTGGTGGTCGTGCTGGGCTGGCGCCGCGCGCGCCGGGTGGCAGCACCGTAACTCGAATGAACCGGGCGCATGCGCTCGCCGAAGACAAAGGACAGACGTACTCCATGGCACAGCAAGACTCCGCCCCGGCCGCCGCGGCCTCGCCGCCGGATACCCGCATCGATGCGCGCACGCGCCGCGGCCGCCTGCAGATGCTGATGCTGTTGCTGGTGTGCGCGTCGCCGGTGATCGCCTCTTACTTCACCTATTACGTCATCAAGCCGCGTGGCGGCGCCACCAACTACGGCGCGCTGGTCGACCCGCAGCGGCCGATGCCGCCGGTGCGCGTCACCGACGAGCAGGGCCGGGCCGTGCCGCTGGAGCAGTTCCGCGGCAAGTGGCTGCTGGTGACCACCGATCCGTCCGCCTGCGACGAGGCCTGCGCGAAGAAGCTCTTCACCATCCGCCAGATCCGCGCGGGGCAGGGCCAGGACCGCGAACGCATCGTGCCGGTGTGGCTGGTGACCGACGACGGCAAGATCGACGAGCGCCTGAACGCCGCCTACAACGAGCCCTACGCGGGTGTGCGCTTCCTGCGCATCGACCGCCAGGCCGCGCATCAGTGGCTGCCGGCCGAACCCGGCAAGCGCGCCGAGGACACCCTGTTCCTGGTCGACCCGCTGGGCAACCTGATGATGCGTTTCCCGCAGGACCCGGACCCCAAGAAGATGAGCGGCGACCTGAAGAAGCTGCTCAAGGTCTCGCGCATCGGCTAAAAGGGGACGGCATGCTGCTGCAACTGGCCATCATCGGCATCCTGATCGCGTTGTTCCCGCTGTCCTACGTGCTGGTGAAGGGGGACCGCAACAAGTACCGCAAGCTCGCCTGGATCACGGCGTTCCTGACGCTGGACCTGATCATGTTCGGCAGCTTCACGCGCCTGACCGACTCCGGCCTGGGCTGCCCCGACTGGCCCGGCTGCTACGGGCACTCCAACCCGCACGCCGCGATGGAGCCGATCCGCGCGGCCGAGACCGCGCTGCCCAGCGGCCCCGTGACGCTGGCCAAGGCGTGGATCGAGATGATCCACCGCTACTTCGCCATGGCGGTCGGGGTGCTGATCATCACGCTGATGGTGCTGGCGTGGGTCAAGCGGCGCGAGCTGAAGCAGTCGCCGTGGTTCGCCACCGGGGTGCTGCTGCTGGTGTGCGTGCAGGGTGCGTTCGGCGCTTTCACCGTGACCCTGAAGCTGCAGCCGATCATCGTGGTCACGCACCTGATGCTGGGCATGGCTCTGCTGGCCGTGCTGATCCAGCTGGGTTCGCGCAACGATCCACCGCACCCGGTCGCGGCGCAGGCCGCGCGGCTGCGCTGGCCGGTGCGCATCGGCCTGCTGCTGCTGGTGATCCAGATCTTCCTGGGGGGCTGGGTCAGCACCAACTACGCGGTGCTGGCCTGCACCGACTTCCCGCTGTGCAACGGCCAGCTGGTGCCCGAGATGGATTTCCGCCACGGCTTCACGCTGTGGCGCCAGCTTGGCATGACCGCCGACGGCGACTACATCCCGCACGCGGCGCTGGTGGCGATCCACTGGGTGCACCGCGGCTTTGCCTTTGTCGTGCTGGGCTACCTGGCGTGGCTTGGCCTGCGCGCGCGCAGGCTTGAAGGGCTCGCGCGCGCGGCCGGCTGGCTGCTGGCCACGCTGGTGCTGCAACTGGCCACCGGGATGTCCAATATCGTGTTCGACTGGCCGCTGGTGGCCGCGGTTGCGCACAACGGCGGCGCGGCGCTGCTCCTGCTGCTGCTGGTCCGCCTCCACTACAATACAGGGCTCGCAGGGCTCACCATGCGGGCCGCCGGCGCCCCCGCTGCCGTGCCGAACGCCGCCCGCGCCACATGAAAGACAAGACCCCTTCCGTGGTTACCGCTACCCACCCCCATTCGCTGGGCAAGTTGAGCCGGATACGGCACCTTGCCCGACAATATGCCGCCCTGACCAAGCCGCGCGTGACGCAGCTGGCCGTGTTCTGCGCCATCATCGGCATGTTCCTGGCCACGCCCGGCATGGTGCCGTGGCGCGTGCTGATCGGCGGCGCCGCCGGCATCTGGCTGCTGGCCGGTGCGGCCTTTGCCATCAATTGCCTGGTCGAGCAGAAGATCGATGCGCTGATGCGCCGCACCGCGTGGCGCCCGTCGGCCACCGGCGAGATCACCACGCCGCAGACCCTGGTGTTCTCCGCCATCCTGGGCGGCGCCGGCATGTGGCTGCTGCACGTCTACGCCAACGACCTGACGATGTGGCTGACCTTTGCCACCTTCCTCGGCTACGCGGTGGTCTACACCATCCTGCTCAAGCCGGCCACGCCGCAGAACATCGTGATCGGCGGGCTGTCGGGGGCGATGCCGCCGGCGCTGGGCTGGGCCGCGGTGGCGGGCGAGGTGTCGGCCGAGGCCTGGTTCCTGGTGCTGATCATCTTCACCTGGACCCCGCCGCACTTCTGGGCCCTGGCGCTGTACCGCCGCGCCGACTACGCCAAGTCCGGCCTGCCGATGCTGCCGGTCACGCACGGCGAGCGCTACACGCTGCTGCATATCCTGCTGTACACGCTGATCATGATCGCCGCGACGCTGCTGCCCTTTGTCTACGGCATGAGCGGCTATATCTACCTGGCGGCCGCGCTGGCGCTGGGCGCGGGTTTCCTGGCCTACGCCTGGAAGATGTACCGCAACTATTCAGACGAGCTGGCGCAGCGCACCTTCCGCTTCTCGATCCTGTACCTGTCGCTGCTGTTCGCCGCGCTGCTGGTCGACCACTACTTCAAGTTCGTGCCGCAGGTCTGACCTGTGGCCGACCGGCTGCGGCATCTTGTCGCGGCCGGCGCAGCGTGGCGGCACGATCGGCGATACTGCGTGATGTCGCCGCCCTCCGGTGCCGCTGTTTCCTCCCACCCCTGACCGGTCTCCGCCGCATGCCCCGCCTAAGCCCCGCCTCCGGCCTGTTCGCCGCCTTCCGCCGCTTTTCCCTGCTGGCCGCGCTTGCGCTGGCCGTGGCTGCCTGCGGGCAGCAGAAGGCCTCGTTCCGCAATGTCGACATCACCGGCGCGGCGGACTTCGGCAAGGACTTCTCGCTGACCGACCATCACGGCAAGGTGCGCACCATCGCCGACTTCAAGGGCAAGGCGGTGGTGATGTTCTTCGGCTACACCCACTGTCCCGACGTGTGCCCGACGACGATGGCCGAACTGAAGGCGGTGATGGAGAAACTGGGCCCCGACGCCGACCGCGTGCAGGTGCTGTTCGTCACGGTCGACCCGGAACGCGACACGCAGGCGCTGCTGGCCCAGTACGTGCCGGCCTTCGATGGGCGCTTCCTGGGGCTGCGCCCGGCCGATGAAGCCGCACTGCAGAAGTTGACCAAGGACTTCAAGGTGTTCTACGCCAAGGTGCCGGGCAGCTCCCCGACCAACTACACGGTTGACCACTCCGCGGGCAGCTATGTGTTCGACCCGGACGGCAAGCTGCGGCTGTTCATCCGCCACGGCCAGGGTCCGGATCCGATCGCGCACGACCTGAAACAGCTGCTGTCGTGACGTGAAAGGGAGGGAAGGGTGCGGCATAAGGTCGCACTAACCCCTCGCGGGCAACAAAAAGGCCGGTCCAGTGGACCGGCCTTTTGCATGGCTGGGGGTGCGGATCAGGCGAACGCCTGCAGCGCCCCCTTCATCTTCTTCATGGCCGCGGCCTCGATCTGGCGGATGCGCTCGGCCGAGACGCCGAACTCGTCAGCCAGCTCATGCAGCGTGGACCCGCCCGAGCCATCGTCCTCGACGTGCAGCCAGCGCGCCTCGATGATGCGGCGGCTGCGTTCGTCCAGCTTGCCCAGCGCTTCTTCCAGGCCCTCGACCTGCATGCGGTCGTGGCGCTTGGCTTCCAGCACGCGGGTGGGCTCGTTGTGGTTGTCCGCCAGGTAGGCGATGGGGGCGAATTCCTCTTCGCCGTCGTCGATCTGGCCTTCCAGCGCCAGGTCGCCGCCCGACAGGCGGGTCTCCATCTCCATCACTTCTTCGGGCTTGACGTTCAGCTCGCGCGCCACGGCCTCGACCTGCTCCGGCGTGAACGTGTGCGCGCCCTGCTTGTGGCTGCGCAGGTTGAAGAACAGCTTGCGCTGGGCCTTGGTGGTGGCCACCTTGACCATGCGCCAGTTCTTCAGCACGTATTCGTGGATCTCGGCCTTGATCCAGTGCATCGCGTACGACACCAGGCGCACGCCCTGGTCGGGGTCGAAGCGCTTGACCGCCTTCATCAGGCCGATATTGCCTTCCTGGATCAGGTCGGCGTGGGGCAGGCCATAGCCCAGGTACTGGCGGGCGATCGACACCACCAGACGCAGGTGGGACATCACCATCTGGCGGGCAGCATCAACGGAATCGTGGTCGCGGAGCTCGCGCGCCAGGCGCTGCTCTTCCTCCGCGGTCAACAGCGGAATCCGGTGGACAGCCTGGATATAGCTGTCGAGGTTGCCAACGGTGGCCGGGAAGGTCAGCGCGAAGCTGCCCGTGCTCCGGGGTGCCGTCGGCAGACGGTTATTCAGGGTTTGGTCGGCAGACAAGACTGCGTTCACTCAATGGCTCCTTTCGCATCCGGCGGTTCGGTTGCCGGGGTGCCGCGCCTGTTGGGGCGGTGGCACTGCAACACATATTAGCACTCAGGCCGGGTGAGTGCTAATTGGAGCCCCGATGGTCGTGATAGTTCCTCTCGATCGCTCTTGCTGCTGGCATAGCTACTTGCCACTTCGAGCGGCGGGAACGATACCCACGGTTCGGCGCACTGGATGTTAGAGCGGTGCGGGGCATGGGGGTTCTGCCCGCTGCTGCAATGATTTGTTGCAGCAGCGGCTACACTCGACCAAGCTGCGGCGCGCTGGCATCCTTGCAAGCCTCTCTCATTCCACCGGAGGAGTTATGTCTGCTATCGAACACTTGCTCAAGCCGCATGTGCGCGACCTGGGCGATTTTACCGTGCGCCGGCTGTTGCCCGCCGCCGCCTCCCAGACTGTCGGGCCGTTTATCTTCTTCGACCATATGGGGCCGGTGCAACTGCCGCCGGGCGGCGGAGCCGACGTGCGCCCGCATCCACATATCGGACTGGCCACGGTCACTTATCTGTTCGAGGGCGAGATCATCCACCGAGACAGCCTGGGCAGCGACCAGGCGATCCGCCCGGGCGATGTCAACTGGATGACCGCCGGGCACGGCATCGTGCACTCGGAGCGCTCGCCCGAGCATGTGCGCCCCGCCGGGGCCCTCCTGCACGGCATCCAGACCTGGGTGGCACTGCCGCAGGAGCATGAGGGTGCCGAGCCGTCGTTTTTCCACCATCCAGCCGCCACGCTGCCACGGATCGAGCGGCCGGGCGTGCGCATGGTGGTGATTGCGGGCGATGCCTTTGGCCAGGTCTCTCCGGTCAAGGTCTTCAGCCGCACCCTGTATGTGGCGATCGAGCTGGATGCGGGCGCGAGCGTGGAGATCCCGGCCGATCATGCCGAGCGGGGCATCTATCCGGTGGATGGCGCGGTGGCGCTCGACGGCGAGCCGCTGCCGGCCGAGCATATGGTGGTGCTCACGCCGGGCCAGCCCGCGACGCTGACGGCCACGACACCGTCGCGCGTAATGCTGCTGGGCGGTGACCCGACCGACGGGCACCGTTTTATCTACTGGAATTTCGTTGCCAGCAGCAAGGTGGCGATCGAGGCCGCCGCCCAGCGCTGGGAGGACGACCAGTTCCCGCACGTGCCGGGCGAGACCGAGCGCATCCCGCTGCCCCCGCGCAAGCCCTGACAGCGGTCCCGGGGCTGGCTCAGACCGGGCTGGCCCAGGTCACGCGGGTGCCTTGCCGCAGGCATTCGCGGATAGCCTCGACCTGGATCGCGATCGGCGCCGGCACCGGCGCCGCGCCGTCCAGCACGCGCCGGATCCAGGCCACGGTCTGGCCGGCGTCGCTGCCGGGCGGCAGTTCAGGCACTTCGGCCAGCGAACCCACGGCCGGATCGACCAGCGTCTGCTGGTGCCCCTCGTGCAGCCAGTCGATGCGGCTGGTGCGGCGCGCATCGGCCACCACTTCGCCCTCGGTGCCGCGTGCCAGCAGCACGTTGGCGGGTTCATGCGAGAAGTAGTCGGTCAGCGTCTCGCGGTATTCGGGGTGGGTGTAGCTGTACAGGCGCAACCCTTCCGCGGGCGAATGCTCGCCCACCGGCTGCAGCATCTTGGCCACCGTGTGCGCCGAATTGCGCAGGCCGATCACGGTGCGCCGCTCCAGCAGCTGCGACAGCCCGGGCGACAGCACATCCACCGGCAGCACCGCCAGCGGCCCGAGGTCGCTGCCCTCGCGCAGCCGTGCCGAGGCCTCGCCGGTAGTCGCGCACAAGGGCACGCCCAGCGCCTCGAACAGCGTCATGCTGGTCACGCGGCCATTGAACAGGCGCGTGCCGTGCACCAGCACGGGGACATCTTCGCGCGCCAGCAGCAGCGCCAGCAGCGGCACCAGGTTGGGTTGCTTGCGCGCGCCGTTGTAGCTGGGGATCACCACCACCTGCCGGTCAGGCGGCGCCGGCAGCGGCTGGCAGTGCGCATGGGCGGCTTCCAGCATGCCGGCCAGCTCGTGCGGGGCCTCGCCCTTGATGCGGTAGGCCATCAGGATGGCGCCAAGCTCCAGGTCCGAGACGCGCCCGGCCAGCATGGCGTCGAACAGGGCCTGCGCGTCTTCGCGCGGCAGCGCCCGCGCGCCGTTGACGCCGCGGCCGATCTCCTTGATATAGCGGGCAGCAGGGAAGGACGTGGCTGGCGTGGTCATGGCGGCGTGGGGGTAGTCTGTTCTGGGTTCATGATAGCGGAGCCAGGCCGCCGCGCCCATCGCCGCCTGTGCCACATAGGGCCGCCCACCCGCACGCGGCCGGCGGGCACTACGCGGCTTCCTGCAGCGCCGGGTTGCGCTGCTTGCGGTAGAGGAAGTCCAGCACCGCGGTGCGGCAGGCGTGGTAGCCCTTGTCGTCGGCCAGCGCGACGCGGTCGCGCGGACGCGGCAGCTCCACCTTCAGGATCTCGCCGATGGTCGCGGCCGGACCGTTGGTCATCATGACGATGCGGTCGGCCAGCAGCACGGCCTCGTCGACATCGTGGGTCACCATCACCACGGTGCTGCGGGTGCGCGCCACGATCTTGATCAGCTCGTCCTGCAGGTGCGCGCGCGTGAGCGCATCGAGCGCGCCGAAGGGCTCGTCCATCAGCAGCACCTTGGGCGCCATCGCCAGCGCGCGGGCAATGCCCACGCGCTGCTTCATGCCGCCGGAGATCTCATGCGGGTACTTGTTCTCGGCGTGCGTCAGGCCCACCAGCGCCAGCGTGTCGTGCGTGCGCGCCTTGAGCTGCGGCTTGCTCTCGCTGGCGGCGAAGACGCGCTCCACGCCCAGGTAGACGTTCTCGAAGCACGTCAGCCACGGCAGCAGCGAATGGTTCTGGAACACCACCGCGCGCTCCGGCCCCGGCCCGGCGATCTCGCGCCCGGCGCAGATCAGCGCGCCGGTGGTGGGCGTGGCCAGTCCCGCGACCAGGTTCAGCAGCGTGGACTTGCCACAGCCTGAATGGCCGATCAGCGTGATGAACTCGCCCTCGGCGATATGCAGGTTGATATCGCGCAGGGCGACGAACGGGCCCTTGCGGGTCTTGAAGGTCTGGCCGACGTTTTCGATGCTGACGAACTTGTCCATGGCGATTCTCCCCGCGTGTCAGTTGGTGCCGTAGCTGAAGCGCCGGGCCAGCGCCAGCAGCGCGTGCTCCAGCAGCAGCCCGATGATGCCGATCACGAAGATCGCGATCACGATGTGCTCGACCTTCAGGTTGTTCCATTCGTCCCACAGCCAGAAGCCGATGCCGGTGCCGCCGGTCAGCATCTCGGCCGCGACGATCACCAGCCACGCGGTGCCGATCGACAGCCGCACGCCGGTCAACATGTAGGGCAGCACCGCGGGGAACAGCACCCGCGTGAACACCTTCCATTCCGACAGGTCCAGCACGCGCGCCACGTTCAGGTAGTCCTGCGGCACGCGCGTGACGCCGACCGCGGTGTTGATCACCATCGGCCAGATCGAGCAGATGAAGATCGCCCAGATCGCGGCCGGGTTGGCGGCCTTGAACAGCAGCAGGCCGATCGGCAGCCACGCCAGCGGCGAGACCGGCCGCAGCAGGCTGATCACCGGCGCGGTCATCGCGTTCAGGAAGGCGAAGCGCCCGATCAGGAAGCCGGCCGGGATGCCGACCAGCGCGGCCAGGCCGAAGCCCGCCGCGACGCGCGCCAGGGATGCCAGCACGTTCCAGCCGATGCCCTGGTCATTGGGCCCGTTGCGGTAGAACGGGTCGGCAAACAGCGGCACCGCGGCGTTCCATGTGGCCTGCGGCGTGGGGATGGCCGGGATCATCGTGGCGATGCCGTGCCAGGCCAGCACGAACAGGGCAAAGCCCAGTGCCGGTGGCACGGCCTTGAGCACCAGCGCGGCGACCGCCTCGCGGCGTTGCGAGCGCCGTGCCTGCGCGGCGATTTCCTGCTCGCGCCGGCGCGCCCGCTCCTTGGTGTCGGGGTCGGCGCTGGCGGCTACGGTTGCACCATCGGGCGTGGGGTGGGCTATGGCATTCACGTCTGGCTCCTTTCGTCAGGGGCACTGCGGATCAGTGGGGGAAGGCTTGCGTCAGGCCTTGATCTTGAAACCGTCGGCGTAGGCCTTGGGGTCCTTGCCGTCCCAGACCACGCCGTCGATCAGCTTGGCGCTGCGCATGTCGCTCTTGGGCAGCGGCACCTGCGCGGCGGCGGCGGCCTGCTTGTAGACGTCGATGCGGTTGACCTGCCTGGCCACGGCGAGATAGTCCGGATGTTCCTTCAGCAGGCCCCAGCGCTTGTGCTGGGTCAGGAACCACATGCCGTCTGACAGGTACGGGTAGTTGGCGCTGCCGTCCTGGTAGAACTTCATCGCGTCGGGGTCGTCCCAGGTCTTGCCCAGGCCGTTGGTGTAGCGGCCCAGCATGCGGTCCAGGATGATGTCCATGTCGGTGTTGACGTAGGACTTGGCGGCAATGGTCTCGGCGGTCTTGCGGCGGTTGGAGGTCGACGCATCGATGAACTTCGATGCCTCCAGCACCGCGGCCACCATCGCGCGCGCGGTGTTGGGGTATTTCTGCACGAACTCCGCGGTGGTGCCCAGGGTCTTCTCGGGGTGGCTCTTCCAGATGGCCTGCGTGGTCTCTGCGGTGAAGCCGATCTTGTCGGCGATGGCGCGCGCGCCCCAGGGCTCGCCCACGCAGAAGCCATCCATATTGCCCACGCGCATATTGGCCACCATCTGCGGCGGCGGCACCGTGATGGCCTTGGCGTCCTGCATCGGGTTGATGCCGTTGGCCGCCAGCCAGTAGTACAGCCACATCGCGTGCGTGCCGGTGGGGAAGGTCTGGGCGAAGGTGTAGTCGCGCTTCTCCTTCATCATCAGCGCCTTCAGGCTGGCGCCGTCCTTGACGCCTTTCTCGGCGAGCTTGGACGACAGCGTGATGGCCTGGCCGTTGTGGTTCAGGTTCATCAGCACGGCCATGTCCTTCTTCGGGCCGCCGATGCCCAGCTGCACGCCGTAGATCAGGCCGTACAGCACGTGCGCCGCGTCCAGCTCGCCGTTGACCAGCTTGTCGCGCACGCCGGCCCATGAGGCTTCCTTGGTCGGCGTGATCTTGATGCCGTATTTCTTGTCCAGCCCGAGCGTGGCGGCCATCACCACCGAGGCGCAGTCGGTCAGCGGGATAAAGCCGATGCGCACGTCGGCCTTCTCGGGCGCGTCCGAGCCCGCTGCCCACGCACCGGCGCGCACCAGCGGATCGACCAGCGTCATCACGCTGGCGCCGGCGATGGTGGCCAGCGCGCGGCGGCGGCCGCTGCTGGCCGGCACGGCGTCGGCAGCCGCGTCGGGAACGTGGACGGCTGCGTGCAGCGGCTTGGCAATCCTGAGGCGAGAGGGCATTGCATGGCTCCAAGAAAAAAGGCGTCCCCTCCGCGACCGGCTTCGCCAGAAGACCGGTGCGGCGCAGGGACGCCGTTGTCCGTGGCGTGACGCAGCCCGCGTTGGCCGTGTCCGCCGAAATTGTTGGTCGGCCGCCGTTGGCCGATACCTGCATAACGCAAGGCGTGTGCCAGCCTGTGCAGTGCAGCATTCGAGGGCGGATTTGTGACGGATCGGGAGGAAATGATCGGATGCGGTGCGCGCGCGCTGGCCGCCGCCACATTCGGGGGAGCAGGGGAGGGAGGTGGAGCAGCGCGGCAGCGCCAGGAGCGTGCATTGCACCAGTCGCGTGCGGCAGCGCACCACGGCTGGCAGGCGGGAGCGGCTCAGCCCATCACGTCGATCACGCGCTGAGCCGCGTCCACCAGCTTCAGGCCGCGCTCCATCGCCATGCTGCGCAGGCGCTTGTAGGCCTCGTCCTCGCTGAGGCCGCGCGCCTGCATCAGCAGCCCCTTGGCGCGCTCGACCACCTTGCGCTCGGCCAGCTTGAGCCTGGTGGCATCGAGCTCGGCGCGCAGCTGCTGGTCCAGTTCGAAGCGTGCGTAGGCCACGTCAAGCACGGTCTTGACGCGCTCGGCGCGCAGGCCGTCGACGATATAGGCGGTGATCCCCGCCGTCAGCGCTGCCTTGATGCGCTGGCTGTCGTCGTTGTCGGTGAACAGCACGATCGGACGCGGCGCATGCTGGGTCGAGACGCAGACATGCTCGATGGTGTCGCGCGCGGCGGATTCGGACGCGATGATCAGCATGTCAGGCTGGGTGGCCGTGATCACATCCGGCAGGCGCAGGTCGGCGTCGACGATCTGGATCTCGGTAAAGCCCGCGCTGACCAGCCCGCCGCGGATGGTCTCGACGTTCAGCGGGTCGGCGTCATGCGGGTCGCGCACGAGCAGGATCCGCAACACCCGGCCGCCGGCAGTGGGCGGGGCAGGTGCAGCAGCGGTGGGCGATGGGGGCGGGTGGCGTCGTGTCATGGCTAGGCTCTGTTGCAGTGCGCCATGCAAGATTCGCGCCGGGCAAGTATCCGGTACCTGCGCCAGTCCGGTGCGCTGGCGCTGCGAGGATGCCTGGATTCATTGTATGCGGTCGTACGCAGAGCCAACTCTCGCGGTGTATCCTGTTGCCCTGCTGCGCCGGGGCGTCTGCTGGCGACGCCGCGCATGGCTGCATCCTGCAATCCTGCCCACCCGCGCCGCAGCACCGATCAGAACAATCTGGAGAGATGCATGACCGAATTCGTGTTCGCCCCGGCCGCGCCCGTTGGCGTGCCGGTGCGCGGCAGCAATGCTAGTTTCCCGGTCCGGCGCGTGTACTGCGTCGGCCGCAACTATGCTGCCCACGCCCGTGAAATGGGCTCGGACCCCGACCGCGAGCCGCCGTTCTTCTTCTGCAAGCCGTCCGACGCGGTCAGCTACGTCGCCGACGGCACCGAAGGTGCCTTCCCGTACCCGCCGGGCACCAGCAACTGCCACTATGAAGTGGAGCTGGTGGTGGCGATCGGCAAGGGCGGACGGGACATCCCGGTCGACCAGGCAGCCGGCCACGTGTTCGGCTACGCCGTGGGCCTGGACATGACCCGCCGCGACCTGCAGAACGAATCGAAGAAGACCGGCCGCCCCTGGGAGACCGGCAAGGCCTTCGACCAGTCCGCGCCGATCGGCCCGATCGTGCCGGTCTCGGCCATCGGCCATCCGGAGAAGGGCGCGGTGACGCTGGCGGTCAACGGCGTGGAGAAGCAGCGCGGCGACCTGTCCGACCTGATCTGGTCGGTGCCGGAGATGGTGTCGTACCTGTCGAAGCTGTTCGAGCTGCAGCCGGGCGACCTGATCTTCAGCGGCACGCCCGAAGGCGTGGGCCCGGTGGTCAAGGGCGATGTCATGCGGTGCCACGTCGGCGGCGTGGGCGATCTCACCATCAAGGTAGTCTGATCCAATGCTAAAGCTTTACAGCTATTTCCGCAGTTCGGCCTCATTCCGCGTGCGCATTGCGCTGGAACTCAAGGGGCTGTCGTATGACTATGTGCCGGTGCACCTGCTGAAGGAAGGCGGCCAGCAGCTCAAGCCGGAGTTTCGCGCCGTGAATCCCGACGGCCTGGTGCCGGCGCTCGCCGACGGCGAGCACGTGCTGCAGCAATCGCTGGCCATCGTCGAATACCTGGACGAGGTCCATCCCGAGCCGAAGCTGCTGCCCGGCACGGCGCTGGACCGCGCCTATGTGCGCGGACTGGCCCAGGAGATCGCGTGCGAGATCCACCCGCTGAACAACCTGCGCGTGCTGAAGTACCTGAAGCACACCGTGGGCGTGACCGACGAGGTCAAGGACGCGTGGTACCACCACTGGATCGAGCTGGGCTTTGCGTCGCTGCAGGCCAACCTGGAGCGCGGCGGCAAGGCCGGGCGCTTCTGCTTTGGCGATACGCCCACGCTGGCCGATATCTGCCTGGTGCCGCAGGTATTCAACGCGCAGCGCTTCAATATCGACCTGGCCCGCTACCCGGCGATCGCCAGGATCTATGAAACCTGCATGGAGCTGCCTGCTTTCCAGAAGGCGGAGCCGAAGGCGCAGCCTGACGCGGAATAAGCGTTCGCAGGCCTGCAAGGCAAAACGCCCCGGCACTGCCGGGGCGTTTTTGCTTTGCACGGGTTGCCGGGCCTTACCCCAGCAGCGCTTCGGCGAACTCATCCGCCTTGAACGGCTGCAGGTCCTCCACCTTCTCGCCCACGCCAATGAAATAAACCGGCACCGGGCGCTGGCGCGCGATCGCCGCCAGGATGCCGCCCTTGGCGGTGCCGTCGAGCTTGGTCACGATCAGGCCGGTCAGGCCCAGCGCGTCGTCGAAGGCGCGGGTTTGCTGCAGGGCGTTCTGGCCGGTATTGGCGTCGATCACCAGCAGCACCTCGTGCGGCGCGCTCGGCATGGCCTTGCTGATCACGCGCTTGACCTTCCTGAGCTCTTCCATCAGGTGCAGCTGCGTCGGCAGGCGGCCGGCGGTGTCGGCCATGACGATGTCGATGCCGCGCGCCTTGGCCGCATTGACGGCGTCGAAGATCACCGCCGCCGGGTCGCCGCTTTCCTGCGCCACCACGGTGACGTTGTTGCGTTCGCCCCAGATCGTCAGTTGCTCGCGCGCGGCGGCGCGGAAGGTATCGCCGGCGGCCAGCAGCACCTTCTGGTCATAGCGCTGGAAGTGCTTGCACAGCTTGCCGATGCTGGTGGTCTTGCCGGCGCCGTTGACGCCCGCGATCATCATCACCAGCGGCTGCTCGCGGCCCAGCGCCATGGTTTTTTCCAGCGGGCGCAGCAGCTGCGTCAGCAGCTCGCGCAGCGCCGCCTTGACGCCTTCGGCGGTCTCGATGCGCTCGGCCTTGACGCGCTTGCGCAACTCGCCCAGCAGGTACTCGGTGGCTTCCACGCCGGCATCGGCCATCAGCAGCGCGGTTTCCAGTTCTTCGAACAGGGCCTCGTCGACCTTGACGCCGACGAACAGCGTGCCGATGTTGCGGCTGGTCTTGGACAGCCCGGTACGCAGCCGATGCATCCAGCCCAGCTTCGCTTCAGCAGTCTGGGCGGGCGGCGGGACCAGCTCGAGCGCTTCGGCCGGTGCGGGCGCCGGCACGGGGATCGGGGCCGCCACGGGCGCTGGGGCAGGGGGTGGCACTTGCGCCGGGACCGGTGCCGGTGCGGGCGCAGGGACTGGCGCAGGCGTGGGGGCCGGTGCCGGTACGGGGGCGGGAACCTCGACCGGAGCGGGGGCCGGGGCTGGCGCCTCGGCGGGCTCGGCCTTGCGCTTCTTCCAGAAACTAAACATTGGGGAATGGGGTCAATACCGGGGCCGATACCCTGGCGGCAGCCAATGCCAGCAGGCAACCGGTTATAAATCAATGGGTTACGCAGGCGTCGCGATGGCTGGGGAGAAACCGTTGTGGTCCCGGCCGGCGATTGCGTATAGTTCGCTACATGGCAGATTCATGCGCGCAGTCTTGCGCACGTGAGTCGATCGGCAAAATTCTAGCAGACGGGGTCGCATGAACCATTGCGCTGTCCTGACCGCTGCGGGCGCACAAGGCACCAAAGCCTGCGTCCCAACGCGCTTCCAACGCCTTTCATCCTCCTCCGAACCGCTTCCCGCCCGCGCCGCGCGTCTCGCGCGGCGAGTCATTCCCACGCTGCTGCTGGCCTTGCTGCCGTGGTCGATGCCGGCAGGGGCGCAGGGCGTGGTGGCCTCGCCGATGCCCGGCACGCAGACCGCCCCGGCCGGCGCGACCGCGCATGGCACGACCGAATACCGCCTGTCCAACGGGCTGCGGCTGATCGTCAAGGAAGACCACCGCGCGCCCACGGTGGCGCACCAGATCTGGTACCGCGTGGGCGGCATCGACGAGGTCAGCGGCACCACCGGCGTGGCGCACATGCTCGAGCACATGATGTTCAAGGGCACGCCCAAGGTCGGCGTGGGCGAGTTCTCCAAGCAGGTGGCCGCGCTGGGCGGGCGTGAGAACGCCATGACCAACCGCGACTTCACCATGTACTACCAGCAGATCGGCAAGCAGTACCTGCCGAGGATGATGGAGCTGGAGGCCGACCGCATGGCCAACCTCGTCATCACCAAGGACGAGTTCGAACGCGAGATGAAGGTGGTGATGGAAGAACGCCGCCTGCGCACCGACGACTCCGCGCGCGGCACCGTCTACGAGCAATTGCTGGCCACGGTCTACACCGCCGCCGCGTACCGCCACCCGGTGATCGGCTGGATGGACGACCTGGTCAATATGCGCGTGGACGACGTCAAGGAGTGGTACCGCCACTGGTACGTGCCCAACAACGCCATGGTGATTGTCACCGGCGACGTCAAGGCCGAGGAAGTGCGCGCCCTGGCCGAGCGCTATTACGGCAAGCTCAAGCCGCGCACGCTGCCGCTGCGCAAGGACCAGGAAGAGCCGGCGCAAAAGGGCATCAAGCGCATCTGGGTCAAGGCGCCGGCCGAGAACCAGTACATGGTGATGGCCTACAAGGTGCCGCGCCTGCGCGATATCGAGAAGGACGTCGACCCCTACGCGCTGGAGGTGCTGGCCGCCGTGCTCAACGGCTACGACAACGCACGACTGACGCGCGAACTGGTGCGCGAGCAGCGCCTGGCCGACGACGTCAACGTCGGCTATGACAGCATCAACCGCGGCGAGTCGCTGTTCGTGCTCGACGGCACGCCCGCCACGGGCCACAACACCGACGAGATCGAGCGCGCGCTGCGCGCCGAGGTCCAGCGTATCGCCAAGGAGGGCGTGTCGCCGGAGGAGCTCAAGCGCGTCAAGGCGCAGGTGGTGGCCGGCCAGATCTACAAGCGTGATTCGGTGTTCGGGCAGGGCATGGAAATCGGCGTGTCCGAGATCTCGGATATCTCCTGGCGCCAGATCGACCGCATGCTCGACAAGATCAAGGCCGTCACGCCGGCGCAGGTGCAGGCCGTCGCCGGGAAGTATTTCAACGACGACAACCTGACCGTGGCCACGCTGGTGCCGCAGCCGATCGATCCGAACAAGCCCAAGCCCCAGGCCCCGTCGGGCCTGCGCCACTGAGGAAAGGCGATGACTCAGTACGTCACCATCCCGCAGCGTGCGCTGCGCAAACTGGCCGGCGCCGCATTGGGCGCCATGGTCCTGCTGGCTGCGCAACTGGCGCAGGCCGCGATCCCGATCGAGCACTGGACCGCGTCAACCGGCGCCAGGGTGTTCTTCGTGCACAGCCCGTCGATCCCGATGCTCGACGTCAATATCGACTTCGACGCCGGCAGCCGCTATGACCCGCCGGGCAAGGCCGGGTTGGCCACGCTGACCGCCGCGCTGCTGGACAAGGGCGCCGCGGCGCTGGAGGGCCAGCCGGCGCGCGATGAAGCGAAGATCGCCGATGGCTTTGCCGATACCGGTGCCGCCTTTGGCGGCGCCGCCGGCGGCGACCGCGGCGGCATCGGGCTGCGCACGCTGACCGCCCAGCCGGAGCTGGACCAGTCGGTCGCGCTGGCCGCGCAACTGATCAAGGCGCCGACCTACCCGGACGCCG
Organism: Cupriavidus sp. FW306-1B-F12B; assembly: GCF_058781795.1. Taxonomy (NCBI): domain Bacteria; kingdom Pseudomonadati; phylum Pseudomonadota; class Betaproteobacteria; order Burkholderiales; family Burkholderiaceae; genus Cupriavidus; species Cupriavidus sp. FW306-1B-F12B. The sequence continues at coordinate 42,041 of NZ_JBYSXC010000009.1, forward strand.
TGGTCGGGCGCGAGAAGCAGCGCCTGATCACCGCCATCCGCGAAGCCGACGCCAAGCCCGGCGTGATCGCCGACAAGGCGCTGGCCAAGGCCATGTACCCCGACCATCCCTACGGCGTGGCCGCGACCCCGGACAGCGTGGCGTCGATCACGCGCGACGACATCGTCAGGTTCTGGCGTGACAACTACGGCGCGCAGCGCGCGGTGGTGACGCTGATCGGCGCGGTCGACCGCAAGCAGGCCGAAGCCATTGCCGAGCAGCTCACGCGCGGGCTGCCGCCCGGCAGCGCGGCGCCGGCCATGCCGCAGGTGCGCCTGAACATCGCCCCGAGCGAGCAGCGCATGCCGCATCCGGCACAGCAGTCCAGCGTGGCCATCGGCCAGCCGGCGATTGCCCGCGGCGACCCTGATTATTTCGCGCTGCTGGTGGGCAACTACGTGCTGGGCGGCGGCGGCTTCAGCTCGCGCCTGACTGACGAGGTGCGCGAGAAGCGCGGCCTGACCTACGGCGTGGACAGCTACTTCGCGCCGTCCAAGCAGCCGGGTCCGTTCGGCATCAGCCTGCAGACCAAGAAGGCGCAGACCGACGAAGCGCTGGCGCTGGTGCGCCAGGTGCTGGCGCGCTTTGTCGCCGAGGGCCCGACCGAGAAAGAGCTGCGCGCGGCCAAGGACAACCTCATCAACGGTTTCCCGCTGCGCATCGACAACAACCGCAAGCTGCTGACCAACGTCGCCAATATCGGCTGGTACGGGCTGCCGCTGGATTACCTGGACACCTGGACCGCCCAGATTGGCAAGGTCACGCGCGAGCAGGTCAGGGCCGCTTTCCAGCGCCATGTGCGCCCGGACAATATGGCGACGGTGATCGTCGGCGGCCCGGTCGCGGCGCCTGCGACCGCCGCCAGGCAGTGATGCCGGCACCGCTTGGGCCCGTCATGCGCGCCGGGGCTCCGGTGCGTGCGGCGAACCGGCCCGCAGGCTCTACAATCACGGGATGAATTCGCGTTCCCGATTGCCGTCGCCCGCCACCGGCGGGCGACCCGCCTCTCCTGCCGCTGCCAGCGGCGGGCGTTCCCCCGTTTCCGCGGCGCCACGCCAGGCACCGCGCCAGGAGCCGTCCCAGGTCCGCATCATCGGCGGCCGCTGGAAGCGCACCTTGCTGCCCGTTCCCGATGCCCAGGGCCTGCGCCCCACGCCCGACCGCGTGCGCGAGACGCTCTTCAACTGGCTCGGCCAGGACCTGTCCGGGCTGGAATGCCTGGACCTGTTCGCCGGCTCCGGCGCGCTCGGCTTCGAGGCCGCCTCGCGCGGCGCCGCCGCGGTCACGCTGGTCGAGTCCAATGCGCGTGTGGCCAAGCAGCTGCGCGACAACCAGTACCGGCTCGATGCGGCCCAGGTGCGCGTGATGCAGGGCGATGCCTTTGCCATTGCCGCGCAACTGCCCGATGCCAGCTTCGACGTGGTCTTCCTGGATCCGCCCTTCGCCGAGGACTGGATCGGGCCGGCGCTGGAGCACGCGGCGCGGCTGTCGCGGCCCGGCGGCGCGGTCTATGTCGAGACCGACCATGCGCTGACCGGTGCCGACGCGCCGGTGCCGGCGTCGCTTGAAATCGTGCGCCACGCGCGCGCCGGCGCGGTGCATTTCCACCTGCTGCAGCATCGCGTGCCGGGCAACGGCGCTGCCTGATGCACCAGTCCGGAGCGATGGTCCGGGTAGGCCTGTTCCGCAATGAGGAAGGTCCCCTTCCTCAATGGGAAACGGTTTCATAGCTGCGCTGCGGCAAAACGGTGTGCCGGGCGGCTTCCAAGTGGCGCATTTGGGGTTACACTACGCCGCTGTTACAACGCTCGCGACGCAGCACCCACGCCGGTCCGGCCGGCGCAAGAGGCGGCCCAAGGCCGGCAGCGGGCAGATCAAGGAGGAAGTATGGTCATCGCGGTCTATCCCGGCACGTTCGATCCAATGACCCGGGGACACGAGGATCTGGTCCGCCGTGCGTCGAACATCTTCGACGAACTGGTGGTCGGCGTGGCGCACAGCCCCAACAAGCGCCCGTTCTTTTCGCTCGAAGAGCGCATCGGCATTGCCCGTGAAGTGCTCGGGCATTATCCCAATGTGCGCGTCGAAGGCTTTTCCGGCCTGCTCAAGGACTTTGTGCGCAACAACAATGCGCGCGTGATCGTGCGCGGCCTGCGCGCGGTGTCCGACTTCGAGTACGAATTCCAGATGGCAGGCATGAACCGCTACCTGCTGCCCGACGTGGAAACCATGTTCCTGACGCCGTCGGACCAGTACCAGTTCATCTCCGGCACCTTCGTGCGCGAGATCGCGGTGCTGGGCGGCGATGTCAGCAAGTTCGTGTTCCCGTCGGTGGAACGCTGGCTGCAAGAGAAAATCGGCAAACCGGAATAAAATAGCAGACTCAGATACGTCGAGTCGCGGCCAGTCGGGCGCGGGCGTGTCCGCAGGAAGGAAACACCATGGCGCTGATGATCACTGACGACTGCATCAACTGCGACGTTTGTGAACCCGAGTGCCCGAACGAAGCCATTTCGATGGGGCCCGAGATCTATGAAATCGACCCCAACAAGTGCACCGAGTGTGTCGGGCACTTCGACGAGCCGCAATGCCAGCAGGTCTGCCCGGTCGCCTGTATCCCCAAGGATCCGAACCGCGTCGAAACGCATGAGATCCTGATGCAGCGCTACCGGCTGCTGACGGCCGCCAAGCACGCGGCCTGACCCGCAGCTTCAGCAAGGCAAAAAAAGCCCCCGGCACCGCAAGGTGACGGGGGTTTAACTTTTCCCCAGTTACTGCTGGTACTACCTACTACACTGCGCGGTCACGCCCCCATCGGCTTGCCGTCACTACGGCGCACCACGATGGTGGACGAGCGCGGCGGCTTGGCCGCGTCCGGCCACGCGCCGGTGGGGTGCTGGATGTTAATGAAGCAGGTGGTCAGGTCCGGCGTGTAGGCGATGCCGGTGATCTCGCAGCCGGTCGGGCCGACCAGGAAGCGCCTGGACTGACCCGTCGGCGAGATGTAGTACATGCTGTTGTTGCCGAACGTGCTGGTGTAGGTGGCGCTGGTGCTGGAGTCGGTCTGCACCCACAGCCGGCCCTGCGGGTCGACGCGCAGGCCGTCGGGGCTCGAGAACGTGTCGCCGTTGATGTTGCCCTTCAGGTTGTCGGTGGCCAGCGACGGGTCGCCGGCCTGCAGCAGGATGCTCCACGTGAAGGTGGTCGCCAGCGGCGAATTACCGGCTTCGTTCCACTTGACGATATGGCCGTGCAGGTTGTTCTTGCGCGGGTTGGCGGCGTCGGTCTGCTGGCGGCCGCTGTTGTTGGTCAGCGTGCAGTACAGGGTCTTGTCCGGCGCGGCCGTGATCCACTCGGGGCGGTCCATCAGCGTGCCGCCGGCCACGCGCGCGGCCGACTTGGTGTTGATCAGCACGTCGGCCTGGCTGGCGAAGTCGACGGTGGTCGGCGCCGGCGAGACTGCCGACTGGGTCCAGTTGCCCGGATCCGAAGCGCCCACGGTCAGGCCGTTCTTGCCCTGCGACAGCTCGATCCACTGGCCGCTGCCGTCGGCATTGAACCTGGCCACGTACAGCGTGCCGGTGTCCAGGATGTTGGCGTTGGCGGCGCGGTTGTTAGGGTCGAACGCCTTGCTCGGCACGAACTTGTAGATGCAGCCCGGCGTGCCGTCGTCGCCCATGTAGAACGCGACGTTGTTGTTGGCGTCGGTCAGGAAGGCGACGTTCTCATGGTCGAAGCGGCCCATTGCGGTGCGCTTGGCCGGCGCGCCCAGCGTGCCGTACGGATCGACTTCCACCACCCAGCCGTAGCCGTTGTCGGCCTGGGTCGGGTCGATGTAGTTGTCGGTGCTTTCCTCGCAGGTCAGGTAGGTGCCCCACGGGGTATGGCCACTCGAGCAGTTGTTGAGCATGCCGACCACGGTCGAACCCACTACCGATGCCGCCGGACCGCCCACGCGGTACAGCGTGTTACCGGTGTAGCGCTTGTTGTAGATCGAGTCGCGCTTGACCTGCCACTTGCCGCTGGCGGCCAGTTCCACTTCGATCACCGAGATGCCGACGGCCGACAGCGCGATGCGCTTCTGTTCGGAGCTGGCCGTGCCGGCGTCATAGGTGCCGCCCGCGAACAGGATCTTGTAATCCGGCAGCTCGTGGTTGATGGCGAGCAGGCCGCCCTTCTGCGGATCGACGCCCGGCAGCGCGAAGTAGTGCATGCCGTCGTGGTTGCCGCCGGCCTGGCGCTCGGTTTCGGCCGAGGACTGGAAGGCGCCGGCATAGCCGGTGGCGCCGGCTTCGACCGGGTCGCCGGCGGAGAACAGCACGTCGACGCTGTAGCCGTTGGGCACGACCACGGCATCGGCGGTCGACTTGGCGACCGGCTCGAAGGTGACTTCGTAGCTCGGGCTGACCGGGCCGGGCGCGGGGGCAGGAGCGGGGGCCGGTGCCGGTGCCGGTGCGGGATCGTCATCGCCGCCACAGGCGGCCAGCAGGCCGCTGCCGAACGCCGAGGCCAGCGACAGGCCCAGGCCGCCGCGCAGCACCCGGCGGCGGGCCGGGTTGGCGGCTACGATGTCTTCGAGCATCTGGCCGGGCACGTCAACGTCGGGCTTGGCAGCGCGACTGGCGGCCCGCGCTTCATCGGTCAGGTACGACATGGGCTTTCCTCCTGTGGGTTGTCATGCGCATCGGCCACCATGCGATACCGACGCGATTGGAAACCACGGAATCTATGTGCCGCCCATGGCACTTTGATGACATATTGTCTGCAACAGCAGTCTTGGGCCGCCAAACCACGACGGGCCGCAGATGCGGCCCGTTTTCATACTCTTGTCGCAGGAATATGCGTATTTGTCAGCGCGTGGTATGCAGCTGCGCCATGGCGCGTTCGGCGTCGCCGCGTGCCAGCAGGCCGAGCGGCTCGATGCAGCGGTCGATGGCGGCATCGATGGCTTCCTGCTCCTCGCGCCGCGGTGGCTTGAGCACGAAGTTGACCACGTCCTCGCGGCCCGTGCCGGCGCCGCCGGGCGCGTTGCGCGGATGGCCCACGCCCAGGCGCAGGCGCCAGTAGTCCTGCGTGGACAGGTGGGCCGAGATGTCCTTGAGCCCGTTGTGGCCGCCCGCGCCGCCGCCGCGCTTGAGCTTGGCCGCGCCCGCCGGCAGGTCCATCTCGTCGTGCGCGACCACGATCTCGTCGGGAAGGACCTTGTAGAAGCGCGCGAGCGAGACCACGGCCAGGCCGGAGCGGTTCATGAAGGTCGACGGCTTGAGCAGCCAGATGTCCTGGTCCCACAGCCGCGCACGCGCGGCCAGGCCGTGGAAGCGGCCTTCCACGCGCATCGTGGCGCCGCCCATGCGGGCCAGCTGGTCCACCAGCCAGAAGCCGGCGTTGTGTCGGGTGGCCTCGTACTCCGCACCGGGATTGCCGAGGCCGACGATGAGCTTGATCATGCGTTTGACTGGGTCGTTGGCGCGCAAGGCTGTGCCACAAGCGCCAAGGATACCGAAAAACCGGCAGACGGCTGCCGGGCGAAAAAAAACCGCCGCATGAAGCGGCGGTTTCTTCCTGGCGCGGCCGGCAGGCCGCGACCGCTGCTGCAGCTTAGGCAGCCGGCGTTTCGCCAGCGGCTTCGCCGCCTTCGGCAGCTTCCGACACGGCACCAGCCGGTTGCGAGATGCTGGCGATGGCCGGGTTGTCGTCACCGTGGGTGATCACGGTCACGCCCTTCGGCAGCTTGATGTCCGACAGGTGGACGGTCTGGTTCAGCTCGACGGCGGCCAGGTCCACTTCGATGAACTCGGGCAGGTCGGCCGGCAGGCACGACACTTCCAGGTCGTTCACGATGTGGTTGACGATGCCGTGGCCCAGCTTCACGCCAGGAGCGGTTTCCTGGTTCATGAAGTGCAGCGGCACCTTGACGTGGATCTTGTCGTTGGCCGACACGCGCTGGAAATCGACGTGCAGCACCAGCGGCTTGAACGGGTGCATCTGGAATGCGCGCAGCAGGGCCTGTTCCGACTTGCCAGCGACTTCCAGTTCCAGGATCGACGAGTGGAACGCTTCCTTCTTCAGGGCGTGCCACAGCGCGTTGTGATCCAGTTCGATCATCTTCGGTTCGGCGGCGCCGCCGTAGATGATGCCGGGGGTCTTGCCCGAATTGCGCAGGCGGCGGCTCGCACCCGTTCCCTGTACGCTACGCTCGAAAGCGACAACTTTCATGATGACTCCAAAAGTAAGAAGGCCGTCCGCGACCAGACAGCCTCGTTGCGGCGCAAACAGAAAATGATGCGCCGATCAAGCCACGTTGATCGCCGAAAAACGGCGATCAACGCAGTAAAGCCTTAAATTCTATCAGGAACCCGCAAACAGCGACATGATCGAGTCGCCCTTGACGATGCGGGTGAAGGTCTCGGCCAGCAGCGGGGCGGTCGAGAGCTGGCGGATCTTGGTGCACTTGGCGGCTTCTTCGGACAGCGGGATGGTGTCGCACACCACCACTTCGTCCAGCGCCGAGTCCGCGATGCGGGCGGCCGCGCCACCCGACAGCACCGGGTGCGTGCAGTAGGCGAAAACCTTCAGCGCGCCGCGCTCCTTCAGCACCTGGGCGGCCTTGCACAGCGTGCCGCCGGTGTCGATCATGTCATCCATGATGACGCAGTTGCGGCCGTCGACTTCACCGATGATGTTCATCACCTCGGCCACGTTGGCCTTGGGACGACGCTTGTCGATGATCGCCAGGTCGCAGTTCAGTTCCTTGGCCAGTGCGCGGGCACGGACCACGCCGCCGACGTCCGGCGACACCACCAGCAGGTCGCCGTAGTTCTTCTCGCGCAGGTCGCCCAGCAGTACCGGCGAAGCGTAGATGTTGTCGACGGGAATATCGAAGAAGCCCTGGATCTGGTCAGCGTGCAGGTCCATCGTCAGCACGCGCTCGACACCGGCGACTTCCAGCATGTTGGCCACGACCTTGGCCGAGATCGCGACGCGCGCCGAACGCGGGCGGCGGTCCTGGCGGGCATAGCCGAAGTAGGGCATGGCGGCGGTGATGCTGCGTGCCGAGGCGCGCTTGAGCGCGTCGACCATCACCATCAGCTCCATCAGGTTGTCGTTGGTCGGCGCGCAGGTGGACTGCAGCACGATGACGTGCTTGCCGCGAACGTTTTCCTGGATATCAACTTGAACTTCGCCGTCGGAGAAACGGCCAACCAACGCCTTGCCCAGGGGAATGCCGAGGTGCTGTACGACAGCCTCCGCGAGTTTGGGGTTGGCGTTGCCGGTAAATACCATCAAGCCTTCGCTGCTCATTCGGGGCACCTGTCTTGCTGCTGGGGGAGCTTGGCGTCACCGGCAAAGCCGGTGACTGATACAGAGAGTCCGTAAGGACACTATAGGAATGTAATGGCAGGGGAAGAAGGATTCGAACCTTCGAATGCCGGAATCAAAATCCGGTGCCTTGACCAACTTGGCGACTCCCCTACACAACCGGGCCGTTCTTCGTGGTACCAGACTGCCGTACCGCGCCGAACGAAAACTTGCTACGCGAGCGCTGCGAGCGGATGACGTGCCAGACTGCGCACACACCTGCCGTCCCATTCGGGAGGCAACCTTTCCAAAACCTGCTGCGCTGTTGCTGCGTCGGGAAAACGCGCAAACACGCAGGCTCCGGAACCGGTCATCCTGGCATGCTGATTGTGTTGCTTCAGCCATGCCAGGGCTCGGGCGACTTCGCCGAACTTCGCTGTTGCTATCGGTTCCAGGTCGTTGCGACCGAAATCGAATTTGTTTGTGCGAGCAGCGAAGACCGCAATTATGGAGAGCGGCGTATCCCTTGTCAAGCACTCGTCCGAAAAAATTTCAGCAGTGGGGACATGCTGTTTCGGGTGGATGACCACGAACCAGCTCTCGGGCAACTCGACTGGCGTCAGGTCCTCGCCGATGCCCTGTGCAAAGGCGTTCTGGCCCAACACGAATACTGGCACGTCGGCGCCCAGCGCCAGCCCGATGCGCATCAGTTCGGCACGCGCAAGGCCCAGTCCCCACAGGTGATTCAGCGCCAGCAGCGTGGTGGCGGCATCGGACGAGCCGCCACCGATGCCGCCGCCCATCGGCAGCGCCTTGTCGATGGCTATGTCGGCCCCGAACGTGGTACCGGTGGCCGCCTGTAACGCGCGCGCGGCGCGTACCACCAGGTCGGTCTCGGCCGGCACGCCGGGCACGTCGGTGACGCGTGCGACCACGCCGTCGTCGCGCCGGCGGAAATGCAGCGTGTCGCACCAGTCGACCAGCTGGAACACGGTCTGCAGCGTGTGGTAGCCGTCGGCGCGGCGGCCGGTCACGTGCAGGAACAGGTTGAGCTTGGCCGGCGCGGGGCAGTCGCGCAGTTCGGGCGGGGGCAGGGGCTGGCTGCGATGCATGGCGTGGTTCACGGCGTCCGGGGATCGATCACGAGGCGCACCGACAGCGGATTGCTGCCGGCGTCGCGCGCCAGGTCGATGCGGCGCGGCAGCTGGGCGGCTGCGTCCTGCCAGGCGACGTAGCGTACGGTCCAGCCGTTCTGCGCCAGCGTGGCCAGCCGGCCCTGCTCGTCGCGCGTGGTGCGCGCGGGCGCGCCCTGCGTGGCGCGGCCGTGCAGCCAGTCGCGCATGCCGGCCACCGGCAGCGCAAAGCCGAGCGCCTCCTCCATCAGGGTGTCGACCTCAGGCGCGTTGCGCGGCGGCTGGTTGGGCAGGTCGAGCGTGGCGCCGGACGGCGTGGCGGTGACCACGGCCAGGGTCTGGCCGAGCGGGGACACCAGGTCCAGCCGCACGTTGCGGCCCTGTTCTTCCCAGCGGAAGCTCCCCTGCACGCCTTCGTCGCGCCCGTAGCGCACGTAGTTGGCGGAGAAGCGGCCGGTGTATTGCTGGCTGGCGGCGGCCTGGTCGCCATCAAAGCTGCGCGACGGTGCCACGCTGGCACACGCCTGCAGCAGCAGCGGGGCGCCAAGGCAGAAGAGCGCCAGGCGTCGGGATCGGTTCATAGGCTTGGTCGTGAGAACGGCGGCGCGGCGGCGTCCGCCGGCTGACGGAAATCCGGCGCCGCGGACCCGGGCTGCGGGCCGCGGCGGGCGGGGTTACTTGGACACTTGCACGTTGACCTTGTAGCGGCGCAGCGTGTCGACCAGGGTCTCGTTCTCGGGATCGATGCGGACGGCCTCGGTCCAGGTCTTGCGCGCTTCGTCATGCTCGCCGAGCTGCCACAGCACCTCGCCCAGGTGCGCGCCGATCTCGGCCTCGGGCGCCTTGGAATAGGCGTTGCGCAGCAGGTCGGCCGCCGGGCGCAGGTCGCCCATGCGGAATTTGACCCAGGCCAGGCTGTCCATGATGTACGGATCGTCCGGCCCCAGCTCGGAGGCGCGCTCCAGCAGCTTGAGCGCCTCCGGCAGCCGCTCGTTGCGGTCCGCCAGCGAGTAGCCCAGCGCGTTGTAGCCCTGCTTCTGCTGCGGCTGCAGCGCAATCACCTTGCGCAGGCCCTTCTCCATGCTGTCGTAACGCTTCTGGCGCTCGTCGAGCATGGCCAGTTCGTAGATCCAGTCGGCGTTGTCGGGCTCGGCCGTAATGCGGTCGTTGAGCAGCTTGCGGGCGCGGTCATAGGCTTTGCTTTCCATCAGCGTGGCCACCTCGGCCTGGCGGATGGCGGTCATGCGCTGCGCGCGCTGGCCAGGATCGGAGATGTCCTCGGCGTCGGTGAGCATCTCGCCGAAGAGCGCCTGGGCGTCGTCGAGCTTGCCCATGCGCGCCAGCAGCTGTGCGCGCTTGGCGGTCGCCGCGGGCGCCAGCCGGATGTCCTCGATGCGGTCCAGCCACCGGATGGCGCCGGCGTAGTCCTTGCGCTCCTCGGCGATCTGCGCCAGGTACTGGTAGGCAATGTCGGGGTTGGCGGTGGGCTGCTTCTCGACCAGCTGCAGGTATTCCTTCAGGTACTGCTCGGCCTCGCCGTAGCTCTTGGCCTGCAGGCTGGTCAGGCCCAATGCCAGCGGCACGCGCGGGTCGCCCGGGGCTACCTTGCGCAGGGTCTCGAACTCCTGCCGGGCCGACTGCATGTCGTTGCGCAGCAGGTACAGCCGCGCCAGCGTGATATGGCCGTTGACCGAATCGGGCGACTTGTCGAGGAAGCGCTTCAGGATCGCGACGGCTTCGTCCGGCTGCTTCTCGGCGCGCAGCTCGGCCGCCATCAGCGCGGCCGCTTCATAGCCCGGGCGCAGCCGCAATGCCTGGTCGAGCGCGGCGAGCGCGCCCGGCTCGTCGCCGGCGACTTCCCTGGCGCGCGCCAGGGCCAGCTGCGTTTCCGGCAGCTTGGTGTCATTCTTGGTCAGGTCCTGCAGCAGTGTGGCCGCGCCGGCCGCATCGCTGGTGCGCGACAGCTGCTGCTGCAGCTGCAGGATGGCCTCGCCGCGATGGCTGGCCGGCACCGCCGCCAGCTGTTGCTGCAGCAGGGGCCGGGCATCGTCCCAGCGCCCGTTGAGCACCAGCAGCGTCGACAGCACCTGCGCTGCCGCGGGCGAAGTCGGAGAAATCTCCTTCCACAGGCGCGCGGAGTCCAGTGCCTGCTGCGGGATGCGCGCATTGAAGGCGATCTCGGTGGCGCGCTGCGCGAAGCGCGGGTCGCGGGTCTGCCGGGCCAGTTCCATGTAGGTCCGGTAGGCCGGGCCGACCAGGCCGCGCTGCATGGAAATCTCCGCGGCCAGCACCATATAGACGATGTCGTCGGTCAGCTCCAGCGACGGCAGCGCGCTGCGTGCGGGCTTGGCGGCGGCGGGGCGCTCGCTTTCGGCCGCGGCCAGCTGCAGTGCCGATGGCAATGGCATGGCGCCCGCAGGCGGCGCGGCGTGGCTGGTGCCGGCGGCCAGGGCCAGCAATGCCGAGGCGGCCAGCGCACGCGCATGGCGGCGGGGCGCCTGGAAAAACCGGGCCAGGGCGCCAGCCGTGCGCGCTGTGCGGGAAACGGCGCCTGGAAAGGCGATCGGGAGGCCGCCCGCGGTGGCTTGCAATGTGGAGTCCGGCATCAGGTCCGGCATGAGGTCCGACATGTAGTGATTGCTCCGGCGCGCGCTGGCGAGGGATGGGAGAAAGCGCATTGATAAGGGCATTGTAGCCTGCCGCTACAATGCGCTGCTTGGCGCCGCAGGCCGGTGCCCGCAGGCGCCGCTGGAGTTTTGAGCGGTAACCAACGGAGAGGTTCGATGCCAGAATTGCCCGAGGTCGAGGTGACCCGGCGCGGCTTGCTGCCGCATGTGGTGGGACGGCGCATCGCCGCGGTCACGGTGCGCCACCGCGGCCTGCGCTGGCCGGTCGATCCGGAACTGGAAATGCGGCTGGCCCAGCGCGTGGTGCGCCGGATCGAGCGCCGCGGCAAATACCTGCTGCTGGAATGCGTGAGCGAGGCGGCGGGCGAGCCGGCCGGCTGGCTGCTGGTCCACCTGGGCATGACCGGCACGCTGCGGGTGCTCCCCGAGGCGCCGCCGCCTGGCGCGCACGACCACCTTGACCTGGTGCTGGCGCCGGCGTCCGGCGCCGCGGTGGATACCAAAGCGGGCACCATCGTGCTGCGCTTCCGCGATCCGCGCCGCTTCGGCGCCATCCTGTGGAGCACGCTGCCCGAGGCCGAACTGCCGTCGCACCCGCTGCTGCGCACGCTCGGCATCGAGCCCTTCGATCCTGCCTTCGACGGCGCCTGGCTGCACCGCCACACGCGCGGGCGCAGCGCCGCCATCAAGACCGTGCTGCTGGCCGGCGCCATCGTGGTGGGCGTGGGCAACATCTATGCGTCCGAAAGCCTGTTCCGCGCCGGCATCCGCCCGACCACCCCGGCCGGGCGCCTGAGCCGCGCGCGCTGCGACCGCCTGGCGCAGGCGGTGCGCGAGACCCTGGCGCAGGCGATCGAGCGCGGCGGCAGCACGCTGCGCGACTTTGTCGGCAGCGACGGCGCCAGCGGCTATTTCCAGCTTGATTGCCTGGTCTACGACCGCGCCGGCCAGCCGTGCCGGGTCTGCGCCACGCCGGTGCGCCAGATCGTGCAGGGCCAGCGCTCCACCTTCTACTGCCCGAACTGCCAGCACTGAGCCTTGGCGGCCACCCCGGGCAGGCGCCGTGTGGCGCACAATGCGCGCCGCCGGCGATTGTCGATGGGTCGGCGCAACACTCCTTGTGCAAGCCATTACGGAGGGGCGTGAATTCCACAAAACCGCCGTGGAAACCTGTATCGTGTGCGCAGTCATAAAAAGTTACAAAACGGCCCAACCGCTTGCAGGGTAGGCAGTGGTCAGGCCGGCATTGTGCGAACACGGGCGCAGCGCGCAAGCGGCGTGCCCCGAGGTAAAACCAAGTCAGCCGAACAGCTCCATGACAACGCTCGCCCACCAATTCGAACAATACGGCGCCTGGAGAACCGGGGTCCTCCAGTCACTGGCCGAATTCCAGTCCTGGCTGCAGCAGCACGACCTGTACGACGCCCAGGCCGATGACCGCGTGCAGCGCATCCAGAGCGTGCTGCGCAGCGACCGGCTCAAGGTCGCGTTCATTGCCGAGTTCTCGCGCGGCAAGAGCGAGCTGATCAACGCCATCTTCTTTGCCGACTACGGGCGCCGCATCCTGCCGTCGTCGGCGGGGCGCACCACGATGTGCCCGACCGAGCTGCGCTATGACGAGGCCGAGCCGCCGTGCATCCGGTTGCTGCCGATCGAGACACGCCTGCAGGAGGCCTCTACCGCCGACTTCCTGGAGGCCGGCACCTCGGCTTCGCACTGGCATTCGGTGCCGCTGGACCCGTCTTCGCCCGAGGGCATGCTGGCTGCATTCCAGCACGTGGTGCAGACCGTGCGCGTGCCTCCCGCGCAGGCCGAGGCGCTGGGCCTGTACCACGAGAACGATCCCGATGCCGCCTACGCGGTCGATGCCGAGGGCATGGTCGAGATCTCGCGCTGGCGCCACGCCGTCATCAATTTCCCGCACCCGCTGCTGCGCCAGGGCCTGGTGATCCTGGACACGCCCGGCCTGAACGCGATCGGCACCGAGCCCGAGCTGACGCTGCGGCTGATCCCCGACGCCCATGTGGTGGTGTTCGTGCTGGCCGCCGATGCGGGTGTCACCAAGAGCGACCTGGAGCTGTGGCGCAGCCATGTCGGCGCCGGCCACCGGCGCGGCTGCCTGGCGGTGCTCAACAAGATCGACGGGCTGTGGGATCCGCTGCGCGAGCCGGGCGAGATCGCGCAGGAGATCGCGCGGCAGGTGTCCACCACCGCGCAGGTGCTGGGCATCGAACAGTCGCGCGTCTATCCGGTATCGGCGCAGAAGGGCCTGGTGGCCAAGGTCACGCACGACGACGAGCTGCTGGCGCGCAGCGGCCTGCCCGAGTTCGAGCACGTGCTGTCCGACCAGCTGATCCCGCGCCGGCGCGAGATCGTCTCGGACCAGGCGCACCGGCTGGTGCAGGATATGGCGCGCGCCGCGCAGCAGCTGCTGCAGAGCCGCCGCCGCGATATCGTCGAGCAGCTGTTCGAGCTGCGCGGCCTGCGCGGCAAGAACCACGCGATGGTCAAGCACATGCTGATGCGGGTGCAGGGCGAGAAGGAAGAGTTCGAGCAGAGCATCAGCAAGTTCCAGGCGCTGCGCCTGGTCTTCGGCCGCCACAGTGCCGACATCATCAAGAGCCTGCAACTGCGCGACGTGCGCCTGACCATGCGCAGCGCGCGCGAGCAGATGAAAGAGCGCTTCTTCTCGCGCGGACTGCGCGAAGACATGGACGCGCTGTTTGCGCAGCTGACCAGGCTGGTGACCGATGCCGACAACAAGATCGGCCAGCTGCACCAGCTGATCGAAAGCATGTACCGGCGCTTCAACGCCGAGCACGGCTTCACGCTGCCCGCGCCGATGCAGTTCACTGCCGAGCGCTACGTGGCCGAGCTTGAGGAAACGCTGCGCCTGGTGCATGCGCACTTCGGCACGGTCAGCATGCTGACGCGCTCGCGCCCGCAGCTGGTCCAGAGCGCCTTCAGCACCATGGCCAGCCGCGTGCTGGAGAACTTCCGCGACCTGAACCGCGATATCGAGGTCTGGCTCAAGTCGGTAATGACGCCGCTGGAAGCGCAGGTGCGCGAGCACCAGAAGCAGCTGCGCCGGCGCGTCGATTCGATCGAGCGCATCCACGAGGCCACCGACACGCTGGAAAGCCGCATTGCCGAGCTCGAGGAAGTGCTCAACGGCCTGGACGAGCGCAGCGGACGTATCGAGGGCTACGCGCAGCGGCTGCTGCGGCCGACGGCTGCAGCCGACAGCGCGAGCCTTGCGGTGGCCTGATCCTGAAGCCGGTATATCATGTGGCGCCGCACTTAGCGGCGCCTTTTTCTTTGGTGCGCCGCGCGCCCCCGCGCTTCAGAACGTTTTACCCAGATGCCCCGCAAACCAGCCCCCCGCGCCGTTCCCGCCATCCCCGACGATATCTGCGTGCCGCCCGACTTCGGCGCCAGCGTGGTCGACTGGCAGCGCCAGCATGGCCGGCACGACCTGCCGTGGCAGAACACGCGCGACCCGTACCGCATCTGGCTGTCGGAGATCATGCTGCAGCAGACCCAGGTGAGCGCGGTGATCGACTACTTCCAGCGCTTTGTCTCGCAGCTGCCCACGGTGCAGGCGCTGGCGGCGGCGCCTGCCGACCAGGTCATGGCGCTGTGGGCGGGGCTGGGCTATTACTCGCGCGCACGCAACCTGCACCGCTGCGCCATGCAGGTGGTGAGCGAGCATGGTGGCCGTTTCCCGACCGATCCCGCGGTGCTGGCCACATTGCCCGGCATCGGCCGCTCCACCGCCGCGGCGATCGCCGCGTTCAGCGCCGGCGTGCGTTCTCCTATCCTGGATGGCAACGTCAAGCGCGTGTTCGCGCGCTGCTTCGGCATCCACGGCCATCCGGGCGAGCGCGTGGTGGAAACGCGCATGTGGCAGCTGGCCGAGCTGGCCTTGCCGGCCGCAGGCCCGCGCCAGGCCGAGGACATGATCGCCTATACGCAAGGGCTGATGGACCTGGGCGCCACGGTGTGCTCGCGCGGCAAGCCGGCCTGCCTGGCCGATGCCGGTGCGTGCCCGCTGTCGGCCGACTGCGTGGCGCGCCGCGACGGGCTCACCGGCGTGCTGCCCACGCCCAAGCCGCGCGCGGCCATCCCCGAGCGCAGCACGGTAATGCTGCTGGTGCGGCGCCAGCGCGAAGTGCTGCTGCGCCTGCGCCCGGGCAGCGGCATCTGGGGCGGCTTGTGGAGCCTGCCGGAGATGCCGGTCGACAGCGTGCCCTTCGACGCGGAAGCCGCCGAGGCGGCGGCGCTCGACTATGCCCGCGCCTTCGGCAAGCCCGCGCGCGCCGCGCTGACCGGCGAGCTGACCCACGTGTTCACGCACTTCCGCCTGCTGATCCGTGCCATCCGGGTCGATGTGAGCGCGGACGGCGCAAGCCTGATGGCGCAGGGCGGCGCCGCGGAAGCCGCGCAGCGCTGGATCTCGCTTGACGATCTCGATGCGGTGGGGACGCCCGCGCCGGTACGCAGGCTGCTGGAGGACCAGGCGCGCGGCGGGCTGTTCTGAAGCCTGGCAGGCGCATCTGCGGGATCCGCGCCTAGAGCATGTGGTTCTGGCGCATGTAGCGGTGCACGATCTCGATGCGCATGCCGGCATCGGGCAGCGCCATCAGCATCTGCTTGGCCTTGAGCGGCACCGGCAGCAACTCGCACAGCCGGTTGGCGACCCAGCTCGGGTCGTCCCACAGGTAGGGCTCGTCGAACGGCAGCCGGTCGGGTTGCTCGGCATGCAGCCGCGTGACAATGCGCCGCAGCGCATCCAGGCATTCGCCCAGCAGCTCCAGCTTGCAGTCGATGATGTCGGGGGGAAGCACCTCGGCGCGGGCGACCAGCAGGCCGTCGTCGCGGGTGTCGTGGCTGACGATATGGAAGCGCTCGCGGCCGCGCGCGCGGATCAAAAGCACGCCCAGCTGTTCCATGTTGCAGTCGACGATCTCCGCCAGGCAGCCGACCGGTTCCGGCACGGTGGGCTGGTCCGGCCGGGCCACTTCCTCGCCGCTTTCGATCAGGCAAACGCCAAAGGGCGTGTTGTCGCGCAGGCAGTTGCGCACCATGTCGACATAGCGCGCCTCGAACACGCGCAATGGCAGCCGTCCACCGGGAAACAGCACGGTGTGCAACGGGAACAGCGGCAGGTTGTCGAGCGTCCGCGGCGGATCTTCTGATCCCGTGGGACGGTAGAGGTCGGTCGAGGACATGCAGTGCCAGCTTGGGTATCGCGCAGCAATGGGCCAGCCGGCCAACGCGGCGCGCAGATGCCAGTTGGCAGTCCCGCCTGCGTCAGCCCGCCGGTGCGAGCTCTCGGTGTCTTACCAGCACATTACCATGCGCCCGGAAGTAGTTGGCAAGCCTTTCCGCAATATAGACCGAGCGATGCTGGCCGCCGGTGCAGCCGATCGCGACGGTCAAGTAGCTGCGGTTGTCGGCAATGAAGCTTGGCAGCCACTTTTCCACGTAGGCGCGGATATCCTCGGCCATTGCCAGCACCATCGGCTGGGCCTGCAGGAAGTCGATCACCGGCGTGTCGCGCCCCGTCAGCGGGCGCAAGGCCAGGTCGTAATAGGGGTTGGGCAGCGAGCGCACGTCGAACACCATGTCCGCATCGCTGGGCACGCCGTGCTTGAAGCCGAACGACTCGAACAGCAGCGTCAGCCGCTGGCTGTCGTCGCGGATCAGCTCCTTGATCCAGCTGCGCAGCGTATTGGTGCGCACATTGCTGGTGTCGATGCGGTGCGCGGCCTCGGCCAGCGGGCTCAGCAGCGCGCGCTCCATCTCGATCGCTTCCATCAGCGCGGTGTCGTTGAAGGCGGGTTCACCGCCCGGGCCCGGCACGCCGTCGGTACGGACCGAGAGCGGGTGGCGGCGGCGCGTCTCGGAGTAGCGCTGCACCAGTGCATCGGTGCTGGCGGTCAGGAACACCACCTCGACCTGGTGCTCCGCGGCCAGCGCGCGCACGGTGTCGGGCAACTGGTCGAGCGACTCGCGGCTGCGGATGTCAGTGGCGACGCCCAGGTGCGTATAGCCCTGGCTGTCGAGATAGCGGGTCAGTTCCGGGATGAACTGAGCCGGCAGGTTGTCCACGCAGTAGTAGCCTGCGTCTTCGAGCACGTTCAGTGCGACGGACTTGCCGGAACCGGATATGCCGGTGATGAGGATGATGCGCATAGCACCTGAAGCATAGCATCACGTGATGAAGGCGTCATGACACCACGCGCAAAAGCAAGCATGGCGAACCTCGCGGTTCGCCATGCTTTTGGCGTCAGCTTGCTGAGCTGGTTGCGGCTCAGGCTGCCTTGGACAGGCATTCCTTCATGTAGGCCTTGTATTCGTCACCCTTCTTGCCCTTGCCCGACTTGCTGCAGGAGGCCATTTTCTCCTGCTGGGTCTTGGATGCGCCCTTGGACAGGCATTCCTTCATGAACGCCTTGCGTTCGTCGCCCTTCTTGCCGGCGGCTTGCGTATTGCAGGCCTTCATCTTGTCCTGCTGGGAATTGGCTGCGGGCTTGTCCGGGTTAGCCGGGGTGGCAGGCGTGGCAGGCATGGCCGGTGTTGCCGGGGCGGTGGCCGCTGGCTTGGCTGGCGTGGCGGGGGTTGCCGGCGTGGCAGTGGTCTGCGCAAATGCGCTGGCGGCGATCATCGGGGTGACCAGCGCGCACATCGCGATCAGTTTCTTCATGCTTGCTCTCCTGGGTGTGGAAAACTTCATGGCCGCGCGCCATTGCCGGCGTTGCAGCTTCCGTAACGGGCGCGATGCCCATTACAGCACAAAACGGAGCATGCCTGAAGAACGTTGACGTTCTGCGTCAACGTCGTTGTAAGCAAATGAAAACGCTGGCGCTCAGAGCAGGCGGCCCTGGCCGCGCGAAACCGCATCGGCCTGCATCGCGGCGCGCTGCCGGTCCATGAAGTCGCGCAGCGTATCGATGCCGCGCAGGCGCAGGATGGTGTTGCGCACCGCGGCCTCGACCAGCACGGCCAGGTTGCGCCCGGCCGCCACCTGGATCTTGACCATGTGGATCGGCAGGCCCAGCACGTCGAGGTATTGCGAATCGAGCGGCAGCCGCTCGAACTCGCCGTCATTGCGACGCACCAGCTGCACCACCAGCTTGATCTTCATCTTCCGGCGCACCGCGGTCTCACCGAAGATGGTCTTGATGTCGAGCAGGCCCAGGCCGCGTACTTCAAGCAGGTTCTGCAGCAGCGGCGGGCAGCGGCCTTCGATGAAATCCGGCCCCAGGCGCACGAAGTCTACGGCATCGTCGGCTACCAGCCCGTGGCCGCGCGAGATCAGTTCCAGGCCCAGTTCGCTCTTGCCCAGGCCCGATTCGCCCATGATCAGCACGCCCATGCCCAGGATGTCGAGGAATACCCCGTGCATGGTCACGCGCGGCGCGGAGATACGCGACAGGTACAGGCGCAGGTGGTCGATCACCGCGGCCGACGACACCGGCGTGGTGAACAGCGGCGTGGACGAGCGCGTGCAGCGCAGTTCCAGGTCGGGCGGCGGCTCCATGCCGTCGGCGATCACCAGGAAGGGCGGCTCCAGCAGGATCAGCTCGCCCATCTGGCGCTTGCGGGTCTCGTCGTCGAGCCGCTGGTAATAAGTGATCTCGGGCTTGCCGAGCACCTGGATGCGGTTGGGGTGGATCAGGTTCAGGTGGCCCACCAGGTCGGCGGCGGAGGTGGCTTCGCGGGCGAACTCCACGTCGAAGGCGCGGTCCGCACCTTCCAGGCCGGCCACCCACGAGAGTTTGATGTCGGCTGCGTTGTCGTCGAAGATGGACTGGGAGGTGACGCCGGTGAGTTCCATGCGGTATGACTGGTGGGGCGGTTTGCGAAGCGCCTCGGCGCCTGCCCGGTCTGGTGCCGGCCCGCTTGGGGGGTCAGGGGATCAGGGATGCCATGCGATCAGCAACTGATGGACGGCATCGGGCGTGGGCAGCGTGGCCAGCCCTTCACGCATGTCGCGGTCGGAAAGCAGTTGCGCGATTTCGGACAGGATTTCCAGGTGCTGCTGCGTAGCCTGTTCGGGCACCAGCAGGAAGATCAGCAGCGATACCGGCTTGCCATCGGGAGATTCGAACGGAATTGGTTCGGCCAGGCGCATGAACGCGGCCAGCGGCTGCTTCAGGCCCTTGATGCGGCCGTGCGGGATTGCCACGCCGGCGCCCAGGCCGGTGGATCCAAGCGACTCGCGCGCGAACAGGTTGTCCGTCACGATGGCGCGCGCCACACCATGGTTGTTTTCGAAGAGGAGCCCGGCCTGCTCGAACACACGCTTCTTGCTGGTGACGCTGACGTCGAGGGTGATGTTGCCGGGTGGCAGCAATTTGGCCAAACGATTCATGGGCGATGCGCAGGATTTCAGTTAGCGGGCGGACCGCCCCGCCGGGCAGTGGGCTGGCTCCGGCCTGCCGTTGGCCTGGCCGGAGGCGTCCGGCCCATTATAGAGCAGCGACTACTCCCGCATTGTGCAGCGCAACGGGGCAAGCCGGTGCAGAACGATACATGGTGATGCAATCGTGCCTCCGCGGCGGGGAGCCGGTGCACCGGTGCGGGGCACGGCCAGGATTCCCTCTCTTTGTATGGCGCAGCATACACCTTGGCGCAGCGCTTGCGAACACCCTTGCTCATTCGGGTGAAAAGCATTGGCTCCGGCGCCACAGCCGGGCCGCGCCGCCAGTGCGGGCGCGGCATGCCGGCGGCAACCGGGAACGCGAGGGCGCAAAAAAGCCGCGCTTCATGGCGCGGCTTGCCTGTTCAATCCTGATTCAGCAGCCCGCTGCGGGGCTGCCGGGCACGGTCATTGCTGCATTTGCGCTGCGGCCATCTGGTACTTGACCGCTTCGCGGTCGTGGCCTTGCACGCGATCCTTGTAGCGGATCACCTGACGGTCCAGCTTGTCGACGAGTGCGTCGATCGCTGCATACAGGTCTTCGTGATGCGCTTCGACAAAGATGTCCTTGCCCTTGAGATGTAGATTGATTTCCGCGTACTGACGCCGGTCCTTTTCCTTATGGTTGTCGACAGAGAGCAGCACACTAACGCCAATGACTTGATCGAAATGCCTGACGATTCGCTCCAGCTTCGTTTCCACGTACTCACGCAGAGGGGGCGTGATGTCCAGGTGGTGTCCACTGATCTTGAAGTTCATAGCGCTTCTCCTTCTGAAAGAGCCTCACCAGGCAGGCGGTGGGCTCGGCTACAAAGACTTGCGGAGATTGACTGCGGGGATCTTCAGGGCTTCGCGATACTTGGCAACGGTGCGGCGTGCGACAACGAAGCCTTGTTCGCCCAGCAGTTCGGCAATGCGACTGTCGGAAAGGGGATTCCTCGGGTCTTCGGCTCCTATCAGTTGCTTGATCAAGGCGCGGATGGCCGTTGATGAAGCCGCGCCACCGGTTTCGGTGGACACGTGGCTGCCGAAGAAGTACTTCAGTTCGAAAGTACCCATCGGCGTTGCCATATATTTATTGGTCGTCACCCGGGAGATGGTTGACTCGTGTAAACCCAGTGTATCGGCAATCTCCCGCAAAACCAAGGGGCGCATGGCGATTTCGCCGTGGCTGAAAAAGTTCTTTTGACGCTCGACAATGGCCTGCGAGACACGCAGGATTGTGTCGAACCTCTGCTGGATGTTCTTGATCAGCCAGCGCGCCTCCTGCAGCTTCTGCTGCAGCCCGGCGGTGCCGGACTCACCCTTCGCGCCACGCAGGATTTGTGCATACATGTCATTGATGCGCAGCCTCGGCATCACATCCGGATTGAGCTGCGCGATCCAGCCGCCGCCACCCTTGCGCACGAACACGTCCGGCACCACGAAGTCCGCCTCCGGGCGGCTGTATGCATGGCCGGGGTAGGGCGCCAGCGAGCGGATCAGTTCGTGTGCGGACTTCAGCGCCGCTTCATCGACCTGCAGCGCCTTCTTCAGCCGCGTGTAGTCGCGTACTGCGAGCAACTCCAGGTGGTTGGTCACGATGTTCAGGGCCAGTTCGCGCTGCGGGTGCGTCAGGCGCCGCAACTGCAGGGCCAGGCACTCGGCGGCGTTGCGCGCGCCCACGCCGGGCGGGTCGAAGCTCTGCAGCAGCGTGAGGATGGCGTGGACTTCCTCGATCTCGAACTCGAGTTCTTCCGGCAACTCCGTGCAGATTTCCTCAAGCGATGCGCTCAGGTAGCCATCATCGTCGAGTGATTCGATCAGGAAGATGGCCAGGCCCTTGTCGCGCGCGGAGATCTTCAGCGGCGTGAGCTGTTCCATCAGGTACTCGCGCAGCGTGGGCTCGGCTTCACGCAGCTGCATCGGCGTTTTTTCATCCTCGTCGCCCTGGGGGCGGCGGGCAAAGTCGTCCAGGCTCCAGTCGCCGCTGCCATAGTCGTCGCCGTTGCCGCTGTCGCCATAGCTGTCGTCGTCAGCCGCGCCATCGGCGCGGGCCTCGCCATTGCCCTGCGGCTCTGCCGGCGCGGGCGCCGGTGCGCTCTGCAGGTTGACCGAGCCGTCGGCCGCAACGCGCAGCGGGCTTTCGATCCAGTCGTTCTCACGTTCGAGCAGAGGGTTTTCCGTCAGCGCCTGTTCGACCTCTTGCTGCAGTTCCAGCGTGGAAAGCTGCAGCAGCCGGATCGACTGCTGCAGTTGCGGGGTCAGGGCCAGATGCTGGGAAAGGCGGAGCTGTAGCGACGGTTTCATGCGACCTATTCTATGCGCATCTTTCCGTTGTTGGAACGGAAATTGCTATCGCTTATGCGGTCTGATCGCTGCTGGCTGTGGCAGGCCCACGTGCGCCCGCGAATAGGCCTGCCGCTCCATGGCAGGCCGCTGCATCACATGCGGAAGTTCTCGCCCAGGTAGACGCGCCGCACTGCGTCATTGGCGATGATTTCCTCGGGCTGGCCCGCGGCCAGCACCGTGCCTTCGCTGATGATGTAGGCGTGGTCGCAGATGCCGAGCGTCTCGCGCACGTTGTGGTCGGTGATCAGCACGCCGATATTGCGCGCCTTGAGGAAGCTGACGATGCGCTGGATCTCGCCCACGGCGATCGGGTCCACGCCGGCGAAGGGTTCGTCCAGCAGGATGAAGCGCGGCGACGACGCCAGCGCGCGCGCGATTTCCACGCGGCGGCGCTCGCCGCCCGACAGCGACAGCGCCGGGTTGTTGCGCAGGTGCGCGATCTGCAGGTCGTCGAGCAGCGAATCGAGGCGGCGCTCGATCTCGGCCTTGGCCAGCGGCTTGCCCTTGTCCAGCTGCAGCTCCAGCACCGCGCGGATGTTCTCTTCGACGTTGAGCTTGCGGAATACCGAGGCTTCCTGCGGCAGGTACGACAGCCCCATGCGCGCGCGCTCGTGGATCGGCAGGCCGCTGATGTGGTCGCCGTCGAGCACGATATCGCCTTCGTCCAGCGCCACCAGGCCCACGATCATGTAGAACGACGTGGTCTTGCCCGCGCCGTTGGGCCCGAGCAGGCCGACCACCTCGCCGCTCTTCACGTCGAGCGAGACGTCCTTGACCACCGTGCGCGAGCCATAGCGCTTCTTCAGGTGGCGCACGACCAGGGTGCTGCCGCCGGCAAGGACGGTGGAGGCTTCGACGGAAGGCTTGTCGGCGATGGTTGCGGTATCGGTCATTGGCACAGTCTGGCGTTCAGGCGTTTCCGGCGCCGGCCGCATGCGATGCACGCAGCCGGCGCCAGGCGTCAGGGTTTGTTGGCAGGCGCGGGCGCTGGCTTCAGGTCCAGCGGCGAGCCGCTGCTGCCCGTGGCGCCGGCCTTCTGGTCCTGGCGCGGCGACAGCACCGCGCGTACGCGGCCGGACGGATTGGCGGCCGCGGCGTCGCCGCTGCCGCCGCCGGCAGCCGTGTAGAACTCCTTGCGGCTGTCGTAGGTCAGCACCGCGCCGCGGATCTCGTCGACCTGCTTGGCGCCCTGCAGGCGCGCCATGCGGGCATTGCCGATCAGCTTGGAGTACTCCTGCTTGCCGTCGTACTCGATGCGGTCGCCCCAGCCGTCGATGTATTCGTCGACGCCTTCGCGCTTCTGCCGGATGTAGGCCTGCTTGCCCGGCTTGGCGGTGGCCACCGCGAACTGGTAGCCCTCGGGATCGGTGCGCAGTTCGGCGGCGTCGGACTTCAGGATCATGGTGCCCTTGGTCAGCACCACGTTGCCGGTCAGCGTATAGATCTGCTTGACGTCGTCGTAGCTGGCGTTGTCCGCCTCCAGCACCATCGGCTTGTCGCGGTCCGCGCGCTCGGCCAGGGCGGGCTGGGCCAGCAGGCCGAAGGCCATGGCCAGGGCGAGCAGGGCCGGGGCGGTGCGTCGACGGGACGATGTCGTCAGGGAAGCAGTCATGTTGGCAGGGTTGCTTGAGGGCGTCTGGGTACGTTGGTGCGGGTTGGTGCGGCCCCCGGGCCGGGGCTCAGGACCCCGGCGCGCGGCCCGGGGTCGGCCCGGTGATGATGGTGCCGCGTACATTGCCGAGCAATTGTACTTCGCGCGTGACGTTGTTGAAGATCAGGCCGTTGGCGGTCATCACCGACGGCCCGCGCGTCAGCTTGACCGGCTTGTCGGTCTTGACGATGTCGTCATTGACCAGCAGCTGGAAATAACTGGATGCGGCGGTCAGCTGCGGGTCCTTGGACACGTCCACGCCCTGCTGGCGCATGACGAAGCCGTTGCCGTACAGGTCGATCACCGAGCCCTCGGCGTTCATGCGGCCCATATCGGCGCGGGCGGTGACCGGCGGGCGGTCCGGCTCGTACGCGCGCATGGCGGGCCGGGTCACCTCGTAGGTCTGGTCATCTTCGAAATGGATCATGCGCTCGCCGGTGAAGCGGATCTTGGTGCTGCCGTCCGGCGCCAGCTCAGTGGCCGAGAAGCGGTCCATGAAGTAATCGGGCTCATGCTTCTTGGCGCTTTGCGCGGCCGGGTCTTCCTTGGGGGAGTTGATCTGGACCAGCCAGAACGTGCTGCCCGCCACGAAGGCCATCAGCAGCAGCGGCAGCAGCCGCATGAAGATGCCGCTGAGGGAGGCGAGGAGTGCCTGCATGGTGTCCTTGGCGTTGTGCCGGTTGTGCCGGGCCGCGCCCGCTCAGATGACCTTGGCGCGGGTCAGGTCGTGGATATGCAGCGCGCCGGTCAGGCGGCCGTCGTCATCCACCACCAGCAGCTGGTTGATGCGGTTGGCCTCCATCACCTGCACCGCTTCGACGGCGAGCTGGTTCTCGTTGACCACGTGCGGGTTGCGGTGCATGACGTCGCCGATGGGCACGGTCTTCCAGTCGCGCGGGGTTTCCAGCAGGCGGCGCAGGTCGCCGTCGGTGAAGACGCCGATGGCGCGTCCGTCCGGGTCCACCACGGCGGTCATGGCCATGCCCTTGCGGGTGATTTCCATCAGCGCCTGGGCCAGCGGGGTGTTTTCACGCACCTCGGGCACGGCGTTGCCGGTGCGCATCACGTCGCGCACATGGGTCAGCAGCTTGCGCCCGAGCGCGCCGCCGGGGTGCGAGCGGGCGAAGTCTTCCTCGCCAAAGCCGCGCGCATCGAGAACCGCCACCGCCAGCGCATCGCCCAGCGCCAGCGCCGCGGTGGTGCTGGCCGTCGGCGCCAGGTTCAGCGGGCAGGCTTCTTTCTCGACCGCCGCGTCCAGGTGGACGTCGGCCAGCTTGGCCAGGTTGGAGTCGGGGTTGCCGGTGACCGAGATCAGCCGCGCGCCGATGCGCTTGACGATCGGGATGATCGACAGCAGCTCGCCGGTCTCGCCAGAATTGGAGAAGGCGATCAGCACGTCGTCGCGCGTGACCATGCCCAGGTCGCCGTGGCTGGCTTCGGCCGGGTGCACGAAGAACGCCGGCGTGCCGGTAGAGGCCAGCGTGGCCGCGACCTTGCGCCCGATATGGCCGGACTTGCCGATGCCCGAGACGACCACGCGCCCGGTGCATTGCAGGATCAGCAGCACGGCACGGGCAAAGTCGCCGTTCAGGCGTCCGGAAAGTGCGGAAACCGCATCGGCTTCGGTCTGGAGAGTGTCGCGGGCGAGCCTGAGTGCTCGATCCGCATCGAAATTGGCTATCATGGCGACGAAGTATACCAACGAATGCGATGGCGCCTGGCCCGACCCATGGCGCACGTCGTGCTTGCCGTGCTCGCCGTATTTTGCCGGCAGGGTGCCCGTGCCGGGTCGGACGCGCGCCTGGCCGGTCACCCAGACCGCCTGATGCATTCTCCGCTGGAACTGACCCTGGTGCTGCTGGCCGCCGCCGTCTTCGGCGTGGTCGCATTCCGCATGCTGCAGCTGCCGCCGATGCTCGGCTACCTGGCCGTCGGCATCCTGATCGGCCCCCATGCGCTGGGGCTGGCCAGCGACACCGCGCAGACCAAGTACCTGGCCGAATTCGGCGTGGTCTTCCTGATGTTCTCGATCGGGCTGGAGTTCAACCTGACCAAGCTGCGCTCGATGAAGCGGCTGGTGTTCGGCCTGGGCGGCTCGCAGGTGGTGCTGTCGATGCTGGCGGTGGTGCCGGCCAGCTGGGCTTTCAACTGGCTGTTCCCGCTGTCCTGGCAGGCGTCGGTGGCGCTGGGCGGGGCGCTGGCGATGTCTTCCACCGCGATCGTCTCCAAGATGCTGTCCGAGCGCATGGAGCTTGAGAGCGAGCAGGGCCGCAATATCATCAGCATCCTGCTGTTCCAGGATCTGGCGGTGGTGCCGCTGCTGATCGTGATCCCGGCGCTGTCGCGCGATCCCGGCGACCTGATGGTGGCGCTGGGCCTGGCCACGGTCAAGATCGTGGTGGCCCTGGGCGTCATCTTCTTCCTGGGCCAGCGCCTGATGAGCCGCTGGTTCCACGTGGTGGCGGCGCGCCGCTCGCAGGAACTGTTCATGCTGAACCTGCTGCTGGTGACGCTGGGCATGGCGGCGCTGACCGAGCGGCTGGGCCTGTCGATGGCGCTGGGCGCCTTCATGGCGGGCATGCTGATCTCCGAGACGCCCTACCGCCACCAGGTGGAAGAGGACATCAAGCCGTTCCGCGACGTGCTGCTGGGGCTGTTCTTCGTCACCATCGGCATGCTGCTCAATATCCGCGTGGTGCTCGACCACGTATGGCTGGTGCTGGCGCTGCTGGTGGTGCCGGTGCTGTTCAAGCTGGTGCTGATCGCGATGCTGGCGCGGGTCTTCGGCTCGCGCCAGGGGGTGGCGATCCGCACCGGGCTGGGGCTGGCGCAGGCCGGCGAATTCGGTTTCGTGCTGCTGAACCAGATCGACGGCCTGAACCTGGTCGACCCGGTGCTGATCCAGGTGATCCTGGCGTCGATGCTGCTGTCGATGCTGGCCGCACCATTCCTGATCCAGTACAGCGACGCCATCGTGCTGCGCTTTGCCGCCAACGAATGGCTGATGCAGTCCCTGAACATGACCCGCATCGCCGCGCAGAGCCTGCAGACCGAGAAGCACGCGATCATCTGCGGCTTCGGCCGCAGCGGGCAGAACCTGGCGCACATGCTGGAGCGCGAGGGCATCAACTACGTGGCGCTGGACCTGGACCCCGACCGCGTGCGCGAGGCCGCCGCGGCCGGCGATACCGTGGTCTATGGCGACGCGGGCCGGCGCGAGGCGCTGATCGCCGCCGGCATCCACCGCGCCGCCGCCCTGATCGTCACCTATGCCAACACCCCATCGGCGCTCAAGGTGCTGCACCACGTGCAGGAGCTGGCGCCGGCGCTGCCGGTGATCGTGCGCACGGTGGACGATTCAGAGCTCGACACGCTGCAGAAGGCCGGCGCCACCGAAGTGGTGCCCGAGATCATCGAGGGCAGCCTGATGCTGGCTTCGCACGCGCTGGTGCTGCTTGGCGTGCCGATGCGGCATGTGCTGCGCGGTGTGCAGGAGGCGCGCGACGCGCGCTACAGCCTGCTGCGCGGCTATTTCCACGGCCGCGACGATGATGAGGACATGGTCGAGCGCGATTCGGTGCGGCTGCACTCCGTGTCGCTCGGGCCGCAATCCACGGCGGTGGGGCGGCGCCTTGGCGTGCTGGGGCTGGAGCGGATCGGCGTGGAAGTGACCGCGGTGCGCCGGCGCGGCATCCGCGCCTTTGACCCGGAGCCCGAGACCGTGCTGGAACCGGGCGACATCGTGGTGCTGCGCGGCCCGCCCGAGGCGCTGGAAGCGGCAGAGACGCGCATCCTGAACGGCTGAGCGGGGCCGCCGGATGCGTCAGTGGGAACGCGCTTCGACCCAGGATTCCGGCAGGTTGTCGAGCACGGCGCGCGCGTCCAGCGAGCGGATCGGCACGCTGGCGTCGGCCGGGATGCGGCCCTCGCCCTGCAGCATCAGGTAGCGCAGGCAGCACACGCGCAGGAAGGACGAGAAATTGCCCGCCACCGCCTCGCTGCCCCGATGTTCGGTCAGTTCATCGTGCAGGCGCGTGATCAGCTGGTTGACCGTCATGTCGTCACGCCGCGCCAGTTCTTCCAGCACTTCCCAGAACAGGCTCTCCAGCCGGATGCTGGTGGCCACGCCATGCAGGCGCAGCGAGCGCGACTGGCTTTGGTACGACGCCGGATTGGCGCGGATAAAGATTTCACACATGGATGCTCCCGTGCGGGCGGCGCAGCCGGCGTGCATGTGCACGGCTCGCGCTATGGGGCGGGCCGTGCCTTCACGCGTGGGGGCGCCGCGTGCGGAAAGCTCTAATGTACGATCCGCGTGCCCAGCACGGCAAGGAACTGCGCCAGCCAGGCCGGATGCGCGGGCCAGGCCGGGGCCGTGACGAGGTTGCCATCGGTATGGGCCTGGTCGACGGGAATATCGGCATAGGTGCCGCCGGCCAGCTTCACCTCGGGCGCACAGGCCGGGTAGGCGGAGCAGGTCTTGCCTTCGAGCACGCCTGCCGCGGCCAGCAGCTGGGCGCCGTGGCAGACCGCGGCGATCGGCTTGTCCGCCTGGGCGAAGTGGCGCACGATCTCCAGCACGCGCGCGTTCAGGCGCAGGTATTCCGGCGCGCGGCCGCCGGGGATGACCAGTGCGTCGTAACCGGCGGGGTCGATCTCCGCAAAGCTCGCGTTGAGGGTGAAGTTGTGGCCTCGCTTCTCGGTGTAGGTCTGGTCGCCCTCGAAGTCATGGATGGCGGTGGCGCAGGCGTCGCCCGCCTGCTTGTCCGGGCAGGCCGCATGCACGGTGTGGCCGACCATCTGCAGTGCCTGGAACGGCACCATGGTTTCGTAGTCTTCGGCGTAGTCGCCCACCAGCATCAGAATCTTTTTTGCCATCGCGGTCTCCTGTATGGTTACGGGTGTCCGGCGGGTGCCGGACGCGGCAGCCCGGCCCCTGGCTAGCCAAGCGGGCCGGCAGGGCCATTGTGCTGGCCGCCCCGATGGCGCGGGTGGTAACTGGTTACCGCGCCGGCGGCCATCCTGCCGCGACCCGCTGCGACCCCTCTTTCTGATTGGCGCGCCACGCTGCGCGCCTACCGTTTCCAGAACCCTATGGCAGACTCCATCATCCAGTCCCCCGAGCTCGGCGACGTCACCGGCTACCTGCGCGAGCGCATCCGCACCGTGCCGGACTGGCCCATGCCGGGCGTGATGTTCCGCGACATCACCCCGCTGCTGCAGAACCCCAAGACGCTGCGCGTGCTGATTGATGTCTTTGTGCACCGCTACATGGATGCGCAGCTCGACCTGGTGGCGGGCATCGACGCGCGCGGCTTTATCCTGGGCGCGATCGTCGCGTATGAGCTGAACCTGGGCTTCGTGCCGATCCGCAAGAAGGGCAAGCTGCCGTTCCAGACCGTGGCCGAGGAGTACGAGCTGGAATACGGCAGCGCCACTGTCGAGATCCATGCCGACGCCTGCAAGTCCGGCGACCGCGTGCTGCTGGTCGACGACCTGATCGCCACCGGCGGCACCATGATGGCCGGGCGCAAGCTGCTGGAGCGCCTGGGCGCGACGGTGGTGGAGGGCGCCGCCATCGTCGACCTGCCCGAACTGGGCGGCTCGAAGCTGCTGCAGGACGGCGGGCTGCCGCTGTTCACTGTGTGCAAGTTCGAAGGTCACTGAGCCACGCTGACCGGCCCGCAAGATTTCCACGCAAGGAGACCCCATGCCTGACCTGTTGCTGTTCCTGCTGACTTCGATTGCCGTGACTGTGGCCCCGGGGCCCGACAACCTGCAGGTGCTGGCGCGCGGCATGGCACAGGGCCGGCGCGCGGGGCTGGTCGCGGCACTGGGCTTTTCGGTCGGCTGCCTGTTCCACACCGTGATTGCGGCGGTGGGGCTGGCCGCGGTGCTGCGCTCGTCGCCGCTGGCGTTCCAGCTGATCAAGTATGCGGGCGCGGCCTACCTGATCTGGATCGGCATCCAGGCGCTGCGCGCCAGGGGCGGGCTGGCGCAGGGCGGTGACGTCGATGCGGTGCCGCTGGGGCGCGTGTTCCGCCAGAGCGTGCTCGGCAACATCATGAATCCCAAGGTGACGCTGTTCTTCCTGGTGTTCCTGCCGCAGTTCGTGCGCGCCGATGCCGCGCACCCGGGGCTGCAGTTCCTGCTGCTGGGCGTGGTCTTCATGCTGCAGACGGCGGTGGTGTTCTCGCTGTTCGGGCTGTGCGCGGGCTGGCTGGGCGCCTGGCTGCGCCGCCGCCCGGCCACCGGCCGCTGGCTGGACCGCGCCGCCGGGGCGATCTTCGTCGGGCTGGGGATCAAGGTCGCGCTGCCCTGATCCCGGCCCGCCCAAACGCTGCGCAGCCACATGCGCGGCGTGGCTTTCCAGGGTGTTGTTCCTGTGCTGCCTGCGGCCCGCATCGCGGGCCCATGCCGTTGCCGGTGCCAGGTGTCGGGCGCATAATGCCCTCTTGACAACGACACGATGACCGGGCGGAGCCTCCAGTCAGTATTCGGCACCGGTCACACAAAGGCGCACCATGGGCGTACTCCTTCACCTGCTATCAGGCGTTGCCCTGCTCGTCTGGGGCACCAACATCGTCAAGGTCGGCATCCTGCGCGTCTACGGCGCGAACCTGCGCCATGTCCTGTCGACCAGCGTCTCCAACCGCTTCACCGCCTTCCTTGCCGGGCTCGGCGTCACCGGGCTGGTCCAGAGCAGCAACGCCACCGCGGTCATCGTCAGCTCCTTCGTCGGCCAGGGCCTGATCGCCGTGGCGCCGGCGCTGGCCATCATGCTCGGCGCCAACGTCGGCACCGCGCTGATGGTGCAGGTGTTCTCGCTGGACCTGTCCTGGCTGTCGCCGCTGCTGATCTTTGTCGGCGTGATCTGCCACCTGACCTGGAAGGGCAGCAGGGCCGGCCACGTCGGCCGCGTGCTGATCGGCCTGGGCCTGATCACGCTGGCGCTGGAACTGATCTCCATCGCCACCCGTCCGGTGGTGCAGGCCGCCGGTGTCAAGGTCTTGTTCGCCTCGCTGACCGGCGACGCGGGGCTGGACATGCTGGTCGGCGCCTTCCTGACCATCCTGTGCTATTCCAGCCTGGCCGTGGTGCTGTTCTGCGGCGCGCTGGCCTCGGCCGGCGTGGTGTCGATCCACGTGGCGCTGGCGCTGGTGCTGGGGGCCAACCTGGGTTCGGGCATCTCGGCGCTGCTGACCACCTCGGGCAACAACCAGCCGGGCAAGCGCGTGACGCTGGGCAACCTGCTGTCGCGCCTGCTGGGCTGCCTGGTGGCGCTGCCGCTGCTGGGCCAGGCCGAGGAGCTGCTGGCGCTGCTGGACCATGACCCGCAACGGCTGATCGTCAATTTCCACCTGCTGTTCAATGTCGCGCTGGCGGTGCTGCTGCTGGGCGCCACCGCGCCACTGGCGCGGCTGTGCGAGAAGGTGCTGCCCGGGCGCAATACCGGCGACAGCCAGGTCACGCCGCGCCACCTCGATACGGCCGCGCTGTCCACGCCCACGCTGGCGCTGGCCAACGCCGCGCGCGAAGTGCTGCGCATCGGCGACCGCGTCGAGCAGATGCTGGACAACATGCTGCGCGTGCTGCGCACCAACGACGCCAAGCTGGCCGACGCCACCTGCCGCATCGACAACGAGGTGGACGACCTCTACACCGCGATCAAGCTCTACCTGACGCGCATCAGCCTGGAAGCGCTGGACGAGCGCGACGGCCAGCGCTGGACCGAGATCATCTCGCTCACCATCAACCTGGAACACGCGGGCGACATCATCGAGCGCATCCTGCTCGATGCCAAGGACAAGAAGATCGCCCACAACCTGATGTTCTCCGAGGCGGGCATGCAGGAAATCGCAGAGATGCACGCGCGCCTGGTCGCCAACCTGCGGCTGGGCCTGTCGGTGTTTCTCAACGGAGACCTCAAGAGCGCGCAGGCGCTGATGGCCGAGAAAGCGAACTTCCGCGAGCTGGAGCGCAAGTACGCGCGCACCCACCTGCAGCGCGTGGCGGTGCAGACCGCCGAGAGCATCGAGACCAGCTCATTGCACCTGGACGTGATCAGCGAGCTCAAGCGGCTGAATTCGCTGTTCTGTGCGACGGCTTATCCGGTGCTGGAGCAGGCTGGGGTGCTCAACCGCAGCCGGATGAAGGAAGACGACCTGCCGGCGGTGCCGACCGTGCAGGCAGCGCAGCACTGAGCGGCGACGCTAGAGCTTGTAGCCGAACTTCCGCAACAGCGCCTTGCGCTCGGCCACATCGGCATCGGTCTCGATCCCCAGCGGCGAGGCGCCATCGATCACGCCCACCACGCCGCGTCCGGCATCGGTCTGGGCGATGATCACCTCGGTCGGGTTGGCCGTTGCGCAGAAGATGCGGCACACCTCCGGCACTGCCCGCACCGCGGCCAGCACGTTGACCGGAAAGAACCCGTCGCCGAGGAAGATCACGAAGGTATGCCCGGCGCCGATGGCGCGGGCATTCTCGCAGGCCAGGTCGATCAGGTCTTCATCTGTGCCCGACCAGCGCACCAGGCGCTTGCCCGAGGCCTCGCAGAACGCCAGCCCGAAGAGGATGCCTGGCACCGTGCCGACCAGCGCCTCGTGCAGGTCTTCCACAGTCTTGATGAAATGCGAATGGCCGAAGATGAAGTTGGTGGCTTCCGGCTTGGTGACCGGTACGACCGTCAGTTCCATGGCTGGCTCCAGAATGGCGGCGCGGCTTGCCGCCATCCGGTTCATGGTAGGGCGCGGGGTGGTGAATGCAAGCGGGCAGGGATCCTCGCATGGCACGCCTACCTGCTATACCGGATGGACTGGCCCGTCACGGAGACGCCGATGCCGCTTCTTCGCCTCTTCCTCGCATGGCTTGCCATGGCGCCGTGCGTGGCCGCCGCCCAGGTCGTTCCGGCATCACAGGGCGAAATCGCCGTCAGTGAGCTGAAACGCCCCAATGTCGTCGTCGTGCTGCGGCATGCGAGTGCGCCGGGGGGCGGCGATCCGCCGGGCTTCAAGCTGGACGACTGTTCGACCCAGCGCAACCTGGACGCGAACGGCCGGCAGCAGGCGGCGAGGCTCGGTAGCAGCTGGAAGGCGGCGGGCTTCCGGCCGACGCGGGTCTACAGCAGCGCCTGGTGCCGCTGCCAGGACACCGCCCGCCTGATCGACCTGGGTCCGGTGCGGGTCCAGCCATTGCTCAATTCATTTTTTGGCGCGGATGCGCAGCGCCGGGAAGCGCAGACCGCGCAGCTTTCGCGCTTTATCGACGGGCTCGATCCGCGCGGCGGGCCTTACCTGCTGGTCACGCACCAGGTGGTGATCACCGCATTGACCGGCCATGGCGCCGACAGCGGCGGTGGGGCAGCAATCGAATTGCAGCCGAACGGTGCGGCCCGGCGCACGCGCGTGCTGCCGGCCGCCGGGCTGGACTGAACGCTCAGGCCCGCCTGAGCAGCGGTGCCAGATACTTGCCCGTAAAGCTCGCCTTGCTCCTGGCCACATCCTCCGGCGTGCCGCGCGCGATCACCTGGCCGCCGCCGGCGCCGCCTTCCGGCCCCATGTCGATCAGCCAGTCCGCGGTCTTGATGACATCGAGGTTGTGTTCGATGATGACCACGGTATTGCCCTGGTCGCGCAGCTTGTGGATGACCTTGAGCAGCAGCTCGATATCGTGGAAGTGCAGCCCGGTGGTGGGCTCGTCCAGGATGTAGAGCGTGCGCCCCGTATCGCGCTTGGACAGCTCCAGCGACAGCTTGACGCGCTGCGCCTCGCCGCCCGACAGCGTGGTCGCCGACTGGCCCAGGCGGATATAGCCCAGGCCCACGTCCAGCAGCGTCTGCAGCTTGCGCCGCACCACCGGCACCGCGCTGAAGAACTCGTGCGCCTGCTCGACGGTCAGGTCCAGCACCTCGGAGATGTTCTTGCCCTTGTACAGGACTTCCAGCGTCTCGCGGTTGTAGCGCTTGCCGTGGCAGACATCGCACGGCACATAGACGTCGGGCAGGAAATGCATCTCGACCTTGAGCACGCCGTCGCCCTGGCAGGACTCGCAGCGCCCGCCCTTGACGTTGAACGAGAAGCGGCCCGGATCGTAGCCGCGTTCCTTGGCCGAGGGCACACCGGCGAACAGTTCGCGGATGGGCGTGAACAGGCCCGTATAGGTGGCCGGATTGGAACGCGGCGTGCGCCCAATCGGGCTCTGGTCGACGTTGATGACCTTGTCGAAATGCTCGAGCCCCTCGATGCGGTCGTGCGGCGCCGGCTCCGGCGTCGAGCCGTACAGGTGGCGCGCCACCGCATGGTAGAGCGTGTCGTTGATCAGCGTCGACTTGCCCGAGCCGGACACGCCGGTGATGCAGGTCAGCAGGCCCACCGGCACCTCGGCGGTGACGTTGCGCAGGTTGTTGCCGCTGGCGTTGACGATGCGCAGCAGGCGCTCATCGTCGGGTGCGGCGCGTTCCTTCGGCACCTCGATGCGGCGCTGGCCGGACAGGTACTGCCCGGTCAGCGATGCCGGCGAATCCTCGATCTGCCGCGGTGTGCCCTCGGCCACGATCATGCCGCCGTGCACGCCGGCGCCCGGGCCGATGTCGACCACGTAGTCGCAGGCGCGGATCATGTCCTCGTCGTGCTCGACCACCAGCACCGAGTTGCCGATGTCGCGCAGGTGCTTGAGCGTGCCGATCAGGCGGTCGTTGTCGCGCTGGTGCAGGCCGATCGAGGGCTCGTCCAGCACATACATCACGCCGGTCAGGCCCGAGCCGATCTGCGACGCCAGCCGGATGCGC
The DNA here is from genome assembly GCF_058781795.1 of Cupriavidus sp. FW306-1B-F12B. Lineage (NCBI taxonomy): Bacteria > Pseudomonadati > Pseudomonadota > Betaproteobacteria > Burkholderiales > Burkholderiaceae > Cupriavidus > Cupriavidus sp. FW306-1B-F12B. The sequence goes on from NZ_JBYSXC010000009.1 coordinate 76,338, forward strand.
TGGGCCTCGCCGCCTGACAACGTATCGGCGCTGCGCTCCAGTGACAGGTAGTCCAGCCCGACGTTGTTCAGGAAGTTCAGCCGCGCCGAGATCTCCTTGATGATCTTGTCGCCGATCTCGCGCTTGGCGCCATGCATGTCCAGCGTCAGGAAGTAGGTCAGCGCGTCGCGCAGCGGCCAGCCGTTGATCTCGAAGATCGCGCGTGCCTGCTCGCCTTCGCCCAGCTTGACGTGGCGCGCCTCGGTGCGCAGCCGGGTGCCTTGGCAGGCGGGGCAGGGCTGGTTGTTCTGGTACTTGGCCAGTTCCTCGCGCACGGCGACCGAATCGGTCTCGCGGTAGCGGCGCTCCAGGTTGGGGATGATCCCTTCGAACACATGCTCGCGCACGGTGGTGCGGCCGCGTTCGTTGATATAGGTGAACGGGATCTGCTGCTCGCCCGAGCCGTGCAGCACCGACTGCTGCACGTTTTCCGGCAGCTCCTCGAACGGGGTCTCGGTGTCGAAGTCGTAGTACGCTGCCAGGCCTTGCAGCATCTGGAAGTAGAACTGATTGCGGCGGTCCCAGCCCTTGATCGCGCCCGAGGCCAGCGACAGGTTGGGGAAAGCCACCACGCGCTTGGGATCGAAGAAGGTGATCTGGCCCAGCCCGTCGCAGCTAGGGCAGGCGCCCATCGGGTTGTTGAACGAGAACAGCCGCGGCTCCAGCTCCTGCAGCGAATACGAGCAGATCGGGCAGGCAAACTTGGAGCTGAACATATGCTCCTTGCCGCTGTCGAGTTCCAGCGCAAGCGCGCGGCCATCGGCCAGGCGCAACGCGGTCTCGAACGACTCGGCCAGGCGCTGCTTGATGTCGGCGCGCACCTTGACGCGGTCCACCACCACCTCAATGGTGTGCTTCTCGGTCTTCTTCAGTTTCGGCAGCGCATCGACCTCATAGACCTTGGCCTCGGCCTCGTGCGCGGTGCCGCCGCCCGAGCGGATGCGAAAGCGCACGAAGCCCTGCGCCTGCATGCTGTCGAACAGGTCCGAGTGCTCGCCCTTGCGGTCGGCCACCACCGGCGCCAGGATCATCAGCTTGGTGTCGTCCGGCAGGGCCAGCGCGGCGTCCACCATCTGCGACACGCTCTGCGCCTGCAGCGGCAGGTTGTGGTCGGGGCAGTAGGGCGTGCCGGCGCGGGCGTACAGCAGGCGCAGGTAGTCGTGGATCTCGGTGACGGTGCCGACCGTGGAACGCGGGTTGTGGCTGGTGGCCTTCTGCTCGATCGAGATCGCCGGCGACAGGCCTTCGATCAGGTCCACGTCCGGCTTTTCCATCAGCTGCAGGAACTGGCGGGCATAGGCGGACAGCGACTCCACGTAGCGGCGCTGGCCCTCGGCATAGAGCGTGTCGAAGGCAAGCGAGGACTTGCCCGAGCCCGACAGGCCGGTGATCACGATCAGCCGGTTGCGCGGCAGGTCGAGATTGATGTTCTTCAGGTTGTGGGTACGCGCCCCACGGATCTTGATTTCTTCCATATGCCGAAAAGTCGTCGCCAGACAGGCCGCCCTGCCGGGGTTGGCAAGGCTGTCTGAAGGAATCGCAAAACCCAGAAACAAGTACCGTATTTGGCACTTCCGACCGCTGGCGACGGCCGGAATGCGCGCCCGGGCACACGCCCGGGGGCCAACTGGCATGGCCAGGTGACCCGGGAAGCGCGAAGGAGCAAACCTGTTAATATACCCAACTTCGGTTTCCGGGGTGGCCCGCGCCATGCAGGCGCCCGGCGAAGCCGCCGCCGGCCCCGGGTTCCGGGCGGCAACTTCCCCCCGCGATCCCGATCGAAACTGCCGTTGCGATGCAACGGCAGCCAGCCTGACAGATTCCACGATCCCACGATCGCAATGCCGTCGATCCAGTCTTCTTCCCCGGGTGCGGGTGCCGCTGACGCATCCCAGGCCCCCGCCCGCGAACGCATGACCCGCGTCGAGCTGCGCGCCGCCGTGTCGCTGGCCAGCATCTTCGCGCTGCGCATGCTGGGCCTGTTCCTGATCCTGCCCGTCTTTGCCGAATACGCGCACAGCCTGCCCGACGGGCACGACGCCCAGCGCGTGGGCCTGGCCATGGGCATCTATGGCCTGATGCAGGCATTCCTGCACATCCCGCTGGGCTGGCTGTCCGACCGCATCGGGCGCAAGCCGGTGATGGTGGCCGGGCTGCTGCTGTTCATCGCCGGCGGGCTGGTGGCCGCCTTCTCCGACACGCTCAGCGGCATCATCGCCGGCCGCGCGCTGCAGGGCACGGGCGCGATCTCCGCGGCCATCACCGCCTGCATCGCCGACCTGACGCGCGAACGCCATCGCACCAAGGCGATGGCGATGGTGGGCGGCAGCATCGGCCTGACCTTCGCGTTGTCGCTGGTGATCGCCTCGCCGCTGCTGCACAGCATCGGCATGTCCGGCATCTTCGGGCTGATGTCGGTGCTGGGGCTGGTGGCCATCGGCGTGACGCTGTTCCTGGTGCCGACCCCGCCGCCGCCGCATCCGGTGCGCCTGCCGTTCCGCAAGGTGCTGCTCAACCCCGACCTGGCGCGCCTGAACGTCGGCGTGCTGGCGCTGCACGCTTCCCAGGTGGCCATGTTCATGGTGGTGCCCGCCATGCTGGCCGATGCCGGCATGCCGCTGGACCAGCACTGGAAGGTCTACCTGCCGGTGGTGCTGGTGTCCTTCGTGCTGATGCTGGGCCCGATGATGGCGGCCGAGCGCTACGGCCGCGTGCGCCCGGTGCTGCTGGGCGCGGTCGCGCTGATGACCGCGGTGCAGCTGCTGTTTGCCGCCGTGCACGGGCTGTGGGCCATCGTCGGCGTGCTGCTGCTCTTCTTTGTCGCGTTCAACGTGCTGGAGGCGATGCAGCCTTCGCTGGTGTCGCGCTACGCCGCGGCCGCGCGCGGGGCGGCGCTGGGGGTCTACAACACCACGCAGGCGCTGGGCCTGTTCCTGGGCGGCGCGGCCGGTGGCTGGCTGCTCAAGCACGAGGGGCGCAGCGCCGTGTTCGTCGGTTGCGCGGTGGTGCTGTTGCTCTGGCTTATAATCGCCTGGAGCATGAAGGCGCCGCCGGCGCGCGGGCAGGAAGCTGCACCGGCAACGCCGGCCTGATCCGCATCACATCGTAAAGAATCCGGCCTGGAAAAGGCCTAGCATGATCGCGCCACCCGACGTCTGGCCGGGGGCGCGATGTTCGTTTACGTCACCGCAGTATCGCGTCACACTACATCCGCTTTACCGTCATCGTATTGCCACGCTTTTCAACACAGCGCGTGGCTTTTGGAGAACATTCACATGGCATCGGTCAACAAAGTCATTCTCGTCGGCAACCTCGGCGCAGACCCGGAAACCCGCTACCTGCCCAGCGGCGACGCCGTGACCAATATCCGCCTGGCGACCACCGATCGCTACAAGGACAAGCAGAGCGGCGAGATGAAGGAGGCCACCGAATGGCACCGCGTCTCGTTCTTCGGCAAGATCGCCGAAATCGCCGGCCAGTACCTGCGCAAGGGATCGTCGGTCTATATCGAAGGCCGCATCCGCACCCGCAAGTGGCAGGACCAGTCGGGCCAGGACAAGTACTCCACTGAAATCGTTGCCGACCAGATGCAGATGCTCGGCTCGCGCCAGGGTGGCGGCGGCGGTGGCGGTGACGAAGGCGGCTACGGTGGTGGCGGCGCAGGTGGCGGCGGTGGCTACAGCCGCGAAGCGTCGGGCGGCGGCTACGGCGGTGGCCGCGGTGGTCAGGCGGGCGGCCAGGGTGGCGGCCAGGGCGGTGGCGCTGCGCGCCGGCCGCAGCAGCCGGCCTCGAATGGTTTCGAGGATATGGACGACGATATCCCGTTCTAAAGGCTACCTCTCCTCATTTTGTTAGGTTTTGCCCTGAAGCCCGCTTGCTGCGGGCTTTTTTGTTTTCTGTTGGCGTTCACGGGGTATTTGCATGCTCTCGTATGCGGGTAAGCGCCGCAAAAAGCTGGCATGCGTCGATCATCGGGTCTTCTCGATGAGGGAACGCCGGCTATTGGATAGGGGGCCCTTCTGGTGTAGCGGAGAAGTGGTGCTGCAGAATCTGCCACGCCCCCAGCCGCCTTGTCAGTACCCACGTCGTCCGTAGTGCCGAGGCGGTTTCGCGCCCGTCGGCGAGCACAAAGTGGAAGTTGGCGTGCCCCTGCGCCAGCAGCGTGTCCGCGCCAAGCTCGACCAGCGTTTGATCGACCAGGGACATCGATGCCGAGCGCAACGTCCCGGCGTACGAGGCGAAGTATCCCTGGATTGCCGCTTGGCCCACGGCGTGGCCAGGGCGGCCCCCGAAGAACAAGGCTTCGGGCGCGTACAGCGCGGTCAGCGCGTCGGAATTCCATGTCAGCGCGGCGGCGTTCCAGCGGCGCTCGACGTCTTGCAGGGCGGCCTGCGCTCGCGAGGCGTTCTCGCATGTGGCTTGGTGTTCGGTCATGATTGCCATGTCATTGCCTGGCGCTCCCCGGGCGTTCCCATCCATGCCTTCCTTGTGGGCTTTGCAGCAATGCTACGACGATGACGGTCGCCAGCTCAACCGAAAAGGCGGGGCGTTCCGTACCTTGGAACGCCGCAGCACCGGCGCCCGCACCCGCAGTCTGGATGCGACCGGCTCCAGTAAGGCGGGTAGGCATGAGGAAGGCAGCAAGTCAGGAGTTATTCACATGAACTTACTGCATCGGGCTCATGAAATTTACCTAACGTTTGTCAGGATAACGGGCGCGCCGGTTTGACGGCGGTGCTTGCCGAGATGTTTCAAAGTACGGGAGAGTTGGCGCAAAACCATTGGTCATCTGCCGCAGCTGCGGCATAGTGAATGTGTGCGTGCCGGAAACGGCATCTGTTGTCTCCATGCTCGCGTCCGAGCGAGCTTATGCCCCGACCGGCTTGCCGCGGGGCTTCCTTTTTTGCGCCATTGGCGCCACGTTCGACCAAAGGCCTTTCCCCCATGCTGCGCATGACGTCCGCTGCCAGGTGATGCCGGGTCTTAGCGTTCGCCGGGTCGCATGTCCGCCAGGATCGACGCAATGTTCCCCACGTTCTCCAGGTCCCGCACCGCATCGATGACGCGATCGATCTTGGCCTCGGGGATGGCGTCCCGCGCGTTGTCGCGGAACTTCTGCACCAACTCTTCCGTGCTCATATGGCTGGCCGGGTCGGGGGACGGACTTCCCTTCGGATAGCGCCGCTCGCCGACAAAGGTCTGGCCGCGCGCCGACACCTCGATCTTCGCCGGCCGGCTGGCTGCGTGGCCGGTCAGAAGCGCCACATAGTCGGGGTGTACCGCGTGCTCGACCTTATCCATCAGACGCATCACGGATTCGCCGAACACCAGTTCGGGCTCCTGCCAGGCCTTGCCCGGCGGCACACGATGCGCACCCAGTGCGATGCCGTGCGCGATGCTGAACTGTGCGTCGTGCACATGCCGGATCTCACGGTTGAGCCAAACGGGCTGCTCGACAAATCCCTCGACCCAGACCTTGATGCCATCGATCTCGTCCGGCCGCAGTTCGTTCTGGTCGACGATCTCGTTGAGGCTGTCCAGCAGCGCATGCAGGATGCGGCAGTGCGGGTAGGGCTTGTAGGCCTGTTCGGTGGGGAACTGCCAGTCGGTGCCGAGTGCCGCGAGGATGCGGTCCGGTTCCCAGCGCGTAGTGCCGATAAAGCGCGGGAAACCATATTCGCGGTCATCAAGTATCTGGAGGTCGCCACGGTGGCCGAACTCGGCCATGTGCGCGGCGGCCATCGCCGCCTGCGTCAGCGCGCCGGCAAGCAGGTACTTGATGGTGGAGCTGGGCGCATGCTGGAACCAGGCGACCTGCGAGTTCACCGGGCTGATGCTGCCTGCAATCCCCAGCGCATGCGCTGTCGTCTCCGCGCCCAGTCCCTTCAGCTTGGCGACGGCCGCGGTCGCGCCGAAGACGGTGCTGCTGTAGCCATAGATCTTCGGTGGCGAGACCTTGCCGTCCTTGGTGTCGCGCAGGTAGTCCATGGCCTTGCCGAGCCGATACGACATCTCATGCGAGACCGCCAGCGCGGCAATCAGGTCCTGGCCGGACCGGCCCATGGCTTCGCCGACCGCCAGCGCGCCGGGCAGGACATAGGGCGTCACATGGCCCGGCGGCACCACCGCATCCATGTCGAGGGCGTTGATCAGCTCGCCGTTGGCAAAGGCCGCGCCGACGACCGACACCCGCTGGTCGGTGCCGATGATGGTGGCGTCGCCCGCGGCGCCGCCCATCAGTGCGCCGTAGTCGATCCCGATCTTGCCCTTGGGCTGGTCGACGGCGGCCAGCGCGCATCCCAGCGAATCGAGCACGATGCGCTTGCATTCGTCCACGACCGCCGGCGGCAGCGTGTCGTAGGTGCTTTGCTGTGTAAAGCCGGCCAGTTGCTCGACGATGGTTGTTGCCATTGCATTCTCTCCAGGTAAGGTGTCGCGCCCCTGCAGCAGGGGCTGGCAGGGGAGTTCGGCTTGTCGTCCGACTTACTCCTTCGGAATGCCCAGGTCCGCCACGACCTTGATATTGCGCTGCAGATCCTGACGCAAAAACTCGGTGAATTCCTCCGGGGACATGTTGCCGGCTTCGGCGCTGTCCTTGCGGAACCGCTCGCGCACGGCGTCGCTAGCCTGCGCCGCCTTCAATGCCTTCGCCAGCCGCATGACGACCGGCGTTGGCGTACCGGCCGGCGCCGTCAGGCCCATATAGACGTAGAAGCTGTAGTTGGGCAGGCCTTGTTCGGCCAGTGTCGGAATATCGGGAAATGCCGGCAGGCGCTTGGGGGAGGAGACCGCGAACGCGCGCAGCTTGCCGTCCTGGACGTATGGGCCCGACGAGTTGGCGCCGTCAAAGATCATGTTGACGCGGCCGCCAAGCACATCCGGCATGGCGCCGGCGTTGCCCTTGTAGGGCACGTGAAGCATCTTGATGCCGGCCTGGTGCACGAACAGCGCGGCGGCCATATGGGTACTGGTGCCGATGCCCGCGGTGGCATAGGACATCGAGCCCGGGCTGGCTTTCGCATGCGCGATCAACTGGGGCAGGGTCTTGTCCGGCTGGGCGGAGAAGCCCACCATGATCAGCGGGGCCTTGTTCATCATGCCAATGCCGGTGAAGTCCCGTGCCAGGTCATAGCCCGGCTCCAGCTTGGTGGCCTGCGCCAGCGCCAGGGTGTTGGCGGTGGCGAGGATGGTGTAGCCATCCGGCTTCTGGGCTTTCACATAGCGGATGCCAAGCATTCCGGCGGCCCCCGCCATGTTTTCCACGACCACAGGCTGGCCGAGGTTGTCGGCCATCTGCTGCGCCACGGCGCGGGTCGTGACGTCGAGCAGCGCTCCCGGCGCCGAGTTGACGATGATCCGCACAGGCCTGGCCGGATAGGCGTCCACAGCCAATGTCGGCCCTGCCAGCGACATGATGATCGCGCCGCACAGGTGATGAAGGGAATGGGTCATTGCTGTGGCCTCCTGTTTCGTTATCTTTGTTGGCAGCCCTGCGTGAAGGGTGCAGGTATGCATGCATGGTGGGAATGCGAGGCAGGCGAGGTCAATGCCCGGCTTGCGGGCGTTCCGTGCAATGAGCGGGTAAGGCGGAGCCGAAGGTGCTGGCGCCGGGGGTGTGGCGTCTGCGTGCGTGAGTGCCGCGCGCACAAAGGGCCCCGCGCTCAGGCAAGTTGCGTTCACCAAAAAAATGCGCCTGACCGCGTCTTGTCACGCGAACCGGCGCCAGTTCCCTTTACCACTTCCCTTTTTTGCTTCTTATCTCGCTGCCTGGCCGCGCGGCATTGAAGTGACGCGGCCGGAGCCAATCCGTCAGAACTTATGGCGGATATTGACCATGACCCCCGTCTGGTTTTCGCCCGGCGTGATGGTGTTGCCGACGCCGTTCAGGCCAAGGTTGGAGTTGTCCTTGTTGCGCACGTATCCCACGTTCAGGAAGGCATCAGTGCGCTTGGACAAGGCGTAATTGGCGGATGCGACCAGCATCCACGGATCCTGTCCGTTACGCCGGTTATTCAGGTAGTAGCCGGCACCGGTCAAAGTGAGGGCAGGCGTAGCCCGGAAACGGTATCCCAGCCAGAAGAGGTCGTTGCGGCGCTGCGGCTGGCCCGGCGCGACACCAATGTCGCCATTGAACCAGCGATAGCCGGCCAGTATCGTCGAGCTGCCGACGCTGAAGTTGGCCGCTGCTGCGATACGGCGGTCTGTCTGGCCCGAACTCTGCCCGGTGATGCCACGCGTACCTTGCTGCTGGTCATAGATCACGGTAGCGCCGAACTTTCCGCCGGCGTACTCCAGGCCGCCGCCAAAGGCACGGTCGCTCTTGACGTCGCCGGGGACCTCGGTGCCGAACGACGTAGTGCCGCCGCTGGCGATGCTGGTACCGCGCGCAAAGCTGTACAGGGCAGTTGCCGTGACCGGGCCGAACTTGCCGGTGTACTTGGCGGTGTTGTCGTAGCGACCCGCAAGGCTGGTATCGATCGACAGCGCCGAATAGCGCGCCGCCAGCACCATCGGCTCATAGTTGATCAACAAGTCGAACAGCGCGTTCTGCTGTCGGCCGAGCGTGACGCGGCCCCATTGGTGGTCCAGGCCCACGAAGGCCTGGCGGCCGAACAGGCGGCCGCCCTGGCTCGATACGCCGCTGTCGAGATCGAAGCCGCTTTCCAGCGCGTAGACCGCTTTCATGCCGCTGCCCAGGTCCTCCACGCCGCGCAGGCCCCAGCGCGAGCCCGACACGTTGCCGGACGTCATGCGAACCAGCTTGTCGCCGGCGGCATTGGCGTTGTTCAGGTATTCCATCCCGATATCGGCGACGCCATACAGCGTGACTGACGACTGCGCAGTGGCGAATGGTGCAGTCATGGACAACAGCACTGCAGCGTAATAACGACTCTTCATGGGCTCCTCCGTTGTTGTGGTCTTGTGTGTGCGAAGTCTGTGAGACGTCGCGTGATGGCGTCAAAGCCCATCCGACAACTGTGCCGTGCAATGAAATGAGAGCACTTGGACGCCCGCGCCGTCGTCTGTTCCAGGCAGTCGATACACACGGACACGCACGGCACTCCGGACTGCGCCACGGCATTCCAAAGTACGGCACAACACCGCGGTGCAAATTGACTTGCTTCGGTGCGTCGCGCACGCTGGATCTATGCCATGGCGCTCCTGATGCTGCATGAACTGTGCTGACCACATCGCGCCGCAGCAACCGTGCAATCAACTAGCTGGATTTTCGATGAGTGACCCTCTGCACAATGACTGGATCCCTACGGGAGACGATATCGCCACGGCGAACGTGTCGGCGCTGGTCGCCCGCCTCGGCCTGAAGGACTACGACGAACTGCTGGCTTTCTCCAACGAGAAGCCCGACGCCTACTGGGACGCAGTCATCGACTTCTGCGGAATGGTGTGGGATGTTCCGTACACGCAGTACATGGATGCCTCCAAGGGGAAACCGTTTCCAAAATGGTTCCCGGGCGGGCAACTGAACTGGGTCAAGTCCGCGCTCAAGTGGGCGGACGATCCCTCGATGGCGTCGCGCACCGCCGTGGTGGCGGAGAAAGAGAGCGGTGCGATCGAGCAACTGACCTATGCCGAACTGGCAAACAAGGTAGCCGGCTTCGCCGGCGGCCTGAAGGCGCTGGGCGTCAAGCGCGGCGACCGGGTTGGCCTGCTGATGGAAAATGGCGTCGAAGCGACCGTGACCTCGTTGGCCATTTCATGGATCGGCGCGATGACGGTGCCCCTGTTCAGCGGCTTCGGTGTCGATGCAATCGTATCGCGCCTGTCGTCGTGCTCGGCCAGCGCGCTGGTCGCCACGACCGGCTTCTCTCGCCGGGGAAAGTGGGTCAATACGCGCAGCCTGGTGGACGAAGCGCTGTCGCGCCTGCCGGACATCGGCACCACGGTCTGGAAGCATGCGGGCGAATCGATTGCCTTCGGCGACAAGGTGCTGGACTGGCAGCAAGTGGCCAGCGCGCAGCCGGATGCCGCGCCGGAGCGGATGTCGCCGGACGCCCCCTTCATGATCATCTATACCTCCGGCACCACCGGGAAGCCCAAGGGCACCGTGCATACGCACGGCAGCTTCCCGATGAAGATCGCGCACGATTCGGCCATCCATTTCAATGTCAGCCCGAAGGATGTGTTCTGCTGGCCCGCTGACATGGGGTGGGTCGCCGGCACGCTGGTGATGTCGTGCGCGTTGCTGCGTGGCGCAACGCTGGTGTGTTATGACGGCGCCCCGGATTTCCCGGACTGGTCACGCATGTCGCGCATCGTCGAACGCCACGGCGTGACGCACTTTGGCTCGGCGCCGACGCTGATCCGGGGCCTGGCGGCGAACGAGGCTCTTGCCACGCAAGGCGATACGTCGACGGTCAGGCTGCTGATCACCGCCGGCGAGGGCATCGATCCAGAACACTTCCTGTGGTTCCAGAAGGCGTTCGGCGGTGGCCGCCGCCCGGTTATCAACTACACCGGCGGCACGGAGGTGTCGGGGGCGCTGCTGTCCAGCGTGATCGTCAGGCCGATCAGCCCGGCCGGGTTCAACACCGCCTCACCGTCGGTGGCTGCCGACGTGGTGGATGCGGACGGCAAGTCGCTGACCAACACCGTGGGCGAGCTGGCGATCCGCCGGCCATTCGTCGGCATGACGCACTCGTTCTGGCAGGACGACGAGCGCTATCTGGACGCCTACTGGAACACCGTGCCGGGCATCTGGGTGCACGGTGATCTCGCGCTGCGCCGCGACGACGGCACCTGGTTCATGATGGGCCGCTCTGACGACACCATCAAGCTGGCCGGGAAGCGCCTTGGTCCCGCCGAGATCGAGGACGTGCTGCTCGAATTGCCCGAGATCGCCGAAGCCGCCGCCATCGGCGTGGAGGACCCGGTCAAGGGGCAGAAGCTGGTCGTGTTCCTGGTGCCATCGGCCGCCGTGACGCAGTCGAATGAGGCGCTGACGGCCGCTGTCAGCAAACATGTCGATGGCCGGCTGGGGCGCCCGTTCCGCCCTTCGGTGGTCCACGTGGTCGCGCAGCTGCCCAAGACGCGCAGCTCGAAGATCATGCGCCGCGTGATCCGCAGCGTTTACAACGGGCTGCCTCCCGGCGACCTGTCCGCGCTGGACAACCCGCCGGCACTTGAAGAGATTCGCGCCGCTGCCGCACATTGATGCCGCCATGCGGGCGCATTGATTGACGGGAGCATGTGTATTTCCTTTGTTCGCTGCACACGCCCCGCACTTTTGTTCAGGAGATTCCATGTCGAAAAGCAATGCCGCCGCAGGCGCGGCCTATGAGAACTATTCGAGCCTGGCGTTTGACCGCCCTGGCGAGGGCGTCCTGCGCATCACGCTGAACCGTCCCGAGCGCCTGAACGCGCTGGACGCTCGCGGCCACGACGAGATCGCCCGCGTCTGGCGCGATATCGATGCCGATCCGACCGTGAGCGCCGTGGTGCTGTGCGGCGCTGGCAAGGCCTTCTCTGCCGGCGGCGACTTCGAGATGGTCGAAGAAATGATCGATTCCTTCGACGCCCGCGCCCGCGTCTGGCGCGAGTCAAAGGACCTGGTTTACAACATCATCAATTGCTCCAAGCCGATCGTTTCGGCGATCCACGGCTCCGCCGTCGGTGCGGGGCTGGTTGCCGCGCTGCTGGCGGATATCTCGGTGGCGGCGCGCACCGCGCGGTTGGTTGATGGCCATACCCGCCTCGGCGTCGCCGCCGGCGACCACGCCGCGATCGTGTGGCCGCTGCTGTGCGGAATGGCTAAGGCCAAGTACCACCTGCTGCTGTGCGAACCGGTGAGCGGCGAGAAGGCGGAACAGATGGGCCTGGTGTCGCTGGCCGTGGATGAAGCGGATCTGCAGGACAAGGCAGTGTCGATCGCCACGCGCCTGGCCAATGGCGCGCCGTCAGCAATCCGCTGGACCAAGTATGCGCTGAACAACTGGCTGCGCCAGGCGGGACCGACCTTCGATGCTTCGCTGGCGCTGGAGATGTTTGGCTTCGGTGGACCGGAGGTCAAGGAAGGCGTGGCCTCGTTCCGCGAGAAGCGCGGTCCGGTGTTCCCGCGCACCACCACGGCCTGAGCGGGAAGGCCGACAGCGGGACGGGCGAGCCGGTCCCGTGCACTGGCGCACAGGGTCGATGGTCACGATCGATTCCTCCAACCCTCGCCTTCTGCGGGCGCGGCAGCCAGTCAAATATGGAAACGAACAAGATGTCCAAGGTGCTTGAAGGTATCCGCGTCCTCGATTTCGGACGCTTCATCGCCGGCCCGTTCTGCGCAGCATTGCTCGCGGACTACGGTGCCGATGTCATCCGGATCGACCGCGTAGGTGGCAGCGAAGACCGCTTCATCGTGCCGGTCACGGAATCGGGGGAGGGGGCACTTTTCCTCCAGTGCAATCGCAACAAGCGGTCGATCACGCTGGACATCGACAGCGAGGAGGGCCGCGAGGCGGTGCGCCGCCTGGTGGAGACCGCCGACGTGGTGGTGGCGAACATGCCGCCGAAAACGCTGGCGAACCTGGGGCTTGACTACGCGACGTTGAGCGCGATCAATCCGCGCATCATCCTGACCGCTTCGACAGCCTTCGGCTCGCATGAAGGCGCGGGCCATCGGGTCGGCTTCGACGGGGTGGGGCAGGCGATGAGCGGCGCAGTCTACATGTCGGGTACACCCGACAGCCCCACCAAGGCGATGGTGCCGGTGGTCGATTTCTCAACTGCCTTGTCGTGCGCGCTCGGCACGGTAATGGCGCTGTACGAGCGGCGCAACAGCGGGCGCGGGCAATGTGTCGAAGCGTCGCTGCTGCAGACGGCGCTGAACCTGTCCAGCGGCGCGCTGATCGAGGAGGCGGCGCTTGCCATCGAGCGCCAGCCGATGGGCAACCGCAGCCCGTCCTATGGGCCGTCGGACATCTTCCGCGTGGCCGACGGCTGGATCATCGCCCAGGTGATCGGGCAGCCGCTGTTCCGGCGCTGGGCCAACCTGATCGGCGCGCCGGAACTGGTGGACGATCCCCGCTTCAGCGACGACTTGCGGCGCGGCGAGCACGGCGAGTTCCTGAGCAATTTGATGGGCAAATGGTGCGCCAGCCGCACCCGCGATGACGCGCTGCGCGAACTGGAGAAGGCCAAGATTCCGGCGGCGCCGATCTATTCCCCGCGCGAAGCACTGGACGATGCGTCGATCCAGGCGTCCGGCGCATACATCTGGCTCGACTACCCCGGATTGCCGCGCAAGGCACCGATCGTGGCGCCGCCAGCAGTCCTGTCGCGCACCCCGCCCGATGTTGTGCGGCGGCCGCCCACGGTTGGCGAACACACCGAAGAAGTGCTGGCTGAGGTGGGTTACAACCGCTCGCAGGTGCAAGCTATGCGCAAGGCCGGCATCGTCTGACATCACGATCCGCACCACGAGCAATTCGCACAATGCGAACTGGTGGTTCGCCAGTGACTACTTGAGCGCAACTAGCCTGCTCCACTAGCATTGAATCAAAGCAAAGGGGCCTGCCCGAGCCAAGCCAGGCCGGGAAAGCACGGCGCCGGCGCGTAGCTAACAGTTGCAAGGCAATGGAAGTGACACGGGCCCGGCCGCATGACGGCGGGCCGACAAGAAAGGAGACAGTAGTGCCAGCAAATCAATCACGGCCGCTCGAGGGCATTCGTGTACTGGACCTGACCGTGGCGCTTGCCGGGCCGTATGGCTCGTTGCTGCTTGGCGGGATGGGCGCGGAGGTGATCCGCGTGGAAGCGCCGGGCGGTGGCGACATTGCACGCACCAACCCGCCTTTCGTGGGCAGCCATGGCATCCACTTCGGCCAGCGTGAGGACGACGAGGTATCTCTGACGGTCCTGAACCGGGCCCGCAACAAGAAGAGCATTACGCTGGACCTGAAGTCCGAACAGGGTCGCGAGCTGTTCATGCGGCTGGCGCAGGAATGCGACGTGGTGCTGGAGAACTTCAGCGAGGGCACCACCGCCAAGCTCGGTGTCGACTACGAGCAGGTCAGGCAGCGGAACCCGCGCATCGTCTATGCGTCGATCAAGGCCATGGGGGAGCCCAGTGCCTTCCCCGGACTCAAGGGCATGGACATCATCGTCCAGGCCCTCAGCGGCCTGATGGAAGTGACCGGCTACGCCGACGGCCCGCCGACGCGCTGCGGTCTGCCGATCGCGGACCTGGTGGCGCCGATGTATACCGTCAACGGCATTCTGGCAGCACTGATCCACCGCGGCCGCACCGGCGAGGGACAGCGCGTGCAGGTGTCGATGCTGGATTGCCTGGCGTCGTGGGTCGCCGAAGAGCACTTTGACGTCATGGGGCGGGAAGGCTACCCGTCGCGCACCGGCAACTACCACGACCGGCTGGCGCCGTTCGGGGTGTACCCGACGCAGGAAGGGCATGTGGCGATCGTGGCGTTCCAGCCGGACTGGTTGCGCGGGCTGCTGGAGTCGATCGGCCAGCCCGATCTGCTCGACGACCCGCGCTTCAGCAGCCGTGGGCCGCGCATGCGCAATGCCTCGGTGCTGAACGAGGCGATCGCGGGTTGGACCAGCCAGCGCAGCACTGCCGATGTGGTGGCCGAGCTGCTCGACAAGCGCGGGGTACCCTGCGCGCCGGTGCGCAAGCCCAACGAGGTGCTGCACGACCGCCGCCTGCATGACAGCGGCGCGTTGATGAACCTTGCCCACCCCCAGTTCGGCCCGGTGGATGCCGTGGGCATGGGCTTGCCGATCCGGTTCTCGGCCACGCCTTCGCAGTTTGACAAGCCCGCGATGGCGCTGGGCGGCGCGAATGAAGAGATCTACGGGGGCTTGCTCAAGCTCAGTCGCGCAGAGATTGCGGCATTGCGCGAGGAGGGAGTCGTCTAAGCGGCCGCCCGACGGCAGCTTGTTTGCTCGCCTCTTCCATTGATGGGCGAGGCGAGCAAACCGCCTGCTTCTCACCGAACATAAAGGAGACAAGAACAATGATGTCACGCCGTACTTGCCTGCAGCTCTTGCCAGCGCTGGCCACGCTACCGCTTACGGCGCTCGCGCAGTCTTACCCGGCGCGCCCGGTCCGCATCATCGTACCGCTCAGCCCCGGGTCGGGTACGGACGTCGTTGCGCGCTACATGAGCAGCGAACTGTCCAAAGCGATGGGCGGCTCGTTCGTCGTCGAGAACCGTGCCGGTGCAAGCGGGGTCATCGGCACTGACTTTGTCGCCAAGGCACCCGCCGACGGCTACACCATCCTGTTCAATTACGCCGCCCACTACTCAAACCAGTTCGTCGACAAGACGCCATACGACGCGGTCAGTGACTTCGAGCCAATCGCGCGCCTGGCGACCTCGGCGATGGTGCTGGTCACGGCCGCCAATTCGCCGCTGCACACGGTGCGGGACCTGATCGCCGCCGCCAGGCGCAAGCCGGGCGGGCTGACCTACGGTTCGCCAGGCAACGGTACCACCCCACACATGGCGGCGGCCCTGATGAGCAACATGGCCGGTATCCAGATGACCCACGTTCCCTACAAGGCGCCGGCGCAGGTCGTGGTCGATGTGGCGGGCGGGCAGCTGGATGTCGGCTTCGGCGGTGTGGCGACATCGCTGCCACTGGTGAAGGCAGGGCGCCTGCGGGTGCTTGCGGTCACCAGCCTACGCCGGTCGAGCTATTTTCCGGACGCCCCCTCCCTGGATGAGGCTGGCCTGAAAGGCTATGCGCTGGAAACGCCGATCTGGGCGTTTGCCCGGCGCGGTACGCCGCAGGACATCGTCACGCAATTGTCTGGCGCCATGACCAAGGCTGCCGCCGCGCCCGCCTTCAAGGCGTTCTGTACCAGCCAGGGACTGGAGGTCGACATCCAGTCCGCCGCGCAAGCCCGCGCTGATGCACCGGCCGAACTCGAGCGCTGGAAGAAGCTCGTGGCACTCTCCCAGGTGAAGGCGGGGTGACGCGCCAAGGTTGAGGTTCTCTCCGGCAAATGGAGAGAGAACCCAGCCGGCAAGGGGGCGCAGAAGCGGCCGGCTTACGAAGCCACGGCCTGCGCCCGCCGCGCTGGCTTGCGCACCTCCCTGGGCCGCACCCCTTCAAACAGGATCGTGCACAGTTCGTCGATCACCTTTTCGGGCGAACCCTTCCTGGGGTTGAACCAGGTCTGCACCGAGGCAATCGTGCTCAGGACAAAGACCCGGCACAAGGCGATGTCGATGTCTTCGCGCAGGCGGCCCTCGGCGCGCAGGTCTTCCAGCATGCCGTTCCAGAAGTCCTGATGCTGGGCCCGTCGCTTGATTTGCCGCTCGCGCACCTTGTCCGGCAACTCTGCGAGCTGGCGCCCGTGCGCCAGCGTGTAGTCGCCATACTTGATCATCGCGCCGATAAGGCCGAGCAGGCCGGCGCGGAAACGCTGCTCGGCGTCGGCGCCGGCCGGGAGTGCCGCGATGCGCGCCCGCGTATGCGCAAAGATGCTTTGGGCCCCGTGCTCCATCACCGCTTCCAGCAATTCTTCCTTCGAGGAGAAGTGGTAATAGATGCTGGCCGCTTCGATGCCGGCCTGGTCGGCAATCCCGCGCATGGTCGTAGCGGCATAGCCTTGCGTGCCAAAGGCGCGTGCCGCGAGGCGCAACAGCTTCTCGCGGGTGTCCACGTTGGTGGCATTGACCTGGCGTTTTGTCATGGTAAGGGAGGGTCTGGAAGCGGCGTATGCGCCGTGGGGTTCGTCCTCATGGAAGTTACTCCATCGGGCGCTCAAAATCTACCTAACGTTTGTGAGAGGTGGCCGTGGCCCACCGCCCCCAGTCCGCCCTGGAGGAGGGCGGCAATTCACGCCGGGCGCGTCCGGCATTCGCGCCGTGTTCGTTTGCTGCGCGCTGCTTTGGAGATAATCCGGTACGACGCTTGGGGAAGGATGTGATGCGCTTTGATCTGGTCGATCTGAAACTGTTCACCCATATTGCGGAGGCCAAGAGCCTGACCGGCGGTGCACAACGCTCCCACCTGTCCCTGGCTGCGGCCAGTACCCGCATCAAGAACCTGGAGGAACACGTTGGCGTCAAGCTGCTGAGCCGCAGCAGCCAGGGCGTGAAAGTGACTGGAGCGGGGGAGACGCTGCTGGCCCACGCGCGCCGCGTACTCCGCCAGCTGGAGCAGTTGAGCGGCGATCTGCAGGAGTACGTGTCGGGCGTGAAGGGCCATGTGCGCGTCTTCGCCAACACCACGGCAATGAGCGAGTTCCTGCCGGCCTTGCTGCGCACCTACCTCGTAAACCATCCGGACGTGACCATCGATATGCACGAACGGCTGAGTCCGGACATCGTGCGCGCGGTGCAGGAGGGGATGGTGGACATCGGCATCATTGCCGGCAACGTGCGTACCGAAGGGCTGGAGGTCATGCCATACCGGCGCGACCGCCTGGTCCTTGCCACCGCGCTGAGCCACCCCCTGGCCGAGCACAACAGCGTGGATTTCATCGAGACGTTGGACTACGACTTCATCGGCCTGCCAGAAGCAAGCGCGATCCACAGTTTCCTCAAGCGGGCCGCCGCGGATTTGCAGCGTGAGTTGCGCTGGCGCGTCCAGGTCAGCAACTTCGAGACCGCCTGCCGGATGATCGAGGCGAATGTCGGCATCGGCGTGCTGCCGGAGAGCACTGCCGCCCGTCACGCGGGTACGATGGCGCTGCGGATCGTCCAACTCAACGACGAGTGGGCCGAGCGCAAGCTGCAGATATGCGTCGCGGACCTCGGCGCATTGCCGCTGTTTGCGCGCAAGCTGGTGGACCTGCTGGTCGAAGATGGCGTCGGGCGGCAGGACTGAAGGGCACCCAGATGCCCCACAGCTGAGAGTAGGTGAGGTCGCGACCAGTGCAGACGCGAACTCAGGACTCCTTCGACAGTTGCGCGATGCGCTTCCAGTGCGCGTCCTCCTTCGGCAAGTCAGCCAGGAACTGGCGGCGATCCGCGATATCAACGTACATCGACTGATGGGCGCAGAACTCCTCGAACGCGGGCGACTGGGCGATTCGTACCAGTTCTTCGGACAGGCGCTCGACGATGGGGGCCGGTGTCGCAGCGGGTGCCAGGGCGCCGATCCACGACGCGACCTGAAAGCCCGCAACCCCCGCTTGCGCCGATGTCGGGACATCGGCAATCTCGCCCCACCGCCCGGCGCTCGTGACGGCCAGACCGCGCAGCTTGCCCGCCTTGATCATCGGCACCACGCTGGGTGCACCCTGGCATGTAAAGTCCACCTGGCCGGCAATGACGTCGGTCACGGCCGGGCCGTTGCCCTTGTAAGGGATATGCCGCGCGCGCGTCTTCGTCAGGTCGTTCAGCATCACTGCGCAAAGATGAGAGGTGCTGCCCGCTCCGCCGGATGAGTAGGTGATCTCGCCCGGCTTGCGCTTCATTGCCGCGACCAGGTCGCTCAGGGTCTTGTAAGGCGAGTCGGCCTTGACCACGATGCCAAGCGCGGAGCTGCTCACCTTGGCAATCGGCACGAAGTCCTTGACCGGATCGAACGTGACCGGACCATCTGCGAACCACCGCGTGGTCAGGTGGGGAACACCGGCGAACAGCAGCGTGTAGCCGTCCCCGGGAGCCTTGGCGACGGTGTCCGTGCCGATGAGCCCGCCGGCACCAGCACGGTTATCCACCATGACCGGGGTTTTCAGGTTCTTTGCCAGTGCTTCGGCAACAAAGCGTGCAGTAATGTCGACCGCTGTGCCTGGAGAGGCTGGCACGACGATTCGAATCGGCCGCGACGGATATTGCTGCGCAAACGCTGCTGGCGCGCAGGCGATTGCCCCTAGTGACGCCAGTGATTTCAGGAAATGCCTTCTGCTAAACATAGTGCCTCCTCTCTTATGTCTCGAAGATAGGCGCGGCAGGTGGACTGGGCAATCGGCGCCGGTGCACCGTTCCGTGCTTTGAGAGCAGGCGCAGGGTTCACCTCTCAAAGCACGGAACGGCATGGGCTGGCGAGTTGAGTTCCACGGAGAGGGCGCGCACGATCGGCATGTGGCGGAAGTACGCGCCGCGGGCATCCGCGAGCCCGAGTCAGGCGGATCGGCCCCCCGACAATTCGGACCGCTCTCGCGCCCAATATAGGTGGCGCGCGGAAACCGGGCATAACTATCAGGAGACCATCGTGGGACCACTTGCTGGAGTGCGCATCGTGGAGCTGGCAGGCATCGGGCCGGCTCCCTTTTGCGCCATGTTGCTCGCCGATCTCGGCGCGACGATCATCCGCGTCGACCGCAAAGAGCCATCAGGGCTCGGCCTGTCACGGCCGCTGCAATTTGATCTGGTGCTGCGCAACCGAAAGTCGATCCAGGTCGACTTGAAGGATCCGGCTGAGCTGGAACTGGTTCGCACGCTGATCGACAAGGCGGACGCACTGATCGAGGGATTCCGCCCCGGTGTCACCGAGCGGCTCGGACTGGGGCCTGATGCCTGCCTCTCGCGCAATCCGAGACTGGTGTACGGCCGGCTGACAGGCTGGGGCCAGGACGGCCCGCTGGCCCAGACGGCGGGGCACGATATCAACTACATCGCGATCACCGGACTGCTTAATGCGATCGGGCGTGAGGGCCAGCCGCCGACGGTACCGCTCAATGTCGTCGGCGACTATGCCGGCGGCTCGGTCTATGCCGCACTCGGCATCGTGAGCGCCATCCTGGAGGCGCGTACCTCCGGTAAGGGTCAAGTCGTCGACGCGGCAATCGTCGACGGCGTGGCGTCGCTGCTGACTGTACATACCGGGCTGCGCGCGGCCGGCCTGACCGGATCGGAGCGAGGCACCAACCTGCTGGACTCGGGCGCACCCTTCTACGATGTCTACGAGTGTGCCGACGGCAAGTACGTGTCGATCGGTCCGATCGAGCCCAAGTTCTACCAGCAGCTGCTCGAACGGCTTGAGTTGGATGCGTCCGCGCTGGGCAAGCAGGCGGACCGTGCCGACTGGCCGGTCGCTCGCCACGTGTTTGCTGCGCAGTTCAGGACGCGGACCCGCGCGCAGTGGACCGAACTGCTCGAAGGCAGCGATGTGTGCTTCGCACCAGTGCTCGACCAGGAGGAGGCCTTTGAACATCCGCACCTGAAGGCGCGCGGCACCTTTGTCGAGGTGGATGGCGTAGTGCAGCCGCGCCCGGCGCCGCGTTTTTCGCGTACCAGACCGGCTGATCCGGTTCCCCCGGCTGCGGCCACCCCGGAGAACGCTGCACTGGCGCTGGCGGAATGGCTTTCCAAAGAGGAACTCGAAAAGTTTACCGTCGGCCTCGTCCAGAAGGGGGCAACGCGATGATGACACGCCGTACCTTCCTGCAGTCGCTGCCGGCGCTGGCGGCTATCCCGGCATCATTTCCGGCTTCAGTGCTCGCACAGGCTTATCCCTCCCGCCCCGTGCGAATCATCGTGCCCGTCAGCCCTGGCTCGGGCAGCGATGTCGTGGCGCGCTATATGAGCGCCGAGCTGACGAAGGCCCTGGGCTCTGCATTTGTCGTGGAGAACCGCCTTGGCGCGAGCGGGATCATCGGAACGGATTTCGTGGCCAAGGCGGCACCGGACGGCTACACGCTGCTGTGCACCTATGCCGCGCACTATTCGAACCAGTGGGTCGAGAAGACGCCATACGATGCGGTCAGGGACTTCGAGCCGGTCGCGCGGCTGGGCATGTCGGCGCTGCTGCTGACGACCGCGGCCAATTCGCGGTTCCGCACGGTGCAGGATGTCATCGCGGCGGCGAAGCGCAAGCCCGGGAGCGTGTCATTCGGGTCTTCCGGAAATGGCACCACGTCGCACATGGCCGCGGCGCTGATGAGCAGCATGGCCGGCATTGAGATGACCCACGTCCCTTACAAGGGGCCGGCGCAGGTCGCGGTCGATACGGCGAGCGGCCAAATCGACATCGGCATCGGGGGCGTGGCTTCGTCGCTGGCTCTGGTCAAGGCGGGACGCTTGCGTGTGCTAGCTGTCACCAGCCTGCAGCGCTCGAGCCAGCTACCGGCTGTCGTGACGATGGACGAGGCCGGGCTAAAGGGCTATGAGCTGATCTCGCCGATCTGGGTCATGGCGCCGCGGGGCACGCCGCCTGCCATAGTCTCGCAGTTGTCCAGGGCCATGACCGCGGCGGCTGCGACGCCCGCTTTCAAGTCCTACTGCATCGGGCAGGGCCTGGAGGTCGATATCGCGGATGCCGCTGCGGTGCGCGCCAGTGCGCCGGCTGAACTGGAACGTTGGAAAAAGTTGGTGGCCCTGACGGAAGCCAAGTCAAAGGCCGGCTGAAAGCCGGCCGATAAGTCTCCGACAAGGAGAGCGAGCCGAGCCAGGGTCGGCTCGCTTGCCTTATGACGAAAACGCCGGTGGCTACACCAGTCGCAGGATCTCCTCATCAGGCGCCCGGCTCGTCCTGAAGCTGTTCGCCGCATGATCGGGATCCGCGTGGCCAAACGAAATCGCGCAGATCATCTTCCGGTCGTCGCCAATGCCAAAGTGCGAGCGCACGAACCTGGCATGCCGTGCCAGCGCCCCCTGCGGCGTGGTGGCAACACCATGCGCGTGCGCGGCCAGCAGGAACGATGCGATAAACCCGCCGCAATCGACAGCGGCGTACGGCCCGAGATCCGCGGCCATCGTGACAATCGCCACATGCGGCGCCCCGAACAGCCTGAAATTCTCGAAGCCCTGGCTGGCGCGGCGCTCCCGGTCGTGGCGTTCGATGCCCAGCGCTTCATAGAGCCGGTAACCCGTTTCCTGCCTGCGCTGAGCGTGGACGCCGCGATATTCCTCAGGAAATGGCAGGTCCGAATCGACCTCGGGTGAGCCGGCGGCGTGCTCGACCAGCGCATTGCGAAACTGCTCCGTGGTCGCCTGCGAGCCGATGACCAGATGCCAGGGCTGCACGTTGCACCAGGATGCGCTCTTCTTGGCAACGTTGACGATGCTTCGGATCATCGCATCCGGCACGGCTTTGTCGAGGTATGCGCGGCACGTGAAGCGCTCGGACATCAGTCTTGCGAGGGTGTCGACGTCGCTCCCGGGCGGGCTGCTGGCGGGGTGTTGCTGCATTGCTGATCTCCTGACTATCATGAGCGGCGACCTGGCCCACTGTGCCGGGTCGGCGCGCTTACTGCCTAATGCCATGACTACTTAGTGCGTCATCGCCATCAGATCTGCAGCCTTGATGC
The DNA here is from genome assembly GCF_058781795.1 of Cupriavidus sp. FW306-1B-F12B. Classification (NCBI taxonomy): domain Bacteria; kingdom Pseudomonadati; phylum Pseudomonadota; class Betaproteobacteria; order Burkholderiales; family Burkholderiaceae; genus Cupriavidus; species Cupriavidus sp. FW306-1B-F12B. Next base: position 98,554 of record NZ_JBYSXC010000009.1, read on the forward strand.
GCGGATCCATCTTCCTGAGCGTGGCCAACAGCGTCTGCGCCCGGGTTTCGCCAAGCACGTCAACCGTCAGCTCCATGAATTTCGTGTCCTGCTCGGCTTCCGACATGGGGTTCGCCAGGGAGCCGATCGGATCTTCCACGAACACATGCTCGGACGTGCCATCGCGGAAGGTCACGGTGACATCGGCAACGAACTTGCCCGGGTAGCGCTGCTCGAGTTCCGGCGCCTCGGTAATGCCGATGCCGCGCGCCACTTCCTTCACGAGGCCCATGTCGAGCTTGCCGTCCAGGTAGTCGCGATGCACCTTGTAGCCATTGCCCATGCCGAGCACGGCGAATGCCATCTGCGTTGGCAGGCTGAACTGGACGTGCTCGATGTTCTTCGGCTCGTACGCGTTGGCGTTGGCGGTGCCGACCACCACGTTGAAGGCGGGGTGGATGCGGGCCTGGATATCGGCGATGTCGGCGCGGCGACCGGCGAACGGGCGGATCGCGTCGATGTATGCATGGGTGCAATAGCAGGCGCAGTACGCCTTGAGCCAGACCGTGCCGATTTCGAACGGCTGGTCAAGGCGGAACCGTTCCTCGGCCCGATCGCCAGGGCCACGCTGCAGGAAGGTGCGGAAGAAGCCCTTGTTGCCGCTCAGGAACGCGCGCGGTCCGGTGATGCCAGCTTGCGCCATGTCCGCGGAGATCATGCCGCTGCGCGTGCCAATGCCCGCATGCACGCGCTTGACCGAGCCGCCGGTGGAGGTGTACTCGGTGGTGCCGGCCGCATGGCTCAGTGCGATGGAGAGCGCGTGCAGGGTGGTTTCCGCATCGAACTTGCGCAACTTGGCCGAGACTGCCGCGGCGCCGAAGCTGGACAGTACGCCATGCGGGTGATAGCCGCGCTTGAGCAGGTCCGGCGCCGCCAGCACGCCGATCCGGGTGTAGACCTCGTAGCCGGCCACGATCGCGGTAATGACTTCCTCCAGGGTCGAACCCAGTTCCTCACCGATCGCGAGCGCCGCGGGAATCACGCAACTGCCGGGATGGCTGGCGCTGGCGCCGTGGGCGTCGTCATACTCGAAGCCATGACCATAGGCGCCATTGACGAAGGCGGCGTCCGCGGCACTCATTGTGGCGGTGCTGGCGGCAACCCGGCTGCGCCCGGGTCGTTGCTGTGCGGTGGCGAAGGCCAGCACCTGGTGCGACCACGGCATCTGCGAGGTGCCGATCTGCAGCGCGAGCTGGTCGCGCATGAGGCGGCTTACCCCGGCATGCGCCGGCGCGTCGAGCTGATCGGAGGTCAGCTCGAGAATCATGCGAACCACTGCCTGCTCAAGGGGTGGGCAGTTGGCCGGCGAACTGGAATCGGGTTGGCTGGTAGTCACAGAAGCGTCCCTGAGGAAATTGTCGTGGATGCATCGCTCGTTTGACGAGCGATGTGCATTGGCTTGGCGACCAGATTCCTCGCAAGCATCGGGCGTGTCAATTCGAGGCGGGCTCCGGTTCCGTACACTGAGCGGATGCCGCGCCCCGGGTGACGGGGTTATTCGCCGGATGGTTCCGGAAATCGAAAACAAGAGCCTTTGCATCAAGCGTGTACGCGCCTGGGCCGCGGCAGTGCCGGCTCACCGGACATGACGGTATACTCGCGGGGGGATTCGGCCTGAGTAGCGCGATGCTGCTGCGCAGCATGCGCATGCCGCCCGGCCCGGCAGCAGACCGGCGCCAGAAATAAAGGAGACACCATGAGCACGCTGAGCGTGCATGGCCTGACCCGGCGGGTCGACCTGTTTACCCTGCGGCTGTTCCTGACCGTGGTGGAAGAGCGCCAGATCCGCCGCGCCGCCATCCGCGAGAACATTGCCGCTTCCGCGGCAACCAAGCGCATCCAGGACCTGGAAGATATCGCGGGCGTGCAGTTGTTCGAGCGCAATCCCGGCGGCGTGGCGCCGAGTGCGGCCGGCGAAGTCCTCGCGCGCCATCTGCGCCTGCTGTTCGATAATCTGGAGGACATGCGCCGGGAACTCGGCGAGTTCTCCGAAGGCGTTCGTGGCCACGTCACTGTGGGCACTACAGGCGCCGTCATCATCCAGTACCTGGCGCGCGAGATCGGCGAGTTTTCCCGCAACTTCCCGCTGGTCGAGCTGGAGCTGAAACAGGACGCCAACACGAATCTGGTGCGTTCTGTGTTGGCGGGTGATGTCGACCTGGCGGTGTATATCGTCAGCCCCGATATCGATGATGGACCGCTGGACAGCCTCCCGTATCGCGTCGACCGTCTGGTCGCGCTGGTACCCCATGGCCACGCGCTTGGCGAGCAACCCGAGGTGGCGTTGGAAGACCTGATCCGCGAGCCGTTCATCGCCATGCACCCGAACACCACGCTGATGTCCGACGTCAACCGCGCGGCGCGCGAGATCGGCCAGGTAGTGCATCCCAAGTTCACGATCAATGGTCCCGAGGCGGCGCGCAGCCTGGTTGAGGCGGGCCTTGGCGTGACAATCCTGCCGGAGTGCATGGTCTCGCTAGAAGCCAGTACACGCTCGACGGTGCTGCGGATTCCCGAACCATGGACGATCCGCAGCGTGCGGATCGGCACGCGCCGCGGCAAGGCGATCACGGCGGCGACACGCGCGCTGATCCGCCAGTTGACCGAGCAGCCTGAGCCGGCGTCATCCTGAGTCCGCCGTCCGGCACACCTGAATGCCGGATCGCGGATGGCGAAGCGCCCCGTCGCGGAACACCACTTGGCGCATCGCCGCCTGCTGATTACCCTTGAAGCGTAATGGGACGCTGCGTCGTGGCATGCACATGCAAGTCCCGTCTTTCAAGGGAATGCACCCATGCCCGACGCCGCGAGCGGCCGTTATTTCGAGGACTTTGTCATTGGCAGCGCCTGCCGGCATGCCATCCGCAAGACCATCTCGGAGGCCGATAGCCTTCTGTTCAGCACGCTGACCTATGGCATGGAGCCATTGCACGTGGACCAGGCGTATGCCGAAGCCGCGGCATATGGCATGCGTGCCGTCAACAGCATCCTCCTGCTGGGGCTGGCAAGCGGCATCTGTGCGGCCGGACTGGAACGGAGCTTGGTGTCAGGCACCATTGCCTTCAGCGACGTGCGATTCACGCGGCCAGTCTTCATCGGCGACACCATCCATGTTGAAAGCGAGGTGCTGGACAAGCACGACGATCCCGCCCGCGCCGACGCCGGCTTGGTCGAGCTGGAGCGTCGCGCCTATAACCAGCGCAACGAGGTGGTGGCCAAGTTTCGCTGCCTGCAACGGTTGCCGAGACGCTATCCGGCAGGCTGAACCCACCCATGCATCGCCGATTCGCGCAACGCGAATCGGTGGTTCGCCAGTCACCACTTGAGTGAAACCGTCTGACCCACCTAGCATCAAGGCCACGGGATTCCCAAAAATTTTTTGCTGTTTATCTAACGATTGTAAGGCCACAATCATTACCAGGAGACGAGGATGAGTATGAGTGCCATGAAACCGATGCGATCCATGATGTTCGTACCGGGCAACAAGCCGGGCTGGATTGAAAAATCGGTGGCAGCCAAAGCGGATGCGCTGATCCTGGATTTGGAGGACAGCGTGCCGCCGGCCCAGAAGGCCGAGGCGCGTGAGATCGTCAAGTCCAGGCTGGACTGGCTGGCAGGGCAGAAACCGCGCATCTGGGTGCGCATCAATCGCAGCGCACATCTATATGACTTCGATGACATCCTGGCCATCGTCAATCCTGTGGTCGAAGGCATCGTGATCTCCAAGCCCTGCGGGCCCGAGGACATCCATACCGTCTCGTCCATGCTGGCTGAGGCAGAGTACCGCGCCGGCGTGCCGGTCGGCCACACCCGGGTGATTCCGCTGCTGGAGACCGCCCGCTCGCTGCAATACGCCTACGAGATCGCCCAGCACGAGCGCGTGCCCGCCATCGTCGGCGCCACGGCCAAGAACGCTGACGTGGCCCGTGCCCTCAAGACAGTCTGGTCGCTCGAAGGACGCGAGACCCTGTACCTGAAATCGCGCATCGTCATGGCCGCGCGCGCCGCGGGCAAGCTGCCCATCGGCGGCGTATGGCAGCAGGTGCATGACCTGGAAGGGCTAAAGGTCTCGTCTGCCAACGACCGCCAACTGGGCATGAGCGGTGAACTAGTGCTGCACCCCTCCAACGTCGAGATCGTCAACCAGACCTACAGTCCCACCGAGGAAGAAGTGGCCTTCTACCAGGGAATGATCGATGCACTGGAAAAGTCCCAGGCCGAGGGCCGTGCCTCGTGCATTTATGACGGCGAGCACATCGACATCGCACATGTGAAGACGGCGCGCGAAATTATCGAGCTCGCACGCTCGTTCAACAGCTGATTGCGACCACTCAAGGAGATAGAAAAATGGCAGGCCTTTACTTCGAAGAATTCAAGCCAGGCATGGTGATCGAGCACGCCATCCGCCGCACCGTAACCGAGACCGACAACGTCCTGTTCTCGGCCATGACCTACAACTGTGCACCGCTGCACATCGACGCCGAATACAGCAAGAACACGTTCTACGGCCAGCGCCTGGTCAACAGCATGTTCCTGCTGGCGCTGGTGGCCGGCATCACGGTGTACGAGACCACGCTGGGCACCACACTGGGCAACCTGGGCTTTGGCGAGATTGCTTTCCCCAAGCCCACCTTCCACGGCGACACCATCCGCGTCGAAACCGAGATCATCGAAACCCGCATCTCCAAGAGCCGCACAGACTCTGGCATCGTCACCTTCAAGCACGTTGCCAGGAATCAGCGCGACGAAATCGTCTGCACTGCCGTGCGCACCGGCCTGATGATGCTGCGTCCTGCCGACAAGGCCTGATTTCATACCTGCAGGAGTATTGCGATGGACTACCAACTCAGCGCCGATCAGCTCGCCATTGTCGATGCAGCGGAAAAGATCTGCGCGGACTTCCCGCTCGAATACTGGCGGAACAAGGACAAGAATCACGAGTTTCCGCACGAATTCTTCGAGGCCGTTGCCAGCGGCGGATGGCTCGGAATCTGCATGCCCGAGGAATTCGGCGGCGCGAACCTTGGCGTAACCGAAGCCGCGCTCTTCCTGCGTACCGTGGCTGAGTGCGGCGGGCAGGCGGCAGCTTCCACCATCCACATGAACATCTTCGGCTTGCAGCCGGTGGTGCATTTCGGCACCGAGGCGCAGAAGAAGGCCTGGTTGCCGGCCTTTGGCCGTGGCGAGAACAAGGCCTGCTTCGCGGTCACCGAGCCGGACACCGGCCTTGATACCACCAAGCTCAAGGTGGTGGCGAAGAAGCAGCCCGATGGAAACTACCTGCTCTCGGGCAAGAAAGTCTTCATCTCGACCGCGCAGGTCGCCGACCACATGCTGATTCTCGCGCGCACCACGCCGATCGAGGACGTCAAGAAGCACGGCGAAGGATTGAGCCTGTTCTACACCAAGCTTGACCGGAAATATGTCCAAATCCGGGAGATCGACAAGCTTGGCCGTGCCGCTGTCGACACCAACGAATTGTTCATCGACGATCTGCCGGTGTCCAAGGACTCCCTGATCGGTGAAGAAGGGAAGGGCCTCAAGTATATCTTCCACGGCATGAACGCCGAGCGTGTCTTTGTTGCCGCCGAGCAGGTCGGTATCGGCCGCGCCGTGCTCAAGCTTGCCACGCAATACGCCAAGGAGCGCGTCGTCTTCGGACGTCAGATCGGCAAGAACCAGGGTGTCCAGCATCCGCTGGCCCGCAACTGGGCGGAGCTCGAGGCTGCCAACCACATGCTGCTCGCCGCTGCCGACCTCTACGACAAAGGACTCTCCTGCGGCTCCGAGGCAAACGCGGCGAAGCTGCTGGCATCCGAAGCCTGCATGAATGCCTGCCAGACCTCGATTCTCACGCATGGCGGCTTCGGCTACGCGAAGGAGTATCACGTGGAGCGATTCATGCGCGAAGCCTGGATTGGCTACATTGCGCCCGTCACCCCGCAGCTTATCCTTTCGAACATTGCCGAGCGCAAGCTCGGACTGCCAAAGTCGTACTGAGGTTCCGGGCAGGCAGTTGGAATAACGGCTCGGCCCAATGAAGGCCGGGCCGGAAAAGATGGAGACAGCCATGGCAACCATTCAGGCGGTGAAGCAATCGAACCGTGATATCCACAAGGATGACGTGCGGGTGGTGCCGCTGGCCCGCGGCCTGGCCGTGCTGGCTGCGTTCAGCGCCGAGCATCCGTGGATGGGCAACCAGGAGATTGCCGCGGAGACCGACATTCCGGCGCCTACCGTGTCCCGGATGCTGCATTCTCTGGCAGCACTGGGCTATTTGCGCTACGACGGGAGCCGGCGCAAGTACCGGCTTGCCTCGGCCGCATTGACCCTGGGCTACGCGGCCGTCTCGAGCGACAGCGTGCAACGCGCCGCCCGCATCGAGATGCAGAAATTTGCCGACGCCAGCGATACCCATGTCATCCTGGGTGCGCGCGACCGGCTCGATGTCATTGTCAGCGAATCGCAGGTTGGCAAGAACGCCTGTCTCGATACCCACCTTGCTGCCGGGATCCGCGTGCCGATCGCTTCGTCCCCGATGGGCTGGGCGCTGCTCGCAGCATTGCCGGAACGGGAGCGTTTCTACCTCCAGAGCAACGTCGAACGCAAGAGCGGCCGTGACTGGCCTTTGCTGCGCAGGCAGATGGCCGAGGGCATGTCACAGCTCCACCAGTACGGGTTCTGCATGTCGCCATGCGGGCGCGAACTGGCTTCGGTTGCGGTGCCTGTCAGCGTGCCGGGACATCCGTCGGTGGTGCTTGCCAGCGTTGGCCGCAGCGCGGGTATGAATCGCGCCAGGATGGAGCGGGAACTGGGTCCGAGGCTCGCTGCGACGGCACATGCCTTGGAGGAGCGCTTGAGCACCCATCACTAGTGCCGCAGTGGCGCCCTCAAAGGCGCCGCGGATTGACCGTCAGATCTGCGTATCAACATCCCGCAGCAGTTCCACGAGATCGGCAGCTGCGGCTTTCAGCACAGGCGCGAGGCGTTCGGTGATGGCTGCCATGTCTGGCTCCAACTCAACAGCGCCACAGCTCAGCGACATCAGTGTGGCCGAACGTCCCACCGTGACAGGGAGGGCAATCCCGTAAGCATTGCGCTGATACTTGCCCAGGGAAGTGCAGACCCCGAGGGTCTGAAGTTCCTGGAAGGCCCCAGCGATGCCGCGTTCGAGTTCGGCGATGCGCGCGCCGTCCACGCGCTTGAGGGATTCCAGGTATCCATGGCGAGCTTCTGGGCGCAAGCCCCACAGCCAGGCGCGGCCGGTCGCCGTCCAGCCCATCGGCAGCAGCGAGCCAACGCCGAGGCGTAGCGTTCCAATGCGCGAACTGGTTCGATGTGCGATATAGAGCATGTCGAGCTGATCAGGCACGGCAAGGGCGACCGACACATTAAGCCGGTCCGCCAGCTCCTGCAGTAAGGGATTCACGCGATCGGTGACTGGGTTGGTTTCCAGGTAGGTGTCCCCGATGTGGAGGGAGGCCGGGGCCAGCTCGAACTGCGTGCTGCCGGCAACGCGGCGCAGGAAGCCCAGCGCGATCAGGGTGGTGGTCAGGCGCGACACCGTCGCTTTTGGCAGGCCGGTGCGCTTGACGATCTCGCTGTTTGTGAGCGAGGCACGCTCGGCACGGAAGGCGCGAAGCACATGAAGGCCCCGTTCCAAGGTCATCGTGATCTGTGCGGGACGTGTCATGAATGTGTTGCGCTTTCAGCGTACCAGTCCGGGAGGGTGCTTGTCTGATCTCTTGTCGGCGCCGTCGTGCGCGGCGTTTTCCATACCACTGGAATCGATGGTAGAGGCGGCAACCGCACGGCTCAAATGCCAATTCACGAGCCGGCGATTGCCGGAACGCGAACGGTATTCGCGGGGAGCGAATCATGGTTTCGCCGATTATCCTTTGATGCGATGCGGTACGGCTTATCCGAGTCCAGTATCCGTCCTGCCCTGGTGCCGGGCCGCCCGTCTATCGCGATGGCATCCGCCGCCGCGACCAATAAGGAGCAGTGGGCTAGGGACGTTGCATTTGGTATCCCGACTCCGTGCTCGAGGCGGTGATTCCATCCGAAAACCACTCGGCATCGATCGCCTTCAGCATCTCGCCATGCGTAATCTGTTGGCCCATGCGCCCTCGCAGGATGTAACGGTGCTCGAAGGAGCCGGCGCCGCGCTGCATCACCGTCGCGCGGAAGGCTTCGATGTACTCAGGGCCGAAATGGCTGTTGAAGGTGTTGAACAGGACGACGCGCTTGCCGTCGAAGCGGTTGTTTTCCGCGAAGGCCCACATGGGCGGAGCCGGGCTGTAGAGCCAGACAGGCGAGCCGAGATAGACCGTGTCGAATTGCGTCAAGTCGATGGTGCGCGGCGTGATGTCCGCCACGTGCCCGCGCGCGTCGTTCATCGCATGTACCCAACCCGCCAGGCCAAGTGCATAGTCGGTCGAGTGCAGCTGGAAAAGTCGGGCGTTCAGCCGCTGCGCCACATGGCGTGCGGCCAGCCCGGTGTTGCCCGAGCGAGAGAAGTACACCACCGCAGTCTGTGGCGCGCCTGGCGATTCTCGATCCAGGTGACCGTGATCAGCACCAGTGCCGCAGCGACCAGGGCCAGCCCCAGTGCGATGAATAGCCATTGCATGATGGACATCGGTTTTCTCACATTTGCGGCCATCGTGACAGGATTTCATCCGTACAGGCTTACATGAAATATGGCTTGTCGCTATCGCTGTCTGGCTTGCTCACGCCGAGGTTGGCGCCGGAATGCAACTGGGGCGATTCGATGACCTTCACGATCAGATCCGCTACGCTCTTGCGCGACACCACGGTACCTTTGAAAGGCTCATGGCGCTCAGTCAACTCGTAGTCCACCTCATCCTCGTCGGTCAGCCAGGCCGGACGCAGGATGGTGTAATCCAGGCCCGAGGCTTCGATGGCGTCGGCGGCGCGGCGGAACGGCTTGAGGTCTTCACCGACGGTGGCCCGGTTCCCGCATAAGCGGGCTTTTTTTGCGTCCGCATTTTCCGCGCAAACCGTATTTCCTCATGCGCACACATTCGTATGCGGATGTGCGGCCACACCCTATATTTTGCATTCTTAATTTGTATGCAAAACGGAGGGTGGTGCGTGAAGTCCGAGAACACAAGGCGCAGTCACGCCATGGCGCTTGCCGGCGTGCTGGCGGCGACGGATTCGCGCACCGGCGTGGTCGCCCATTTGTCGGGCGAGAAGGTGCGCCCCGGGCTGAAGGGGCGCGCGGCGTTTCTCCATGGCGTGCGCAGCGTGGTGCCTGGCCTGCCGGCACTCACGACCTTCTGCGGCAACCAGCACGATCCGGCGTTGGCCGCCGACGCGGTTGCCGCGCAGGCCCGCGCCGGTGCCGATATCGTCTTTGCGATGATCGACGGCGGCCGCGACGGTGCCATCGCCGCCTGCCGTGCCGCGGGCATCCGCCAGATCGGCAACGTGGTCGACTGGACCAGCAGGCATCCCGATGTCTTCCTGGCTTCCGCGGTGGCCGACAGCGGCTTGTGCGTCGAGCAGGCGATCGGGGATTTCGAACGGGACCAAATTGCGTGGGGAACCACCCGCAGCTTCGGGCTGGAAGCGCCGGCGGCCGTCCGCCTTGCCCTGGGCCGCGATGTCAGCCAGGCCGCGCGCGCGGCGATCGACCACTGGAGCCAGCGGTTGCTCGATGGCGGCGTGGCCGTGGCGCAGGGCTATGACGGGCCGGAGTTTGCGGTGGCGGGCACGCCCACGGTTGCTTAGCCGCGCCGGACGGGAGGCACGGCAGCATCATGCCAGCACCGGCAAGCCGGCCTCCCGTTCCCACTCCACGCAATTCCTGCCCTTGTTCTTGGCCGCATACAGCACGTTATCCGCGCGCATCAGCAGCGCTTCCAGGTCTTCGCCGGGCCGCAGCGTGGCCACGCCAAAGCTGGCGGTCACCGTGTGCATGCCCGGCAGGACGTCCATTTCCGTGCTCTCCAGCGTCTGGCGCAAGCGTTCGGCCAGATGCAAGGCTGCATCGGGCGGGGTATCGGGCAACAGCACGACGAACTCCTCGCCGCCCAGGCGTGCGGCGATATCGCGCCGCCGGATGCCGGCGGCGATGATCCGGCCGATTTGCGCCAGCACCGCGTCGCCGGCGCTGTGGCCGTAGTTGTCGTTGATGAACTTGAAGAAATCGAGGTCGCACAGCAGCACGCTCAGCGGCTTGCCCTGAGGTGGCGGGATTTCCCGCGCGGCCAGCGCCTCCAGGCTGCGGCGCGTGTGCAGCTGCGTCAGCGGATCGGTGTCGCGTTCATGCCGCAGGCCGTCGATCACGTCCAGCGTGGTCGCCGCCAGCAGCGCCAGCGCCAGCGTGAGCAGCAGCAATGCCATGGTGACCTGCAGCCACAGCCAGTAGGCCGAGCGGGTGAGGGCGGCAGCGTCCTGTCCGATGACCGGAGCAATGGTCAGCACGGTGCGTGGCAGGAAATGGAGGGCAAACAGCAGGAAGACCCAGAACAGCACCTGGTCCGCGGTGCTGCCTGTGCGCAGGCGGGCCAGCGGCGCGATGCCCAGCAGCAGGATCAGCGCGATGCCGACATTCAGGATGTAGATGCGGGCGACCAGCTGGGGCTGCATGAAATCAAACCAGGCAAGCGCAGCAAACAGGGCCAGCGGCAGCGACACCAGCGCGCAGGTATCGACGCGCGCGCCGATGCGCGCCAGCATGCCACGCAGCATCAGCACGGCGCTGCCCAGGTAGAGCGCACCGGTGACGGTGGCGTTGCCGCCGCCGTTGCGCGGCTGCCAGATGATCTGCACGGTGATGGCAACCGCGTACAGCAAATAGCAGGCACCTAGCTCCAGCAGGTAGTGCCGCGTGCGCTCATGGTTCCAGGCCAGCAGGAAGCAGAGCGAAAGCAGGATGGCCATGGCGGGATTGACCAGGGCCAGGAATTGACCAGTATCGTGCAACACGGAGAGTCCCCAGTTTTTATGGTTCTCTGGCAGGGACGGGTGCCGGCGTGCGAAGCGCCGTGAACAGGGCGTAAGCCAGGGAACATCGAGGGCGGTACGCGCCCGCTGACAGACTGAGTAGCGGCCGCCCGTAACAAATTGTTTCTGTCAGGACCCATTCTAGTCACGGGTGGCGTCGGCGGCTCCCCCCCAATGGGTGCGAACCGGCAAACAATTGTGAACAATCTGTCAGGGCGCGAATGCCCCGTCGGTCATATCGAGTGCCGGCGCATGGACGGCGGATGCCGCAGTTGTCCGCATTTGTGACTAATCTGGTAGATGCTGTCCGGATCCTCCGGCAGTTCGGTTTTCCCGTACGCAAGGAGATCACGATGAAGACCAAGAAAGCGATGCCGGCACTGTTGCTGGCGGCAAGCGTGCTGGCGGCGCCGTTTGCGATGGCGCAGGGTGGTGCCAAGTCCAAGCCGATGGCAGATCCCATGGCCGCCTCCGCGCCGGCGGCGCAGAACTCGCCTTATATGCAGGTGCAGCAGTGGAAGAAGGGTGACCGGCTGCCCACCGAGTTCAGGGACCGCCAGTATGTGATCGACGACTACAAGCAATACAACCTGCCCGCGCCGCGCAAGGGCACGCGCTGGGTCGGGATTGGCGCCGAATACTACCTGGTGGCGCCCAACGGTGTGGTCCAGCAGGTCGGATCGGGGTCCTGACCCGTCCTGCAGCGGCGACGACCGCGGGAAAAATAAACAAAGCCGCCACGCCTGGGCGCGTGGCGGCTCTTCTTTGCGATGGGTCTCAGATACCCAGGATCTTTTTCGCTTCGAGCAGCGATTTCATCGATTCGTCATGCTTGCCGGCCTTGTGATAGGCCTCGCCGTCGGCGCGCAGCTTGGCAACCTTGGCGGAATTTTCCGGCGACAGCGCCGGCTTGGTCGACAGTTTGGCGTCGATCGCCTTCATCTCGTTGGGGCAGTTATGGGCCAGCGCCAGGCCGGGGGCGCCGGCCAGCAGCAGTGCCGTAAGGACAAGGACAGGTTTGCGCACGATGGCCTCCGCGAGGACGCTGTTGGGATTTCCAGCATAGTCCATCGCCGCGCCATGCTGCGCCTGGCCGTTTGCCGGTGCCGCGCATATCCCCCCACGAAGGGGTAAATGGCGATTATTCGTTTCTCCTTTGAACAGCCCGGAGCCATGCTATCCCATCCGCAAATCAACCGTTTGGGCGAGATATTGCCGGTATTTCCTGGCCGCACCGGCGCGCACGGATGCGGTTGTGTGGTGCTTGAATTCGCCCGCTCTGAATCGGGCCAGGTGCCCGCCGTGTTACCGCCAGGCGCGGCAACCCGGGTACTTTCATAATCATTATCCCGAGTCATCCGGGATTTCAAACGGGCGTTGACGCTATTAGGGCGGTGGCAGCTTTTCGCTGCTCCGGGAAACGCGCTTCATTAATGAAACAGCCCGTGCAAATGCACGATTTATCGGAATCGCCGCGATCTCTAGATTGAACTCACCCGGCACGGATCCGGGCATGCCATTCATGAGAAACCGGGGGGCTTCCATCGTGCAACACATCGACCTGAAACTCGCGGCGATCCCGCTCGCCTGCCTCGCCATCCTGCTCGCAGGATGCGGTGGCGGCGGCGGCGATTCCGCGCCAGCCAGCGCCGCGCCATCCGCCAGCGCGGCCGGCCCGGCCGGCGCGAACGGCAAGACCATCCTGTCCGGCGCCAATGCGCCCGCGGCGGACGCTGGCACGGACGGCGACTTCTACCTCAATGCCTCGACCTCGACGCTCTACGGACCCAAGGCTGACGGGGCCTGGCCTGCCGGCGTGTCGCTGGTCGGCCCGCAAGGCGTGGCCGGGGCGCCCGGCGCCGTGCTGCTGCACGGCGCGGCAGATCCCACCGCTGCCGATGGCAGCGAAGGCAGCTTCTACCTCAATACGGCCACCAATACGCTGTTCGGCCCGAAGACGGGCGAGGGCTGGCCGGCCGGGGTCTCCGTGGTTGGCCTGACTGGTCCGGTCGGGGCGCAAGGTCCGCAGGGCGAGAAGGGCGAAAAGGGCGACACCGGCGAAACTGGCGCCACCGGCCCCCAGGGCCAGCAAGGAGAGACAGGCGCCGGAGCGACGATCTACACCGCCAACTTCGCTGTGTACGACTCGCCGGATGGCAATGGCACCTATGTCATGACCGGCACCGCGCTGGACCGGCAAAGCAACGATCCGAATTTCGGCGCGGTGATGCCGGTGGGCTGCAGCGGCGGCCTGACCCTGAACGCGAGCCTGGCGGGCCCGGTGCCCGATGACGAGGTCAAGTACGCCCTGGTGGCATACCGTGTCGCCAGCGGCGCGGCGCTGGAAACGATCGCCCCGCTTGCCATCACCGACGCGTCCGCCTGCTCGCTCGGCGCCACCGTGCGGACCTGCTCGGCGCCGGCCACGACGGCGGTGGCGGCCAACGACATTGTCCAGGTGCAGGTCAGTGGCAACCGCAACTTCAAATGGGGCGGCGGGTTGTACGTCAACCTCTCCTGCAAGAGCAGCAGCTGATCCATGCGGCGGCCACCCGGCCGCCACCGACCCTCTGCCAGGGCTACGAGCACGGCCGCGCGCCAGCCGCACCCGCTCCCTGGTTTTCCTGCACGCCTTCCAGTGTTATTTTGGAGGGCGGCTTTTTTTTCCGCGTTGTTCCCGATCGTCACGGACACCGACCAGGCCTGCCGCTGCGCATGGAAACCTCCGCCGAACACTATTCGCTTGCCCTGCTGTGCGCCGCCGTCCTGACCGTGACCGTGGTCGGCATCCACTACGAGGCGCTGCGGCTGCTGTCAGCGATACACCCCCGGCGCTGGAGCGGGCGCATGAACATCGGCGTGCTGATCGTCTGCATCATCGTGGTCCATTGCCTGGAAGCGCTGGTGTTCGCGCTGGGTTTCTGGTTCGCCGACCAGGTGCTGGGCCTGGGCGGACTGACCGCGATGGGCGTTGCCGGCGTGTCCGGCGTCCACACGCAGCCAGGCGCGCTGGTCTACGCCTACTTTGCGCTGGAGACCTTCACCACGCAGAGCCTGGGCGACATCGTCCCGGTGGGCGCCAGCCGCCTGATCGCCAGCATCGAGCCGCTGGTCGGCCTGATCCTGATCGGCTGGTCCACCTCGTTCACCTATGTCATGATGCGCCGCGACTGGGAGCTCGAGCGCGACGAGGGCGGCGGGCGCCGCGCGCCCTAGCGGAATCTCCGCGCCACAGCTTGCTGTTGGCCGTATTGTCCTGTGGCCCAACCACGGGCCGCCCTCGGCGGCGGCCGGCAACGGAAGGAGGAAGACCGGACATGGCAAGACTGGTGATGATCCTGCTGGGCGTAGACTACCTGCGCACGCGCTGGCGCGGCCTGCTGCGGCTGGGCTGCCTGAGCGTGCTGCTGGGGCTGGCCATGTTTGTCGATGCGCTGGACAACGCCATCTATTTCCCGATGACGCCGTTCGCGGTGGTGTTGCTGCTGGAAGGGCTGGCAACGCTGGTGGTGGCGCGCACCGGCATCGGCGGGCAGCGCACGCTGCGGCAGGTCAAGGGCGTGTCGTTCTGCTTTGCCGCGGTGCTGATCGTGGCCGGCCATCATCACGGCAACTTCGTGCTGTCGATGATCTTCGGCACGCTGTTCCTGGCGGACGGGCTGCTGCAGGTCGTATCCGCCCGGGTGATACGGTTCCGCACCTGGCGCCTGGCGGTAGCCGTCGGCGTGTTCGAGATCGCGCTGGCCATCTTCTTCTACCAGCTGTACCCGACCCACTATGTCGGCACCGTGCCCTATTGCCTGGCCCTGGGGCTGATCTTCGGCGGCTGGAACATGCTGCTGCTGGCCTCACGCCTGCGCCGGCTGGACCGCAACCCCGGCATGGACGATGCCGACGCCGCACCGGCCGCTTCCGCCGCCGGCCCGGCAACCGATACGGCTGCTGCCGCAGATGCGCCCGACATGACCATCTGGGACGGTCCGCCCGGACCCGGCGAACACGCGCTGACCGTCCATGTCTGGACCCCGGTCGGGTCCGCCCGCGGCGAAGCGCGCCGCCAGCCGCTGGTCGACCGCTATATCGCCGCGGTGGACCGCGACGGCGTGATCTCCACCGGCCATGCCGCGCTGGAATCGCCCGAGGGCATCTATATCAGCCTGTACCCGGCCGAGGAGATCGACCGCTCGCCCGACGAATTCACCCGCATCCTGCGCGCCACCCGCGAAAACGACGTGGGCGGCAAGTTCCAGCCGGATTACCAGACCGAATCGCGCGCCTGGTGCCCGTCGACCGTGCAGGTGCGCATCCGCAACTATGACCCCGGGCGCCTGGACCGCTTCTGGAACGCCTACCGCCGGAACACCACCTACAACCTGACCCACCGCAACTGTTCCAGCACCGTCTCGCACGCGCTGGAAGCGGCGCTGGAAGGCGCGTCGGCCCGGGTCTGGCGCGAGGCCAGGGGCTGGCGGCCGCTCTGGCGCCTGCTGACCACGCCGGAATTGTGGGTGGCGGCACAGATCCGCAAGCGCGCCAAGACCATGGCCTGGACGCCTGGCCTGACGCTGGACTACGCGCGCGCGCTCAGCATGCTGGCCGATCCGCGGCCGTCCGGCTGGGCCAGCATGACCCGGCTGGCGCTGGGGCAGATGCGGCGCCGGCGCCAGGACTGGCGCGAGGCGGCGCGTACCCAGGCGGGCGCAGGTGGCATCGACGCCGCAAATGCCGGAAATGCCGGTAGTGTCAGACAGGCCGCGAACGATTAAGCTGGCAGCCTTTGCATAAATTCATCGAGCCACAGGAGAGAAGTCATGCCGAGCCAGCGAACCCTGACCCGCATTGCCGCCATCGCTGCCCTGGCGATGGCCTGCAGCGCGCATGCGCAGAGGCCGGACGGGGACAGCGCTGCCGCCGCCGCCATCAACGAAGCGGTGCAGCAGGGCACCACGCCCTACCGTCCCGACCCGGCCGCGACGCCGAGCAGCATCCAGTCGGACGAATGCCGCGCCCTGGCCGCGCAGATCGCCGAAGCGCCCAAGCGCGAATACCGTGCCACCCAGCCGGCCATCGAGACCGCGCAGGGCCGCATGATTCCGGAACTGGAGCGTGACCGGCCGAAGAAGTCGCTGCAGCAGGCGTACCGGGAGAAGTGCACGCAGTAGCGATGAGTGACTGGGGGCCACCTTCACTCGCGCCCCGCCACCACATACGCCCCGGTCCGGTGCAGCTCGCCCTCGGCCTGCTCCAGCGCACGGATCGCGCCCTTGCCCTTGCGCGCCAGCAGCTGCTCGACCAGGGCCTCGACCACGGCCACGCCGGCGGTGACTGACGGAAAGAACGACGGGCTTTCCACCGAGAACAGCAACGTGCAGTCCGCCGCCAGCGCGATCGGCGCGACCGTGCTGTCGGTCAGCGCGATCACCTTGCAGCCGCACTCGCGCGCGGCGGCGGCGACGCGGATGCTTTCCTGCGAGTAGGGGGCGAAGCTGACCACCAGCACCGCATCCCTGGGCGCCAGGCCGCGCAGCTCCATTTCCAGCGTGCCGGCATCGGCGCGGATCAGGTGCACCGTGCTGCGGAACAGCCGGTAGACATAATGGAAGGTGAACGCGATCGGAAAGCACGAGCGGAAACCCGCCACATGCACGCACGCCGCATGCGACAGCAGTTCCGCCGCTTGCTGCAGCGTCTTCTCGTTGTTGGCGGCAATCATGTCCAGGTTGTGGTGCTGCGCGTCCAGCATCTCGCCCAGCATGCGGCTGGAGCTGCTTTCACGCACCACCTTGCGCGCGCGGCGCGCGTACGGCTGGCTGCCGCCGCGCAGCGCATCGACGAACAATTCACGCAGCCCCTGCCAGCCCTCGAAGCCCAGATGCTGCGACAGCCGCACCAGGGTGGCAGGCTGCACCCCGGCACTGGCCGCGATCTTGCGCATCGACAGCACCGGCACGTCCTGCGGATGGTCGAGCAGGTAGCGCGCGCCGCCCTGGAACTGCGTGCTGAGCGTGGGGAAGTTGCTGCGCAGCAGCGCCAGCAGGGCGTCCAGGTCCTGCGGCGGCGCTTGCGGCGATGGGGTGGGGCTGTCGGGCGGCATGGGCATTCCAGATTCAGAGTTTGTAACGATTGTTGCACAGGTGCGCCCGGGCACGCATCGGGCCGGGTCGAACAGGGCGGGTCAGGGTTCCCCCTCACTGACGGATAACGTCTGCCATATGCCTTGGCTGTATGTCCTGAGCAGATCTCGTAACGCCACTGTCTGTTCGCTACAACGCCGGCCAGCCGGCATCATATTTTCCTTACCCACTTAACAGATCGTGACTTACACTCCGCGCCATAACCACCGGAATTCGGTCATCCGGAACATAATTGGTATCGGAGCGCGAGCATGGGACATAGAAGCCCGGCAGTGCGACACGGCGGGAGGGTCAACCCGTCGTTTCGGGTCATTGGGGAAGTTGGGGCAACCGGCAATCCGTGCCGGGGCTGGCGCCTGCGCGGCGCCAGGGCAGCGCATGGCTTCACGCTGATCGAGGTGATGATCACCGTGGCAGTCATTGCCATTCTTGCCGCCGTCGCCATTCCAAATTACAGCCGTCACGTCGTGCGCTCGCACCGGGCCGCAATCGAGTCCTTCATGCTGGAGGTCTCGGGCGCCCAGGAGCGCTACCTGGTCGACAACCGCGCCTACGCCGCCAATCTGGGCGCGCTGGGCATGTCGGTGCCGGCCGCGCAGGCAACGCGCTACGACGTCGCCGTGACGCCGAACGCGGCGCTGCCGCCCGGCTACAGCATCGTGGCCACGCCCAAGGGCAGCCAGCTCGCCGCCGACGCCGACTGCGGCTCGCTGACGCTGACCAGTGCCGGCGCAAAATCCGCGTCTGGTGCAGGCACCGACTGCTGGAACTGACCATGCGGCGCGCCACATTCCCGCCGTCTTTGCCCGGCCGGCCCAGCCGCCGCGGCTTCACCCTGGTCGAACTGCTGTGCGCCATGTCGGTGCTGGCGATCCTCGCGGTCGCGGCGGCGCCGTCGTTCTCGTCACTGATCGCCAACCAGCGCGTGCGCGGTGCCTCGCTTGACCTGACCTCGGCGCTGCTGCTGGCGCGCAGCGAGGCGGTCAAGCGCAATGCCACGGTCACGCTGGCAGCCACCGGTGCCGCCTGGACTGCCGGCTGGGCGGTCACCGCGGGCGCCGAGACGGTGCGCAGCTTCGGGCCCTATGGCGGCCTGACCATCACGCCCAGCGCTGCAGGGGCCCTGGTGCTTGGCAACGACGGCCGGCTCACGGGCGCGGCCATGACTTTCGAAGTGGCGCCCAACGGCGATACGGCAGCGACGTCGCGCGTCTGCGTGCAGGTCAGCGAGACTGGCCGCGTCGCCTCCGCCACGGGAGCCTGCTCATGAAGCAAAGAATTCCGCGGCCGCGGCCGCGCATGACTGGCCGCCGCACACAGGGCGGCTTCCTGCTGATCGAGGTGCTGGTGGCGGTGGTGATCCTGCTGGTCGCGCTGCTTGGCACCGCCGGGCTGGTGGCGCGCTCGGGGCAGACCGAGATGGAGTCCTACCAGCGCGTGCAGGCGCTGGCGCTGCTGCAGGACATGGTTGCGCGCCTCAACGCCAACCGCCAGGTGGCATCGTGCTATGCCAACGGCGCGACCGGCATGCAGCTGGGCAGCGCGGCCGCGCCGCCGGCGGCGTGCACGCAGGGCACCGCCGCGCAGAAGGCTACCGCCGATGCGGACCTGCAGGCCTGGAACACGGCGCTGCTGGGTAGTGCCGAGATGCGCCTGGGAGCCAGCGCCGCTGATGCCGCCCAGGCCGTCGGCGCCATGATCGGTGCGCGCGGCTGCATCGAGACCGTCGACGCCGTCAACAATATCTACCGCATCACCGTGGCCTGGCAGGGCCTGGCCACCACCGGCGCGCCCGCGCTGGGCTGCGGCAAGGGCCAGTACGGCAACGATGCCAATCGCCGCGCGGTCAGCACGCAGATCCGCATCGGCACCCTGGGAACCGTGTCATGAGCCCCCTGCGCCTGTCCGCGCGCCGCCTGCGCCGCCAGCGCGGCATCTCGCTGGTCGAGCTGATGATCGGCATCACCATCGGCCTGGTGCTGCTGACCGCGCTGGCGAGCCTGTACCTGGCCAACAGCCTGTCGCGCACCGAATTCACCAAGTCTGCCGAGCAGGTCGAGAACGGCCGCTACGCGCTGGAGCAGATCCGGCGCGAGGTGGAGCTGGCCGGGTTCTTCGGCGTCGGCAACATTGCACGCAGCACCAAGGCCGCGGATCCGGCGCTGTGCGCGACGGATTCCGCCGCCCTTGGCTTCTCGCCTACTGCCGAAACCGTGCCGGTGGCGCTGACCGGCTATGCGCCGGGCGTCGCGGCACCATGCCTGCCGGATCTGGCGCCGACTTCCGAGGTGCTGGTGATCCGGCGCGTGTCGACCACGGCGGTTGCCGCCCCGGCGCCGGGCGTGCCCTACCTGCAGGTATCGGCCTGTTCGCAGGACACGCAGACCTTTGTCTTCGATGCCAGCGGCGCGGCGGCCTTCGGGCTGCGCACCAAGGCCTGCGATCCGGCCCAGCCGGCCGAACTGCGCCGCGCCATGGTGCGCATCTTCTACCTGGCCGGCTGCGACCGCTGCAGCAACGGCGGCGACGGCATCCCCACGCTGAAGATGGCCGAACTGGTCAACGGTGCGTTCCAGTCGCGCTCGGTCGCGCAGGGGGTGCAGGACATGCATGTGCTGTACGGCGTCGACCAGGACAGCAACGGCTCGGCCGACTGCTACGTGTCCGACCCCCGCGCGAACAACAGCGCCGTCTGCACCGCCGTTCCCGGCTATGACTGGGGCGTGGTGCTCAACAACCTGGCCAATGTCACCACGGTGCGCGTGCACCTGCTGGCGCGCACGCTGAAGCCCTCGGGCGGGCATTCAGACAACCGCACCTATGACCTCGGCCGCGCGGCGGCCGCAGGCCCGTTCAATGACGGCTACAAGCGCCACGTATACGCGCAGGTGGCGCGGCTGGTCAATGTGGCCGGGCTGCGCGAGCAATAACGCCATACCGATTCAACACAGCGAAGAGCGAGCAATGATGAAGTCAACGGGCAGGCCGCTGCGCCGCAGGCAATCCGGGGTCACGCTGGTGGTGACGCTGGTGTTCATGGTGCTGTTCCTGCTGATCGCCGTGGCCATGGTCAATTCCGGGCTGGTCAACGTCAAGGTGGCTGCCAACCAGCAGCACAGCGCCGAAGCGCGCGACGTGGCGCAGCAGGCGATCGAGCAGGTGATCAGCGACGACTTCACCAAGGCGCCGGTTGCGGTGGATGTGCCGGTGGACGTGACGGGTGACGGCAAGGCGGATTACATCGCGCAGGTGGCGGCACCGACCTGCGTGACCAGCAAGCCAGTGGCCAAGGTGATCGATCCGGAAAAGCACCCGGAGGATGCCGAATGCACGCTGGGCAGCAGCACCGGCAATGGCAACCTGGTCATGGGCGCAAGCGGTGTCAGTGCGATCAGTTCGCTTTGCAACGATACGCAGTGGGATGTGGCAGCCACCGTCAATGACGTCAATACAACCGGCGCCGTCGCGACGGTGCACCAGGGCGTGGCGGTGCGCACGCTCTATGGCTCCACTTGCCCCTGAAGTCTCGGGCCAGATCCGGATCTTGAAAGGAAGAACCAGCATGTCCATGCCCGCTCGCCGGCTTCGCGCTTCCGCCGCCTGTGCCACAGCCCTGCTCGGGCTGGCTGCCGCGCCCGCGGCGATAGCCGAAGACATCGACCTGTTCACCGGCCTGCAGGCCAACTCCGGGTCGCGTCCCAACGTGCTGCTGATACTCGACAACGCATCGGCGTGGAATGCCAATGCCCAGGTCGATTGCGAAACGCAGAACGTGGTGAGCGCCAACAACGATAACACCAACGTTGGCGCCGAGCAGTGCGCGCTGTACAAGGCGGTGTCGGACCTGATCAATGATGACAAGACGAACGGCAAGATCAACCTTGGCGTGATGATGTTCGGGCAGGGCACCAATACGGGTGGCCAGTTCCGCTTCCCGAAGGTGACGCCGCCCACCGCGCCGTCCGGGCTGGTGCTGATGGAGAAAGGTGCGGGCGGACAGGACATGCTCGACTACATCAAGACCATCGACCGTACCAAGGACAGTGCCAACAACTCGCAGGTCGGTGGCGCCATGCAGGAGGCATGGGCCTTCTTCTCCGGCAAGACGGGATTGTCCGGCACCACATACAGGTCGCCGATCACCAACCCGTGCCAGAAGAACTTCATCATCTACATCGCCAACGCGCTCAACAACGGCAAGCCGCAGGACTCCGGCCAGGATGCCTACAACAAGCTCAAGGAGGCGGGCGCCACCACCGCGCAGCTCACTCCGATCCCGCTGCCCAGGGGCAACAACATCGACAACTGGGGCGATGAGTGGGCGCGCTTCCTGAACGACCTGGACCTGAACGCCGCCAACAACGCGGGCTCGACCACGGCGACGCGCCAGAACATCATTACCTACACCATCGGCGTCACTGACGGTAGCCAGCAAAGCCAGGACTACCTGCAGTTCGTCACCAGCATGGCCCAGAAGGGCGGGGGCGGCAACTTTACAGTCCGGGCCGGAGATGACGACGCGCTTTCGAAGGCGCTGAAGGACATCTTCAACGAGATGCAGGCGGTCAACAACGTGTTTGCCTCGGTCAGCCTGCCGGTCAGCGTGAACGGGCAGGGTTCGTACCTGAACCAGGTCTATATCGGCATGTTCCGCCCGGACGGCAAGGCCCGTCCGCGCTGGGTGGGCAACCTCAAACAGTACAAGCTGGGCTATGACAGCAACGGCAATCTGGTGATGCTCGACGCCGGGGTGCAAGGCGCGATCGACCAGCCCCCGAAGAATGCGGTTAGCAACGCGGGGACCGGGTTTATATCGCCCAATGCCCGCAGCTACTGGACCGAGGATCCGCCGAAGGCGGTGGGCAGCTCCAGCATCGTGACGGACTGGCCCTCGGACGGGTTCTGGAAGAATGCCTCGTCGCTGCTGCGCAATGCCAAGGATTCACCCGACGGCGAGG
This sequence comes from Cupriavidus sp. FW306-1B-F12B, assembly GCF_058781795.1. Taxonomy (NCBI): domain Bacteria; kingdom Pseudomonadati; phylum Pseudomonadota; class Betaproteobacteria; order Burkholderiales; family Burkholderiaceae; genus Cupriavidus; species Cupriavidus sp. FW306-1B-F12B. The sequence goes on from NZ_JBYSXC010000009.1 coordinate 120,662, forward strand.
TCGTCGAGAAGGGCGGCGCCGGAGAAATGCTGCGCGCAGACTACCTGACCAGTCAGGCCGGGCGCCGGCTGCTGACCTGCGCCGACGCGAAATGCAGCAAGGGGACCGCGCTGGCGAATTTCGATACCGCCAACAAGGCCCTCACCGAGGGCAACGGTCCGTCGCTGCTGAAGACCACTGCCGCGGATGTGGCCAATATGATCAACTGGGTGCGCGGCAAGGACGTCTTCGCCACGCTGACCGGCACCGACCCCAAGAAAGAGGCGGAGCCCGGCCCCGGCGGCAACGTCACGGTGCGCGGCTCGATCCACGGCGACGTGCTGCATTCGCGCCCGGTGGTGGTCGACTACGGCGGCACCACTGGCGTAGTGGTCTTCTACGGTGCCAATGACGGTGTGTTCCATGCCGTCAACGGTAACCGCACTGCAGCCATTTCCACCACCGCGGGCACGGTGCGCGCGGGCGGTGAACTGTGGGGCTTCATCGCTCCCGAGTTCTACGGCAAGCTGGCGCGGATCTATAGCAACGCGCCCGAGGTGCGGCTGACGGGCAGCCCGCAGGACACCGCCGAGGTCCAGTTTGCTCCACGCGACTATTTCTTCGACGGCACCACCACGGTCTACCAGGACCTGAGCACCCCGGCCACGCCGCAGGTAAAGATCTACCTGACCGCACGGCGCGGCGGTCGCCTGATTTATGCATTGGACGTCAAGGATCCGGCAAAGCCGGAGTACCTTTGGAGCAAGACCAACGCCGACATCCCTGAACTGGGGCAGACCTGGTCGCAGCCGCGGGTGATGCGCGTGCGCGGCTACCCGACGCCTGTGCTGATCATGGGTGCGGGCTACGACCCCGACGGCGAGGATACCGACCCCGCGCTCAATGGCATCGCCACGGCGACGAACAAGCAAGGCCGCGGCGTGATCGTGCTCGACGCCGGGACGGGCAATGTGGTCTGGGCAGCCCTGGCCAATTGCGCTGGCATCAGCACGGGCACCTGCGTCACCATCAACAGCCGCGCGATTCCTTCCGACGTTGCCGTGGTGGACCGCAATGGTGATGGCTATGCCGAAAAGGCTTATGTCGGCGACGTCGGCGGCAATGTCTGGCGTATCGACTTCGGATCGACGGATACGGATACTCCGTCGACGTGGACGGTCGGCAAGCTCGCGCAATTGGGCGGCGCAGTGGACACCAACGATGCGCGCAAGTTTCTCTATCCGCCCGATGTCGTCGCCACCGGCAAGTACGACGCTGTGATGATCGCCTCGGGCGACCGCGAAAAGCCGCTGTACTCGCTGAGCCAGACCCCTGGCGCGGCGCAGAACGTGCAGAACCGCTTCTTCATGGTCAAGGACCCGAACGTCGACGGGAAGCTGCCTTCGACCTGGACGGCGGTCAAGGCGGCCGATCTTGTCGACGCGACCAACGTGGCCTACCGCGATTCGGCGGTGGCGAGCGGCTTCTACTTGTCGCTGGAATTCGGCGAGAAGGCGGTCAATGCGCCGCTGACCGTGGCGGGCTATACGTACTTCGGCACCAACACGCCTTCCAAGGTCGAGCCCGGAGCCTGCTATCCCGACCTGGGCGTTGCGCGGGGCTACGCGGTGTCATTCCTGACCGGGCTTGGCATGAACAACGGGCCGCGGTTCGTCAGGTTCGACAACGGCGGGCTGCCGCCGTCGCCGGTGTTCGGCATGGTGTCGGTCACGCAGACCGACGGATCGACCCGGCTGGTCCCGGTGCTGATCGGGGGCGGCAAGGCTGGTGCCTCGGGCGGCGACGACAAGTCATCGCTGGGCGGCCAGGAGGTGAAGCCCGCCAGCACCGGCAAGCGCAAGCGCACCTACTGGCACACGCAGAGCGACAAGACCTAGCCAGCCGCCATCACCGCGGCGCTGCCGCCACAGCGCCGCCTTCCTCCTCCCACCACCCACCCCCCAACGCCTGCAGCAGCGCCGCCGAATCCGCCAGCCGGTCGGCGCGCGCCTGCGCCAGTTCCAGCGACGCCTGGCGCGACTGCCGTTCGGCATCCAGCACCGTCAGCTGGCTGACGCCGCCGAGCCGGTACTGCTCCGACACCACCGCCAGCGTATCGCGCGCCTGCCGCGCGCTGTCGGCGCGTTCGCGCAGCGCGGCGGCATCGGTTTCGAGTGCGCGCAGCGAATCGGCCACGTTCTGCAGGCCCTGCAGCACGGCTTGCCGATACGCGGCCAGCGACTGCTCATAAGCCGCCTCCGCCGCGCGTTTGCGTGCCTGCAGCTCGCCGCCGCGGAATACGGGCTGCACCAGCCCCGCGGCCAGGCTCCATACGTTCAGGCTGCTGAACAGGTCGCGCGCCGCGGTGGCTTGCGTGCCGCCGCTGGCGCTCAGCGTGATCTGCGGATAGAGGTTGGCGGTGGCCACGCCGATATTGGCCGAGGCCTGGTGCAGCAGGGCCTCGGCCGCGCGGATATCGGGACGGCGGCGTGCCAGCGTGGCCGGCAGGCTGACCGGCAGCGTGTCGGGCAGGTGCAGGTCGTCGAGGCGGAACTCGGGCAGTGTGGCCGAGGCCGGGGTCTGGCCCGTGTACACCGCGAGCTGGTGCCGCGTGGCATCGAGCTGGCGTTGCAGGGCCGGAACCAGGGCCTGGGTTTGCGCAAGCTCCGCGCGCTGGCGCTGCACGTCGACGCGCGCGACGCCGCCCGCGCGCAGGCGTTCCTCGGTGATGCCAAGCTGGCGCTGCTGGGCCGCCGCCACGGCGGCGGTATCGGCCAGTTGCGCGCGCAGGCCGGCTTCGCGGATGGCCGCGGTGGCCACGTTGGCGGCCAGCGCCAGGCGCGCGGCTTCCAGTTCATAGCGCTGGTAGTCCACCGCTGCCTGCAGTCCTTCCAGTTCGCGCCGCTGGCCGCCGAACAGGTCGAGCACGTACGACACCTGCACCGTGGCGCCGTAAAGCGTGAACGGGCCCGGGCTGGGGATCGCGGTGATGCCCAGGGACTGGAAGTCGACCTGCTGGCGCGTGGTGTTCAGTTTTGCGTCGACGGCGGGCCAGCGCGTCGCGCCGGTGCGCGCGGCCAGGTTCTCCTGCGCCTCGCGCAGCCGGGCGCGCGCCTGCGCCAGCGTCGGGCTGGCATCCAGCGCGCCGCGGATGGTGGCGTCCAGTGCCGGGCTGCGGAACAGTGTCCACCACTGCGCGGGCACGTCGGCGCCGGCGGCCAGGGTTTGCGCGTGGGATTGCCTGCCCGCGTCCGCGGCGTCGGCCGCGACGGTTGCCACCGGCTGCGGGCCCGGCACGTAGCCGGCGTCGTCCGGCGGTGCGGGCGCGCGGAAGTCGGGGCCTACGGCGCAGCCGCACAACAGTGCCGCGGCGGCAAACAGAGGCGTGAGTCGTTGCATGGCCAACCCCTTCAGTCCAGCGTGCGGCGGTAGAAGCGCACCGCAATCGCCATCACCACCACGATGAACAGCGCCATCGGCCACACATTGGGCCATAGCTCGACCCAGCCGTTGCCCTTGAGCAGGATGCCGCGCACCATGCGGTGGAAATACGTCATCGGCAGGATGTTGCCAATGGCCTGCGCCCAGCCCGGCATGCCGGCGAACGGGAACATGAAGCCGGACAGCAGGATGTTGGGCAGGAAGTAGAAGAACGTCAGCTGCATCGCCTGCAGCTGGTTCTGCGCCAGCGACGACAGCGTGATGCCCACCGTCAGGTTGGCCGCGATAAACAGCAGCGCCGCCAGGTACACCGCCAGCACCGAGCCGACGAACGGCACGCTGAAGATCCAGCGCGCGGCCAGCAGCACGATGGTCGACTGGATCAGGCCGATGAAGATATAGGGCACGATCTTGCCGGTCATCACCTCGAGCGGCCGCACCGGCGTGGCCAGCAGGTTCTCCATGGTGCCGCGCTCGCGTTCGCGCGTCATGGCCAGGCCGGTCATCATCACCATGGTCATCGTCAGGATCACGCCCATCAGGCCGGGAATGATGTTGTATTGCGTGATGCCTTCCGGGTTGTAGAGCCGCTGCACCTGCACGTCGAAGGGCGGCTTGCCGCCGGCCAGCGGCGCCAGCGATCCGTTCAGGTCATGCGCGGCTACGCGGTAGGGCAGCTGCGGCAGCGCGGCGATGGCCTGGCCGGTGGCGGAGGGATCGGTGGCATCGGCCTCGACCAGCAGCGCGGGCCGTTCGCCGCGCAGCAGACGGCGCGTGAAGTCGGGCGGGATGGTCAGCACGAACTGCACCTCGCCCTTCATCAGCGCCTCGCGCCCGGCCTGTTCGTCCGGCAGCGTGCCGACCAGCTTGAAGTAGGTGGACTGCTCCATGCTGGCGATGAACGAGCGCGTGAATTCGCTCTGGTCGGCGGCAATCACCGCGGTCGGCAGGTGGCGCGGATCGGTGTTGATGGCAAAGCCGAACAGCAGCAGCTGCATGATGGGCAGCCCGATGATCATGCCGAAGGTGACGCGGTCGCGCCGCAGTTGCAGGAATTCCTTGAGCACGATGCTCCACCACCGTTGCAGCGAGAAGCGCTGCCGCGCGGCCGGCTTGCGGGCGGCTGTCATGGCGTGTCCTTGGCCTTGCGGGCCGCCATATTGTCCTCGGCTCCGCTCATCATGTGGATGAACACGTCTTCCAGGCTGGTCTGGGTCTGCTCGACGCGCCGGCCCGGTCCCGCCAGCCGCGCAAGCGTATCGGCCAGCGCCTGCGCATCGCGCCCGGTCACATGCAGCGCGGTGCCGAAGGCCACGGTCTGCCCCACGCCCGGCGCACCCTGCAACTGCTCGGACAGCGCGGCGAGGTCGTCGCCTTCCACGCTCCAGGTCGACAGCTTCTGGCTGGCCACCACTTCATCGGCGGTGCCCTGCGCCAGCAGCTTGCCGTAGGCGATATAGGCCAGCTTGTGGCAGCGCTCGGCCTCGTCCATGTAGTGCGTGCTGACCAGCACCGAGATGCCGCGCGCGGCCAGCTGGTGCAGCTGCTCCCAGAAGTCGCGCCGGGCCTTGGGGTCCACGCCCGCGGTGGGTTCGTCGAGCAGCAGCAGCTCGGGCTCGTGCAGCAGGCACGCCGCCAGCGCCAGCCGCTGCTTCCAGCCGCCAGACAGCGCGCCGGCCAGCTGCGCCGAGCGCGTGGCCAGGCCCAGGTCTTCCAGCGCGCGGTCGACTGCCTCGCGCCGGTTCGGCATGCCGTAGACGCGCGCGACAAAGTCCAGGTTCTCGCGGATCGACAGGTCGTCCCAGTAGGAGAACTTTTGCGTCATATAGCCGACGCGGCGCTTGATCTCGTCGGACTCGCTGCGGATGTCGTAGCCCAGGCAGGTGCCCTCGCCGGAATCGGGCGTCAGCAGCCCGCACATCATGCGGATCGAGGTGGTCTTGCCGCTGCCGTTGGGGCCGAGGAAGCCGAAGATCTCGCCGCGCGCGACCTGCATGCTGAGGTCGTTGACCACGTGCTTGTCGCCGAAGTGCTTGTTCAGGCCGCGCACGTCGATGGCGAGTTCGCTTGCGCTGCCGTTGATTGTCGTGTTCATTGCCGCACCACTTCAACGGGCTGGCCCGGCCGCAGCCTGGGCGCATCGGCCGCCGCCGGGCGCGCTTCGACCAGGAACACCAGCTTGCGCCGCGTCTCGTTGCTGTAAATCACCGGCGGCGTGTATTCGGCCTCGTTGGCGACGTAGCTGATGGTGGCCGCCACCGGCGCGGCGCAGCCGTCGCAGCGCACCTGCACCGCCTGGCCGTTGCGCAGCGCGCCCACCACGGTCTCCGGCACATAGAAGCGCACCTTGACGTTGCCCGGCGGCAGCATGCGCACCACCGGGCTGCCCGCCGGCACCCATTCGCCGAGGCGGTAGGGCGTGTCGTAGACCAGCCCCGCCTGGGTCGCGGCAACGGTCTTGCGCGACAGCTTCCACTCGGCCTGCGCCAGCGCCGCGCGCGCGGCGGCCACCTGCGCGGCCTGCGCGGCTTGCTGCGCATCCCGGCCCGGCAGCCGGGCCACGTCGATATCGCGCTGCAGTTCGCGCACACGTGCGGCGTCGCTGCTGGCTTGCGCGCGCGATTCGTCCAGCTGCGCCTGCGCGATGCCGCCGATCTCATACTGGCGCTGGTCGCGCCGCAAGGCCGCGGCACTGCGCTGCGCCTGGGCCTGTGCCTGCGCCAGCTGGGCGCGGCTGACCTCGACTTCGACCGGGCGCTTGCCGGTCTTCAGGTCTTGCAGCTGTGCCTCGGCCGCGCGCAGCTGGTCTTCGGCCTGCTGGCGCGCGGCGCGCTCGTCGTCGGATTCGAGGGCAAACAGCGCGGCGCCCTGGCCGACCTGCTGGCCGCGCTGCACCGACAGCGTGTCGAGGCGCCCGGCGAACGGCGAGGCCACGCTGACGAATTCGCCTTCGACATAGCCTTGCCAGGTGTCGGCGCGCTCACGGCTGCAAGCGGCGACCAGCAGCACCGCCGCGAGCACGGCAAGCACCGCTGCCGGCAGTTGCGGGCTGGTGGGGAGGGCGTGGTTCATGATGGCTCCGGAGAAGGCCTGGACTTGCCGGCGTCGGGCGCCGGCGCCAGCCCGTGCGTCAGCAGCGCGGATACGTGGCGCACCAGCGTGTCGGTATCGACCGCTTCGCCGCCGGGCAGCCGGCGCCAGATATGGGTGGTGGCCAGCGGCAGCAGCGTCAGGCCGATCAGCGACGGCATCACCAGCGCCGGCTCCAGTCCGCTATTGAGCTGCCCGCGCGCGATCGCGGCCGCCAGCGGCGCGCTCAGTGCACCGGCGCGCTGCAGCGCGAAGCGGTCCAGCACGCGCTCGCGCAGGGCGCCGTCGGCACTGGCGACTTCGCGGATCCACAGCCCGGGAAACCAGGGCGTGGCGGCCGCGGTGCGGATCAGCTGGCCGGCGATGCCGATCAGCATGGCCATCGGCTCGGCATCCCCGGCGGCAGCGAAGACGCTGGCCACCAGCGGCTGCAGCTTTTCCTCGACCACGGCGTCCAGCAGCAATTCGCGGTCGCTGAAGTAGTAATGGACCAGCGCCGGCGTTACGCCGGCCTGGGTGGCAATCGCCTTGACCGGGGTGCCGGCCACGCCCTGGCGCGAGAACAGGTCGGTGGCCGCATCGAGGATGCGTTCGCGCTGGCCGGGCTGGCCGGCCGCAGGACGACCGGGGCTGCGGCGGGCGGAGGGTTTCGGTTTGGCGGGCGGGCGCGGCATGGGCAAACGGATGCAAGCGGTCTCCAGTGAATATTAATTTTTGCGTTAATTAATTCAAGAGCGGTTACAACGTCGGCCTTCCGGCACATCCTTTGGCAGGTAGACATGTCATGGGCGCTTGGCTATGCTGCGGGCGCCGGAGCACGCCGTCTCGGGCACTTCCCTTGCCGATCGCCTCTGCCGATGCCGTTTCCGCCACTTGCCACCGCTCCCGTTCGTCTCCGTTTTCGTCGTGTGCTGGCCGCGCTGGCCTGTTGTGCGTGCCTGCCAGCGATGGCGCAGCAAGCGGAGCCGGTGCAAGGCCCGGCTGAAGCGGAGAGCCCGTTCGCCTTTCACGGCCAGAGCACCTACATCTGGCAGCGCAAGCCATCATTCGGCGCGGCCTACTCCGGCCCCAACAGCCTGGGTACCGAACGAGCCAAGAGCTACTCGTTCAGCGCGACGCTGGATCTGGGACTGAAGCTGTGGCAAGGCGCGGAGTTCCACTTCAACCCGGAGGCCACGCAAGGCGTGCCGTTTTCCGGCCTGCACGGCCTGGGCGGCTTGTCCAACGGTGAACTGGGCAAGGCCGCCAGCACCAATCCGGTGTTCTACCGCGCGCGCGCGTTCGTGCGGCAGACCTGGGGCCTGGGCGGCGGCAGCGAGGCACTGGAAGCGGATTTCAACCAGTTTGCGCGCACGGTCGACCGGCAGCGCGTGGTGCTGACGGCGGGCAACTTTGGCGTGCTGGATGTCTTCGACCAGAACGAGTTCGGCTCGGACCCGCGCACGCAATTCATGAATTGGTCGTTCATGACGCATGGCGCCTTCGACTATCCGGCCGATGCACGCGGCTATAGCTGGGGCCTGTCGCTGGAATACATCGGCGACGGCTGGTCGGCGCGCATCGGGCGCTTCCTGCAGCCGCTGGAATCCAACGGGCTGCGGCTCGACACCCGCATGTTCGAGCACTACGGCGACATCATCGAAGTGGAGAAGCGCTACCAGCTCGCCGGCCGGCCCGGCACCGCGCGGCTGCTGTGGTTCCGCAACAAGGCGCGCATGGGCGCGTTCAGCGATGCCATCGGCTTCGGCATGGCCAACAACACCACCCCGGACGTCGCCGACGTGCGCCGCGAGCACGCCAAGAGCGGCGTGGGCGTGACACTGCTGCAGCAGGTCACCGATTCACTGGGGATGTTCGCGCGCGCCAGCCTGTCCGACGACAAGACCGAGACCTACGCCTTCACGGAAATCGGCCGCCAGGTGTCGGCCGGCGGCGTGCTGAAGGGCGATGCGTGGGGACGGGCGCGCGATGCGCTGGGCGTGGCGGTGGCCATCAACATGCTGGGCCCAAACCACCGCAACTACCTGGCCGCGGGCGGGCAGGGCGCGTTCCTGGGCGACGGTGCGCTGCGCTACGGGCCCGAGCAGATCCTGGAGATCTACTACAGCTTCCAGCCGGTGAAGTACCTGAGCATCAGCCCCGACTTCCAGTACGTGCGCAACCCGGGCTACAACCGCGACCGCGGGCCGGTGAAGTTCTACGGGGTGCGGTTTCACGGGGAGTTCTGATCCTCCCCGCCTGCCTCACTGCCGCGCGTTGCGCTTGTTATCCGGCCACGCCGTATTGAAGTTGGTCCGGAACGGATTGATATCCAACCCGCCCCTACGCGTATAGCGCGCATACACCGCCAGCTTGACCGGCTTGCACTCGCGCATCACGTCCATGAAGATCCGCTCCACGCACTGCTCGTGGAACTCGTTGTGGTTGCGGAACGAGATCAGGTACTTGAGCAACCCTTCCTGGTTGATCGGCGCACCCACGTAGCGGATCTGCACGCTGCCCCAGTCCGGCTGGCCGGTGACCAGGCAGTTGGACTTCAGCAAATGCGACACCAGCGTTTCCTCCACCGGCGATTCTTGCTGGTCGGCAGAGAGCAGCTCGGGCGCGGGCTCATAGCGGTCCACCTCGATATCGAGCCGGTCCAGCAGCAGGCCGTCGAGCTCCCCCATCTTCTGCTTGCCCAGGTCCGCTTCAGTCACCAGCCGCACCTGCACGGTGCCGCCGGTGGCTTCGGACAGGTCGTGGTGCAGCAGCTGCTGCAGCGCCTCGGGTGAAGCAATCCTGGTCTGGTTGAACGAGTTCAGGTACAGCTTGAACGACTTGGACTCGATGATATTGGGCGTGTCCGACGGGATGATGAAGCTGGCCAGCGCCACCTGCGGCTTGCCCTTCAGGTTCAGCCACGACAGCTCGTACGCGTTCCAGATATCGACGCCGAAGAACGGCACCGGCTTGCCTTCGGGCAGGCCGATCTCGGTGCGCTTGGGCTGGCGCGGGATCGGGAACAGCAGCGAGGCGTCGTATTCGGTCTTGTAGGCCGAGGGCTTGCCCAGCGGCGAGTGTTCAGGGAGGCTCATGGGGCGCTCAGCAGGTGTCAGGACAGGAACAGCTTGTACACCGGGTTGTCGGTCTCGTCCCAGTGTACGTAACCCAGCGTCGAAAGGAAGGCGCGGAAGGCGCGCTTCTCGTTCTTCGGCACCTGGATGCCGACCAGGATGTTGGAGGTATCCGCACCCTGGTTGCGGTAGTGGAACAAGCTGATATTCCAGTTCGGGCTCATGCTGGACAGGAACCGCATCAGCGCGCCCGGCCGCTCGGGGAACTCGAAGCGGTACAGCAGCTCGTCATGCGCCAGCGCCGAGCGCCCGCCCACCATGTATCGGATATGCTGCTTGGCCAGCTCGTCGTTGGACAGGTCCAGCGTGTCGAAGCCGTGCTTGCGGAAGCTGGCCGCGATCTTGTCGTTCTCGGCGCGGCTGGCGATCTGCACGCCGACGAAGATATGCGCCATGCTGGTATCGGCGATGCGGTAGTTGAACTCGGTCACGCTGCGCGTGCCCACCAGCTCGCAGAAGCGCTTGAAGCTGCCGCGCTCCTCGGGGATGGTCACGGCGAACACGGCTTCGCGCGCCTCGCCCACCTCGGCGCGCTCGGCGACAAAGCGCAGGCGGTCGAAGTTCATGTTGGCGCCGCAGGCGATCGCCACCAGGTGCTGGCCCTTGAGCTTCTCGCGCTCGGCATAGGCCTTCAGGCCTGCCACGGCCAGCGCGCCGGCCGGCTCCAGGATGCTGCGGGTGTCCTGGAACACGTCCTTCAGGCCAGCGCAGATGGCGTCGGTATCCACCAGGATGATGTCGTCGACCAGCTCGCGCGTGATGCGAAAGGTCTCCTTGCCGACCAGCTTGACCGCGGTGCCGTCCGAGAACAGCCCCACTTCCTTCAGCTCGATGCGCTTGCCGGCGTCGACCGAGCGCTTCATCGCGTCAGAGTCCACCGTCTGCACGCCGATCACCTTGATCTCGGGGCGCACCGCCTTGATGTACGAGGCGATGCCAGAGATCAGCCCGCCGCCGCCAATGGCGACGAACACGGCATGGATCGGGCCCGGGTGCTGGCGCAGGATCTCCATGGCGATGGTGCCCTGGCCGGCGATGACCTCGGGATCGTCGAACGGATGGATGAAGGTCAGCTTGTGCTTCTTCTCCAGCTCCGCAGCGTGGTTGTAGGCGTCGCTGTAGGACTCGCCGTGCAGCACGATTTCCACCCACTGGCCGCCGCGTTCGCGCACCGCGTCGATCTTCACCTGCGGCGTGGTGACCGGCATGGCGATGATGGCCTTGCACTGCAGGCGCGCCGCGGACAGCGCCACGCCCTGCGCGTGGTTGCCGGCCGAGGCGGCGATCACGCCGCGCTTGAGCTCTTCCTGCGTCAGCGAGGCCATCTTGTTGTATGCGCCGCGCAGCTTGAAGGAGAAGACCGGCTGGGTGTCCTCGCGCTTGAACCAGACCGCATTGCCGGTGCGCGCCGACAATTGGTGCGCGTAGGTCAGTTCGGTCTCCTGCGCCACGTCGTAGACCTTGGCGGTCAGGATCTTCTTCAGGTAATCGGGTCGGGCGGCGGACGTGCGGGTCATGGTCTCGGGGCGGGCCGTGGGGCGGCGCAAAAAAAGGCGGAAATTCTGGCGGAAACCGTCAATGATAAAGGATGGCGGCGACTTCCACCCGGCCCGGGCGACGCTCCCGCCGCCCGCGGCGGGCGGCCCGGGCCGCGCGGAGGTCGCTCTTCGTGTGGATGACGGTGCACTCATGCGGGGCGCGGCGAGCCACGCGGGGCGGGGCCGCAGACGCTTGGCCCTGGACTTGCGTCGAGGCCAGGTTGCGTGCGCGCCATGTAGGACGGCGTCCGGTGGACGCCGGTCAAAACGACGTGTTACGGTGTAACGCGATGCCACAACTACCGCTAATCGAACCCAATACCGCCCTGTTTCTCGACTTCGACGGCACCCTGGCCGACCTGGCCCCGCGCCCGGAACTGGTGCAGGTCGAACCGGAACTGGTCGGCACGCTGCACACGCTATTCGAGCGTCTGGACGGCGCGCTGGCCGTCATCTCCGGGCGGCCGATCTCTGAACTCGACCACTTCCTGCAGCCCCTGCGGCTGCCGGCCGCCGGCGTGCATGGTGCTGAATTCCGCACCGACGGCGGCATGGTGTCAAAGACTTCCGCCCCCGGCCTGGAACCGCTGATCCCCCACCTGGAAGCGCTGGTGCGCGCCTATCCCGCCCTGCGGCTGGAGCGCAAGTCCGTTGCCGTCGCCATCCACTACCGCCAGGCGCCTGAACTGGCCGGCGTGGTCGATGCCGCGGTCACCGAGGTGCTGCGCCATGCCGTCGGACTGGAGGCGCTGCCCGGCAAGATGGTGGTCGAGATCAAGCCGGCCGGCGTCGACAAGGGCGACGCCATTGCCGCATTCATGAAATCCGCGCCCTTCGCCGAGCGCGTGCCGCTTTTTGCCGGCGACGACCTGACCGACGAGCCGGGCTTTGCCGCTGTGCGCAAGCTCGGCGGGCTGGGCGTGCTGGTGGGCCAGCGCGAGACCGTGGCCAGCGTCAGCGTGCCCGGACCGGCCGCGCTGCGCAGCTGGCTGCACCGCTCGGCCCGCGCGCTGGAAGGCGCCGGCGGCGAGCCGCGCGCCGTGCCGAATGAGGCCGAGCCAGGCCCGGCCCGGCGCACAACGACATCCTGAGGGAGGTATCGCTGTGACCAATCCGAGCAGCCCGAGCGAACCGGGCCAGCCGCCGACCGAAGGCGTGCACAAGACCGTGGACGGCGGCAGCCGCTTTGCCAATCCGTCGTTGTCGCTTGGCATGATCGGCAACTGCGCCATTTCTGCGCTGGTGGACTGCCGCGCGCGCATTGTCTGGTCGTGCCTGCCGCGCTTCGATGGCGATCCGGTGTTCAACGCCCTGCTGGACCCGAGCGAGAACGCCGGCCATTTCTCGATCGAGATCGAAGACTTCCAGTCGTCGCGGCAATGGTACGAGCCCAATACCGCGGTGCTGCGCACGCGGCTGACGGACATCCACGGCAACTGCCTGGAGATCACCGACTTTGCGCCGCGCTTCTTCCGGCTCGGGCGCTATTTCCGCCCGACCACGCTGGTCCGGCGCATCCGCCCGGTGCGCGGCGCGCCGCGCGTGCGCGTGGTGGTGGCGCCGCGCTTCGAGTGGGGCCGCAAGGCGCCGCAGACGACGCGCGGCAGCAGCCACGTGCGCTATATCGGCGACGACATGACCCTGCGCATGACCACCGACGCGCCGATGGCCTATGTGCTGTCGCATACGCCGTTCCTGGTCACGCGCGGGTACAACTTCATCCTCGGCCCGGACGAGACCCTCGCGCACGGCGTGGAAGAAACCGCGCGTGACTTCGAGCAGGAGACCACCGCCTACTGGCGCCTGTGGAGCCGCCGCCTGGCGGTGCCGCGCGAATGGCAGGACGCGGTGATCCGCGCGGCCATCACGCTGAAGATGTCGCTGTTCGAAGAGACCGGCGCCATCGTCGCGGCGATGACCACCAGCATCCCCGAGGCGCCGGGCAGCGGCCGCAACTGGGACTACCGCTTCTGCTGGCTGCGCGACGCCTTCTTCGTGGTGCGCGCGCTCAACAGCCTGTCCGAGGTCGGCACCATGGAGGACTACCTGCGCTGGCTGTCCAACGTGGTGATGCAGTCGCAGGACGGGCATATCCAGCCGCTGTACGGCATCGGCCTTGAGCGCGAGCTGCCTGAAAGCATGCTCGACCATCTGCCCGGCTACCGCGGCATGGGCCCGGTGCGCGTGGGCAACCAGGCGCAGGAGCACTTCCAGCACGACGTCTACGGCAACGTGGTGCTGGGCGCGGCCCAGGCCTTCCATGACCACCGGCTGCTGCACCGCGGCGGCCCCGCTGAATTCCGCCGGCTGGAAGAGGTCGGCGAACAGGCAGTGAAAGTGTTCGGCACGCCCGATGCCGGCATGTGGGAGCTGCGCACGCGGGCGCGCGTGCATACGTCGTCGGCGCTGATGAGCTGGGCCGCCTGCGACCGCCTAGCCAAGGTTGCCGACAAGCTCCAGTTGCAGGCGCGTGCCGCCTACTGGCACGACCATGCCGAGCGCATGAAGGAGCGCATCCTGGCCGAATCCTGGAGCGAGGAGCGCCAGGCCTTTGCCGAGAGCTTCGGCGGGCGCGAGCTGGATGCCAGCGTGCTGCTGATGGCCGAAGTCAATTTCATCGAGCCGCGCGATCCGCGCTTCATCGCCACCGTCAAGGCGCTGGAGGCATCGCTGTGCGACGGACCCTATATGCGCCGCTACGAGGCGCCCGACGATTTCGGCAAGCCCGAGACCGCGTTCAACATCTGCACGTTCTGGCGCATCGATGCCCTCGCGCGCATCGGCCGGCGCGAGGAAGCGCGCGAGATCTTCGAGTCGATGCTGGCCTCGCGCAATCCGCTGGGGCTGCTGTCCGAGGATACCCATCCGGTGACCGGCGAGATGTGGGGCAATTTCCCGCAGACGTATTCGATGGTCGGACTGATCAATGGCGCGATGCGGCTGTCGGCGCCGTGGGACACGGTGATCTGAACCGCCTGCGCCCACGGCAACCAGAACAGAGGACTCCAAGAACAACATATGCCAAGACTTGTAGCGGTATCCAACCGGGTCGCCGACCCCCGCAACGTGGCGGCGGGCGGCCTCGCCGTCGCGCTTTCCGAAGCCCTGCGCCAGACCGGCGGCATGTGGTTCGGCTGGAGCGGCAAGGCACTGGAAACCGCCCAGGGCGGCACGCCCGGTGAAGGCGACCTGCACCTGCAGCAGGCCGGCAACGTGACGCTGGCCACCGTCGACCTGAGCCGCGAGGACCACGACGCCTACTACCTGGGCTACAGCAACGGCGTGCTGTGGCCGGTGTTCCACTACCGGCTGGACCTGGCGGACTTCGACTCCAATTTCCTGAACGGATACCGGCGCGTGAACCAGCTGTTCGCGCGCAAGCTGGCGCCGCTGCTGCAGCCCGATGACATCATCTGGATCCATGACTACCACCTGATCCCGCTGGCGTCAGAGCTGCGCGCCATCGGCTGCGGGCAGAAGATCGGCTTTTTCCTGCATGTGCCGCTGCCGCCGCCGCTGATCCTGGCCGCCATCCCGCAGCACGAGTGGCTGATGCGCGCGCTGTTCGCCTACGACCTGCTCGGCTTCCAGAGCCATGCGGATGTCGAGCACTTCTCGCGCTATGTGCAGGCCGAAGCGCAGGCCGAGCCGATGGGCGAGCACCGCTACCGCGCCTTCCACCGCACGGTGCGGGCGCAGGCCTTTCCGATCGGTATCGACGTGGACGAGTTCATGGAGCTGGGCCGCGGCGCGGACGCGCAGGAAACCTACGAGATGATGTGCGCGCAGTACGCGCGCCGCAGGCTGCTGCTTGGCATCGACCGGCTCGACTATTCCAAGGGCCTGCCGCATCGGCTCAAGGCGTTCTACCGGTTGCTGGCCGAGTACCCGGAGAACCGCTCGAGCGCAACGCTGGTGCAGATCGCCGCGCCCTCGCGCGAGTCGGTCGATGCCTACGTTGACCTGCGCCGCGAGATGGAGCAGTTGAGCGGCTCCATCAACGGCGAGTTCGGCGAGCTGGACTGGATGCCGGTGCGCTATATCCACCGCACCACCGCGCGCAAGCGGCTGCCCGGCCTGTGCCGCGCCAGCCGCGTGGCGCTGGTGACGCCGCTGCGCGACGGCATGAACCTGGTGGCCAAGGAGTTCATCGCCGCGCAGGACCCGGAGGACCCGGGGGTGCTGGTGCTGTCGCGCTTTGCCGGCGCCGCCGAGCAACTGCGCGAGGCGCTGCTGGTCAATCCGTACGACACCCGTGCCACCGCGCAGGCGATCCAGCAGGCGCTGCACATGCCGCTGGCCGAGCGCCAGCAGCGGCACCGGAAATTGCTGGAGCGCATCCGCGCGCAGGATGTGCACTGGTGGAGCAGCGAGTTCCTGCGCGCACTGACTGAGACCGAAGGGGCCTGAGGCGCGGGCTGTTCTTCCGGTCGGGGAGCATGACCATGAGCGAAGACCTGGCAGCGCAATCGTGCACGCCTTGCCGTGGCGGGGTGCCGCCGCTGGCGCCGGCTGAAGCCGAGGCGTTATTGCAGCAGGCGCCGGGGTGGGAGCTGGTCGATAGCGCGACGCGGCTCGAACGGCGTTTCACCTTCGGCAATTTCGCGCAGGCGCTGGCGTTCGTGAACGGCGTCGGGCAACTGGCCGAGGCGCAGGGGCATCATCCCGAGATCAGCTTTGGCTGGGGGCATGCCACAGTGTCGTGGCGGACCAAGAAGATCAAGGGCTTGCACCGGAATGATTTCATCATGGCGGTGAAGACGAGCGAGTTGGCGGAGGGGATCGGGTGAGGTTGGTGGGGTCACTTCAGATCCCCGGGCGTATCAATATCCCGAAACGCCCCTTCATCCTCGGTCAGGATCCGCGTCACAGGCTTGTCCTTCAGCAACGCCCGCGCCCCCTCATCCCCATCCAGCTTCAGCAATTCCTCGCGCCAGGCCGCGCCAAAACCCACCGGATGCCCACGTTGCCCGTTGCGCCAAGGGGCGGCGATGGTGTCCGGCGTGGTGATCGTCAACGCCACCGCCCGGATCAGCTCCATCGGCAGCCAGGGCATGTCCGCCAGCGCCACCACCCAGCCGCGCGCTTCGGGCGTGGCGGCCACGGCAGCTCGCAGGGCTGCGCCCATGCCGGCCTCGGCGTCGGGCGACTCCAGCACGCGGCAGCCGCCGCGGCGCAGTTCCTCCGCCAGTGCCGGGTTGCCCGGACGAATGACGGCGATCGATTCCGGCAGCGCCGCGGCCAGCGTGCGCGCGCTGCGCCAGGCCACGGAGCGGCCGCCGGGCAGCACCTCCAGCAGCTTGTTGCGTTTGCCGGCGGCGTCGAAGCGGCGGCCGTAGCCTGCGGCCAGCAGGATGCCGGTGGGCAGGTCGGTGCGGAGCAGGGGAGCGTTGGGGGCGGCAGTCATGGCGGCACTCGCGAGGTCGTCAGGTGGGATCGGGCGCGACGTCGCAGCTGCTGCCGGTGCCGGCAGCCATCTCGCGTGCGGCCTTGGCGCCTTCCACCTGCAGGATGTCGGGCAGCGATACGTGGTTCCTGGCCGCGATCACCTCGGCCAGGATCGAGATGGCGATCTCGGGGGGCGTGCGGCTGCCGATGTAGATGCCCACGGGGCCATGCAGCCGCGCCAGCTGCAGCCCGGTCAGGTCGAATTCCTTGAGCCGTTCGCGGCGCGCCTGGTTGTTGCGGCGCGAACCCAGCGCGCCTACGTAGAAGGCCCGGGTGCGCAGCGCTTCCATCAGCGCCAGGTCGTCCAGCTTGGGGTCGTGCGTGAGCGCGATCACGGCGCAGCGCTCGTCCAGCTTCA
Source organism: Cupriavidus sp. FW306-1B-F12B (assembly GCF_058781795.1). Classification (NCBI taxonomy): domain Bacteria; kingdom Pseudomonadati; phylum Pseudomonadota; class Betaproteobacteria; order Burkholderiales; family Burkholderiaceae; genus Cupriavidus; species Cupriavidus sp. FW306-1B-F12B. The sequence continues at coordinate 137,632 of NZ_JBYSXC010000009.1, forward strand.
TGTCGGTGACGGTGTCGTCCGGCATGGTGCGCACCATGGTCACGCCGGGGATGTCCCAGGTCTCGGTGTATTCCTCGCGCGGGTCGCACACGGTGACCTGGAAGCCCAGGCCCACGGCGATCTGGCACAGGTACTTGGACAGCTGCCCGGCGCCGATCACCAGCATGCGGTAGCGCGGGCCGTGGATGGTCAGCAGGGTCTTGCCGTCGAACACCAGGCCGTCGGTGGCGTTGGCCGGGCCCAGCGTGGCGGTGCCGGTGGCCATGTCGAGGGTGCGCGCGACCAGGCGGCCGTTCTCAACGGCATCGAGCAGCTCGGCGATGCCGCTGGCCGGGGTCAGCGGTTCGGTCACCAGCTCGATGGTGCCGCCGCACGGCAGCCCGAAGCGGTGGGCTTCCTCGGCGCTGATGCCGTACTTGATCGCTTCCGGGTGGTCGGCGGTGATGCCCTGCCGGCGCACGCGGTCGATGATGTCGTCCTCGATGCAGCCGCCCGAGACCGAGCCCACCACCAGGCCGTCGTCGCGCACGGCCAGCATCGCGCCTTCGGGCCGGGGCGACGAGCCCCAGGTCCGCACTACCGTGACCAGCAGCACGCGATGGCCTTGCTGCTGCCACTGCACACTGTTCTTCAGGACTTCGAGATCCACGCTGTCCATGATCGTTTCCGCTTCGGTTCCTCTGTTGGTTCATTGTCGCCGGCGGCTGCGGCGGGGGCGCCCTCGGCCGCTGGCGTGTCGTCGGTGGCGTCAGGGGTGACGGCCTCGGTGAAGCGCGCAAAGAAGGTGTCTGCCATCTTGCGCGCCGCGGCGTCCACCAGCCGCGAGCCGATCTGTGCGATCTTGCCCCCCACGTGGGCGTTGACGGTGTAGGTCAGCACGGTCTCGTCACCGTCTGCTTCCAGCCGGACCCGGGCGCTGCCCTTGCCGAATCCCGCCGCGCCACCCTGGCCATCGAAACGGATGGTGTAGCTGTCGGGGGCCTGGATGTCTTCCAGTGCCATGCGGCCCTTGAAGCGCGCCTTGACCGGGCCCACCGCGGCCGTCAGGGCCAGCTGGTAGGCGTTGTCGCCGTCGGGCTCGATACTCTCACATCCCGGGATGCAGTGCTTGAGCAGCTCGGTGTCGTTGAGCGCTTCCCATGCCACCTGCTGCGGGACCGGCAGGCGCTGGCTCTGGTTCATTTCCATGGCGGGGCTTCCTTGTTGTGCCTGGCGAGGGCAGGGGTGGCGGCCCGGGGCGGGCCGCCATGGTCGGACAGCAGCGTCTCGAGCGCCAGCAGGCTGTCCAGGTTATGGGCCGGGCGCAGCGCGTCCACGTGCGGCAGGATGGCTTGCACGCCACGCGCCTGCGGGGTGAAGCCGGGGTAGCGCAGCAGCGGGTTGAGCCAGACGATGCGGTGCGCAAAGCGGCGCAGCCGTGCCATTTCGTCGCCGAGCAGGTCGATATGCTCATGGTCCAGGCCGTCGGTGACCAGCAGTACGGTGGCGCGCCCGGACAGCGTGCGCCGCGCCCAATGGCGGTTGAAGCTGGCCAGCGCCGCGCCGATGCGGGTGCCGCCGGCCCAGTCGCGCACCTGGCCGGTGATCAGCGCGACGGCCTCGTCGGGGTCGCGTTCGCGCAGCGAGCGCGTGATGTTGGTCAGCCGCGTGCCGAACAGGAATACCGACAGCCGCTCGCGCGACTGCATCAGCGCATGGCAGAAGTACAGCACCGCGCGCGAGTACTGGCTCATCGAGCCGGAGATGTCGAGCAGCAGCACCACCGGCGGCTTGCGCTCGGCGTGCTTGCGGAATTTCCAGCGCAGCCACTCGCCATGCTGGCGCACCGCCAGGCGCGCGCTGGCGCGCAGGTCGGCATGGGTGCCGCAAGTGGCGGCGCGCAGGCGGCGGGTGCGCTGCAAGGCCAGGTGGGCGCGGCGCGTGCGCACCAGGTGCTGCAGCGCGCGCCATTCCTGCGCGGTCAGGGTTTCAAAGTCGCGCTGCGCCAGGCGTTCCTGGTCGGAGAAGGTCAGCGGCACATGGATGCGCTCGGCTTCGGCCTGTGCCGGGCGTGACTGCGCTTCGGGCTGGCGCGCGGCCAGGGCATCGGCAAGGCGGTTGCTGCGTTTCGGTGGCGGCGCGCCGCTGTCGACGCGCGGCAGCAGCAGCGCCCGCAGCTTGCCTTCCCAGTCGGGATCGCGCCAGAACAGGTCGAAGGCGGCATCGAACAGCGGGCGCTGGTCGGGGCCGGACAGCACCAGCGCCGCCAGCGCGGCGCGTACCTCGTCGCGCTGGCCGATATCGACATGGCGCAGCGCCTGCAAGGCATCGACCGCATGGGCCGGCGACAGCGCGAAGCCGCCGTCGCGCAACAGCCGCATGAAGTGCGTGACGTTGCGCGCCAGCACCGGCAGGGCCGGTGCGGCGGGCCGTGCGGCGGCATGCAGCGTGGCCACGGTCAGCCTCCCGGCGTGGCACCCGCCAGCAGCTCGGCCACGGTGGGGCCGTCCACGCGCGCCAGGTCGTCCTGGTACTTGAGCAGCACGCCCAGCGTGTCGCGCACGGACTGCGGATCGAGCTCGGTCGCGCCCAGCGCGGACAGCGCGCGGCACCAGTCGATGGCCTCGGCGATGCCCGGCGCCTTGAACAGGTCGATGCCGCGCAGCCGGTGGATAAAGTCGATGGCCTGGGCCTGCAGCGCCGCGGCGGCCTCGGGGGCGCGCGCGGCCACGATCTGCAGTTCGCGGTCGCGCTCGGGGTAGCCCATCCACTGGTACAGGCAGCGGCGCTTGAGGGCGTCGTGGACTTCGCGGGTGCGGTTGGAGGTGATCACGATCAGCGGCGGACGCTCGGCGCGGATCACCCCGATTTCGGGGATCGACACCTGGAATTCGGACAGCACCTCCAGCAGGAATGCTTCGAAGGGCTCGTCGGCGCGGTCGATCTCGTCGATCAGCAGCACGCGCGGCACGTCCGGCGCGGCGGGGTCGGGCAGCAGGGATTCCAGCAGCGGGCGCTTGAGCAGGTAGTCATCGTGGTACAGCGACTGCGCCTCGGGCCGCTCGCCGCGCGCCTCGGCCAGGCGCAGCGCCATGATCTGGCGCGGGTAGTCCCATTCGTACAGCGCGCTGGCGGCGTCCAGCCCTTCATAGCATTGCAGCCGCAGCAGCCGCGTGCCGAGCACGCCCGCCATCGCATGCGCCATGGCGGTCTTGCCGACGCCGGGCTCGCCTTCCAGGAACAGCGGGCGCTGCATGCGCAGGGCGAGATAGAGCACCGTGGCGGTCTCGCGGTCGGCGAAGTATTGCTGGCGTTCCAGCTGGGCGATGGTGTCGTCGATGGAGGTGGGAAGCATGAGCAATCTTGTGTGCCGATGCGGAAATACGCCGGCGGTTTGCGCCCCTCTCCCGCCGTGCGGGAGAGGGGAGACAACATGCGGCGGCGAAGCGCTACCCCTTCGCCGCCGCCTCCACTGCCCTTGCCGCCAGCACCGGGATCAAATGCGCCCGGTACTCCGCCGACGCATGCAGGTCGGCATTCAGCGTCGACGCATCGACCTTCACCCCACGCGCCGCCTGCGCGGTGAAGCCGGCCGACAGCGCCTGCTCCAGCGGCTGGCAGCGGAACACGCTGTCGGCCGCGCCTGTTACCGCCACGCGCACCGTGTTGCCGGTGCGCGCCACCATCACGCCCACCAGCGCGAAGCGCGAGGCCGGGTTGCGGAACTTGGCGTAGGCCGCCTGCTCCGGGATCGGGAAGCGCACCGCGGTGATCAGCTCGTCCGGTTCCAGCGCGGTTTCATAGAGACCCTTGAAGAAGTCGTCGGCGGCGATGGTGCGGCGGTCGGTGACCACGGTCGCCCCCAGCCCCAGCACAGCGGCGGGATAGTCGGCGGCGGGATCGTCATTGGCGAGCGCGCCGCCGATGGTGCCCATGGCGCGCACCTGGCGGTCGCCGATGCCGCCGGCCAGTGCCGCCAGCGCCGGGATGCGCCGGCGCACCTCGGCATGCTCGGCGACGTCGGCATGGCGCGCGGCGGCGCCGACCACGATCTCATTGCCTTCGACGCGGATCTCGGCCATGCCGGGAATACGCGCCACGTCGACCAGCACGGAGGGCGCGGCCAGCCGCAGCTTCATCGCGGCCAGCAGGCTCTGGCCGCCGCCGAGGAACTTGGCGTCGGGATCGGCCTTGAGCGTGGCCACGGCCGCCTTGGCATCCGCGGCGCGTTCAAAATTGAATGCGTACATGTCGGTTTCCTTTGCGGTGTGCGTGGATCACGGCCGGGCGGCCTGGATGGCCTGCCAGACCCGGTGCGGCGTGGCGGGCATCTGGATGTCCTTCACGCCCAGCGGGCTGAGCGCATCCACCAGCGCGTTGATGAACGCCGGCGGCGAGCCGATCGCGCCGGCCTCGCCGCAGCCCTTCACGCCCAGCGGGTTGTGGGTGCAGGGCGTGCCGGTGGCGGTCTCGACGGTGAAGTCGGGCAGGTCGCCGGCGCGCGGCATGGCGTAGTCCATGTATGAGCCGGTCAGCAACTGGCCGCTGTCGTTGTCGTAGACGCACTGCTCCAGCATGGCCTGGCCCAGCCCCTGGCCGATGCCGCCATGGACCTGGCCTTCGACGATCATCGGGTTGATGATGTTGCCGAAGTCGTCCACCGCGGTGAACTTGACCACCTGCGACTCGCCGGTATCGGGATCGACCTCCACCTCGCACACATAGGCGCCGGACGGGTAGGTGAAGTTGGTGGGGTCGTAGAACGCGTTTTCGTTCAGGCCCGGCTCCAGCTTGTCGAGCGGATAGTTGTGCGGCACGTAGGCGGAAAGCGCGACTTCGCCGAAAGTCTTGGTGCGGTCGGTGCCGGCCACGCGGAACACGCCGTCGCTGAATTCGATGTCGGTGTCGGCGGCTTCCAGCAGGTGCGCGGCGATCTTCTTGGCCTTGGCCTCGATCTTGTCGAGCGCCTTGACGATGGCCGAGCCGCCCACCGCCAGCGAGCGCGAGCCATAGGTGCCCATGCCGAACGGCACCCGGCCGGTGTCGCCGTGCACGATCTCGACCTGGTCCAGCTGCAGCCCGAGCCGGTCGGCGACCACCTGCGCAAAGGTGGTCTCGTGTCCCTGGCCATGGCTGTGCGAGCCGGTGAACACGGTCACGGTGCCGGTCGGGTGCACGCGGATCTCGCCCGCTTCGAACAGCCCCGCACGCGCGCCCAGCGCGCCGGCGATGTTGGACGGCGCCAGCCCGCAGGCCTCGATGTAGCAGGAGTAGCCCAAGCCGCGCAGCTTGCCGCGCTGCTTCGCTTCATCACGCCGGGCCGGGAAGCCCTTGACGTCGGCCAGCTCCTGCGCGCGTGCCAGGCAGGGCTCGTAGTCGCCGGTGTCGTAGGTCAGGCCGACTGGCGTGGCGTGCGGGAACTGGCGGATAAAGTTCTTGCGGCGCAGCTCGGCCGGGTCGATCTTCATCTCGTGCGCGGCGGTTTCGACCAGGCGCTCGACCACATAGGTGGCCTCGGGCCGTCCGGCGCCGCGGTAGGCATCCACCGGCGCGGTGTTGGTGAACACCGCCTGCACCTCGGCGTAGATCGCGGGCGTCGCGTACTGGCCCGCCAGCAGCGTCGCATACAGGATGGTCGGCACGCAGCTGGCGAAGGTCGACAGGTAGGCGCCCATGTTGGCGGTGGTATGCACGCGCATCGCCAGGAACTCGCCGTCGGCGTCGAGCGCCAGCTCGGCCCTGGTCACATGGTCGCGCCCGTGCGCATCGGTGAGGAAGGATTCGGAACGGTCCGCGGTCCACTTGACCGGCCGCCCGATCTTCCTGGAAGCCCAGGTCAGCGCCACATCTTCCGGGTACAGGAAGATCTTGGAGCCGAAGCCGCCACCCACGTCGGGCGCGATGATGCGCAGGCGCGATTCGGGCAGCCCCAGCACGAACGCGCCCATCAGCAGCCGTTCGACGTGCGGGTTCTGGCTGGCCACGTAGACGGTGTAGCTGTCGTCGTGGCGCGTGTAGCTGGCGTTGACCGCGCGCGGCTCGATCGCGTTGGGGATCAGCCGGTTGTTGACGATGTCCAGCGTGGTCACGTGCGCGGCCTTGGCAAAGGCGGCGTCGGTGGCGGCCTTGTCGCCGTGGCCCCAGGTGTAGCAGGTGTTGGCGGGAACGTCGTCATGCACCAGGGTGGACGCCTTGGCGGCATCCGCGGCGCTGACCACGGCGGGCAGTTCTTCATAGTCGACGTCGATCTTCTCTGCCGCGTCGCGCGCCTGCTGCAGGGTCTCGGCGATGACCAGCGCGACCTGGTCGCCGACGTGGCGCACCTTGTCGTGGGCAATCACCGGGTGCGGCGGCTCCTTCATCGGCGTGCCGTCGATGCTGTGGATCAGCCAGCCGCAGGGCAGGCCGCCGACCTTGTCGGCCGCCAGCTCGTCGCCGGTCAGCACGGCGATCACGCCGGGCGCGGCCAGGGCCTCGGTCTTGTCGATCGAGCGGATGCGCGCATGCGCATGCGGCGAGCGCAGGAAGTACGCGTAGCTTTGCTGCGGCAGCACGACGTCGTCCGTGTACTGGCCGTTGCCGGTCAGGAAGCGGTAGTCTTCCTTGCGCTTGACCGGCGCGCCTACCAGGCGCTGGCTTTCGGGTGCGTTCATGGCCGGTCCCCCTTATTCAGCGCTGGCGGCGGTGCCCTGCATGGCCGCCTGGCCCTGCTGCACTGCGCGCACGATGTTGTGGTAGCCCGTGCAGCGGCACAGGTTGCCTTCCAGGTGGGCGCGGATGGTGGCGGCGTCGGCGCCCGGATGTTCCTGCACCAGCGCGGTGGCGCTCATCACCATGCCGGGCGTGCAGAAGCCGCATTGCAGGCCGTGGCATTCACGGAAGGCTTCCTGCATCGGGTGCAGGCCGTTGCCGGCCTTGTCGCCGGCGAGGCCTTCGATGGTGGTCACGGCGGCGCCGTCGGCCTGGACCGCGAGGATATTGCACGACTTGACCGCCCGGCCATCCAGGTGGACCGTGCAGGCGCCGCACTGCGCGGTGTCGCAGCCGACGTGGGTGCCGGTCAGGCGCAATTGTTCGCGCAGGAACTGGACCAGGAGGGTGTTGGGTTCTACCTGCGCGTCAACGGGCTTGCCGTTGACCGTCAGGCGGATCGGAATCGCCATGCTTGTCTCCATGTGGGGTGGACGCGCATGACCAATTGCCCGAAATCCCGAAAGAACTGCGCGGGACTGGCCACGACGCGGTACTGCCGCTTAAGACGGCTATAGGACGGCTAATTCGTGATATTGGTGCTGCCGCTACAACTGCTGTAGGTGCGCCAGCGCACGCGGCGAGCGGCTTCAATGCTGGCGCGAATGCTGCGGCCGGCGAACGATTGGCCGCAACAGGCTCTAACAGTTAATCACAAATCGTGGGGCGCTGCCATGTGGTTTGCCCGCGCCCCGTTCGGGGCACAGCAGCTAGAATGAGCCGCGCCCACTGGCACCTGCCCCCCTTACATGGAAGCTTTCTTCGACTGGCTGTTCGAAACCATTGCCCTGCCCAAGGTGGGCCTGCCCGCGATCTTTGTGGTCAGCCTGATCTCGGCCACGCTGCTGCCGCTGGGCTCGGAGCCGGCGGTGTTCGGCTACGTCAAGCTCAACCCGCAGATGTTCTGGCCGGCGATCGTGGTGGCCACTGCCGGCAACACCGTGGGCGGCGCCATCGACTGGTGGCTGGGCTATGCCGCCAAGCTGGCGCTGGTGCGCTACCACAAGCGGCGCCGAGCGCGCGAGCACGACCGTGAGCACCTGGAGCACCGCGAGCACGCGCGCAAACCGCCCAAGCCCAAGCTCGACGCGCGCTACTTCCGGTGGATGCGCCGGCTTGGGCCGCCTACGCTGCTGTTCTCGTGGTTGCCCGGCATTGGTGATCCTTTGTGCACTTTAGCCGGCTGGCTGCGCCTGTCCTTCTGGCCCAGCCTGGCCTGGATGGCGGTCGGCAAGTTCATCCGCTACCTGTTCATGACCGCCAGCCTGCTTTGGATCCCGGACAGTTTTTGGCAGAACATTGCGCAAACGTTCAAGGCCTGGTTCTGATCCGGTGCGCTGCAGGCACCACCATGGGGCGCAATTGCCAGGCCAGAAAGCCGCCTAATCCCTTGTTCCGACAAGGATTCCTCTATGTTGCGGTGCAGCGAAAGCAGGGGTTGAAGTACAATCGCCCTTTAATGAACGATTCGCGCACAGTCCCCGTGCGCAGCAGGAAGCGGTCCCCCAATGAACGCCCCACTCGTGCTCGACGCCAAGCTCGCCGCGCAGGACGCCCCGCCGCGCCTGCGTGAAATCCCCTATAACTACACGTCCTTCTCGGACCGCGAGATTGTCATCCGCCTGCTGGGCGAGGAAGCCTGGCGCATCCTGGACGAGCTGCGCAGCGAGCGCCGCACCGGACGCTCGGCCCGCATGCTGTACGAGGTGCTGGGCGATATCTGGGTGGTTCGCCGCAATCCTTACCTGCAGGACGACCTGCTGGAAAATCCCAAGCGCCGCCAGATGCTGGTCAGCGCGCTGCACCACCGCCTGAACGAGATCGAGAAGCGCCGCGCCGCCGACCGTGCCGAGCACGCCGAGCCCGCCGCCGAGGACCGCTCGCACCGCGTGGAGCAGCTGGTCGCCTTCGCCAAGCAGGCGATCGAGGATTTCAAGAACGAATTCGCCGCCGCCTACGACCTGCGCAAGCGCGCGCAGCGCGTGCTGGGCCGCGTCACGCAGAAGGACAACATCAAGTTCGACGGCCTGTCGCGCGTGTCGCACGTGACCGACGCCACCGACTGGCGCGTGGAATATCCGTTCGTGGTGCTGACCCCGGATACCGAGGAAGAGATCGCCGGCCTGGTCAAGGGCTGCTTCGAACTCGGCCTGACCATCATCCCGCGCGGAGGCGGCACCGGCTATACCGGCGGCGCCGTGCCGCTGACGCCGATGAGCGCGGTGATCAATACCGAGAAGCTGGAACAGCTCGGCCCGGTCGAGCAGACCGACCTGCCCGGTGTGTCGCATCAGGTTGCGACCATCTTCTCCGGCGCCGGCGTGGTGACGCGCCGCGTGGCCGATGCCGCCGACAAGGCCGGCCTGGTGTTCGCGGTCGACCCGACTTCGATCGATGCCTCGTGCATCGGCGGCAACGTGGCCATGAACGCCGGCGGCAAGAAGGCCGTGCTGTGGGGCACCGCGCTGGACAACCTGGCCTGGTGGCGCATGGTGGACCCGGAGGGCAACTGGCTGGAAATCACCCGGCTGGACCACAACCTGGGCAAGATCCACGACGTGCCGGTGGCCACCTTCGAACTGAAGTGGTCAGACGGCAACCGTGCGCCGGGCGAGAAGGTGCTGCGCACCGAGACGCTGGCGATCGAAGGCCGCAAGTTCCGCAAGGAAGGCCTGGGCAAGGACGTCACCGACAAGTTCCTGGCGGGCCTGCCCGGCGTGCAGAAGGAAGGCTGCGACGGCATCATCACCAGCGCGCGCTGGATCCTGCACCGCATGCCGAAGTTCATCCGCACGGTGTGCCTGGAGTTCTTCGGCCAGGCGCGCGACGCCATCCCCAGCATCGTCGAGATCAAGGACTTCCTCGACGCCGAGACCAAGAAGCCCGGCGGCGCCATCCTGGCCGGCCTGGAGCACCTGGACGAGCGCTACCTGCGCGCGGTCGGCTACGCCACCAAGAGCAAGCGCAACGCCTTCCCGAAGATGGTGCTGATCGGCGATATCGTCGGCGACGATGAAGACGCCGTGGCGCGCGCCACCTCGGAAGTGATCCGCATGGCCAACGGCAAGAGCGGCGAAGGCTTTATCGCCGTCAGCCCGGAGGCGCGCAAGAAGTTCTGGCTCGACCGTTCGCGTACCGCCGCCATCGCCAAGCACACCAACGCCTTCAAGATCAATGAAGACGTGGTGATCCCGCTGAACCGGATGGGCGAGTACACCGACGGCATCGAGCGCATCAATATCGAGCTGTCGATCAAGAGCAAGCTCAAGCTGGTCGACACGCTCGAAGCATTCTTTGCGCGCGGCAACCTGCCGCTGGGCCGCAGCGACGACGCCAACGAGATCCCCAGCGCCGAGCTGCTGGAAGACCGCGTGCAGCACGCGCTGACGCTGCTGCGCGAGGTCCGCGCGCGCTGGCGCTACCTGCAGGACCACCTGGACCTGCCGCTGGTGCAGGCCAAGGCCTCGCTGATCGGGCATGGGCTGGGGCTGCTCGGGCAGGAGTTCGAGGCGCGGCTGCAGCAGCAGCCGGACGCCAACGTGTTCCACCTGCTGCAGGACCGCACCATCCGCGTGTCGTGGAAGTCGGAGATCCGCGCCGAGCTGCGCAAGATCTTCAACGGCGGCGAGTTCAAGCCGATCCTGGACGAAGCCCAGAAGATCCACAAGCAGGTGCTGCGCGGCCGCGTCTTCGTGGCGCTGCACATGCACGCCGGCGACGGCAACGTGCACACCAATATCCCGGTCAACTCCGACGACTACGACATGCTGCAGGACGCGCACCGCGCGGTGGCCCGCATCATGGACCTGGCGCGTTCGCTGGACGGCGTGATCTCGGGCGAGCACGGCATCGGCATCACCAAGCTGGAATTCCTGACCGAGGAAGAGATCGGCGACTTCCGCGCCTACAAGCTGAAGGTCGATCCGCAAGGGCGCTTCAACAAGGGCAAGCTGCTGCCCGGCGCCGACCTGCGCAATGCCTACACGCCGTCGTTCGGCCTGATGGGGCATGAGTCGATCATCATGCAGCAGAGCGATATCGGCGCCATTGCCGAAAGCGTCAAGGACTGCCTGCGCTGCGGCAAGTGCAAGCCGGTGTGCGCCACGCACGTGCCGCGCGCCAACCTGCTGTACAGCCCGCGCAACAAGATCCTGGCGACCTCGCTGCTGGTCGAGGCCTTCCTGTACGAGGAGCAGACCCGCCGCGGCATCTCGGTCAAGCACTGGGACGAGTTCTCCGACGTGGCCGACCACTGCACGGTCTGCCACAAGTGCGTGACGCCGTGCCCGGTCAAGATCGACTTTGGCGATGTGTCGATGAACATGCGCAACCTGCTGCGCAAGATGGGGCAGAAGAAGTTCAACCCCGGCACCGCGGCGTCGATGTTCTTCCTCAACGCCACCAACCCCGAGACCATCAACCTGACCCGCAAGGTCATGATCGACTGGGGCTACAAGGCGCAGCGCCTCGGCAACGACGTGCTGAAGAAGTTCGCCAAGAAGCAGACCGCGCATCCGCCCGCGACCGTGGGCAAGGCGCCGGTGCGCGAGCAGGTGATCCACTTCATCAACAAGAAGATGCCGGGCAACCTGCCCAAGAAGACCGCGCGCGCGCTGCTCGACATCGAAGACAACGAGATCGTGCCGATCATCCGCGACCCGAAGGCGACCACGCCGGAAACGGAAGCGGTGTTCTACTTCCCGGGCTGCGGCTCGGAGCGGCTGTTCTCGCAGGTGGGCCTGGCCACGCAGGCGATGCTGTGGCACGTCGGCGTGCAGACCGTGCTGCCGCCGGGCTACCTGTGCTGCGGCTATCCGCAGCGCGGCAACGGCCAGTATGACAAGGCCGAGAAGATCGTCACCGACAACCGCGTGCTGTTCCACCGCGTGGCCAACACCCTGAACTACCTCGACATCAAGACCGTGGTGGTGAGCTGCGGCACCTGCTACGACCAGCTTGCCGGGTATGAATTCGACAAGATCTTCCCGGGCTGCCGCATCATCGACATCCACGAATACCTGCTCGAGAAGGGCGTGAAGCTGGAAGGCGTGACCGGTACCCGCTACATGTACCACGATCCCTGCCACACCCCGATCAAGACCATGGACCCGACCAAGCTGGTCAATGACCTGATGGGCGGCAACACCGGCCTTGGCAAGATCGAGAAGAACGAGCGCTGCTGCGGTGAATCGGGCACGCTGGCGGTAACGCGTCCGGATATCTCGACGCAGGTCCGCTTCCGCAAGGAAGAGGAAATGACCAAGGGCGCCGACAAGCTGCGCGCCGACGGCTTCACCGGCGACGTCAAGATCCTGACCAGCTGCCCGTCGTGCCTGCAGGGGCTGTCGCGCTACAAGGAAGATGCCACGGTGCAGGCTGACTACATCGTGATCGAGATGGCGAAGCATCTGCTCGGGGAGAACTGGATGCCTGAGTACGTCGCGAAGGCGAACGCCGGCGGTATCGAGCGGGTGCTGGTCTGAGTCTCGACGATGGCGCGCGTATCCAACTGCCCCTTGTGCGAGACCGACGGCGGCGAACTGGTCTGGATGGGCGACCGCGCCCGGCTGATCCTGGTCGAGCATGACCGTTTCCCGGGCTTCTGCCGCATCGTCTGGAACGATCACGTGGCCGAGCTGAGCGACCTGGACGATGCCGACCAGGCCTGGCTGATGCGGCTGGTCGCACGTGTCGAACGGGTGGTGCGCGAGGTCATGGCGCCGGACAAGGTCAACCTGGCGGCCTTTGGCAATATGGTGCCGCACCTGCACTGGCACATTATCCCGCGCTACCGCTGGGACACCCATTTCCCCGAGGCAATCTGGGCCGCGCCGCAGCGCGCGGCGGATGCCGTGCGCGTGCAGGAGCTGGCCAGCCGGCTGCCGGCGCTGCGTACGGCGCTTTCGCTGCTCGAAGCCGGCGACGCCTGAGGGGCGCGCGGAACCCACGCCTGGCCGTGACCGTCTGAATGCTGTTGCCGCCGTGGCCTGCCGCCACGGTATCCAGAACAACAAGCCCGGCCGGCATCCGCTGACGGGCCAAGCACTGCCGCTATGTCCTCCACTCCGACCTCAGTCACCGTACCGGGCCCTGCCGTCCCTGCCCGGGCCCTAAAGATCCAGAGCCGGCTGCGCATGGCCGCCACCTGGGCGCTGATCAAGCCTTACTGGAAATCCGAAGACCGCGTCGCCGGGCTTGGCCTGCTGGCGCTGGTGGTGGTGCTCAACCTTGGCATCGTCTATATCAACGTGCTGCTCAACGAGTGGAACCGCGTGTTCTACAACGCCCTGGAGCAGCGCGACTACGCCTCGTTCAAGGTGCTGCTGCTGCGCTTCTCGTGGATCGCGGCGTTCTTCATCGTGGCGGCGATCTCGCGCCAGTACTACACCATGATGCTGCAGATGCGCTGGCGTACCTGGATGACCGGCCGCTTCATGGGCCACTGGCTCGGGCACCAGGCCTATTACCGCATCGAGCAGACCCACACCACCGATAACCCTGACCAGCGTATCGCCGACGATTTGCGCCAGTTCACCGACGGCGCGCTGTCGTTGTCGCTCGGGCTGCTCAACTCGGTGGTGACGCTGCTGTCCTTCGTCGGCATCCTGTGGACGGTATCGGGGCCGATCAGCTTTGCGCTGGGCGGCACCGAGTGGACCATCCCCGGCTATATGGTGTGGTTCGCGGCGGGCTATGCGGTGATCGGCTCGCTGGTGGCGCACGTGGTTGGCCGCCCGCTGATCGGGCTGAACTTCCAGCAAGAGCAGTACGAGGCGGATTTCCGTTTCACGCTGGTGCGCCTGCGCGAGAACAGCGAGCCGGTGGCGCTGTACCGCGGCGAGCCCACCGAGCAGGCCGGCCTGCGCGCGCGCTTCGACCGCATCCGCGCCAACTGGAACCAGCTGATGCGCTATACGCGGCGGCTGACCTTTGTCAGCTCCGGCTATGCGCAGTTCGCCATCATCTTCCCGATCCTGGTGGCGGCGCCGCGCTACTTCGCCGGCAAGATGACGCTCGGCGGCCTGATGCAGACCAGCTCCGCCTTCGGCCAGGTACAGGGCGCGCTGTCGTGGTTTGTCGACAGCTACGCCACGCTGGTGGGCTGGAAGGCGGCCGCCAACCGCCTGATCGATTTCCAGGAAGCGATCCGCGTGGCCGAGCGCCAGGACCTGGCGCCGGGCGGCGTGCGCGATATCGAGGTGGAACATACCGGCAAGCCGCAGAATGGCATCACCATCGACGGCCTGGCGCTGGCACTGCCGGTACGCGCCGCGCGCAGCGCGGCCGTGGGCCAGCGGCCGCTGGTGGCGCCGTTCTCGCTGTCGGTCGCGCCGGGCGAGCGCTGGCTGGTCAGCGGCCCGTCCGGCTGCGGCAAGAGCGTGCTGTTCCGCGCGCTGGCGGGGATCTGGCCGTACGGCAGCGGCACCGTGACCATGCCCGACGGCGCGCGCATGCTGTTCCTGCCGCAGCGCAGCTACCTGCCGATCGGCACGCTGGCCGATGCGCTGGCTTACCCGGACGCCGGCACCGTGCATAGCGCGGAAGCGCTGCAGGCGGCGCTGCGCCAGGCGCGGCTGGCGGCGCTGGCGGACCAGCTCGACGTGTTCGACAACTGGGCGCTGCGGCTTTCGCCGGGCGAGCAGCAGCGTCTGGCCTTTGCGCGCGCGCTGCTGCAGAAGCCGGACTACCTGTTCCTGGACGAAGCCACCAGCGCGCTGGACGAGGAAACCGAAGGCGCCATGTACCGGCTGATGGTGGAGTCGCTGCCGCAGGCGGCCATCATCAGCATTGCCCACCGCAGCACCGTGGCGGCCTATCATCAACGGCGCCTGCGTTACGTGCCGCAGGACGGGGAAGCGGCCCGGGCTGCGCAAGCCGGCGAGCCTGGGGTAAGCTATCGGGTCGTATGCGATGCGTGATGCCGTGCCGTACCGGCAGCATCGCGCGGCAATCACCCCCTCAGGAGCGACCCTAACCGGGCCGCGATCATCATGGCAGGCCTGGAAAAAGACACCCCTCATCCCACCGCGCTGACCGTCCATACGCAATCCCGCGTGCTGGAGATCGGCTTCGACAACGGCCGCAGCTTCCGGCTGCCGTTCGAGCTGCTGCGCGTGTATTCGCCGTCCGCTGAAGTCCAGGGCCACGGCCCGGGGCAGGAAGTGCTGCAGACCGGCAAGCGCGAGGTGGGCGTCAACGCGGTCGAGCCGGTCGGCAACTACGCGATCCTGATCCGCTTTACCGACGGCCACGATACCGGCATCTATTCCTGGGACCTGCTGTACCGCCTCGGCGACAACCAGGATGCGCTCTGGCAGGACTACCTGCAGCGCCTGGAAGCCGCCGGCGCCGACCGCGACACCCCGATGCCCGCCGCCGGCGCTGCCGGCGGCCACGGCTGCGGCCATCACTGAGCCGCGTCGAACCGATTACCCTGGAGTCTGAAAGATGAGTGAAACCCACTTCGGGTTTGAAAAGGTCGACGAAGCGGAAAAGGCCGACAAGGTTGCCGGCGTGTTCCATTCGGTGGCGAGCAAGTACGACGTGATGAACGACCTGATGTCGGGCGGCATGCACCGGCTCTGGAAGATGTTCACCATCGCCCAGGCTGGCGTGCGCCCCGGCCACAAGGTGCTGGACATCGCCGGCGGCACCGGCGACCTGGCCAAGGCGTTCGCGAAGCAGGCCGGTCCGACCGGAGAGGTCTGGCTGACCGACATCAACGAGTCGATGCTGCGCGTGGGCCGCGACCGGCTGCTGAACAAGGGTATCGTCACCCCGGTGTGCCTGTGCGACGCCGAGCGCATCCCGTTCCCGGACAACCATTTCGACCTGGTGACCGTGGCCTTCGGCCTGCGCAACATGACGCACAAGGATGCCGCGCTGGCCGAGATGCGCCGCGTGGTCAAGCCGGGCGGCAAGGTCATGGTGCTGGAGTTCTCCAAGGTGTGGAAACCCCTGGAGAAGGCCTACGACGTCTATTCTTTCAAGGTGCTGCCGTGGCTGGGTGAGCGGGTGGCAGGGGATGCCCCCAGCTATCGCTATCTCGCGGAATCGATCAGAATGCATCCAGACCAGGCTTCACTTGTACGCTTGATGGAACATGCCGGCCTGGAAAATGTCGAATACTTCAATCTGACGGCCGGAGTGGTGGCGCTCCACGTCGGGCGCAAGTATTAAGAAGACTTGAAATCGCCATGCCTCGCCCGCATATAGGGTGAAACTGACAGGGGATAGCAGAATATGTCGTCATTTCGTGGAAAGTTCCTGGTTGGGTCGCTGATTACCGCGATTGCCTTGGGAGTGATGTTCGACGCCAATGCCAAGCGCATGGGCGGTTCGCGCAGCATCGGCAAGCAATCTGAGTCGGTCACGCAGCGCCAGCAGGCGCCGCAGCCCACTTCGCCGACCCAGCAGGCGCAGCAGCCCGCACAACAGGCGGCTCCGGCAACGGCCGGTGCAGCCGGCGCGGCCGCGGCCGCGGCGCCCAAGCGCAACTGGGGCGGCATCCTGGGCGGCATCGCCGCCGGCCTGGGTATCGGCTGGCTGCTGTCGCACTTCGGCCTGGGCGGCGCGGCGCTGAGCTTCCTGTCCAACCTGATCCTGATCGCGCTGGTGGCGTTCGCCGCGATCTGGCTGATCCGCAAGTTCCGTGGCGGCAGCAAGCGCACCCAGCAGCCGGCCTACGCCGGCGCCGGCAACGCGCCGAACCTGGGCCGCAACGCCGAGCCCATGTTCCGCGGCGAGCCGACGCCTGTGTCGTCGGGTAGCCCGGCAGGCCCGGCCGCCAATACGGTACTGCCGGCAGCATCGGCAGCCCCGGTCGCGGCCGATGCGGTGGCCCAGCAGCCGTGGGGCGTGCCGGCCGACTTCGATACCGAAGCCTTCCTGCGCAACGCCAAGGTCCACTTCGTGCGCCTGCAGGCCGCGTGGGATGCCGGCAACCTGGACGACATCCGCGAGTTCACCACGCCGGAGATGTTCGCCGAGATCAAGATGGACCTGGCCGACCGCGGCGCCGAGGTCAACAAGACCGACGTGGTCACGCTCGAAGCCCAGCTGCTCGGCATCGAGTCGGCCGCGGCCCAGCATATCGCCAGCGTGCGCTTCTCGGGCATGATCCGCGAGAAGTCCGGCGAGGCGGCCCAGCCGTTCGGCGAGGTCTGGAACCTGGCCAAGCCTGCCAGCGGCACCGGCGGCTGGCTGCTGGCCGGCATCCAGCAAGAGTCCTGATGCCGCACCCCGCGGCGGTGATGCGCCGGGGGGAGTAGCTTAGAATGGAGGCCCACGCGAAAGCGTGGGCCTTTTTTGTTTGGGACGCCCGACCTGCGGCGTCGCTGCCTGCCCGCCAACCGCGCTGTCATGAATACTCTGCCTTCCGCCCTGGCCATGCCCGCCATCTCGGCGCTGAACCACCTGCTTGAGCAGGAGCCGTGGGCCCGCAACCAGCTCACGCCGTTTGCCGGGCGCGTGATCCGCTTCGATGCGGCCGCCTTCGTGCTGTCGCTGAAGGTGACGGAGCACGGCTGCACCGAACCGGCGCCCGAGGCCGAGGCGCCCGCGGTGACGCTGCGCGTGCCGGTGCAGCAGTGGCCGCTGGTGGCCGCCGACGTGGCCGAAGGCGGCCAGGCCGCCGCCATGCGCCATGTCCGCATCGAGGGCGACGCCGAGCTGGCCAACACCGTCTCGACGCTGGCGCGCAACCTGCGCTGGGACGCCGCCGAAGACCTGTCGCGCGCGCTGCGCGGCATCCTGGGCGGGCCCGTCAGCGACAGCGTGGCGCAGCGCGTGGTCGACGGCGCGCGCCAGGTGCATGAGCAGGCCACGCGCGTGGGCCGCGCCCTGGTCGACAACGTCACCGACTACCTGCTGGACGAGCATCCGACCCTGGTGCGCCACGCCGCGCTCGATGCCTTCGGCACCGATGTGGGCCGGCTGCGCGACAGCCTGGCCCGGCTCGAGAAACGGCTGGAGCGGCTGGAGCGCGCCGGCCCGCGGCCGGCTTCCGGACAGTCGGGCCAGTCGGGCCAGTCCGGCAAGCTGCCGTCGCCGCACCGCTGAGCCGGCCGCGCCCCGATCCCATCCACCAACAACATGACTGCCTGCCCGGCCCTGTGAAGACTCCCGAATGACCCGCCTCCTGCGCCTTGGCAAGATTCTCTTCGTCATCCTCTATTACGGCCTGGACGAGCTGGTGCTCTCGGGCTTCAGCAGCCGCAGGATCCGCTTCCTGGTGCGCGTCATCACCATCGGGCGCAAGCTCGAGATGCCGCGCGGCGAGCGCCTGCGGCTGGCGCTGACGCGGCTGGGCCCGATCTTCGTCAAGTTCGGCCAGGTGCTGTCGACCCGGCGCGACCTGATGCCGGCGGACATTGCCGACGAACTGGCCAAGCTGCAGGACCAGGTGCCGCCGTTCGATTCGGTGGTGGCGGTGAAGATCATCGAGCGCGCGCTGGGGCGGCCGCTGGACCAGCTGTTCGAGACCTTCGAGCACCAGCCGGTGGCCAGCGCCTCGATTGCGCAGGTGCACTTCGCCACGCTCAAGGGTGGCCCCTGCCACGGCCGCGAGGTCGCGGTGAAGGTGCTGCGCCCGGGCATGCTGCCGGTGATCGACAGCGACCTGGCGCTGATGCGCGACATGGCGACCTGGATGGAACGCTTCTGGGCCGACGGCAAGCGCCTGAAGCCGCGCGAGGTGGTGGCCGAGTTCGACAAATACCTGCACGACGAGCTCGACCTGATGATCGAGGCGGCCAACGCCAGCCAGCTGCGCCGCAATTTTTCCGACTCCAGCCTGCTGCTGGTGCCCGAGGTGTTCTGGGACTGGTGCAGCAGCACCGTGTTCGTGATGGAGCGCATGCACGGCATCCCGATCTCGCGCACCGAGTCGCTCAAGGCCGCCGGCGTGGACATGCACCTGCTGGCGGAAGAGGGCGTCGAGATCTTCTTCACCCAGGTGTTCCGCGATGGTTTCTTCCATGCCGACATGCATCCGGGCAATATCCTGGTGTCGGTGCAGCCCGAGACCTTCGGCCGCTATATCGCGCTGGACTTCGGCATCGTCGGCGCGCTGTCCGAGTTCGACAAGAACTACCTGGTGCAGAACTTCATCGCCTTCTTCCGGCGCGACTACCACCGCGTGGCGCTGCTGCACGTGGAGTCCGGCTGGGTGCCGCCCGACACCCGCATCGAAGAGCTGGAAAGCGCCGTGCGCGCCTGCTGCGAGCCGTACTTCGACAAGCCGCTCAAGGAGATCTCGCTGGGCATGGTGCTGATGCGCCTGTTCCAGACCTCGCGCCGCTTCAATGTCGAGATCCAGCCGCAGCTGGTGCTGCTGCAGAAGACGCTGCTCAATATCGAAGGCCTGGGCCGCCAGCTCGACCCCGACCTGGACCTGTGGAAGACCGCCAAGCCTTTCCTGGAACGCTGGATGCACGAGCAGGTGGGCTGGAAGGGCGCCTGGGAGCGGGTCAAGGTGGAGGCGCCGCTGTGGGCCAAGATGCTGCCCGACTTCCCGCGCCTGGCGCACCAGTTCCTGGAGCGGCGCGCGCTGACCAGCAACGGCGAGCAGGACAAGCTGCTGGCGATGCTGGTGGTGGAGCAGCGCCGCACCAACCGGCTGCTCGGCACCGGGCTGCTGTTGCTGGGCGGCTTTGTCGCCGGCATCGTGCTGACGCATGTGCTGGGCTGGGCGGGCTACTGGTAGCGCACCCCTGGCTGATCCATATTAGAGATGACCATGAGCGACCCTGCCAAGCCCGCGCCGACCTTCGCCACCCGCAACGCCGCCGACCCGGCGTTCTGGGACGAGCGTTTCGAACAGGGCTTCACGCCCTGGGACCAGGGCGGCGTGCCCGAGGAATTCCGGCAGTTCATTGAAGGCCGCGCGCCATGTCCGACCCTGGTGCCAGGCTGTGGCAACGGCTGGGAGGCCGCGTGGCTGTTCGAGCGTGGCTGGCCGGTGACGGCAATCGACTTCTCGCCGCAGGCGGTGGCGTCGGCGCGGCGGACGCTGGGGCCGGCGGGGGTAGTGGTGCAGCAGGGCGATTTCTTTGCCTTCACGCCGCAGCCGGCGTGCGAGCTGATCTACGAACGGGCCTTCCTGTGCGCGCTGCCGCCGGCGATGCGGGCCGACTATGCCGCCCGGGTCGCGCAACTGCTGCCGCCGGGCGGCCTGCTGGCCGGCTACTTCTACCTCGGCGAAAACCGCGGCGGGCCGCCGTTCGCGATGCCGGCCGAGGCGCTGGACGCGCTGCTGGCACCGGCCTTCGAGCGACTGGAGGACCGGCCCTCGGCCGCGCCGCTGCCGGTGTTCCAGGGGCAGGAGCGCTGGCAGGTCTGGCGCCGCCGGTCCGGCTGAGGCAGCCACCGGCCAGCCCTTGTGGCGCAGGCGATGCTCCGCGTGGCGCATTTGCGCCAGCGGGGAATTTTTTTCGCCCACGCTGGTCTGCGTCGCTATAATCCGCGTTTTGATTCGGCTACGACCGCAGCCCCGGCCGCGTTTTCCGCCCAGCGCGAGAACTCCAGGCAGCTCGATATGCGGCCCCGACCGATGAATTGGACTCCGGGCAGATGCGCGCAAGCAACGTGCACTCATGCGCCGCCCGGCATTCGGTTTTTCGCCACAAGGGCACTTCTGCATAGGGCAGCGGCATGCTGATCTGGTTCGTCATCATCTACTGGGTAATCTCGGTCGGCATCGGCCTGTGGGCGGCGCTGCGCGTACGCAACACCACCGATTTCGCCGTCGCCGGGCGCAGCCTGCCGTTCCATATCGTCACCGCCACCGTCTTTGCCACCTGGTTCGGCTCAGAGACGGTGCTGGGCATCCCCGCCGTATTTCTCAAGGAAGGCCTGTCGGGCGTGGTCTCCGACCCCTTCGGCTCGTCGCTGTGCCTGATCCTGGTGGGCCTGTTCTTCGCCCGGCCGCTGTACCGGATGAACCTGCTGACCATCGGCGACTACTACCACAACCGCTATGGCCGGCTGGCCGAGGTGCTGACCACGCTGTGCATCGTGGTGTCCTACCTGGGCTGGGTGGCGGCGCAGATCAAGGCGCTCGGGCTGGTGTTCTTTACCGTCTCGGACGGCGCGCTGTCGCAGGAGGCCGGCATGATGATCGGCGCGGCCAGCGTGCTGGTCTATACGCTGTTCGGCGGCATGTGGTCGGTGGCCATCACCGACTTCATCCAGATGATCATCATCGTGATCGGCATGCTCTATATCGGCTACGAGGTCAGCGGCCAGGCCGGCGGCGTCACGGCGGTGGTGTCGCACGCGGCCGCGGCCGGCAAGTTCGAGTTCCTGCCATCGCTGGATTTCATACAGATCATCGGCTTTGCGGCGGCGCTGTTCACCATGATGCTGGGCTCGATCCCGCAGCAGGACGTGTTCCAGCGCGTGACCTCGTCGCGCACCGAGCAGATCGCCGGGCGCGCCTCGGTGCTGGGCGGCGTGCTGTACTTCTGCTTCGCCTTCATCCCGATGTTCCTGGCGTATTCGGCCACAATGATCGACCCCGGCATGGTGGCCAAGTACATCGACACCGATTCGCAGCTGATCCTGCCGAAGCTGATCCTGCAGCACGCACCGATGTTCGCCCAGGTGATGTTCTTCGGCGCGCTGCTGTCGGCGATCAAGAGTTGCGCGTCGGCCACGCTGCTGGCGCCGTCGGTGACCTTTGCCGAGAACATCCTGCGCCCGTACTTCCGCCACCTCGACGACCGGCAGTTCCTGCGCGTGATGCAGACCGTGGTGCTGGTATTCACCGCGCTGGTGACGCTGTTCGCGCTCAACTCGCACCTGTCGATCTTCCATATGGTCGAAAATGCCTATAAGGTCACCCTGGTTTCGTCGTTCGTGCCATTGGCCTTCGGCATGTTCTGGAAGCACGCCACCCGCCAGGGCGGGCTGGCGGCGATCCTGCTGGGCCTGTCTTCGTGGCTGACCTGCGAGGTGGCCTTTGCCGATGCCGTGGTGCCGCCGCAAATGGTGGGCCTGCTGTTCTCGATCAGCGGCATGGTGATCGGTTCACTGCTGCCGCAGTGGATTGCAGATCACGCGCCGGTCAAGGAAGTGCATATCGCCTGACGGCCCGGGGTCTGCCACCCCCTCATTTCCGGCGATCAGGCGGCCCCGGAACGGTTTATAATTCAAGGCTTTGCATCGTCGCACGGGAATTTCCCGCGGCCGCCATGGCCCGCGCCGATGTCCGCCTTTGTACCAATTCCGAAGTTTTCTCGCGAAATAACACCATGCCGATCTATGCCTACCGTTGCGACGCCTGCGGCCACGGGCGCGATGTGCTGCAGAAAATGAGCGATGCCCCGCTGACGGACTGCCCGTCGTGCGGCACCGCCGGCGCGTTCAAGAAACAGCTGACCGCTGCTGGTTTCCAGCTCAAGGGCTCGGGCTGGTACGTGACCGACTTCCGCGGCGGCAGCGCCGGCGCGCCGGCAGTGACCGGCGCCGCGGGTGGCGCCACTGCAGCGGCGGCCAGCACCCCGGCGGCGGCTGAATCGCCGGCCAGTCCTGCCACGTCCGCTTCGGCCACGCCCGCGGCAGCTGGCGGCTGCGGCAGCGCCTGCGCCTGCCATTGAGCCGGACCCGCCCCGTGGTTGCCAAGAAGACTTCCGCCCTGAAAACCTGGTTCCTGACCGGGCTGCTGGTGCTGGTGCCGCTGGGCATCACGCTGTGGGTGCTCAGCCTGATCATCGGCACGATGGACCAGAGCCTGGCGCTGCTGCCCGAGGCCTGGCGCCCGGACCGGCTGATGTTCGGCAAGCGCGTGACCGGCCTGGGCGCCATCCTCACGCTGCTGGTGATCCTGCTGGTCGGCCTGCTGGCGCATAACTTCATCGGCCAGCGCCTGGTGCGCTGGTGGGAAGCGCTGCTGGGCCATATCCCGGTGGTGGGCCCGATCTACACCAGCGTCAAGCAGGTCTCGGACACGCTGCTGTCGTCCTCGGGCAATGCCTTCCGCAAGGCGCTGCTGGTGCAGTACCCGCGCGAGGGCTCGTGGACTATCGCCTTCCTGACCGGGCGCCCCGGCGGCGACGTGCAGAACCACCTGCAGGGCGAATACGTCAGCGTCTACGTGCCGACCACGCCGAATCCGACCTCGGGCTTCTTCCTGATGATGCCCAAGGCCGACACCATCGAACTCGACATGACCGTCGACGCCGCGCTCAAGTACATCGTCTCGATGGGCGTGGTGGCACCGGCGGAACTGCCGCGCAAGAACGGCAGCATGTCCCGGCCGGCAGCCCCGGCCAGTCCGGCCAATCCGGCCGGCAGGGCCAGCAGCGAGGAAACGGTCGAGACGACCGATCCTTAAGCATCCAATCTGATCACGGGCCGCCCGATGTGCTTCGGGCGGCCGCGTTTTACCGGGAATCTCCTTATGTCCTCCATGCGTACTCACTACTGCGGTCTGGTGACCGAACAATTCTCGGGCCAGGAAGTGGCCCTTACCGGCTGGGTCCAGCGCCGCCGCGACCATGGCGGCGTGATCTTCATCGACCTGCGCGACCGCGAAGGCCTGGTGCAGGTGGTGTGCGACCCGGACCGCCCCGAGATGTTCAAGGCTGCCGAAGAGATCCGCAATGAGTTCTGCATCCGCGTCACCGGTAAGGTCCGTCCGCGCCCGGCCGGCACCGAGAACGCCAACCTGACCTCGGGCAAGATCGAGGTGCTGTGCCATGAGCTGACCGTGCTGAACCCGTCGGTCACGCCCCCGTTCCAGCTCGACGACGACAACCTGTCGGAAACCACGCGCCTGACGCACCGCGTGCTGGACCTGCGCCGCCCGCAGATGCAGTACAACCTGCGCCTGCGCTACAAGGTGGCGATGGAAGTGCGCAAGTTCCTCGATGCGCAGGGCTTTATCGACATCGAGACCCCGATGCTGGGCAAGAGCACGCCCGAAGGCGCGCGCGACTACCTGGTGCCGTCGCGGGTCAACCCGGGCCACTTCTTCGCGCTGCCGCAGTCGCCGCAGATCTTCAAGCAGATGCTGATGGTCTCCGGCTTTGACCGCTACTACCAGATCACCAAGTGCTTCCGCGACGAAGACCTGCGCGCCGACCGCCAGCCGGAGTTCACGCAGATCGACTGCGAGACCTCGTTCCTGACCGAGCAGGAGATCCGCGACCTGTTCGAGGACATGATGCGCACGGTGTTCAAGAACGCCATCGACGTCGACCTGGACGCCAGGTTCCCGGTGATGGAGTTCCGCGAGGCCATGGCCCGCTTCGGCTCGGACAAGCCTGACCTGCGCGTCAAGCTGGAATTCACCGAGCTGACCGAGGTGATGAAGGATGTCGACTTCAAGGTGTTCTCAAGCCCCGCCAACAGCGACAACGGCCGCGTGGTCGGCCTGCGCGTGCCGGGCGGCGGTGCGATCTCGCGCGGCGAGATCGACGCCTACACCCAGTTCGTCGGCATCTACGGCGCCAAGGGCCTGGCCTGGATCAAGGTCAACGAAGTGGCCAAGGGCCGCGACGGTCTGCAATCGCCGATCGTCAAGAACCTGCACGACGCCGCCATTGCCGAGATCCTCAAGCGCACCGGCGCCCAGGACGGCGACATCATCTTCTTCGGCGCCGACAAGGCCAAGGTGGTCAACGACTCGATCGGCGCGCTGCGCCTGAAGATCGGCCACTCTGACTTCGGCAAGGCCAACGGCCTGTTCGAAGACACCTGGAAGCCGCTGTGGGTGGTCGACTTCCCGATGTTCGAGTACGACGAGGAAGACGCGCGCTGGGTGGCCATGCACCACCCGTTCACCAGCCCCAAGGACGAGCACCTGGAATACCTGGAGACCGACCCGGGCAAGTGCCTGGCCAAGGCCTACGACATGGTGCTGAACGGCTGGGAAATGGGCGGCGGCTCGGTGCGGATCTTCCGTTCGGACATCCAGAGCAAGGTGTTCCGCGCGCTCAACATCAATGACGACGAAGCCCGCGCCAAGTTCGGCTACCTGCTGGACGCGCTGCAGTACGGCGCGCCCCCGCACGGCGGCCTGGCCTTCGGCCTGGACCGCATCGTCACGATGATGGCCGGCGCCGACTCGATCCGCGACGTGATCGCCTTCCCGAAGACCCAGCGCGCCCAGGACCTGCTGACCCAGGCTCCGAGCTCGGTCGACGAGAAGCAACTGCGCGAACTGCACATCCGCCTGCGCGCCACGGAGCCCAAGCCGACGGCCTGAGTTGCCCGGAGCCCGCAAGGAAGCCGCGCGATTGCGCGGCTTTTTTGCTTTATGCGCAACGTCGGGTCGCCTGCGCTGTGAGGCGCGCGGCGCATTGGTTTCGATTTGTTACCGGTCGGAACGAAGGGCGCCGCGGCGGGGTCTGCTCTCTTTGACACGTAATTTGCCGAGCGGCCTCGCAATGAAGGCTTCCGGCACTCGGGAGGAAATTCGTGACCCTGGATATCGACCTGATCCGCCAGTTCCTGCTGGCCCATGACCAAACCATCCTGACCTGGCTGGTGGCCGGACTGGTGATGATGCTGCTGGCACGCTTCGAGCTGCGCCGCGCCGTGCGCCGCTCGGCGCAGGCCATGTCTGAATCGGTGGCCACCACGGTGGCCGCCTGCGTGCCCGACATCGCCCATGCGGTGCAGTCGGCCGCGCCCGCCGCGGCGGCCGAGCCGGTGGAAATGCAGCGCGCCGAAGCGCTGCGCCGGCTGGCGCTGGATACCGTCGGCGTGGTCATGACGCGCGGGCGCTGGCTGGACGAGCTCGGCAACCTGCGCCTGGCTGATGACGCCTTGCTGGCCGGCCAGCGCGCCGACGGCGCCGACCCGCTGCTGGTGGTGGCGCCGCAGCCGGTGGTGCAGGCCTACCTGGATGCGCAGCGCGTGTTCGAGGACGAGGCCGCGCAGGTGCAGGCGCTGCGCCGCGACGCCCAGCGTGTGCAGGAGGCGCTGCAGGCCCTGGACGCGGAGGTTGCCCATATCGAGCAGGAAACCGGCAGCATCGTGCTGCGTTTCGAGCAGGTCAACGCGCAGGCGGCGCAGGGCATGGACGGCGGCGATTACCAGCGCTTCCTGATCCAGAAGTACAACTCGCTGGGACAGCGCGAGAAGGAAATCGCGCTGGAGCGCACGCGGCTGCAGGGCGAGGTCCGGCACCGCGCCGACGCCCTGGCCACGCACGCGCATGGCGCGTCCAAGCGCTACCGCCAGGCGCTGGCGCCGCTGATGGACCAGCTGCGTGCGGCCTGGGGCCACGGCGATTCGCCCCAGGTGTTCGACACCTGGCAGCGCACCGCCGCCGACGAGCCGTACCTGGCACCCCGTGCCACCTATGGCGCGCGCAGCGCCGCCTGAAGGCTGCCGCGGGCCGCCTCGGGCGTGCGCCGCCACGCTTTCGCGTGGCAACGTGGCGCGGCTGCGCTATCCTTGGGTTTGTCCTTTCGCCCAGACCCATGTCCTACAAGATCCCGGAATCCGTGCTGGTGGTGATTTACACGCCAGATCTTCAAGTCTTGCTGCTGGAACGCGCCGATCGCCCGGGGTTCTGGCAGTCCGTGACCGGCAGCCTCGACACCCTGGACGAACCCCTGGCCCTGACCGCCGCGCGTGAAGTGGCCGAGGAAACCGGCATCATCGCCGGCGAGCACCAGCTGACCGACTGGGCCCACACCATCCAGTACGAGATCTACCCGCAGTGGCGCCACCGCTATGCCGAAGGCGTCACGCGCAATACCGAGCACTGGTTCGGGCTGCGTGTGCAGCAGGCGCTGCCGGTGACGCTGGCGCCACGCGAACATCTGCAATACCAGTGGCTACCGTGGGAGCAGGCCGCGCAGCAATGCTTTTCCAGCAGCAATGCCGAGGCCATCCGCCAGCTCGCCTGGCGCGCGGCCGGGGCTGGCGCTGGCGAGCGGCAGGCGGTGTACGGAGCGCAGCCATGAAGCTGCGCGTGGTCACCTACAACATCCACAAGGGAGTGACCGGCATCTCGCGGCGCCCGCGCATCCAGAACGTGCGCGCCGGCCTGCATGCGATGGATGCGGACATCGTCTTCCTGCAGGAAGTGCAGGACCGCAACGACCGGCTGGTGGCCGCGGCGCTGTTTGATCCGGAGCATACGCAGCTCAACTACCTGGCCACTGACGCCTATCCGCATTCGGTCTACGGCCGCAACGCGGTCTATGACTACGGCCATCACGGCAACGCGATCCTGTCGCGCCACCCGATCCTGATGTCCGAAAACCTCGATATTTCTGACCACCGTTTCGAGCAGCGCGGGCTGCTTCATGCGGTGGCGGATGTGCACGGGGTGGAAACCCACTTGATCTGCGTGCATTTCGGCCTGTTCGCGCGCAGCCGCGTACGCCAGGCCGAGGCCCTGGTGGAGCGTGTGCGCACCGTGGTGCCGGCCGGCATGCCGCTGGTGATCGCCGGCGACTTCAACGACTGGAACCACCGGCTCGATGCGCAGATCTGCAATACGCTGGGCGCGGTCGAGGCCTCGCACGCGCGCGGCGCGCGGCTGCATACCTTCCCCAGCCATATGCCGTGGTGGCAGCTCGACCGCATCTATGTGCGCGGCTATGAGATCGAGCGCGCGCATGCGCTGACCGGCCGCGACTGGGCGCAGCGCTCGGATCACGTGCCGCTGGTGGCGGAACTGGGGCATCCGCAGGGCGCGCTGGCCATGCCCGCGGAGCCCGCCGGCAAGGCCGCCTGAACTCAGCGCGCGCTGTCCGGATAGTCGCGGATGAAGGCGAACACCGCCTGCGGGTCGTTCAGGTCCAGCACCGGCAGCGCGGTCATGGCAGCGACCGCGGCAGGGTCGTCGCTTGCCACCGCCACCACGCCCGGCACCTCGTCCCACAGCGGCGTGCGCCCCAGTGCCGGGCGATATACCTCCAGCTTGGGAAAATCACTGCGCTTGTAGCCCTCCACCAGCACCAGTTCGGTGTCGGCCGGCAGCACGGCGAGCGCATCGTCCAGTTCGGGCGAGGGCACCGCTTCCGGGTAGTGGCGCATCAGCGTCAGGTGGCGCGCGCCGACCAGCACGACATTGGCGCAGCCGGCCTCGCGCATGCGCCAGGAGTCCTTGCCGGGCGTGTCGGGGTCAAAGCCGTGATGGGTATGCTTGACGCCGGCCACGCGCAGGCCGGCGGCGACGAAACAGGGGATGAGCTGGTCCAGCAGCGTGGTCTTGCCGCTGCCGGACGATCCGGTAATGCCGAATACCTTCACAATGGGTTCCGTGGGGGCGTCAGTCGTCGATTGCCCGTCGCTGGCTGCGCGGGCAAGCATCAGTCTCGACGATAGCAGAGATGCGCCTGCCAATGTGCGCGCGGCGCCTTGCGCCCGGCAATCTGTCCGATAATCACGGCATGTCACGGATCTCCCACTCCGCTCATGCCGACACCAGCGCGCACGACTCCGCCGCGGCCGGCGACCACGCGCCGCGCCGCCACATGCTGCGCTGGACCTGGCGCCGCGGCAAGCCCACCACCGACAATGCGGTGCGGCTGCTGCACGGCGGCCAGGACTTCTTCCCCGCGCTGATCGCCGCCATCGACCAGGCCGCGTTCCAGGTGATGCTGGAAACCTACATCTATGCCGATGACGAAGTCGGCCGCGCGGTCAGCGACGCGCTGATCCGCGCCGCCGCGCGCGGCGTGACCGTGCGCGTGACCGTGGACGGATTCGGCGCCGGCGACATGCCCGCCGCGCTGGCCGCGCGGCTGCGCGCCGGCGGCGTGCAACTGCGCGTGTTCCGCATGCTGCGCGGCTTCCGGCTGGCGCGGCGCCACCTGCGCCGGCTGCACCGCAAGCTGGCGGTGATCGACCGGCGCGTGGCTTTCGTCGGCGGCATCAATATCATCGACGACCACAACCACGGCCCGTTCGAAGGCGCCAACCTGGGGCCGCGCTATGACTTCGCGGTGCAGGTCGGCGGCCCGCTGGTGGACGGCATCGCGCTGTCCGCCGAGCGGCTCTGGTGGCGCTTGTCGCTGCGCGATATGCACGGCACCGAACGCGCCGCCGCGGTGGCCGACTACCCGCTCGTCACCGACCTGCCGCCGCGCCCGGAAGCCGCGGGCGGCGTACGCGCCGCGCTGCTGCTGCGCGACAACCTGCGCAACCGCCGCACCATCGAGCGCGAATACCTGCGCGCGCTGGGCGCCGCGCGCCACGACGTGATCCTTGCCAACGCCTACTTCCTGCCTGGCCACAAGATGCGGCGCGCGCTGCTGGCGTGCCGCGCGCGCGGCGTGCGCGTGCGGCTGCTGCTGCAGGGGCGGGTCGAATACCGGCTGCAGCACTACGCCACCCATGCGCTGTATGCCTCGCTGCTGGAGGCCGGCGTCGAGATCTACGAGTATGCCGAGAGCTTCCTGCACGCCAAGGTGGGCGTGGTCGACGAGGCCTGGGCCACGGTCGGGTCGAGCAATATGGACCCGTTCAGCCTGCTGCTCGCGCGCGAAGCCAACGTCGCCGTTTATGATGCGGCCTTCGCCGCTGAACTGCGCACCGCGCTGGAATACGCCATTGCGCACCGCAGCGTGCGCGTGATGCCGGAGGTGCATGCGCGCCGCTCGCCGCTGCACCGGCTGGCCAACTGGGCGGCCTATATGCTGCTGCGCCTGGGTGTCGTCATTGCCGGTGTCGCGGGGCGCTACTGAACGATAAGCCGCGAGCGCGGTGTGCGTTTGCTGCCATGCGGCACGGCGCTCGCTGCAACCGGTCGCGGCGCAAGCCATGACCGACATGACGGACATGCTGCATTGCAGTCCGTTTAGAAACAGCGGTCTAATTAAAAGCTTGATGGTCGGCTGCTGCGCCAGAATAATCTGAACGACCGTTCTTTTTTGGCTTAGACTGCGTGCATTCGCGGTATGCACCGGCAAATCCGCCGGTTCGGCCGCAAGCAAATAATGCAACGTCAGGGTCATACGCGGGGCCGCAGCAGGGCCCCGCAGAACGGAGAAAAAACATGCGACACCAGTCAGCCCGTCTCGAATCCGCCGCCGCCTCCCCCGCGCCAATGCGCAAGGGTGAAATGACGCGCGTGGCGATTCTGGATGCCGCACTGGAATTGTCGTCCCGCGACGGGCTCGAAGGTCTGACCATCGGGCTGCTCGCGGAACGCATGCAGATGAGCAAGAGCGGTGTCTTCGCGCATTTCGGTTCGCGCGAAGACCTGCAGGTGGAGGTGGTGCGGGAGTATCACCGCCGGTTCGAGCAGGAGGTGTTCTATCCCTCGCTGCAGGAGCCGCGCGGCCTGCCCCGGCTGTGGTCGATGGTGCGGCGCTGGATGGAGAAGCGCATCCAGGAAGTGACGACTGGATGCATCTACATCAGCGGCGCCGTGGAGTACGACGACCGTGCCGGCAGCCTGGTGCGTGACGAGCTGGTCAAGAGCGTCACCATCTGGCGGGCAGCGCTCACGCGCGCCATCAACCAGGCGCGGGAGGAAGGGCACCTGCGCGCGGACTGCGATCCGCGCCTGATGCTGTTCGAGATGTACAGCCTTGAACTAGGCTTGCATCATGACGCCCGTTTCCTGCGCCTGCCTGACAGTGCCGAGCTTGCCATGGTCGCGCTCAACAAGCTGATTCAGTCTTACCGTACCTGAGGTCGCCCCGGTCGGACCGTATCGCGCAAGCGGGACGGGCGGCGTGGCGGCATCGCACAACTCCAAGGAGTCTCAGATGGGCCAGTACACCGCACCGTTGCGCGACATGCAGTTCGTGCTCCATGAACTGCTCGGCGCCGAAGCCGAACTCAAGGCGATGCCGCCGCACGCGGACATCGACGCGGACACCATCAACCAGGTCATCGAGGAAGCCGGCAAGTTCTGCTCGGACGTGGTGTTCCCGCTCAACCAGGTGGGCGACCGCGAAGGCTGCACCTACGTCGGCGACGGCGTGGTCAAGGCCCCCACCGGCTTCAAGGAAGCCTACCAGCAGTACGTCGAGGCCGGCTGGCCGGCGCTGGCGTGCGATCCCGAATTCGGCGGCCAGGGCCTGCCGATCGTGATCAACAATGTGGTCTACGAGATGCTGAACTCGGCCGGCCAGGCCTGGACCATGTACCCGGGCCTGTCGCACGGCGCGTACGAGGCGCTGCACGCGCACGGCACGCCAGCACTGCAGCAGACCTACCTGCCCAAGCTGGTCTCCGGCGTGTGGACCGGCACCATGTGCCTGACCGAGCCGCACTGCGGCACCGACCTCGGCATCCTGCGTTCCAAGGCAGAGCCGCAGGCCGACGGGTCGTACCTGATCTCGGGCACCAAGATCTTCATCTCGGCCGGCGAGCACGACATGGCCGAGAACATCATCCACCTGGTGCTGGCACGCCTGCCGGACGCGCCGGGCGGCACCAAGGGCATCTCGCTGTTCGTGGTGCCCAAGTTCATCCCCGATGCCAACGGCAACCCGGGCGAGCGCAACGGCATCAAGTGCGGCTCGATCGAGCACAAGATGGGCATCCACGGCAACGCCACCTGCGTGATGAACCTGGACGGCGCGCGCGGCTGGATGGTGGGCGAGCCCAACAAGGGCCTGAACGCCATGTTCGTGATGATGAATGCCGCGCGCCTGGGCGTGGGCGCGCAGGGCCTGGGCCTGACCGAAGTGGCGTACCAGAACTCGCTGGCCTACGCCAAGGACCGCCTGCAGATGCGCGCGCTGACCGGCCCGAAGGCGCCGGACAAGCCCGCCGACCCGATCATCGTGCACCCGGACGTGCGCCGCATGCTGCTGACGCAGAAGGCCTACGCCGAAGGCGGCCGCGCCTTCAGCTACTGGACCGCGCTGCAGATCGACCGCGAGCTGTCGCACCCCGACGAAGCCGTGCGCAAGCAGGCCGGCGACCTGGTCGCGCTGCTCACGCCGGTGATCAAGGCCTTCCTGACCGACAACGCCTTCACGTCCACCAACGAGGGCATGCAGGTGTTCGGCGGCCACGGCTATATCGCCGAGTGGGGCATGGAGCAGTATGTGCGCGATGCGCGCATCAACATGATCTACGAAGGCACCAACACCATCCAGGCGCTGGACCTGCTGGGCCGCAAGATCCTGGGCGACATGGGCGCCAGGATGAAGGCCTTCGGCAAGATCGTGCAGGAATTCGTTGAAGCCGAAGGCACCAACGAAGCCATGCAGGAGTTCATCAACCCGCTCGCCGATATTGGCGACAAGGTGCAGAAGCTCACCATGGAAATCGGCATGAAGGCGATGGGCAATGCCGACGAGGTGGGCGCCGCCGCGGTGCCGTACCTGCGCGTGGTGGGCCACCTGGTGTTCTCGTACTTCTGGGCCCGCATGGCCAAGATCGCGCTGGAGAAGGAAGCGAGCGGCGACAAGTTCTACACCGCCAAGCTGGCCACGGCACGTTTCTACTTTGCCAGGCTGCTGCCGGAAACCGCCGCCGAGATCCGCAAGGCGCGCGCTGGTGCGGCAACGCTGATGGCGCTGGACGCAGACCTGTTCTGAGTCGACTCTACGCGTCGTTCCCGGCCGGGAACGACGGCTTCGCATCTGTCTAACGCTCACTAATCCAGGAGCGAGCATGTCCAATTTCATCGTCAAGAAAGTCGCCGTGCTGGGTGCCGGCGTCATGGGGGCGCAGATCGCCGCCCACCTGATCAATGCGCGCGTGCCCGTGGTGCTGTTCGACCTTCCCGCCAAGGAAGGCCCCAAGAACGGCATCGCGCTGCGCGCCATCGAGAACCTGAAGAAGCTCTCGCCCGCGCCGCTGGGCATCAAGGAAGAGGCCGGCCTGATCCAGGCGGCCAACTACGAGGACGACATCGCGCTGCTCAAGGAATGCGACCTGGTGATCGAGGCGATCGCCGAGCGCATGGACTGGAAGCACGACCTGTACAAGAAGGTCGCGCCGCACCTGGCCTCGCATGCGATCTTCGCGACCAACACCTCGGGCCTGTCGATCACAGCGCTGTCCGACGGGTTTGATGCGGACCTGAAGTCGCGCTTCTGCGGCGTGCACTTCTTCAACCCGCCGCGCTACATGCACCTGGTCGAGCTGATCCCGACCGCGACCACGCAGCCGCAGATCCTCGACCAGCTTGAAGCATTCCTGACCACCACGCTCGGCAAGGGCGTGGTGCGCGCCAAGGACACGCCCAACTTCATCGCCAACCGCGTCGGCATCTTCTCGATCCTGGCCGTGTTTGCCGAAGCCGAGAAGTTCGGCATCCCGTTCGACGTGGTCGATGACCTGACCGGCTCCAAGCTGGGCCGCGCCAAGTCCGCCACCTTCCGCACCGCGGACGTGGTCGGCCTGGACACCATGGCGCACGTGATCAAGACCATGCAGGACACCCTGCACGACGACCCGTTCGCGCCGGTGTACAAGACCCCGGCCGTACTCAAGGGCCTGGTCGACGCGGGCGCGCTGGGCCAGAAGACCGGTGCCGGCTTCTACAAGAAGGAAGGCAAGGCCATCAAGGTGCTCGACGCCAAGACCGGCCAGTACGTCGATGCCGGCAAGAAGGCCGACGAGATCGTGGTGCGCATGCTGAAGAAGGATGCGGCCGAGCGCATCAAGCTGCTGCGCGAGTCGACCAACCCGCAGGCGCAGTTCCTGTGGGCGGTGTTCCGCGAC
The DNA here is from genome assembly GCF_058781795.1 of Cupriavidus sp. FW306-1B-F12B. Taxonomy (NCBI): domain Bacteria; kingdom Pseudomonadati; phylum Pseudomonadota; class Betaproteobacteria; order Burkholderiales; family Burkholderiaceae; genus Cupriavidus; species Cupriavidus sp. FW306-1B-F12B. The sequence continues at coordinate 170,965 of NZ_JBYSXC010000009.1, forward strand.
GTGTTCCACTACATCGCCGTGTACCTGGAGCAGGTCGCGGGCTCCGCCGCCGACATCGACCTGGCGATCCGCTGGGGCTTCGGCTGGAACTCGGGTCCGTTCGAAGACTGGCAGTCGGCCGGCTGGAAGCAGGTGGCCGAGTGGGTCAAGGAAGACGTGGAAGCCGGCAAGGCGCTGTCGGCCGCGCCGCTGCCGGCATGGGTATTCGAGGGCCCGGTGGCAGAGAACCAGGGCGTGCACGCCGCTGCCGGTTCGTGGTCGCCGGCGACGCAGTCCTTCGTCGCGCGCAGCAAGCTGCCGGTGTACCAGCGCCAGGCATTCCGTGCCGCGATCAAGGGCACTGCCGCGGCCGATCCGCGCAAGGCCGGCCGCACTGTCGAAGAGAACGACGCCGTGCGCATCTGGGTGAGCGAAGGCCAGGACGACGTGCTGGTGGTCTCGTTCAAGAGCAAGATGAACACCATCGGGCCGGACGTGATCGACGGCCTGACCCGCGCCATCGACCTGGCCGAAACCGGCTACAAGGGGCTGGTGGTGTGGCAGCCGACTTCGCTGCAGCTGGGCGCACCGGGTGGCCCGTTCTCCGCCGGCGCCAACCTGGAAGCGGCCATGCCCGCCTTCATGATGGGCGGCGCCAAGGGCATCGAACCGTTCGTGAAGAAGTTCCAGGACGGCATGATGCGCGTGAAGTACGCCTCGGTGCCGGTGGTGTCCGCGGCGTCCGGCATTGCGCTGGGCGGCGGCTGCGAGCTGATGCTGCATTCGGCTTCGCGCGTGGCCGCGCTCGAGACGTATATCGGCCTGGTCGAAGTGGGCGTGGGCCTGGTGCCGGCCGGCGGCGGCCTGAAGGAAGCCGCGCTGGCGGCCGCGCGCGCGGCGCAGGCCGCGGGCAGCACCAACATCCTGCAGTTCCTGACCAGCCGCTTCCAGAGCGCGGCCATGGCCAAGGTCTCGGCCTCGGCGCTGGAAGCGCGCCAGATGGGCTACCTGCAGCCGTCCGACAAGATCGTCTTCAACGTGCACGAGCTGCTGTACGTGGCGCAGAACGAAGTGCGCGCGCTGGCCAGCGCCGGCTACCGCGCGCCGCTGCCGACGCTGGTCCCGGTGGCCGGCCGCTCGGGCATTGCCACCATCAAGGCATCGCTGGTCAATATGCGCGACGGCGGCTTTATTTCGGCGCACGACTTCCTGATCGCCAGCCGCATCGCCGAAGCGGTGTGCGGCGGCGACGTCGAGGCCGGCTCGCTGGTGAGCGAGGACTGGCTGCTGGCGCTGGAGCGCAAGGCCTTTGTCGACCTGCTCGGCACCGGCAAGACGCAGGAGCGCATCATGGGCATGCTGCAGACCGGCAAGCCGGTGCGTAACTAACAGGGCAAGCGAGGAACCGACATCATGAAACAACTGCAAGACGCATATATCGTTGCGGCCACCCGCTCGCCGATCGGCAAGGCCCCGAAGGGCGCGTTCAAGAACACGCGCCCGGACGACCTGCTGGCAACCATCCTGAAGGCTGCCGTGGCACAGGTGCCGGACCTGGACCCGAAACTGATCGAAGACGCCATCGTCGGCTGCGCGATTCCTGAAGCGCAGCAGGGCCTGAACGTGGCCCGCATCGGCGCGCTGCTGTCGGGCCTGCCCAATACCGTGGGCGGCATCACCGTCAACCGCTTCTGCGCCTCGGGCGTGAGCGCGGTGGCGATGGCGGCCGACCGCATCCGCGTGGGCGAGTCCGACGTGATGATCGCCGCCGGCGTGGAATCGATGAGCATGGTGCCGATGATGGGCAACTCGCCGTCGATGTCGCCGGAGATCTTCACCCGCGACGAGAACGTGGGCATCGCCTACGGCATGGGCCTGACCGCCGAGAAGGTGGCGCAGCAATGGCAGGTCAGCCGCGAGGACCAGGATGCGTTCTCGCTGGCCTCGCACCAGAAGGCCATCGCGGCGCAGCAGGCCGGCGAGTTCAAGGACGAGATCACGCCGATCGAGATCGTCGAGCGCTTCCCCGACCTCGCCAGCGGCCAGGTGAACGTGAAGTCGCGCACGATCTCGCTGGACGAAGGCCCGCGCCCGGAGACCTCGCTGGAAGGCCTGGGCAAGCTGCGCCCGGTGTTTGCCAACAAGGGCAGCGTCACCGCCGGCAACAGCTCGCAGACCTCTGACGGCGCCGGCGCGCTGATCCTGGTCTCGGAAAAGATCCTCAAGCAGTTCAACCTGGTGCCGCTGGCGCGCTTCGTCTCGTTCGCGGTGCGCGGCGTGCCGCCCGAGATCATGGGCATCGGCCCCAAGGAAGCGATTCCGGCGGCGCTGAAGGCCGCGGGCCTGACCCAGGACCAGCTCGACTGGATCGAACTGAACGAGGCCTTTGCCGCGCAGTCGCTGGCGGTGATGCGCGATCTGCAACTGGATCCGGCCAAGGTCAACCGCATGGGCGGCGCGATTGCGCTGGGCCACCCGCTCGGTGCCACCGGTGCGATCCGTTCGGCCACGGTGGTGCACGCGCTGCGCCGCCATAACCTGAAGTACGGCATGGTGACCATGTGCGTTGGCACGGGCATGGGCGCCGCAGGTATTTTCGAGCGCGTCTAAAACGCGCCTGCGGGACGGCTCCTCGGGGCTGTCCCGCCCTTCTGTCAGGTGAAGAAAGCAGTACCGGGGCTGCCGCCCGCCATGCGGGTCACCAGGTAGGGGAGACAATAATATGCAGGAGACAGCCATCCTGGCCGATGCCGCGTGCGATCTGCCGCGCGACATCATGGCCCAGCTGAAGGTCCACACCATTCCGTTCCGCATCCGCGCGGGCGAACATTTTGTCGCCGATACGCGCGATGAAGACGCGCTGCCCACGCTCTACCAGCAATACCTGGTTGGCCGCCAGGACCACTACGCCGAATCGATCCCGCTGCTCGAGCGCGAGCTGGAAGAACACCTGCTGCGCAACGTGGTGGCCCATTGCGACCGCGCCATCCTGTTCACCATCGCCAGTTCGCGCAGCAAGCTGTATGCGCATGCCACCGGCGCGGTGATCGGCACCGTGGCGCGCAGCGTGCGCCTGCGCAAGGAAGCCGGGCGCACCGGCCTGTTCGACCTGACCGTGGTCGACACCGGCGCGATCGGACCGGGCCAGGCGCTGATCGTGCGCGAAGCCGCGCGCATGGCCGCCGCAGGCGCCAGCCCGCAAGCGGTGCGGGAAGCGGTCGAGACGCGCCTGCGCGATGCCGCCCATATGTTCCTGGTGCCCGACGAGCTGCTCTACATGTACACGCGCGCGCGCCAGAAGGGCGAGGGCAGCATCACCTGGGGCCGCTATGTGATGGGCAGCGCCTTCAATATCCGCCCGGTGGTGCGCATGCACCGCGGGCACACCGAGGCCATCGCCAGGGCACGCGGCTCCGAGGAGGGTGCGCGCCGCGTGCTGCAGCATGCCGAGCAGTGCATCCGCGGCGGCGACCTGATGGTGCCGGCGATCTCGGTCTGCTATGCCGGCCCGCTCGACGCCGTGCGCGCGATGCCAGCCTTCCAGTCGCTGGAGCGCACCGCGCGCGGCCAGGGCGTGGCACTGATGCTGGCGCCGATGAGCCTGACGGTGGCGCTGAATGTCGGCGCGCGCGCGTTCGGGCTGAGCTATCTTTCCGAATCGCCGCCGCCTTTTGAATAACCCCAGCAATGCATCCACAGACGAGGACACCATGAGCATCCGCACCGGCATCGAGCAGGGCATCCTGACCATCGAGTTCGACCGCATCGACAAGAAGAACGCCATCACCGCGGCGATGTACCAGGCCATGGCCGACGCGCTGCGCGCGGCCGAAACCGACCGCAATGTGCGCGCCATCCTGCTGCGCGGCAAGCCGGAGATCTTTACCGCCGGCAACGACCTGGAAGACTTCATGCAGCGCCCGCCTAGCGCCGGCGATGGCGCCGAGCAGGCGCCGGTGTTCCAGTTCCTCTACCAGATCAGCCACGCCACCAAGCCGATCGTGGCAGCCGTCAGCGGTGCCGCGGTCGGGGTGGGCACCACCATGCTGCTGCATTGCGATCTGGTTTACGCGTCCGATACGGCCAAGCTGTCGCTGCCGTTCGTGCAGCTGGGCCTGTGTCCTGAAGCGGCCTCGAGCCTGCTGCTGCCGCGGCTGGTCGGCTACCAGCGCGCGGCCGAGAAGCTGCTGCTGGGCGAAGCCTTCAGCGCGCAGGAGGCGCTGGAGATCGGGCTGGTGACGCGGGTGCTGCCGGTGGCCGAGCTGCACGACTTTGCGCTGCAGCAGGCGCGCAAGCTGGTAGCCCTGCCGGCGTCGTCGCTGCGCGAGAGCAAGCGGCTGATGAAGGCGGGCGATATGACGGCAGTGGAAAAGCAGATGGCCGACGAGGGCGCGGTGTTCCGGAAGATGCTGGTGGCGCCGGAGGCGAAAGAGGCGTTTGCTGCCTTCTTCCAGAAGCGCAAGCCGGATTTTACGAAGTTCGAGTAAACCTGTCCGATTCGCCCCTCGGTAATGCAATGCCGGGGGGCCCTTTCCTGGCGACTCCACGCTCCTGTATCTCTGGATGGCTGAACCGGTGGGACTAGTCGCCTAATCGACAAAGAAGTATCAGGTTTCGCTGATTGATTCCTTATGGAAGCTCTGGCGCAATGGCGTGCGGTGAAAACCTATCTCCAAGCAAGGTGCGGCCATGGTTACCAGAACCTATCTCATCAAGGGCGACAAAGCAAACAATGGGGCCACGATCGTTGGTGGCAGCCTCGGATCCAGCTACGAAGGCAACCCGACAGCGCGTGAAGGCGATCCGGTGTACTGCCCAGTCTGCAAGCGAACGGGAGTCAGCGTCTGCGTCGGCCCACGCTGGCCCAGCACGGATGAGGGCAAGGAAGAAGCCTTGAGCGGTGACATCTGCGCGTGCGGTTGCAGTCCGCGGCCTGTCTTCTTTGCGTCGCGACCGTACACGATGACCATGACGGCAGAGGATGCTGCGCAGTGGCATAAGGCGCATGCGCGGAAACAGCGCCGGCTTTCCCACCTCGCCGGTGACTGTCAGGTACGACGAACAAATTCGAGCGCGATCGGGAGCGGCCCTCGTCGCAGGCTATCCGTACTTCGTTGAGATCTCCGATGGCCGGACGTTCGCCGGGCGCCTGGACGAAAGCGGAAAGCTGCCTCGCGTATATACGGAGAACGCCGACGAGTACTCGGTCTATTGGGGCGACGAAGCCCTGGCAAAGCAGTGCGAGGGGTCCGAGCATGCCTAACAAGAGAACAATCGTTAGGACAAATTCGACCCCGGATTCCATCAAGGAGGTATCACTAAAGGCTGTTACATTCGCTGAGCTGTGGACGGCCTATCCGCAAGGCGCACCGTACGTCGATCCAAAGACAGGAGACATACCGCCAGGTTTCGAGAACCAGTGCGCGATTCGCATGAGCGTGACCCTGCACCGGGTCGGCATCGAGATGAAGTCCTTTCGCGGCAAGGGCCAGATTCGCTTGGACGGCAAGCGCACGGCAGTCCTGGCGTCCGAGATGGCGGATTGGCTGCGGCTGAAGCCGCTGGCGGGCATCGGCGCGCCGGAAAACGTCACGGGGGCCGATTGGCAGAAGAAGATCAAGGGGCGCACAGGAATCGTTGCCTTCAAGAGCTACTGGAGGCGGGACGGTGAATCGGCTGGCAATGCGACAGGCGGTCACGTTGACCTGTGGAACGGATCGAGGCTGACCATCAGCAGTGCGCCCGGTGCTATTGCAACAATTGGTCGCAGCTTGGGCTGGGACGCATTGTTTCCCGGCACCCACTACGGGTGGTCGGATCTCGGGCGGTCAACGGAGATACTTTTCTGGGAAATCAAGTGAACAAGCGGCGCATTGCCATCAAAGCAGCATTCGTCGGCACTGGTCTGGCCAGTGTTCTCACATGGTCCCGTGTCGATGTTTACCTCTGCGACATGTTCCCGAGCCTGTGCATGCCGCGGCCTGGGACTTGCGTTGGAATCGATATATGCCCTTCTGATATCCGGATGCTGCTGGGTTTGATCTTGCTGATACCTGTGCCACCAGCCTTGTTTGGTGTCCTGGGGTTCCTGCTTTGCGCGCGTGTCGATAGAGTCACCGTGCTGGCTGCCGCGCTGGCGGGGGCGGTCCTCGCACATTGGGCGGTTGTGTTCACTGTAACCAGGATCATTGCGCTGTAGTGCCAAGGGGGCGGCGCAAATGGACAGGACATTGGAAGGAATGTATTGACCTGCCGCCCCTCAAGCCGACGGCAACGCCCGCGGCTGCCGCGATTCATCCGTCGCCACATACGTCAGCGTGGCCTCCGTCACCTTGACGATCTCATTGCTGTGGCGCATCCGTTGCGCGTAGACCTCGACCGACACCGTGATCGAGGTACGGCCGGTCTTGACGATGTCCGCATAAAAGCTGACCAGGTCGCCAACGAACACCGGATGCTTGAACAGGAAGGAGTTGACCGCGACCGTGGCCACGCGGCCCTGGGCGCGTTCCACCGCCGGGATCGAGCCGGCGATATCCACCTGCGCCATGATCCAGCCGCCGAACACGTCGCCGTGCACATTGGCGTCGGCGGGCATGGGCACCACGCGCAGAGCGGGATTCTTGCCGGCGGGCAGGGCGGGGACGGTGTGGGGAGCGTTCATGACGGTGTGTGGTGGACTGCGGAAGGAGGCGGAGCGCGGCGAAAGACCCTTCGCCTGCCACGTAATGCGAACTCTGCGACAATCGCGCATTGGCTCGAATTCTAACGTATGCGCCGCTATTCCACGACCGCTGAGCCGGCCCCCGCTCCTGCTTCAAACACGCTCTTTCCCGGTCAGCGCGCGCCCCGCAGCGACTGGCAGACGGTGCGCAACCTGCTGCCCTATGTCTGGCACTACAAGTGGCGCGTGATGCTGGCGCTGGCGTGCCTGGTGTCGGCCAAGGTGGCCAACCTGGGCGTGCCGGTGCTGATGAAGCAGCTGATCGACAGCATGAACCTGCAGCCGGGCGACCCGCGCGCGCTGCTGGCCGTGCCGGTCGGGTTGATCGTCGCCTACGGGCTGCTGCGGCTGTCGGCGACGCTGTTCACCGAGTTGCGGGAGATGCTCTTTTCCAAGGTCACGCAGAGCGCCGTGCGCGAGATCGCGCTGCAGGTGTTCCGGCACCTGCACGCGCTGTCGCTGCGTTTCCACCTGGACCGGCAGACCGGCGGCATGAGCCGCGACATCGAGCGCGGCACGCGCGGCATCCAGTCGCTGATCTCGTATTCGCTGTACAGCATCCTGCCCACGCTGGTCGAGATGGGCCTGGTGATCGGCTTCTTTATCCTGCACTACGACATCTGGTTCGCGGCCATCACCGGCTGCGCGCTGGTGGGGTATATCGTCTTCACCATCGTGGTGACGGAATGGCGCACGCATTTCCGCCGCCGCATGAACGAGCTCGATTCGCGCGCCAACCAGAAGGCGATCGATTCGCTGCTCAACTTCGAGACCGTCAAATACTTCGGCAATGAAGAGTACGAGGCGCAGCGCTACGACGAGAACCTGCGCAAGTACCGCACCGCCGCAATCCGCTCGCAGAACTCGCTGTCGTTCCTGAACTTCGGCCAGCAGACCATCATCGCGCTGGGGCTGATCCTGATCCTGTGGCGCGCCACCGTGGGCGTGGTCGACGGCAAGCTCACGCTGGGCGACCTGGTGCTGGTCAACACGCTGATGATCCAGCTCTATATCCCGCTGAACTTCCTCGGCGTGATCTACCGCGAGATCAAGCAGGCCACCACCGACATGGACCGCATGTTCGTGCTGCTGGGCACCAACCAGGAGGTGGCCGACGCGCCCGGCGCGCAGCCGCTGCAGGTCAGCGGCGCGCAGGTGCGCTTCAGCGACGTGCGCTTCAGCTATGAGCCGGACCGGCTGATCCTGGATGGCGTGGATTTCACCATTGCGGCGGGCACCACCACCGCCGTGGTCGGTCACAGCGGCTCGGGCAAGTCGACGCTGGCGCGGCTGTTGTTCCGCTTCTACGACGTCAACGGCGGCGCCATCGAGATCGACGGCCAGGACATCCGCGCGATCACGCAGGACAGCCTGCGCCGCGCCATCGGCATCGTGCCGCAGGACACGGTGCTGTTCAACGACAGCATCTTCTACAACATCGCCTACGGCCGGCCAGACGCCAGCCGCGACGAGGTCATCGCCGCCGCGCGCGCCGCGCAGATCGACAGCTTCATCCGCGAGCTGCCGCAGGGGTACGACACCCCGGTGGGCGAGCGTGGCCTGAAGCTGTCCGGTGGCGAGAAGCAGCGCGTGGCGATCGCGCGCACGCTGCTGAAGAACCCGCCGGTGCTGGTCTTCGACGAAGCCACCTCGGCGCTGGATTCACGCACCGAGCAGGCGATCCAGGCCGAGCTGATGCGGCTGGCGCAGAACCGCACCACGCTGCTGATCGCGCACCGGCTGTCCACCGTCGTGCATGCCGACCAGATCCTGGTGATGGACCACGGCCGCGTCGTCGAGCGCGGCACCCATGCCGAGCTGATGCGCGCGCGTGGCCGCTACGCCGAGATGTGGGACATCCAGGCGCGCGCCGCCGCCAAGGGCGGCGAAGCCGTGGGCGCGGATGCACTGGCACTCGACGTGGGCGACGCCACGCAGGACGCCTGACGGGGCTGCATTCTCCTGCATCCGCGTGCACCAAGGGGTGGCGGGCATTGTCGACAATCATTGCCGACGATGGCGCTGCGGCAATCGCCTCGCACGTTTTTGGTTCGGCAATCGCTTGCGGGCCCGCCCTGAAACGGGGCTGAAAAACCTGGCACGTCCCTTGCGGACGAATCCCTCCGAGATCACGATCAACGGAGAGATTCCATGCCTCATTTCCACGCTGCGCTAGCGTCCGCCGGCGTTTGCGCTGCTGCCGCCGAGAACCATGAACATACCGGCACGCGCGCGTCCCGCACTACGGCACGGCGCCGCCTGCTGAAGCTCGGCGTGATGATCGGCACCAGCCTGGTGCTGTCGACACAATTCGCCGGCGCGGCCTACGCGCAGGCTGCACCAACCAAGCTCCGCTTCCAGCTCGACTGGCGCTTCGAAGGGCCGGCGGCGCTGTTCCTGCTGGGCGAGCAGAAGGGCTACTACAAGGCCGAGAAGCTCGACGTCTCGATCGACGCCGGCAACGGCTCGGGCAACGTGGTCAACCGCGTGGCCTCGGGCACGTACGACATGGGCTTCGCCGATATGTCGTCGGTGATGGAGTTCTACGGCAACAACCCCGACGCGAAGAACAAGCCGGTGGCCGTGATGATGGTCTACAACAACACGCCCGCCGCCGTTCTCGCGCTGAAGAAGTCCGGCATCCGCGCGCCGAAGGACCTCGCCGGCAAGCGCATGGGCGCGCCGGTGTTCGACGCCGGCCGCCGCGCCTTCCCGATCTTCGCCAAGGCCAACGGCCTGCAGGCGTCCTCGTTCAACTGGCAGGCGATGGACCCGACGCTGCGCGAGACCATGCTCACGCGCGGCGACCTCGATGCCATCACCGGGTTCTCGTTCACATCGATCCTGAACCTGAACGCGCGCGGCGTGAAGGATGAAGACATCGTGGTGCTGCCGTACCCGCAGTTCGGCGTGAAGCTGTACGGCAACGCGGTGATCGCCTCCGAGGAATTCATGAAGAAGAACCCGGAGGCAGTGAAGGCCTTCCTGCGCGCCTTCAGCAAGTCGGCGCGCGACGTGATCGCGCGGCCGGAAGAGGGCATCAAGGCGGTCAAGGCGCGCGACGGCATCATCGATGAGAAGCTGGAAGTGCGCCGGCTCAAGCTGGCGCTGGACAGCGTGGTCAAGTCGCCGGATGCGAAGGCCGAGGGCTTCGGGCGCATCAGCAAGCCGCGCCTGTCGCTGATGGCCTCGCAGGTGGCCGATGCCTTCGGCACCAAGGGCCGCATCAACCCCGATGCGCTGTGGACCGATGCGTTCCTGCCCAGCGCGGCCGAACTGGATGTGCTGCGATGATGACACGCCAGGCTGCCTTCATGCCCGCCTCTGGCGGGAGCGCCGCGCCCGCGGCCGTGGAACCCTTTGTCGATTTCAACCGGGTCTGGCTGGCCTATAACGACGAGCTCGCGCACAAGGGCGAGTTCGCGGTCGAGGACATCTCGCTGCAGGTGGCGCCGGGCGAGTTCATCGCCATCGTCGGCCCGTCCGGCTGCGGCAAGTCCACCTTCATGAAGCTGGCGACCGGGCTCAAGCCGGCCACGCGCGGCGTCGTGAAGATTGCCGGCCAGAAGGTGACCGGCCCGCTCAAGCAGGTCGGCATGGCCTTCCAGGCGCCCACGCTGCTGCCGTGGCGCACTACGCTGGACAACGTAATGCTGCCGCTGGAGATCGTCGAACCATATCGCTCCACCCTGCGCGCACGTCGCGACGAGTACGTCGAGCGCGCGCGCAAGCTGCTGCATACGGTGGGCCTGGCCGGCTACGAGGACAAGTACCCGTGGCAGCTGTCCGGCGGCATGCAGCAGCGCGCCTCGATCTGCCGCGCGCTGGTCCACCAGCCGCGCATGCTGCTGCTGGACGAGCCCTTCGGCGCGCTCGACGCCTTTACGCGCGAGGAGCTCTGGTGCGTGCTGCGCGACCTGTGGCAGGCGCAGCGCTTCAACGTGATCCTGGTCACGCACGACCTGCGCGAGGCCGTGTTCCTGGCCGACACCGTCTACGTGATGAGCCAGCGCCCGGGCCGCATCCTGATGCGCAAGGAGATCGACCTGCCGCGCCCGCGCGACCTGGAACTGACCTATACCGAGCCCTTTGCCGACCTGGTGCACGTGCTGCGCGAGAAGATCGGCCATGTGCGCCAACACTGAGGCAAAGCTACCATGATGACTCTCACTTCCGCGCAGGAGCGCCGCGTGCAGCGCGTGGCGCCTTGGCTGCTGCTGGCCGCGGTGCTGCTGCTGTGGCAGGGCGCGTGCATGGCCTTCGGCGTGTCCGACTTTATCCTGCCGACACCATCGGCGATCGTGGCCTCGCTGGTGGAATATGCCGACGTAATCGCCGGCCATGCGTGGCGCACCTTCTGGACCACCATGGTGGGCTTCGGCGTAGCCATCGCCGTGGGCGTGCTGCTGGGGCTGGCAATGGGCTCGTCGCGGCTGCTCTATGCCGCCAGCTATCCGCTGATGACGGCCTTCAACGCGCTGCCCAAGGCCGCCTTCGTGCCGATCCTGGTGGTGTGGTTTGGCCTGGGCGCGGGTCCGGCCATCCTGACCGCGTTCCTGATCTCGTTCTTCCCGATCATGGTCAATATCGCCACCGGCCTGGCCACGCTGGAGCCGGAGCTGGAGGACGTGCTGCGCGTGCTCGGCGCCAAACGGCGCGACGTGTTGTTCAAGGTCGGTCTGCCGCGCGCCATGCCGTATTTCTTCGCATCGCTGAAGGTGGCGATCACGCTGGCCTTTGTCGGCACCACGGTGTCGGAGATGAACGCCGCCAACGAAGGCATCGGTTACTTGCTGGTGTCGGCCGGCTCGGCCATGAAGATGCCGCTGGCCTTTGCCGGGCTGGTGGTGATCGCGGTGATGGCGATGGCGATGTACGAGCTGTTTGCGGTGGTCGAGAAGCGCATGACCGGCTGGGCCCACCGAGGCTAGCCATGCTTCAGCTGCCGGCCTGCGTCAACTGGTAGCTCGTGCAATAGCTGAAGCGGCTGGCCGGATGGACACCGGTGGTCACGACAATGGCCTGTTCACGCAGGAAATAAGTCCGGGTGATGCGCAGCCCGGCCGATTTGTCGGGGACCTGCAAGGCCTTTGCCTGAGCGCCTTCGATCAGCCAGCCTTCCACTTTCTGCTCGACGCGGGTGATCTTGATCCCGTACTGCTTCTCGACCATCGTGTACACCGGCACGTCCAGGGTCTCGCCGAACTGGGACAGGGCACCATATGTGCCGTCGACGTAGATGTCGACCAGCGCAATCGGCTCGAGGGCGGGCGGGCAGCCATAGCGCGTGCCGGCAATGTGGAGCCACGCGGCACCGGGCGCGCAGCGCAGCAGTGCCGCCAGGGCTTCATCAGCCTGGATGGTGCTGCTTCCTGAGGTGCGCAGCGTCGTGCCCTTGGCGTAGCTGACCAGGTCGGCCGGAGAGTCCATGACTTGCATGAAGCGGCTCTGCGGCCGGTCCGCGATCACGCGCGTGCCCACGCCTGCTTGCCGGGTCACCATGCCGAGGCTGGTCAGCTTCTGCACGGCCTGACGCACCGCGTACCGGCTCAGATTCCACCTTTCGCACAATTCGGCCTCGGTCGGCAGCAGTTCGCCGACCGGTGGGCGGCCGCCGATGATTTCCTGCATCAATGTGCGTGCCAGGTCCAGGTGGCGCGGAGTGTTGGCGGCCAGCGCGGCCGCGTAGGCGTCGGTGTCGTCTTGCATGCTTTCAAGCGCTTTCAGAGTCGCTTCATGGTCGCGGGGCAGAGGGAACAGGCTGCCTCCAGCCTTTTGCCAATGCTAGCACGGGCGGCAGGGTTTTTCCTAATATTCGAATGTTCGAACAAACTTCTATAGTTCGAGCCATCGAAGGGCGGCGAGCCGTTTTTCGCCTCGATGCCGTCCTTGTTTCCTGGAGATTCCCAAGCATGTATCCCATCGACTTCCTGTGGCGCGCCGCCCACCGGTATCCCGGCCGGGTGGCCATCATCGGCCCCGCCGGCGAGCTGTCGTTCCGGGCGCTGGCAGACATGGTGCTGCAGCGAGCCGCCGCACTCACCGCGATCGACCCTGCGCCGCGCAGCCGGGTCTGCGTCGGGGCCGCGAACACGGTTGACCACCTGGTGGCGATCCTGGCAATCCTGGCCGCCGGCAAGGTGTGGATACCGCTGAACCCGCGCAACGGCGACCCCGAGCTGCACCGCATCGTTGATTTCGTCGAGCCGTCGCTGGTGCTGGCGGACGCCGAGATGGCGGCGCGGCTGGTGGGTATCACCGTGCCAGTGCGTCCGCTGGCAGAGCTCGCTTGCCATGCGGGTGACGTCAACACGGTCATGATGGGACCCCACGGGCGCGGTGGTGTCCCCCTCGACGCCGCGCAGGCGATCAAGTTCACCGGCGGCTCGACGGGGTTCCCCAAGGGCGTGATCCAGCCGCTGCGCGCCTGGAACGCGAACATCGCCACCCAGATCCATGAACTGGGCCTGACGCCGGATGACCGCTACCTGGTGGCCGCGCCGATCACGCACGGCACCTCGACCTACATGCTGCCGTTGCTGGGCGCTGGCGGCGCATTGATCTTTCCGGCGCACAACAAGGCGGCGGCATTGCTTGATGCGGCGCAGGCCCATGGCGCGACGCTGTTCTTCGCGCCCCCGACGCTGATTCTGTCGCTGGTGGAAGAGCAGCGCCGCGCGCCCCGTGGGCTGCGTTCACTGCGCTACCTGGTCTACGGCGGCGCGCCGATGCGCCCGGAACAGATCCGCGATGCCCAGGCGGTGTTCGGTCCGATTCTCTGCACGTCCTTCGGCCAGACCGAGGCGCCGCAGATCATCACCTTCCTGCCGCCGGGCGACATGACCGGCACCAACCTGGCTTCCGTCGGAAAGCCATCGCTGCTGACCCGGGTTGCCATCGTCGACAAGCACGGCAACGTGCTCAAGGCCGGGGAGGAGGGTGAAATCGCCGTGCGCGGCGACCTGGTGATGAGCGGCTACCTGAAGGCGGAGCAAGAGACCCGCAAGACGCTGGTCGACGGCTGGCTGCGCACGGGCGATGCCGGGGTCCTTGATGAGCGCGGCTACCTGTTCCTGCGCGACCGTATCCGTGACGTGATCATCACCGGCGGCTTCAATGTCTACCCCAGCGATGTCGAGGTGGTGCTGTCCGCGCACCCCGCTGTCGCCGACTGCTCGGTGGTCGGCATCCCGGATGCCAAGTGGGGCGAGGCCGTCCACGCGGCCGTGCAACTGCGCCCGGGCATGCGTGTCGACGCCGCCGACCTGATTGCGCTGGTCAAGCGCGAGCTGGGCTCGGTCAAGACGCCCAAGCAAGTACACCTGTTCGATGCGCTGCCGCGCAGTGCGGTGGGCAAGGTGCTGAAGCCCGCGGTCCGGGCAACCATCGTGGGCACCGGGAGCGCATCATGAGCCAGCCGCAAGCGGGCGCCGCGCCGCGCACCAAGCTCTGCCACTACACCACGCAGGCGGTCTACTACGGCGACGATGACCTGGTGGGCGACCTGCTCGGCCAGGCCAGCTTTGTCGATGTCTTCATGAAGCAGACCTTCGGCAGCGCGCCGACCGCGGCCCAGCGCCGCATCGTCGAAGCGGTGTTGGTCACGCTGATGGAGCACGGCATGACGCCGAGTGCCATCGCCACGCGCATGATCTATGCGAGCTCGCCGGAAAACCTGCAGGCGGGTGTGGCAGCCGGCTTGCTTGCGGTGGCCAGCCAGTTCATCGGCACCATGGAGCCGGCCGCCGGCCTGCTTGACCAGATCGCGGTTGCCGGCGAAGCGGGCGCTGCCGAGGCGCAGCGCATTGCCCGGGACTACCGCGCCAGGCGCGAGGCGGTGCCTGGTTTTGGCCACCACCTGCACCGCCCGGACGATCCACGCGCCCTGGCCTTGCTGGCGCTGGCGCGCGAGCTTGGCACCCATGGCTCGCGCTGCGCCGCGCTGGCGCTGCTTGCCGCCGAGGTGGATGCCGCCGCCGGGCGCCATATCACCATCAACGCCACCGGTGCGATCGCCGCCGTGCTCGGCGACATCGGCATCCCGGCCAGGCTGATGCGCGGTTTCGCCGTGCTCAGCCGCACGGCTGGCCTGATCGCCCATATTGCCGAAGAGCAGCGCGAGCCATCGGGGCGGTTCATCTGGGACCTCGTTGACCACGCGATGAAGCCCCCACATCCCGCGGACCAGCCAGGCTGACGATCCCGGTACGGCCTTGCGCACCTGTTCCATCAGAAAACAGCAAGAGGAGACAACATGACACAAACGGACCAGTCCATTCAGCGCCATCACCACATCACGCTGAGCGTGGGCACCGCACAGGACGACTATGACTTCCACACCAAGGTGCTGTCGCTCAAGAGCGTGAAGAAGACGCTGATCTATGACGGCGGTACGCCGTTCTATCACCTGTACTACGGCAACGACGTCGGCGAGGAGAGCACCCTGATCACCTGCTTCCCGGTGGCGCATTTCGGGCGCAAGGGCAAGCGTGGCACGGGGCAGATCGGCAGCCTGGCGCTGTCGGTGCCGGTATCGGCGATTCCGTTCTGGGAGAAGCGCCTGGCCGACCATGGCTTCGAGGTCCGCCGTTCGGAACGGTTCGGGGAAACGGTGCTGGCATTCGCGCATCCCTGCGGTGTCGAGTACGAGCTGATCGGCATTGCCGACGATGCTCGCAAGCCTTACTCCAACGGCGAAGTGCCTGCGGAGCTGGCCGTCCGCGGCCTGCATACGATCGCGGTCAATGTGCGGGAAATGGAGACTTCGCAGGAGTTCATGCAGACCGGCTGGTCGGGCCGCGAAGTGGCACGCGACGGCAAGTACACCCGCTACGCATTTGGCGACGGCGGCTCCGGCAAGTTCGTCGACTATGCGCTCGAACCCGGCATGCCCCAGGCGAGCTGGACTTACGGCGAGGGTACGGTGCACCACTGCGCGTTCCAGGTCGAGGATCGCATGGTCCAGGACCTGGTCAAGGCCCGTCTCGAGGGGATGGGCCTGACCGATACGTCGGAGCGCAAGGACCGCGGGTATTTCGAGTCGATCTACGTGCGCACCCCCAGCGGTGCGATGTTCGAGGCCACGGTATCCAAGCCGGAAGCTTTCCTGATCGACGAGCCCTACGAACGCCTGGGCTCGGAGCTGAAAATCGCACCGCAGTTCGAGAGCCAGCGCGCCAGCATCCTGCAGTCGCTGGAAACCCTGAACTATTGAGAGAACGGGCCATGGCAGTTCCAACGCCCTGCCGCTCGCCCATCGCCCGTTATGCCGGGAAGACTATGCCTGACATCAATCCCCACATGCAGACGCCGCTGAGCGTGTTCGATGCGCCGGCTGGCAACGCGAAGCTCGCCGCGATCCTGGTGCATGGGCGCGGCCAGTCCCCCGCGCTGATGCGCGAGCTGCTGGTCAGCC
Source organism: Cupriavidus sp. FW306-1B-F12B (assembly GCF_058781795.1). Taxonomy (NCBI): domain Bacteria; kingdom Pseudomonadati; phylum Pseudomonadota; class Betaproteobacteria; order Burkholderiales; family Burkholderiaceae; genus Cupriavidus; species Cupriavidus sp. FW306-1B-F12B. The sequence goes on from NZ_JBYSXC010000009.1 coordinate 187,083, forward strand.
GCATCAGCCACCCCGGGGTCGCATGGTTCGCGCCGCTGGCGGCGGACAATTCCTGGTACCCGGAGCGCTTCATCGCCCCCCTCGACACCAATGAGCCGAGGCTCTCGCAGGCGCTGGAGCGCATCGACGTCCTATCCGAGGCGCTGCTGGCCATGGGCTTTCCTTACGCATCCCAGGTGCTGGTCGGGTTTTCACAGGGCGCTTGCCTCTGCAGCGAGTTCCTCTGGCGCCAGCGCCGCAGGTATGCGGGGCTGATCGCCTTCACCGGCGGACTGATCGGACCGCCCGGCATGCCCCGCGACGGCTCGCATCGCGAACTCGAAGGCATGCCGGTGCTGCTCTCCACCTGGGACCAGGATCCGCATGTGCCCGCCGACAGCGTGCGCGAGTCGGCCTCATGGTTCAGCGCGGTCGGCGCCGACGTCACCCTCAAGGTGGAGCCGGGCAGCGAGCATGGCATCCGCGACGCGGAAGTCACCTATGCCAATACCCTCCTGGCTGCTTGCGCGCCGGGAACCTGTTGATCATCTGGAGCAGTCACCATGCAGTCATTCGTGCATGAATCCCGCGCTTGCCGCGTCGTCTTCGGCCGCGGCGCACGGCAACACCTTCCGCGCGAACTGGACCAACTGGGGCTGCGGCGGGTGCTGGTGCTGACCACCCCGGAGCAGGTGGCGCTCGGCCAGCAAATCGCCGATCTCCTCGGGGACCGCTGCGTCGGCGTCTACGGCGAAGCCGTGATGCATGTGCCCGCAGACGTCGCCCGCGCCGCGGTCCAAGCCGTGCATCGGGCCGGCGGCGATGGCTGCGTGGCCGTTGGCGGCGGCTCCACCATCGGCCTGGCCAAGGCGATCGCGCTCAACGCGGATTTGCCTATCATCGCCTTGCCGACGACCTATGCCGGCTCCGAGATGACGCCGCTCTACGCCATCACCGAGGGCGGTCTGAAACACGCCGGCCGCGACTGGCGCGTGGCGCCGCGCAGCGTTATCTACGATCCGGATCTGACGCTGACGCTGCCCCAGGGCCTCACCATGACCAGCGGCATGAATGCCATCGCCCATGCGGCCGAAGGCCTGTACGCAAGCGACGGCAACCCGGTCTACAGCCTGATGGCGGAGGAGGGCATCCGCGCCCTGGCCAGTGCGCTGACATGCCTGAAGCGCGCTCCCACGGATGCCGATGCGCGCGGCGACGCGCTGTACGGCGCCTGGCTGTGCGCCACCGTGCTGGGCAACCTGCAGATGGGTCTCCACCACAAGCTGTGCCATACGCTGGGTGGCAGCTTCAACCTGCCGCATGCGGAAGTCCACACCGTCATGCTGCCTTACGCGCTGGCCTACAACGCCGCGTCGGCGCCGCAGGCGATGGCGCGCATTGCCCGCGCACTGGGTCGCGGGCCCGCCCCCGCCGGCCTGCGCGAGCTGGGCGCGGCGCTTGGCGTGCCACGGTCCCTGCGCGAGATCGGCATGCCGGCGCACGGCCTCGATCATGCCGCGGACCTGGTGGTGCAGACGCCATATCCCAATCCGCGCCCGATCGAACGCGGGCAGGTCCGGGAGCTGTTGCAGCGGGCCTACGAAGGCGCCGATCCGGCCTGACCGGCGAGCCGCCTGAACGAGAACACCCATCCTGATCCCATACCAGCGCGCAGGGTCCGATGACCGGGCGCCGCAGTGGAGTTACTTGCCATGCCATACATCATTCGCGGCTACTTCCGGCAGGACGTTGCGCAGGCGCGCCTCAAGCTTCGCCCTGAACATATCCGCCACATCCTGTCCAGGTTGCCGGAGATCGTCTGCGCCGGTGCGTTGTGCGGGGAGGACCAGCGTCCGCAAGGCCTGTTTCTCGCCGTCGGCTGCACCGACAGAGAGCAGGCGCAATTACTGATCGCGGACGATCCGTACTGCCGCGCAGGCTTGTTCGAACGGATCGAGATCGAACCCTTCCTGCAATTCGTCCCGCATCCCAACCCGCGCATCCTGCACGAGGAACTGGAGCGCGCGCTGCAGAGCGCAACCATGGCTGCGCGATAAACCTGCCCGGCGCCGGCTAGCGTCCGCGTAGCCGCCGCGTATCCCCTGAGCTTGCCATGCAGTGAAACCCTGCGGGGCGGAATTCGCCCGCGGCCGGCGCAGCCTTGCGCATCCAATTCAGACAGAAGACCTGAACCATGCAACGTATCAAACGCATCCTGCTGTCCGGCTTGCCCGTGGCCATCATTGGCGGGCTTCTTTATGCCGGCTTGTTCGTCAAGCCCAAGCCGGCAGGCAAGTCCGTCGCGCAGCCGCTGGTGGAACGCGGCGACGCCTTCTACGGCCTCGCCGTGCTGCCCGATGGCCGCATGTGGGCCGTGGGCACGAACGGGAAGATCCTGCACAGCGACGATGCGGGACAGGGCTGGCACATGCAGCGCACCGCCAGCCAGGAGACCTTGCAGGACATCGCCGCCTGGGATGCGCGCCGCGCGGTGGCGGTCGGCAATGAGGGTGTGGTCCTGACCACGGCCGACGCCGGCCTGACCTGGGCCCCGGCGCAGGCACCCAGGTCAGCCATCAGCAACAAGCTGATGCGCGTCCATGTGAGCCAGGACGGCAGTGCGTGGGCGGTCGGCAGCGGCGGCGTGCTGCTGCGCTCGCGGGACTACGGCAAGCGCTGGGAGTCCGCGGCGCAGGGCGAGGACACCGCATGGAACGGCATCGCCTTCGACGGGCCGCGCGGCTGCGTGGTGGGCGAGTTCGGCCGCATCCGCATCACCGGCGATGCCGGCGAGCGCTGGACCAGCGTCGCCAGCCCGGTCAAGCACAGCCTGATGTCGGTCAGGTTCAGGGATTCCAGCCACGCCATTGCCGTGGGCCTCGGCGGAACCGTGCTGGTCAGCGACAACGGCGGCGCCAGCTGGACGCAGGCCGCCAGGGCCACCGACGAGGACCTGCTCGACGTCGCCTGGGACGGCAGCCAATGGATCGCCGTGGGAGACAAGGGGGTGGTGCTGGTGGCCGGCCCGGATGCAGGCAGCTGGCGGCTGACGCGGTTCGAGCCGCTGGACCGCCGCTGGTACACGCGCGTGCAGCCGCACGGCGGCAAGTACTACGCCGCGGGCTCGCGCCTTGCCGTCAAGGAAGCGGCAGCCCTGTAGACGCATTGTCCAGGGACGACCGAAGAATATGGAGGAGAACATGAATACGACAGAACAGGGCAGGCTCGAACGCTTCGTCGAGTCCTGCATACGCCGGCGGGCCTACGTGACCGGCATCTTCCTGCTGGTCACGGCAGTGATGCTGGTGGCCGCGCTGCGGGTGGAGGTCAGGACGGTCTTCGAAGACCTGCTGCCGCGCAGCCATCCCTATATCCAGGTCCATGAGCAGTACAAGCAAGCGTTCGGCGGCTCGAACGTGGTCAGCCTCGTGCTCGAGGCCGAGCAGGGCGACATCTTCAACACCGCGTTCCTCACCAAGGTGAAGTCGGTAACGTCCGCCCTGCAACAGGTGGACGGGGCGAACCAGTTCCAGATCGTTTCGCTGGCATCGCGCAAGCTCAAGGAAATCCGCGGCTCGACCGAGGCCATCGATTCCAGCCCGCTGATGTGGCCCGATGTCCCGCAGGACCAGTCGGGGCTGGAGGCCCTGAAGCAGGCCGTGCTGAATAATCCCCTGGTCTATGGCGCCTATGTCTCGAAGGACCTCAAGGCTGCGCTGGTCACGGTGGATTTCTATGAAGGCGCCGCCGACTACAACAAGATCTTTCCGCAGGTGAGGGCGATCGCCGATGCCGCGCGCGGCGACGGCGTGCGGGTGCGCGTGACCGGCGAGCCCATCCTCTACGGCTGGGTCAACCACTTCCTGCCGGAGACGCTGCACATCTTCCTGCTGACGATCGGTTGCCTGGTGCTGCTGCTCTTCGTCATCGCCCGTACCTGGCGCGGCACGCTGCTGCCGCTGCTGGCGGGCCTGAGCAGTGCCATCTGGGCGCTCGGTGCCGCGCGCCTGCTGGGCTATAACCTGGATCCGCTGGTGATCGTGATCGCCTTCCTGATCACCGCGCGCGCCATCTCGCATTCGGTGCAGCTGGTGTCGCGCTTCGATGAAGAGCTTGCCGCGGGGGCGGACACCACGCGCGCGGCGGCCAAGGCCAGCATGCTGCAGCTGTTCAAGCCAGGCATGCTGGGTGTGGTGGCCGACGCGGGCTGCATGATCGTGGTGGTGCTGACGCCGATTCCGCTGATGCACAAGGTGTCAATCATCGGCACGGTGTGGGTGATGACGATCGCATTGAGTGCCTGCGTGATGACGCCGGTGCTGCTTTCGTGGGTGCACTACCCGCGCGGGTATGCCCATCGGCTGGATCTCGGACCCGGCATCGACCGCATCCTGGGCGTCTGCGTGCGCAGCGCCACCTCGCGCTGGCGCTATGCAGTGCTGGCCGGGGCGGCGGCGGTGTTTGGCGTGTCGGCGTGGTACGCGACCCGTATCCAGGTGGGAGATGCCCAGCCTGGCTCACCCATCCTCTGGCAGGACTCTGCCTACAACCGCGATGCGGCGGCCATCAACCGGCAGTTCCAGGGCTCTGACCGGCTGTACGCGGTGTTCGCGGGGCACCAGCCCAACGCGGTCAAGTCGCCCGCGGTGCTCGCGAGCATGGCGGGCATGCAGCGCTACATGGCGGCCCAGCCAGAGATCGGCGGCAGCGCGTCGATCGCGGACGTGATCCCGATGGTGCGCCGCGTACTGAACGAGAACAACCCGCGCTACCAGGAGCTCGGCCGCACGGCACAGGAGAACGGCGAGCTGATGTACATGTTCGTGTCGGGTTCCGATCCCGGCGACATGGCGCGCTTCACTGATGCCCAGGCCCGGGATGCATCGGTGACGTTCTACTTCCGCGACCACCAGGGCGAGAGCATCCGCACCGCCATGGCGCGGCTCAAGGCCTACGTCGATGCCCATCCGCTGGCGGAGGGCAGCTACCGCCTGGCGGGCGGCCTGGTCGGGGTGCTGGCTGCGGTCAACGAGGTGATTCTCGCCGGCCAGATCGAAAGCATCGCGCTGGCCTTGCTGGTGTTGGTGATCTGCTGCGCGGTCGCCTACCGCTCGGTCACGGCGGGCATCTTCTTCATGGTGCCGGTGATCCTGTCCAACACCATCACCTTCAGCTACATGGCGTGGAAAGGCATCGGCATGAACCTCAGCACGCTGCCGGTGGCCGCGCTGGGTATCGGCCTCGGGGTCGACTACGCCTTCTACATCGTCGACGGCATCAAGGAAAAGATCGCCGAGGGCAAGGACCTGTCCGCGGCCACCATCGCCTCGCTGCTGGGCGCCGGCCGTGGCGTGGTCGTGACCGCGCTGACGCTGACCACCAGCGTCGTGCTGTGGTGCGCATCCTCGCTGAGGTTTCAGGCCGATATGGGCGTGTTGATGGCGATCTGGCTCTTCGTCTCGGCGCTCAGTGCCCTGTTCATCATGCCGGCGATGGTGCTGGTGTTCCGGCCGGCATTCATCGTGAAGGCGGCAGGCGAGCGAACGGCGCCCGGCGGCGGCCAGGATCTCGCCATGCGCGCAGTGCCTGAGGCCTAGCGCCTCGGCCAGTCATAAGAAATAAAAGCAAACACCAACAGGAGGAGACCGTGACATTGAATTCTTGGGGAGAGCGGCGCATGAAGTCCGGCGCCGCAGGCCTGGCGCTGATGCTGCTGGCGGCGTCGCCAAACGCGCTCGCCGCGGATGCGGAAGAGGCTGGCGCGACGGCCGCGGCCAGCGCGGAAAGCGCCGACGGCGGCGACGGTAAATCAGATGACTACAGCTTCCGCCTGGGCGGCTATGCGCGCACGTGGGCCTCTTTCAATCTGCAGAATCCGCCGGAGACCAGCCGCAATGACCGGTTTTCGCCATCCATGCTGCGCGCGGCGCTGCTGCTCAATGCCGACGCGAAAACCGGACCGGTCACATGGAAGGTGGTCGGGCGGGCCGAAGGGGAGTACAAAACGCGATACCTGAAGGACCTGGAGCAACTGAATCGGTCCAACTCGCCAGGCGGGCCGGGCAGCCGGCTGATGGACCAGTATGACCAGGCCGACCTGCGCGAGTACTACATGGAGTTCGCGCCCGTGGAGCGGGTCAACTTCCGCATCGGCAAGCAGCAGGTCGTCTGGGGCGAGACCGATTTCTTCCGCGCCCTGGATCTCGTCAATGGCTTCGATTACCGCTGGCGCTCCTTCCTGGAGCGCGAAGGCGACGAACTGCGCAAGCCGTTGTTCCTGGTCAAGGCCAAGGTCAATGTGCCGGAGGCGGACGGCAGCCTGCAATTGCTGTATCGGCCAGGCATCGACCGGAACCGGGACATCGGCAACAGCTACGATCTCTACGGCGGCCGCTGGGCGGGGCAGCCTTACAAGGGCGTCGACTTCCTGGCGCCCGGCGCGCTGAACTACAACTATCGCCACCCGGGAGCGAATGTCAGCGATCAGACCGGAGGCGTACGCTGGGAAGGGATCGCGGGACCGGTGAACTATTCGCTGGCCTACCTGAAGACATTCAACAACGACCCGGTGGTGAACTCGGCCTTCGCGCCTTCGGGTGCCGCGCCGACCGGCGCGCTCGGGGATTTCATCTTCCCCAAGATCGACCTGTTCGGCGCCACCGTCAGCGGCTATGTGCCCGCCATCGACTCCGTGCTGAGCACGGAGCTGGTCTACACGCGCAACGCGCCTTACAACATCGGCACCAGCTTCTTTGGCGGTGCCCTGCCGGGCTTTGGCGGGATCATCAAGAAGGACGTGGTCACCACTATGTTCCGGATCGACAAGAGCCTGAACCTGACGAAGCTGCTGGGCACCAGCCGGCCGTCATTCTTCTCGGTCCAGGTGTTCGACAAATGGATCCAGAACTACAAGCGGTCGGACGATATCGTCAACCTGGTGGGCTATGGCGCCGCGGCCAAGGAGCACTCCACCATCGCCACGGTGATATTGGGGCTGAATTACAGGAACGACAAGATCAATCCGCAGCTTGCCGCGGGGGTGGACCTGCAGGGCCGCGGGGGCTTCCTGATCCCGAGCGTGGAGTTCGTCTACGGCGACCACTGGCGCCTGGTGCTGGAGGCGGATCTGTTCTTTTCCAAGAACAAACGTCAGCCCGGCCAGGTGGAGGGGTCGACGCGCCTGTTCGGCACCTTTGCCAACAATAGTCAGTTCCTGGCCCGCCTGACGCGACAGTTCTGACAGTTCCAAATAAGGAGACACATCATGTATCGCATCCAGAAGACACTCGCGCTGTGCATGCTTGCCGCGCTAGGCGGCACTTGCGCCGTCGCCACTGAACTGCCCGCCGGCACCGTGATCGACAAGGCCAACATCGACAAGGTCAAGAACGACACCTTCGACGGCCACACCATTGCGAGCCTGCTGACCGAGAAGCTTGAATGGCAGATCCGCAATACCGGCCTGACGATTCCGCTTGGCCACGCCAAGCCCGTGCAGCTCGATCCCAAGTACCTTGAGGCGACCCGCAAGAACGCGGGCAAGGCGCAGTTCGATGAAAAGACGCGCGAGGTCACGGGTTGGGAGGCCGGCATTCCCTTCCCGCAAGTCAGCCAGAACGACCCCTTTGCCGGCGACAAGCTGATCTGGAACTTCTATTACGCCTCACCGGAAGGGGACGTCATCAACAACAAGGTCACCTTCCTGATGATCAGCGGCGACAAGGGCCTGGAGTCGACGCAGGACTGGGTGTTCCAGCGCTATTACATGAAGGGACGGCTCAGCGGCGACAAGCCGGTGCTGGGGGATGGCAGCGTGCTCAGCAAGACGCTGTTCGCCGCGACCGCGCCGGAGGATATCCGCGGGCTGGGCACGTTCACCATCCGCTATGACAGCCCGAAGGTGGAAGACAGCTGGGCCTATATCAAGTCGGCCCGGCGCACGCGGCGCCTGTCCGGCGGGGCGTGGATGGACCCGGTGGGCGGGCTCGATGTGCTGAACGACGACATCTACGTCTGGAACGCCAGGCCCTCGTGGTATCCGAAGATCAAGCTGGTGGGCAAGCGCTGGATCCTGGCAATTTCGGATGCCAGGCTCGGCTACACCCCGTCGAAGAAGGGGACGCCGGACGAATGGAAGACCGTGGACCTGAAAAACGCGCCGTACTGGAACCCGGTGCAGACCTGGCAACCGCGCGAGGTGTGGGTGATCGAAGGCACGCCGCCGGGCGAGCACCCGTACGGCAAGAAGGTGGTCTATATGGACGTGAACTATCCGCGCGTCTACATGGGCGAAGCCTATGACAAGAAGGGCGAGTTCTGGAAGTTCATCAACTTCCATATGACCCCGTCAGTGGGCGAGGACGGTACCAAGTACTCTTCTTCGATCCAGGGCGACATCATCGATTTCAAGGCGCGCCACGCTTCGATCTACATGTTCCGCGGCTACAAGCTCAATGAAGCGAAGATCAAGGAAGGCGACATGACCTACAGCGCGTTGGAGTCCATCGCCAAGTAACAAGCCGACCTTCACAAGCGCGGCCCGGACCGCGCTTCTTCTGGTGCCAGGCCCGCCCGGGGGCGTGCCGGCCAAGGATTCAGGGATCATGGAAATCAAGATAATGACGGATGAACAGCGCAAGGCGGTTGCGCTGGAGTATTTCAAGCGCATGGACCGCGGCGAAAGCGTGCTCGATCTCTTTGACGAGCATGCCGAGTTCTGCTTTCCCAAATGGGGAGTGGCGCACGGCCGCGCGCAGATCGAGCAGCTGTTCGGGGACCTGATGGGAATCCTGGAGTCGGTCCGCCATGATATCGCCCATGCCAACTTCATCCAGCAGGGCGACTTGCTGGTGGTGGAGGGCACCTCGGCCGGAAGCCTCAAGAGCGGCGAGACCTGGCGCGCGGACGTCACCCACGCCGGGCGCTGGTGCGATGTGTTCGAAATCCGCGACTTCCGCATCCAGCGCTGCTATGTCTACCTGGATCCCGACTATGGCGGGCAGGATGTCGGGCGCTATCCGTGGCTGCGCCAGCGGCACGAGGGCAAGGGCGGGGCAGCGTAGTCCGCCGTGCTCCCCGGGGCCAGGTGACGGCCCCCATGCCGCGGGTGGATAATCCGCGTCATGGAAATCAAATGGCTTGAAGACTTCGTCAGCCTGGCCGAGACGCACAGCTTCTCGCGCTCGGCCGAGCTGCGCCACGTCACGCAGCCCGCGTTCTCGCGCCGCATCCAGTCGCTGGAGGCGTGGGTCGGCACCGAACTGATCGACCGCTCGAGCTACCCCACCAGCCTGACCCCGGCCGGCAAGGTGTTCTACGAGCAGGCGCTGGCCATGCTGGCGCAGGTCAGCGAGACCCGCGCGCTGATGCGCGGCCAGCGCTCGGCCAACGCCCAGGTGCTGGAGTTCGCGGTGCCGCATACGCTGTCGCTGACCTTCTTCCCGGAATGGCTCAAGGCGCTGGAGCGCAGGATCGGCACGCTGCCGTGCCGGCTGCGCGCGCTCAACGTCCACGACGCGGTGCTGATGCTGGTGGAAGGCGGCTGCGACCTGGTGATGGTCTACCACCACGCGCGCCAGGCGATCCAGCTGGATCCGGCCCGGTACGACATGCTGGTGCTTGGTACCGAGCGGCTGTCGCCCTACAGCGTGCCGGACGCTGCCGGCAAGCCGCAGTTCCGGCTGCCCGGCACCGACAAGAAGCCGGTGCCCTTCCTCAGCTACACGCCCAACGCCTTCCTCGGCCGCATGGTCGACCTGCTGCTGGCCGACACCTCCGAGGCGCTCAAGCTCGACAAATGCTACGAGACCGACATGGCCGAGGCGCTCAAGGTGATGGCGCTGGCCGGCCACGGCATGGCCTTCCTGCCCGAAAGCGCGGTGCGCGAGGACGTGGCCGCGGGCCGGCTGGTGCGGGCCGAGTCGGCGCGCGGGCTGCCGTTGTCGATCGATATGGAAATCCGCCTGTACCGCGAGCGCCCGGGCGAGAACGGCAACGAACGCCGCGCCGGCGCACGGCGCAAGCGCCAGCTGGTCGACCTGGTGTGGTCGACCTTGTCGGCGGCCCAGTCCGCCCAGCCGGCCGGCTCCCCAGTTTCCGCCAGATGACAACGTTATGCAGGTTTTGCATGACCGGATGAGCAAACGGCATTGGATTCGGGCGGGGCGCCAGCCCTAAGCTTGCGGGCATTCTTCACACCGGAACCAACCGATGTCTTCCGCAGCACCGACCAATATTGCTGGCCAAAAGCACGCACTCCCGTCTTACCTCAATGCCGACAATCTCGGCCCCTGGGGCATCTACCTGCAGCAGGTCGACCGTGTCACGCCTTACCTGGGCTCGCTGGCACGCTGGGTCGAAACCCTCAAGCGCCCCAAGCGCGCGATGATCGTCGACGTTCCCATCGAACTGGATAACGGCACCATTGCCCATTTCGAGGGCTATCGGGTGCAGCACAACCTGTCGCGCGGCCCGGGCAAGGGCGGGGTGCGCTTCCACCAGGACGTGACCCTGTCCGAGGTGATGGCGCTGTCGGCCTGGATGTCGGTGAAGAATGCCGCGGTCAACGTGCCCTACGGCGGTGCCAAGGGCGGCATCCGCGTCGATCCGCGCACGCTCTCGCACGCCGAGCTGGAACGCCTGACGCGCCGCTACACCAGCGAAATCAACATCATCATCGGGCCGAGCAAGGATATTCCGGCGCCGGACGTGAACACCAACGCCCAGGTCATGGCCTGGATGATGGACACGTACTCGATGAACTCCGGCAGCACGGCCACCGGCGTGGTGACCGGCAAGCCGATCTCGCTGGGCGGCTCGCTCGGCCGCCACGAAGCCACCGGCCGCGGCGTGTTCGTGGTCGGCTCCGAGGCCGCGCGCAATATCGGCCTGGAGATCAAGGGCGCGCGCGTGGCGGTGCAGGGCTTCGGTAACGTGGGCGCGGTGGCGGCCAAGCTGTTCCATGAGGCCGGCGCCAAGGTGGTGGCGGTGCAGGACCACCGCACCACGCTGTTCGACCCGGCCGGCCTGGACGTGCCGGCAATGATGGAATACGCCTCGCACAGCGGCACCATCGAAGGCTTCCGCGGCGAAGTCCTGCGTACCGAGCAGTTCTGGGAAGTCGACTGCGACATCCTGATCCCGGCCGCGCTGGAAGGCCAGATCACGGTGCAGAACGCGCCCAAGATCACGGCAAAGCTGGTGATTGAAGGCGCCAACGGCCCGACCACGCCGCAAGCCGACGATATCCTGCGCGAGCGCAATATCCTGGTCTGTCCCGACGTGATCGCCAACGCCGGCGGCGTGACCGTGTCCTACTTCGAATGGGTGCAGGACTTCTCCAGCTTCTTCTGGACCGAGGAGGAGATCAACCAGCGCCTGGTACGGATCATGCAAGAAGCCTTCCGGGCAATCTGGCAAGTGGCACAGGACAACAAGGTGACGCTGCGCACGGCGGCGTTTATCGTGGCCTGCACGCGGATCCTGCAGGCGCGCGAGATGCGCGGCCTGTATCCCTGATCTGGGCACGGGAAACGGGACAAGGCACTGCCATGGTGCAATGCAATAATCGTCCCGCTCCCCATGGCTCATGACCGCCAGACGCGGTCTCCGGCAAGCGCCGGAGACCGCGTTGTCGTATCCGGACGCCGTGCGCAGTGATTGCCCTGAAGTGGGGTTCTAGGAGAAAACCCAGTTGTATTGCGGCGGATGCTGCGCAATACTGTTTCACCAGTGGGGGTTTTATCTCTAGAATCCCGCTTTCTCTTCATGGTCAAGGAGATGTTATGAATTTTGCCAAGCTGGCTGCCCTGATGATTGCCGGGGGCGTGATGTGCGGGACGGCACAGGCAGCTGAACAACTGACGGGCACGCTGAAGAAGATCAAGGACACCGGCGTCATCACGCTGGGCGTGCGCGAGTCGTCGATTCCGTTCAATTACAACCTGGGCGGCGTGCGCCAGGTCGGCTATTCCTACGATATCAACATGAAGATCGTGGAAGCCATCAAGGACCAGCTGAAGCTGCCGAACCTGCAGGTCAAGGAAATCCCGATCACCTCGCAGAACCGCATCACGCTGCTGCAGAACGGCACCATCGACATCGAGTGCGGCTCCACCACCAACAACCTGGAGCGCCAGAAGCAGGTTGGGTTCACCAACTCCATCTTCATCATCGGCACGCGCATCATGGTGAAGAAGGACGCCGGCATCAAGGACTGGGCCGACCTGAAGGGCAAGAACGTCGTCACCACCGCCGGCACCACGTCGGAGCGCCTGCTGCGCAAGATGAACGACGACCAGAAGCTGGGCGTGAACATCATCAGCACCAAGGACCATGGCCAGTCGTTCCTGACGCTTGAGTCGGGGCGCGCGGTCGCGTTCATGATGGACGACGCGCTGCTGTACGGCGAGCGCGCCAAGGCCAAGAACCCGGCCGACTGGATCGTGGTGGGCAAGCCGCAATCGCGCGAGTCCTATGGCTGCATGATCCGCAAGGACGATCCGCAGTTCAAGAAGCTGTCCGATACCGTGATCTCCGGCATGATGAAGGACGGTTCGATCAACACCCTGTACACCAAGTGGTTCATGACGCCGGTGCCGCCGAAGGGCCTCAACCTGGACTTCCCGCTGTCCGAAGACATGAAGGCGTTGTTCAAGACGCCGAACGACAAGGCGCTGGACTGACCTGCCGTTGACAGCAGTGTGAAACGGAAGGCATGTCCTTCCGTTTCTTTTTGAGGACGCAACATGAACTACAACTGGCATTGGGCAGTTTTCCTCGAACAGGCCGCCCAGAACGAGACCTACCTGGACTGGATGATCTCGGGCCTGAAGGTAACGCTCGCCCTGGGACTCTCGTCCTGGGTCATCGCCCTGGTCATCGGTTCGGTGCTCGGCGTGCTGCGCACCGTGCCCAACAAGTGGCTGGCGGGCATCGCCGCCACCTATGTGGAAATCTTCCGCAACATCCCGCTGCTGGTGCAGCTGTTCATCTGGTATTTCGTCGCGCCCGAGCTGCTGCCCGGCGGCGAGGCGATCAAGCAGATGAACCCGTTCGCGCAGCAGTTCCTGGCCGCCATGCTGTGCCTGGGCACCTTCACCGCCGCGCGGGTCTGCGAGCAGGTGCGCTCGGGCATCAACTCGCTGGCGCGCGGGCAGAAGAATGCCGGCCTGGCGATGGGCTTCACGCTGCCGCAGACGTACCGCCACGTGCTGCTGCCGATGGCGTTCCGCGTGATCGTGCCGCCGCTGACTTCCGAATTCCTGAACATCTTCAAGAACTCGGCGGTGGCTTCGACCATCGGCCTGCTGGAACTGGCGGCGCAGGGCCGGCAACTGGTGGACTACACCGCGCGCCCGTATGAATCGTTCATCGCGGTCACGCTGATGTACGCGCTGATCAACGTGACGGTGATGCTGATCATGCGCTGGGTGGAAGCCCGCACGCGCGTGCCCGGCTTTATCGGCGGCAAGTAAGGGGGCGCCATGGCTTATTCCTTCGATTTCACTTCCATCACCCCTGCCACGCTCGAGGTCCTGGGCGAGGGCATGATGGTCTCGCTCAAGATCACCGTCACCGCGGTGGTGGTGGGCATCGTCTGGGGCACCATCCTGGCGATGATGCGGCTGTCGTCGTTCAGGCTGCTGAACTGGTTTGCGCAGGGGTACGTGACCATCTTCCGCTCCATCCCGCTGGTGATGGTGCTGTTGTGGTTCTTCCTGATCATTCCGCAGGTGCTGCAGAACCTGTTCAACCTGTCGCCGGCGACCGACCTGCGCATGACGTCCGCGCTGGTGGCCTTTGCGCTGTTCGAGGCCGCGTACTACTCGGAGATCATCCGCGCGGGCATCCAGAGCGTGTCGCGCGGGCAGATGTTCGCGGCGCAGGCGCTGGGCATGACCTATGGCCAATCGATGCGGCTGGTGATCCTGCCGCAGGCGTTCCGCAACATGGTGCCGCTGCTGCTGACCCAGGGCATCATCCTGTTCCAGGATACGTCGCTGGTCTACGTCAGCGCGCTGGCCGACTTCTTCGGCCAGGCCTACGGCATCGGCGAACGTGACGGCCGCATCGTCGAGATGCTGCTGTTCGCCGGCGTGGTGTACTTCGTTATCTGCTTCTCCGCTTCGCTGCTGGTCAAGCGTTACCAGAAAAAGGTGGCTGTATGATCGAAATCAACAATGTCTCCAAGTGGTACGGCGCCTTCCAGGTGCTGACCGACTGCACCACCAAGGTCGCCAAGGGTGAAGTGGTGGTGGTGTGCGGCCCGTCCGGGTCGGGCAAGTCCACGCTGATCAAGACCGTCAACGCGCTTGAGCCGTTCCAGAAGGGCGATATCCTGGTCGACGGCACCTCGGTGGGCAATCCCAAGACCAACCTGCCCAAGCTGCGCTCGCGCGTGGGCATGGTGTTCCAGAACTTCGAACTGTTCCCGCACCTGTCGATCACCGAGAACCTGACCATCGCGCAGATGAAGGTGCTCGGCCGCTCCAAGGACGAGGCCATGGCCAAGGGCCTGAAGTACCTGGACCGCGTGGGCCTGAAGAGCCAGGCAGAGAAGTACCCGGGCCAGCTGTCGGGCGGCCAGCAGCAGCGCGTGGCGATCGCCCGTGCGCTGTCGATGGACCCGATCTGCATGCTGTTCGACGAGCCGACTTCGGCGCTGGACCCGGAGATGGTCAACGAAGTGCTGGACGTGATGGTGCAGCTGGCGCAGGAAGGCATGACCATGATGTGCGTAACCCACGAAATGGGCTTCGCGCGCAAGGTGGCCAACCGCGTGATCTTCATGGACCAGGGCAAGATCGTCGAGGACTGCGAGAAGGAGGAGTTCTTCGGCAATATCGAACACCGCTCCGAGCGCGCCAGGCAGTTCCTGTCGAAGATCCTGCATCATTGACCGGCCTGGCAGGGCAATCAAAAAGGGACGCCTCGGCGTCCCTTTTTTCGTTCCCGATGGCTCAGGTGCAGGCCGTGTTGGCCGCGTTCTTCGCCTGCACTTCCGGCGGGATCGGCACCGTCAGCGTCATGGTCGGGTGCCCGTCCTCGAACATGATCAGCTCGCCCGGGGCGAAGCGGGTCCAGGTCTCGTTGTCGGTCAGCGGCTGGGTGGCGATCACCGCCACACGGTCGTCCGGCGTGGTGACCTGGGCGAAGTCGATTGACAGGTCGGCGTCGATCAGGTGCGCGGTCGAGAACGGCCACTGCCGCACGATGTAGTACAGGTGCGTGGAGCAGTGCGCGAACTGGGCCTGGCCGTTGCACAGCAGGTAGTTGAACACGCCATGCAGCGTGATCTCGCGGGTGATGTCGGCCAGCGCATGGCACAGCTCGTTCAGCGGCGGCTGCGAACCCGGGAAGCGCTTGCGCAGGCCCTGCATCAGCGTGCAGAAAGCCAGTTCGCTGTCGGTATCGCCCACTGGCTGGTAGACGCCGGACAGGAACGGGGTGAAGCCCTTCAGGTCGCCGTTATGGGCAAAGATCCAGTGCCGGCCCCACAGCTCGCGCATGAAAGGGTGGCAGTTCTCCAGCAGCACGGTGCCCTGCGTGGCCTTGCGGATATGCGAGATGACGTTCTTGGACTTGATCGGGTAGCGCTTGATCAGGTCCGCCACCGGCGAGGTGCCGGCGGACTGGTTGTCGATAAACAGGCGGCAGGCCTTGTCCTCGAAGAAGGCGACACCGAAGCCGTCGGCGTGATGGTCGGTCAGGCCACCGCGCGCGGCGAAGCCGGTGAAGGAGAACGTCACGTCGGTCGGCGTGGCGCAGTTCATGCCTAGCAGCTGGCACATATCGGGGCACCAGTCGGCAGCGGGCTGCCGCTTTGCAATAGAATGCAGACATTATCCCGCGCACCCGGGCCGCTGCCAAGCAGCGTCGGCCGGCCGCGCGCGGCGACCGGCCATCCTGCACGTATCTCCCCAATAACCATGCGCCAATACAAGATCGCCGTGATTCCCGGAGACGGAATCGGCACGGAAGTCATGCCCGAGGGCATCCGCGTGATGGACGCCGCGGCGCGCCGCTTCGGCATCGACTTCCAGTGGGACCACTTCGACTTTTCCAGCTGCGACTACTACGCCCGCCACGGCAAGATGCTGCCGGACGACTGGTTCGACACGCTGGTCAAGTACGACGCCATCTACTTCGGGGCGGTGGGCTGGCCTGATGCCGTGCCTGACCACGTCTCGCTGTGGGGCTCGCTGCTGCAGTTCCGGCGCTCGTTTGACCAGTATGTGAACCTGCGCCCGGTGCGGCTGATGCCCGGGATCAGGAGCCCGCTGGCCGGCCGTCAGCCTGGTGATATCGACTTTTACGTGGTGCGCGAGAATACCGAGGGCGAGTATTCCAGCATCGGCGGGCGCATGTTCCCGGGCACCGAGCGCGAGATCGTGGTGCAGGAAACCGTGATGAGCCGTACCGGCGTCGACCGCATCCTGAAGTTTGCCTTCGAACTGGCGCAGAAGCGGCCGAAGAAGCACCTGACGTCGGCGACCAAGTCCAATGGCATCTCGATCACCATGCCGTACTGGGACGAGCGCGTCGAGGCGATGGCGGCCAGCTATCCCGGCATCAAGGTCGACAAGTACCACATCGACATCCTGACCGCGCATTTCGTCCAGCATCCGGACTGGTTCGACGTGGTGGTGGCCAGCAACCTGTTCGGCGACATCCTGTCCGACCTGGGCCCGGCCTGCACCGGCACCATCGGCATCGCGCCGTCGGGCAATATCAACCCCGACCGCACCTTCCCCAGCCTGTTCGAGCCGGTGCACGGCTCGGCCCCGGATATTGCCGGGCGCGGCGTGGCCAACCCGATCGGCCAGATCTGGTGCGGCGCCATGATGCTGGAGCACCTGGGCCATGAAGCAGCCGGAGCCGCCGTGCTGGGCGCGATCGAGAAGGTGCTGGCCGCGGGCCCCGAACATGCGCCGCTGACGCGCGACATCGGCGGCAGGGCCGGCACGGCCGACCTGGGCCTGGCTATCGCGGAGGCGCTGTGAGCGCGGCGGTCACGGGCGATCCCCGCGCCTTGCTGCTGGACAGCTTCCACGCCGCGGTGGCGGCGGCCGATCCGCTGCAGATCGTGGCGCAGCACCTGCCGCCCCCCCACGTGGGCGGCCGCACACTGGTGGTGGGCGCGGGCAAGGCCGCGGCGTCGATGGCGGCGGCGGTCGAGCGTGCCTACGCCGGCAAGGCCACGCTGGAGGGGCTGGTGGTCACGCGCTACGCGCACGGGCTGCCGACCGACCATATCCGCGTGATCGAAGCCGGCCATCCGGTGCCCGATGAGGCAGGCGAGCAGGCCGCCGCCGATATCCTGGCCAGCGTGCAGTCGCTGACGCCGCAGGACCGGCTGCTGGTGCTGGTGTCGGGCGGCGGCTCCAGCCTGCTGTCGCTGCCGGCCGAAGGCATCCCGATGGCTGACCTGAAGGCCACCACCCGGGAACTGCTGCGCTGTGGCGCGCCGATCACCGAGATGAATATCGTGCGCAAGCATGTCTCGCGCATCCAGGGCGGGCGGCTGGCGCAGGCAAGCCATGCGCCGGTGACCACGCTGATCGTCTCGGACGTGGCCGGCGACGATCCCAGCGCGATCGCCTCGGGCCCGACCGTGGCCGATCCGAGCACCTTTGCCGATGCGCTGGAGATCCTGCGCCGCTGGGGCGCGCAGGTGCCGGCCAGCGTGCAGGCGCACCTGGAGCGCGGCGCCCGCGGCGAGGTGCCGGAGACGCCCAAGCCGGGCGATGCGCT
This sequence comes from Cupriavidus sp. FW306-1B-F12B, assembly GCF_058781795.1. NCBI lineage: Bacteria > Pseudomonadati > Pseudomonadota > Betaproteobacteria > Burkholderiales > Burkholderiaceae > Cupriavidus > Cupriavidus sp. FW306-1B-F12B. The sequence continues at coordinate 204,816 of NZ_JBYSXC010000009.1, forward strand.
GTTCGCCCGGGTCGACAACCGCATGATCGCCACCGCCCATGGCAGCTTGCAGGCGGCCGCGGCGCTGTTCCGCGAACGCGGCATCACGCCGGTGGTGCTGGGCGATACCGTGACCGGCGAAGCGCGCGAAGTGGCTCGCGTCTACGCTGCGCTGGTGCGCGAGATTCGCGCGTACAATGCGCCGTTTGCCGCGCCCGTGGCGCTGATTTCCGGAGGTGAGTGCACGGTCACTTTGCCTGCCGGCGGTGGTGCCACGAAGGCACGGGGCGGGCGCTGCTCCGAATTCCTGCTGTCGCTGGCGGTCGAACTTGACGGCATGCCCGGCGTGCATGCGATCGCGGCCGACACCGACGGCATCGACGGTTCGGAAGACAATGCCGGTGCGCTGGCCGATCCGACCACGCTGGCGCGCGCCGCGGCCGCCGGCCTGCCTGGGCTGCGCCAGCTGGACGCGCACGACGCCTGGGGCCTGTTCGATGCCATCGGCGACCTGGTGGTCACCGGCCCGACGCGCACCAATGTGAACGACTACCGCGCCATCCTGATTCTCTGATTTCGACGAACGCCAGCCGCCGCCGCGGCAGGCCCAAGCTAGCCATGACCCAGAAGCTCACCATCACCCGCCCGGACGACTGGCACCTGCACCTGCGCGACGGCGCGGCCCTGGCCGCCGTGCTGCCCGACACCGCGCGCCAGTTCGCACGCGCCATCATCATGCCCAACCTGAAGCCGCCCGTGACCACGGTGGCGCAGGCGCAGGCCTACCGTGCCCGCATCCTGGCGGCGCTGCCGGCCGGCCTGCAGTTCGAGCCGCTGATGACGCTGTACCTGACCGACAACACCACGGCCGAAGAGATTGCCGCGGCCAAGGCCAGCGGCTTCGTGCACGGCGTCAAGCTGTACCCGGCCGGCGCCACCACCAACAGCGACGCCGGCGTGACCGATATCCGCCGCTGCTACCCGGCGCTGGAAGCGATGCAGCGCGCGGGCCTGCCGCTGCTGGTGCACGGCGAGGTGACCGACCCCAGCATCGACATCTTCGATCGCGAAGCCGTCTTTATCGACCGCGTGATGACGCCGCTGCGCCGCGACATGCCCGAGCTGAAGGTGGTGTTCGAGCACATCACCACCAAGGACGCGGCCGAATACGTGCGCGACGCCAGCGGCCCGGTGGGCGCCACCATCACCGCGCACCACCTGCTCTACAACCGCAACGCCATCTTCACCGGCGGCATCCGCCCGCACTACTACTGCCTGCCGGTGCTCAAGCGCGAGACCCATCGCGAGGCCCTGGTGGCGGCCGCGGTCTCGGGCAGCCCGCGCTTTTTCCTGGGTACCGACAGCGCGCCGCACGCGCGCGGGCTGAAGGAGCACGCCTGCGGCTGCGCCGGCTGCTATACCGCGCTGCATGCGATGGAGCTGTATGCCGAGGCCTTCGACGGCGCCGGCGCGCTGGACAAGCTGGAAGCCTTTGCCAGCTTCAACGGCCCGGCCTTCTACGGCCTGCCGCGCAACACCGGCACGCTGACGCTGGAGCGCGAGGACTGGGAACTGCCGGCCGAGCTGCCCTATGGCGACACCACGCTGGTGCCGCTGCGCGGCGGCGAGACGCTGCGCTGGAAGGCCCGCTAAACCCTGCTGCGGCCTTGCCCATGCAGGTGCAAGCGGGCGACGAGCGCTTCGTCGCCGCGCTGGCCGGGATCGACTGGTCCCGGCCGTGGTTCCAGCCGTTTGCTGCGCAGGGTGCCGCACTCGCTGCGGCGGTGCAGGGCGGCGCCGATCTGCGCGCGCTGCTAAGCGCGTATGCAGCCCAACTCCGCCTGTGCAATGCCCGCGGCCTGCCGCTGCGTTTCATCGCCCAGCATGCCTTGCCGGAAGGCAGCGCCTATGAGGCGCATATCCATGCCACCGGCGAGATCCCGACCCGCGACAATCTCCACGATTTCTTCAACGCGCTGACCTGGCTGCATTTCCCGCAGGCCAAGCGCGTGCTTAACCAGATCCAGGCCGAGGTCATCGCGCGCGATGGCGTGCAGACCACGCGCGGCGGCGTGCGCGATGCGGCGACCCTGTTCGACGAGAACGCGGTGCTGTTTGTCAGCGCCGATCAGGACCTGGCGGATGCGCTCAAGGGGTTTGCGTGGCAGCGCCTGCTGGTCGAATCCAGGCTGGTGTGGGGCAGGGCCTGCACGGTGGTGCCGTTCGGCCATGCGCTACTCGAAAAACTGGTGCAGCCGTACAAGTCGGTCACTGCCCATGCATGGGTGCTGCCGCTGGCGCCGCAGCAGGCGGCAGGCCCGTCGCTGGACGCCATGCTGGCGCAATCCCTTGCCGCTGCGGCCCAGGCTGGCGCGCTGCGCGGCGGGCGCAGTTTTGCGCCGCTGCCGGTGATGGGCATTCCGGGCTGGTGCAGCGATAACGCCGAACCTGGCTTCTATGCCGATACCGCGGTATTCCGGCCGGGACGTCGCTCTGGCTGAAGGCGCCGCCAATCGGTGTTAGACTGCGGGCCGCAAAGCAGGCCAGGCAACCGCTGCCTGCACCGCAAGGTGCAGGGGGAGGAAAGTCCGGACTCCACAGGGCAGGGTGTTGGCTAACAGCCATCCACGGCAACGTGCGGAATAGGGCCACAGAGACGAGTCTTGCCGCCGGGTTCGCCCGGCGGGAAGGGTGAAACGCGGTAACCTCCACCTGGAGCAATCCCAAATAGGCAGGCGATGAAGCGGCCCGCTGAGTCTGCGGGTAGGGAGCTGGAGCCGGCTGGTAACAGCCGGCCTAGAGGAATGGTTGTCACGCACCGTTTGCCGCAAGGCGGGCGGGGCGCACAGAATCCGGCTTATCGGCCTGCTTTGCTTCTTCTTCCGGCATGACCCGGCGCCACCACGGCGTACCGGGTCTGCATCTTCCCTTCAGGCTTCGACGATTTCCATCGTGTGCGTGATCTCGGCCGTCTTGGCCAGCATGATCGACGCCGAGCAGTACTTTTCGTGCGACAGCTTGATGGCACGCTCGACCGTGGCGGGGTTGAGATTCTTGCCGGTCACCACAAAATGGAAGTTGATGCGGGTGAAGACCTTGGGGTCCTCGCCGGCGCGCTCGGCCTGCAGCTGCACGCTGCAGCCGGAGACGTCCTGGCGGCCGCGCTTGAGGATCAGCACCACGTCGTAGGCGGTGCAGCCGCCGGTGCCGACCAGCACCATCTCCATCGGCCGCGGTGCCAGGTTGTGGCCGCCGCCCTCGGGCGCACCGTCCATCGCCACGATATGGCCGCTGCCGGTCTGGGCCACGAAGCTCATGCCGTCGGCACCCATCCATGTCACTTTGCATTCCATTTTGTTCGTTCCTGTCGTTTATATTGTGTGCTTCCGATCACAAGCGCATGATCACGAATCTTGCAATTCTCAGTATATGGCATCGCCAAGCTTGGGCTGCCGACGCCCATATCCCTACGAAATCTGAGGGTTTCCTCTAGTATGACAGCTCAATGACATGCCTTGATTTTGCATAAACCGTTGATTTTTAATTGAAATATCCTGTCTGGTGCGCCACGTTTTTCTTTCCGCAATACGAAATTGCATTTCGCAGTGCAAATTTCCCTTGCACTGGGGAAAACCCCATGTATAATTTGAATCATTGAACGACGGCACTGACAGCGCGCCAGAGTGCGAAAGCGAAGCCCCAGGGCAAGCCGCACCGCCCGCCAGTCCCTCCGTCGATCTCCCAGTGTCTCCTCCACCCTCCTCCTTTGGTGGATTCAAACCCAAGCTCAACCGCTTGGGTTTTTTTTCGCCCCTGCATTCTGGTGCGCTAAGCACTGACAAGTGCGCGACGCTGCCCTGGTTTGGTCCCGCCATGGCGGCGACCTTGACGAAAAGGTCAGTCTTTGCTTGTGCGGTTCCGGCAGGCGCCAGTATAATGGAAGGCTTTCCGTCATACCCGCGGAAGAAAGAGCAGGATCAGGCCAGCCTTCACGGGCCAGCCACAAGACTTGCAGGGGCGAGTACAAGCCTTCGCGAGTCGGATTTCGGGTACGAACTAATAGTCAGGAAAAATCATGAAGACCTTTTCCGCCAAGCCTCATGAGGTAAAGCGCGACTGGTACGTGATTGACGCGACGGACAAAGTCCTCGGCCGTGTCGCCAGCGAAGTGGCACGCCGTCTGCGCGGCAAGCACAAGCCGGAATTCACTCCGCACGTCGACACGGGTGATTACATCATCATCGTCAATGCAGCCAAGCTGCGTGTCACGGGTACCAAGGAAACGGACAAGAAGTACTATCGCCATTCGGGCTACCCGGGCGGTATCTACGAAACGACGTTCGGCAAGATGCAGCAGCGTTTCCCGGGCCGTGCCCTGGAAAAGGCTGTGAAGGGCATGCTGCCGAAGGGTCCGCTGGGCTATGCGATGATCAAGAAGCTGAAGGTTTACGCCGAAGCCGAGCATCCGCATGAAGCGCAGCAGCCCAAGGCGCTGGAAATCTAAGGAGGCCAATCCATGATCGGTAACTGGAATTACGGTACTGGCCGCCGCAAGAGCGCTGTGGCTCGTGTCTTCATCAAGTCGGGCAAGGGCGACATCATCGTCAACGGCAAGCCCATCAAAGAGTATTTCGCTCGCGAAACCTCGCTGATGATCGTGCGCCAGCCCCTGGAACTGACCGCTCACGCTGAAACGTTCGACATCAAGGTCAACGTGACCGGCGGTGGCGAAACCGGCCAGGCCGGCGCAGTGCGCCACGGCATCACCCGCGCCCTGATCGACTACGATGCGACCCTGAAGTCGGCCCTGTCGAAGGCTGGCTACGTCACGCGCGATGCACGTGAAGTCGAACGTAAGAAGGTCGGCTTCCACAAGGCGCGTCGTCGCAAGCAGTTCTCGAAGCGCTGATGCGTTTTCGCGGGTCCGGTACTGCCGGATCTTGCGAGACCAAAAAACCGCACGCTGGCCGTGCGGTTTTTTTTCGCCCGCAGGGGTACGAAAATACTCTGGCCTGCCGAAAAAGCGATGGGGCAGCCATACTTTTGTGGGGTATGGGCTGCGCGCGGCTACAATCACGCCCTGTCGCCATCGGCAAGTGCTGCTTGCCGGCGCGAATGCGCCACGGCCGGAGGGGTCGGCACGAACGAGAGAGGAGTGAGAGTGATGCTGTTTTCGAAAAAGAAGGGCCTTTCGATCGATACGCTGATCGGCGAAGACACCGCCATCGACGGCGACCTGGTGTTTGCTGGCGGCCTGCGCCTGGACGGCCGCGTGCGCGGAAACGTCACCGCGGCGCCGGGCAAGCCGAGCATGCTGGTGGTCAGCGAAAAAGGCATGGTCGAGGGCGAGATCAGCGTCGGCCACCTGGTGCTCAACGGCACCGTCAAGGGCCCGGTGCAGGCCACCGACCTGCTCGAACTGCAGCCGCATGCCCGCGTGCTGGGCGACGTGCGCTATGCGGCGCTCGAAATGCACCAGGGCGCGCTGGTCGAAGGCCGCCTGATGCCGCTGCTGCAAGGCGAGGTCAAGGCGCTGCCGAACCTGGTCGAGGCCGCGCCTGCGGCTGAAGTGACGGAAGCGGCGGACGAGGCTGGTGCCACGGGCCACACAACCCCCGCTGCCGACGCCCATCCCACTGAAAAGGCCGCCTGAGCGGCACCCGCCATGCCGGGAACCCCTTGAAAGCACAGGGTTTCGGCACGATCTTCCAGTAGCGCTTAGAATACAGGCGTATCTAAACAGGAGAACACCCCATGAACGCAGTCGCAGAGGCACCCGTTACCGAGGACGTGCCGGCACCGTTCGTCTTTACCGACAGCGCCGCCGACAAGGTCAAGCAGTTGATCGAGGAAGAGGGCAATGCCGAACTGAAACTGCGCGTGTTCGTGCAGGGCGGCGGCTGCTCCGGCTTCCAGTATGGCTTCACCTTCGATGAGGAAGTCAACGAAGACGACACCACCATGGTCAAGAACGGCGTCACCCTGCTGATCGACTCGATGAGCTACCAGTACCTGGTCGGCGCCGAGATCGACTACAAGGAAGACATCAACGGCGCGCAGTTCGTGATCAAGAACCCGAATGCCTCGACCACCTGCGGTTGCGGCTCGTCGTTCTCGGTCTGACCGGCACCGGTCCCCAAAAAAACGCACCTTCGGGTGCGTTTTTTCTTTTCCGCGATGGCTTACTGCGCGGCGCGCCAGACCACGGGAAACCAGTCTTCGCGCATGCGCTCGCCGGTCTGCTGATCGATGCCGGGGAAGGGCGGCGAAGTGCGCCCGGGCCGCTGCATGAAGCGCACGTCGTCGCCCAGGAAGCGCGCCGAGAACGCGCGCCGGCGCCCGGCGCCGGTATTGCCGGCGGCGCCGTGCACGGTGCGGAAGTCGAACACCACGGCATCGCCTGGCTCAAGTTCGGGGGCGAGCAGGGTGTGGCTGCCATCCTCCACGTCCGGCATCTCCATGAAGGTATCGTCACCCCCATAGAAGTTCTCGTTGCTGGCCCAGCGCTTGGGCCGTACCAGCCGCGGCCAGCGGTGCGAGCCGGCCACCACGCGCAGGGTGTTGGCCTGTGTCACCGGATCCAGCGGGATCCAGTAGCTCGCGGTCTGGCTGCCGTCGACACAGTAATAGGGCAGGTCCTGGTGCCACGGCGTGGGCTTGGCCGTGCCGGGCTCCTTGACCAGGATGTGTTCGTGGAACACCTGCGCCGCCTGTGACTGCATGATGCGCCCGGCAATGGCGGCCGCCGGCGACTGGCGGATAAAGTCATCGAACGGCGCAATGCGCTGCCAGTTGCAGTAGTCCTCGAAGAAGCGCCCGCTTTCGCCGGGCCTTACGTTCTCGATGGCGAAGGGACCGGGCTCGGCCAGGTTCTGCGCAAAGCCGTCGCGCAGCCGTTCGACCCAGTCGGTGAAGGCGCCGCGCAGCACCAGCACGCCGTCGCGCTGGTAGGTGTCGATCTGTTCCTGGGTGATGTTCATGGCGATCTTGTGTGGGGGGCGATGTGCCCAGTATCGCCATGCATAGTGGATAGGAAAAGCATATATTTCCTATGTTGCGATATAGGAAATCATGATTCCCTTCTCCTTCCGCCAGCTCGAATACTTTGTCGCTGCAGCCGAGCACGGCAGCATCAGCGCGGCGGCTCGTGCGCGCCATGTGTCGCAGCCTTCTGTTTCCACCGCGATCGCGCAGCTGGAAGACACCCTGGGGGAGCCTCTGTTCAAGCGCCAGGTCAGCCGCGGGCTGTCCCTGACGCCGGCAGGGCAGCGCCTGCTGGGGCGGGCGCGAGACATCCTCGCGCTGGCGGCCGGCCTCACCGTGGACGACGCCACCGGCCGGGGGCTGATCGGCCAGCTCTCGCTGACCTGCTTCCAGGACCTTGGGCCGTACTTTGCGCCACGCCTGCTGGCGGGGCTGCGCCGGCACCATCCGGGCATTTCGGTGACCTTGTTCGAGGCCGACCTGGCCACCGTCCACCGCACGCTGCAGGCGGGCAAGGCCGAACTGGCGCTGACCTATGAACTGGGGCTCGATGCCCGCACCGAGCGCCGCACGCTGGCGGAACTGGCACCCTATGCGCTGCTGCCCGCCGGCCATCCGCTGGCAAGCGGCACCGATGTGAGCCTGGCCGACCTGGCCGGCGAACGGCTGATCCTCGAGGACATCCCGCAAACGCGCGAGTACTTCCTGTCGCTGTTCTGGGCGCATGGCCTGCACCCGGTGCTGCACCAGTACACGCAGACCTTCGAGATGCAGCGCGGACTGGTGGCGCACGGCTATGGCGTGGCGCTGTCGTGCACGCGCCCGGCCGGCGACCAAAGCTACGACGGCGTGCCAATCGCCTGCCTGCCGCTGCGCGAGCCAGTGACGCCGCAGCGCGTGGTGCTGGCGCGCTCGCCGGCCATGCGGGCCTCGCCGCTGGCGCAGGCGTTCATGGATTGGGTGGAGGCGGGCGGCGCGATGCGCCTGCCCTAGCGCGGATAGATCGCGCCCAGCACGCGCGGCCCGGCGGCGCCGGTCACGGTGGGCACGTTGCCGGGCAGGCGCAGCAGGCACTGGCGTGCCAGCCAGGCAAAGGCGATCGCTTCGACCTGCGACACCGGCACGCCATAGTCTTCCGAGGTCTCGATGGCCACGCCGGGCAATGCCTGCGCCAGCCGTGCCATCACGAACGCATTGCGGGCGCCGCCGCCGCAGACGATCAGGCGGCGCGCATCGGGCGCATGGGTGCGCACGTCGCGCGCGATGGCCTCGGCCGTCAGCGCCGCCAGCGTCGCCTGCACAGCGGCAGGCGTGAGGTGCTGGAACGAGGCAAGCCGGGCTTCGAGCCAGCCCGGATGGAACAGGTCGCGCCCGGTGCTCTTGGGCGGCGCCGCGCTGAAGTAGGGCTCGGCCAGGCACTGCGCCAGCAGTGCGGCGTCGACACGCCCGCTGGCGGCCCAGTCGCCGTTGCTGTCGAAGGGAAGCTGGCGGTGGCGGCCGATCCAGTAGTCGAGCAGCGCATTGCCCGGGCCACAGTCGAAGCCGCTGACGGCGCCGCCTGCCGCGGGCAGGATGCTGATATTGGAGATGCCGCCGATATTGCAGGCAACGCGGGTTTCGGTGTCGCTGCGGAACAGCGCATGGTGCAGCGCCGGCACCAGCGGCGCGCCCTGGCCGCCGGCGGCGAGGTCGCGGCTGCGGAAGTCCGCCACCACGTCGATGCCCGCCAGCTCGGCCAGCCGCGCCGGATGCTGGCTCTGGCGAGTGTAGCCGATGCCGTCGTACAGGCCCGGCCGGTGGCGGATAGTCTGGCCGTGGGCGCCGATGGCGGCCACCGCGGCCGCGTCGACCTGGGCCTCGCTCAGCAGTGTCGCCACGCAGCCGGCGTAGACTTGCGCCAGCGCATTGGCTGCCAGCGCCTCGCGATGGATCTCGTCCTCGCCCGGCTGCTGCAGGGCGGCAAAGGCCGCGCGCAGCGTGTCGGGGAAGGGCTGGCTGGCGGCCGCCAGCACGGCGGGCCGCGCACCGCTGAAATCCACCAGCACCGCGTCGGCACCGTCCATGCTGGTGCCGGACATGATGCCGATATAGCGTTCGCTGCCAGTCACGGGCTGGGTCACGATGGGCGCGGTCAGTTGGAGGCGGTCAGCACGTTGTAGGTGCGCAGCGCATTGATGCGGCTGAGCAGCCCGCTGGTGTAGGTCAGGAATTCCTGGCGCGACTTGCCGGTCAGCGTCGGCGATTCCATCAGCGTGATGGTCAGCGGGTTCTGCGGCACGTCGTTGAAGCGGAACTCATAGTGCAGGTGCGGGCCGGTGGCCCAGCCGGTCGAGCCGACATAGCCGATCAGCTGGCCCTGGCGCACCGGCTGGCCCTGGCGCATGCCGGCAAAGCCGGACAGGTGCGCGTAGTAGGTCGAGTAGCCGTTGGCATGGTTCAGGATGACGATATTGCCGTAGCCGTTCTGCTGGCCCACGAACTCGACCACGCCGTCGCCGGTGGCCAGCACCTTGGTGCCGGTCGGGGCGGCGAAGTCCACGCCCTTGTGCTGCGCCCAGTCATGATGCAGCGGATGCTCGCGGCCGCCGAAGCCCGACGACACGCGCGAGAATTCCACCGGCGAACGCAGGAACGGCCGCTTCATGCTGCGCCCGTCGAAGGTGTAGTAGGCGCCGCCGTCCTTGCTGTCTTCGGGCGCGAACCACAGCGCCTGGTGCAGCTGGTTGCGGTTGATCAGCTCCAGTGCGACCACGCGGCCGTTGCGCACGAAGGTGCCGTCGCGGAAGCCCGCTTCGTAGATGATGCGGAAGCGGTCGCCGCTGGCGATGTCGTGGTGGAAGTCGATCACGCCGGAGAAGATCGACAGCATCTGCTGCACGACTTCGTCGGGCACGTTGGCCGCGTCCATGGCCTTGAAGAAGCCGCCCGCGGAAATCGCGCCCGAGGCCATCTCATAGTGCACGTCATTGTCGACGCGCTGCACCTTGGCCTTGTAGGTGGCGGCGGTGTTGTCGCTGGCCGCGCGCACGCGCTCGATCACCAGCTCGCGCGAGGCGGCTGCGTCGCCGCCCAGGTTGGCCTGCAGCGACACCAGCGTGTTGCTTTCGTCGATCTCCGCCTGCACCGCCTGGCCCGGGTTCAGGTTGAACAGGCCGCGCGCGGTCGGGTTCTTGACAATGAACGCCTGCGCATCGGCATCGTCCACGCCCAGCCGCTTGAGCAGGCTGGCGATGGTGTCGCCGCGCTGCATGCGTTCTTCGCGCACGTAGACGGCCTGGCTGTCGGTAAGCTGTTCAAGTTGCTCGCGCACGTCGGGCATGCGCAGCGCCTGCTGCGTGCGCGGTGCGAGCGGATCGTCAAAGGCGCTGCGCGGCGCAACGCCCATCGCCGCGGCCATGCCGAGCGTGAAGATTGCGCCCACCGAGGCCGTCAGTTGTTTGCGCCGCCGCGCGTGCTGGGGGTTGGTCGGATCGACAAGAACCACCAGCTCACGCGCGAAAACTTCGCGGAGTCTGGACCACATCACGTAAAATTCAACCTTGGTCTGAGCACCGCTGCCGGGGACGATGTGTCTCGTCTGCCTTCCTCCCCCGAGGTGCGGCGCGGGCTCTTCACTGTTATTTGGCCGCCTGCATTGCTGCATAAAGTGGCGGGTAGCGCACTGGAAAGGCTTCCGTAGGCGCCGGGAATCGCGGATTATACCAAAATCCGGCCCTGGCGGCTGTCAGGAAATTTCCTAAAATTTCAAGTATTTCAAAGACTTACGTCATGACTGAAGTTGCCACGGGCCCCACGGCCAAATACCCCCTGACGCCGTCGGTGATGCAGGCCCTGGAAGTCTCCAGGCGAGGCTGCGACGAACTGCTGATCGAATCCGAGTGGGCGCAGAAGCTGGCGCGCAGCGAGGCCACCGGCGTGCCGCTGCGCATCAAGCTGGGCCTGGATCCGACCGCGCCCGACATCCATATCGGCCACACCGTGGTGCTGAACAAGCTGCGCCAGCTGCAGGACCTCGGCCACCAGGTGATCTTCCTGATCGGCGACTTCACCTCGACCATCGGCGATCCGTCGGGCCGCAACAGCACGCGCCCGCCGCTCACGCGCGAGCAGATCGAGGCCAACGCCCAGACCTACTACCGCCAGGCCAGCCTGGTGCTGGACCCGGCCCGCACCGAAATCCGCTACAACAGCGAGTGGTGCGATCCGCTGGGCGCGCGCGGCATGATCCAGCTGGCGGCCAAGTACACCGTGGCGCGCATGATGGAGCGCGACGACTTCACCAAGCGTTTCCGCTCCGGGATTCCGATCTCCGTGCATGAGTTCCTCTACCCGCTGATGCAGGGCTATGACTCGGTCGCGCTCAAGTCAGACCTGGAGCTCGGCGGCACCGACCAGAAGTTCAACCTGCTGGTCGGGCGCGAGCTGCAGAAGGAATACGGCCAGGAGCCGCAATGCATCCTGACCATGCCGCTGCTGGTTGGCCTGGACGGCGTCGAGAAGATGTCCAAGTCAAAGGGCAACTACGTCGGCGTGACCGAGGCGCCCAACGAGATGTTCGGCAAGCTGATGAGCATCTCGGACGACCTGATGTGGCAGTACTACACGCTGCTGTCGTTCCGCCCGCTGGCCGAGATCGAGCTGATGAAGCAGGAAATCGCGCTGGGCCGCAATCCGCGCGACTGCAAGGTGCTGCTGGCGCAGGAGATCGTGGCGCGCTTCCACAGCCAGGCCGATGCCGAGAAGGCGCTGGAAGATTTCAACCACCGCGCCCGCGGCGGCGTGCCGGACGATATCCCGGCAGTGAGTCTGACTGGCGCGCCGCTGGGCATCGCGCAGCTGCTCAAGCAGGCCAACCTGGTGCCGTCCACCTCGGAAGCCAACCGCAATATCGAGCAGGGCGGCGTCAAGATCGACGGCGCCACGGTCAGCGACAAGGCCACCAGGGTGGCGGCGGGCACCTATGTCGTGCAGGTCGGCAAGCGCCGCTTCGCGCGCGTGACGCTGGCCTGAGGCGGCCGGGATGATCGCGCTGATCCAGCGGGTGGCCCAGGCCCGCGTCACGGTCGAAGGCCGCACCACCGGTGAAATCGGCGCCGGCCTGCTGGCGCTGGTCTGCGCCGAGCGCGGCGACACCGAGGCGCAGGCCGAGCGGCTGCTGGCCAAGATGCTGTCGTACCGGGTGTTTTCCGATGCGGCCGGCAAGATGAACCTGCCGGTGCAGAACATGGACGGCAACGGCAACGCCGGCGGGCTGCTGGTGGTGTCGCAGTTTACGCTGGCGGCCGATACCAACAGCGGCACGCGGCCGAGTTTCACGCCCGCGGCATCGCCCGAGGACGGCCGGCGCCTGTACGAGCATTTCGTGGCGCAGGCGCGCGCCGCCCATCCGCAAGTGCAGACCGGCGAGTTCGGCGCGATGATGCAGGTCAGCCTGGTCAACGACGGCCCGGTCACCTTCTGGCTGCGGGTGCCGCCGGCCTGAACAGATTTCAAGCTGCCGCGCTCCGGCGCGGCATCAAGACAGGAGAGACAAATGAAACTCTGGAGCAAGTCCTTCAACGACAACGCGCCGATTCCCGGCGAGTTCGCCTTCTGCGTGCCCGACGCCGCTGCCCACGTGGCCCTGTCGAACAACCGCAATCCCGACCTGCGCTGGGAAGACGCCCCGGCCGAGACGCGCTCGTTCGTGCTGATCTGCCACGACCGCGACGTCCCCAGCAAGGGCGACGACGTCAACCAGGAAGGCCGCGAAGTGCCGGCCGCGCTGCCGCGCGTGGACTTCTTCCACTGGGTGCTGGTCGACATCCCGCCGGGGCTGACCTCGATCGCGGCGGGCTCGCACAGCGACGGCGTGATCGCGCGCGGCAAGCCGGGCCCCGAAGCCACCGGCGGCACCGCCACTGCGGGCGGCCTGCGCCACGGCATCAACGACTACACCGGCTGGTTCGCCGGCGATGCCGACATGAAGGGCGACTACTACGGCTATGACGGCCCGTGCCCCCCGTGGAACGACACGCTGCTGCACCACTACGTGTTCACGCTGTATGCGCTGGACATCGACCGGCTGCCGCTCGATGGCACCTTCACCGGCGCGCAGGTGCGCGAGGCGATCCAGGGCCATGTGCTGGCGCAGGCCAGCCTCACCGGCACCTATACGCTGAACCCTAATCTGGCGAAATAACGCCTGGCCGGCGCCGCGCCAGCCGCGCGGCGCCGGCCTCAAGGAAATCCCGAAGGAAACGGCATGTCGCAAAGCCCCGGGCCGCATTCGCTGGCCTATACCCACCTGATCGTGATCCGCCACGGCGAAACGGCCTGGAACCGGGAGCGCCGGCTGCAGGGCCAGCTCGACATTCCCCTGAACGAGACCGGCCGCGCCCAGGCGCGCGCGCTGGCCACGGCGCTGGCGGGCGAGCCGATCGATGCGGTCTATGCCAGCGACCTGTCGCGTGCGATGGAAACCGCTGCGCCGCTGGCCGAGGTGCTCGGGCTGCAGGTGCGCCCCGATGCGCGCCTGCGCGAGCGCAGCTACGGCACGCTGCAGGGCAAGACCTACGCCGAAGTGGCCGAGCACCTGCCCGAGGATTTCGCCCGCTGGCAGGCGCGCGTTCCGGACTACGCACCGCCTGAAGGCGAGTCGCTGCTGGGCTTCCATGAGCGCGCGGTCGAGGTGGTGCTGGCGCTGTCGCGCCGGCATCCCGGTGAGCGTATCGCACTGGTGGCGCACGGCGGCGTGCTCGACTGCCTGTACCGCGAGGCCACCGGCATGACGCTGGAAGCGCCGCGCCAGCATGAACTGCTCAATGCCAGCGTCAACCGGCTACGCAGCGACAGCAGCCACCTGACGCTGGCGCAGTGGGGCGATGTCAGCCACCTTGAAAACCTGGCGCTGGACGAGGTGGACCGGCGCGTGCCTTAGCGCTACACGCGGACGCGGAACGGGGTGAAGTCGGTATTGCGGTCGAAATAATCCTCGTTCTCGGCCCGCTTCAGGAACCCCACCACCTTGTACGTCACCGGTGTCATCACCACTTCCCAGCCGGTCTTCAGCACGTACTGCGCCACTGCCACCTGGATCACCTTCTCCAGCGGCCAGATGCCGTAGAAGGCGATCACGTAGAACAGCGACGAGTCGACCAGCTCCCCGGCCAGCGTGGAGCCGATCGTGCGCGTCCACAGCCACCGCCCCGAGGTCCACAGCTTCATCTTGGCCAGCACGTAGCTGTTGGTGAAGCTGCCGCAGCAGAAGGCGATCAGCGAGCCGAGTGCAATCCGCCAGGTGTTGCCGAACACGTCCTGCAGGCTTTTCTGGTAGTCCGCCATGAAGGGCGCGACCGGCATGTTCAGCACCACCAGGCTCATGAAGGTGGCGAAAGCCAGCGCGGCAAAGCCGGCCCAGACCACGCGCCGGTCGCGGCCGTAGCCGTAGACCTCGGTCAACACGTCGCCGAAGATGTAGGAGATCGGGAAGAACAGCACGCCGGCGCCGAAGGTCACCGTGCCGATCACGGGCAGCGTCACCTGTGCCGCCTTGGCCGCGCCGATCAGGTTCGAGCACAGCAGCACGGTGACAAAGGCCACCATGACGAAGTCATAGTAACGGTAGACGCGGCCGGCGGGGCCTGCGCTGGCGGGGATGGCGGACATGGGGGCTCCCGGTCGGACGCGCTGGCGCGCGGTGTTTTGGGCGCGATTATGCCAGCGGGCCCCGGATTCTGCCGCGGCGTGCGCAAGCGTTGCTGCGGCCGCCTGAAATGAAAATTCCCGGCCGAAGCCGGGAACTTCAGGTGGAGCGGCGCAGCCGGGTCAGATATCCAGCTTGCTGATCTTGGAGCCGTTTACCGAGACGTCGAACATCAGGCCGGCATTGGTCTGCACAAAGGCAATCACCGGCTGCTGGCTGGTCAGGGTGTCGAGCCTGCCGTCCGCGCCGACCTTGGCCACCGCCACGTTGGCATCGGCGCCGGCGGTCCAGCCCTTGCTGGCAACAAACTTGTTGTAGGCCTCCGGGGTCATGAACATGATGATGACGGCCTTGGACTGCCCGCCGGCGGTCAGCCCGACCGAGGCCTGCGTCGTGCTGTAGTAGCCGACCGTCGCGCCCTTCGATCGCAGCGCACCCTCGCCGTACTCGCCGCCTACCACCAGGCCGGCCGAGATGACACGCGGGAACACCAGGACCCCTTGCGCACGCTGCGCCAGGTCGCGTGCGCCGGGATTGGCGGAGAACAGCCGGTTCAGCGCTCCGTCCACCCCTGCATCGATTTCCTGCTTCTTGGCGACCGGGTCCTTCGAGGCGCTGGTGCCGGTGGTGGTGCAGCCTGCCGCCATTGCGGTGGCAACGAGCAGGCCCGATCCGGCAACCCGGGTAACAAAGTGGCGACGATTCATAGGTAACCTCCTGATGGGAAAAGTACCGCGTCTGGCTCAGTGGCTCAGTTGGCTGCGGCTGCCGCGGGTGCCTTGACCGTAATGGCCACGACTTCACGGTAGACGATCTTGGCCATCTGGCCCTGCTTGATGCCGTTCAGGTCGATGGCCGGATCCTGCACTTTCACGGTGCGCAGCGTCTCGCGCGGACCGCGGAAGGTGATCAGGCGCTTGGCCGGGTCGACCTTGGTGATCTGTGCGGTCACTGTGGTGGTGATCTCGCGCATGATGCCGGGCTTGCCGCCCTCGGCGGCGCGCGTGGTGCGGTCGACCGATTCGGCCAGTGCGGTGGCCTTGCTGTCGACCGGCTCAAGCGCGGCGACCAGCGCGGCGCCACGCGCCACCGTGAGGATGTCGCCCTTGCGGATCTGGCCAAAGTTGCGGGCTTCGTCGCCAGCCACCAGTTCGACCACGTTGCCGCGCGGGCCCTGGACCAGCACGGCCTTGGATTGGGGATCGATATCGACGATCTTGCCGCTGATGACCGCCTCTTCGGCCACGCCGACCGGCGCCGGCGGGCGCTGGGCGTTGGCACTGCCGGCGGCGAACGCGGTGGCGGCGAGGGCTGCGGCGAGCAGGCTGGACGAATGGCGAATCATTGGCTTTCCTTGACGTATTTGTAAAGGTGCCGTGCCTGGCGGGGCGCGGCCATCGCAGCACCGGGCCGGTGCCGATAAAGCCATTGTGGACAATCGGCCACGGGCCAGCAATCCACTTCGAAAAAATTTGGAGCGCGAAATTAAAACGTTTAATTGGTGCTGCGCCGGGGCCCTGCCAAGGCGTCAGTTCTGCGCTGCAGCTCGCCTGTCAGGCGTCGCCGAACAGCTCGCTGGCGCCGCTGCCTTGCGGGTTGGCCAGGCCGAAATGCCGGTAGGCGGCGGCCGTGGCCACGCGCCCGCGCGGCGTGCGCTGCAGGTAGCCTTGCTGGATCAGGTAGGGCTCGAGCACGTCCTCGATGGTGTCGCGCTCCTCACCGATGGCCGCGGCCAGGTTGTCCACGCCCACGGGGCCGCCGCCGAACTTGTGCAGCACGGCTTCCAGCAGCTTGCGGTCCATCAGGTCGAAGCCGACGCTGTCCACGTCCAGCATGGCCAGCGCCGCGTCGGCCATGGCGCGGGTGATGTTCCCGTCACCCTTGACCTCGGCGTAGTCGCGCACCCGGCGCAGCAGCCGGTTGGCGATACGGGGCGTGCCGCGCGCGCGCCGGGCGATTTCCAGCGCGCCCTGCGGATCGATGCGTGCATGCAGCAGCTGCGCCGAGCGCGTGACGATGCGGGCCAGCTCATCGGCGGTATAGAACTCCAGCCGCGCCACGATGCCGAAGCGGTCGCGCAGCGGGTTGGTCAGCATGCCGGCACGCGTGGTGGCGCCCACCAGCGTGAACGGCTGCAGGTCGAGCTTGACCGAGCGCGCCGCCGGGCCCTCGCCGATCATGATGTCGATCTGGTAGTCCTCGAGCGCCGGGTACAGGATTTCCTCGACGACCGGCGAGAGCCGGTGGATCTCGTCGATGAACAGCACGTCGTTGGCTTCCAGGTTGGTCAGCAGCGCGGCCAGGTCGCCCGGGCGCTCCAGCACGGGGCCCGAGGTCTGGCGCAGGTTGACGCCCATCTCGCGCGCGATGATGTGGGCCAGCGTGGTCTTGCCCAGGCCCGGCGGGCCGAACAGCAGCACGTGGTCCAGCGCCTCGCGCCGGTTGCGCGCGGCGTGCATGAATATATCGAGCTGCCCGCGCACCTTTTCCTGGCCGACATATTCGTCCAGCAGCTTGGGCCGCAGCGCGCGCTCGAACGCCTCCTCCTGCGACGAGGCGGGGGTGGCGGCAATTACGCGGGCGGGGGCGGCAAGCTTGTCAGTTTCGATCATGGTGGTCAGGGGCCCGGACAGCGGCAACAATCCGCCATTCTACGCGCCTATGCAGGTCTCAAGCCTTGGACAATGCCTTGAGCGCCAGCTTGATGCCATCCGACACGCCGGTCCCCGCCGGCACCTGCTTGATCGCGGCGGCGGCTTCCTTCTCCGAGTAGCCCAGCGCCAGCAGCGCATTGAGCACGTCGACGGCGCTGTCCGGCACCGCCGGCGTGCCCGGCACGTGGCCCAGCTCCGCGCCCAGCTTGCCCTTGAGTTCGAGCAGCAGCCGCTCCGCGGTCTTCTTGCCGATGCCGGGAATGCGCGTGAGGCGGCCGGCTTCCTGCAGCGTGATGGCCTGCGCCAGCTCGGGCACCGACATGCCCGACAGCACCGCCAGTGCCATGCGCGCGCCGATGCCGGTGATCTTGATCAGCTCGCGGAAGGTGTTGCGCTCCGATGCGGTGCCGAAGCCGTACAGCAGGTGCGCGTCCTCGCGCACGATCAGCTGCGTCAGCAGCGTCACCGGCTGGCCCACCGCGGGCAGGTTGTAGAAGGTGCTCATCGGCACGTCCACCTCGTAGCCGACGCCGTGGCAATCGACCAGCAGGTGCGGGGGATTCTTCTCGATAAGGGTGCCGGCGATGCGTCCGATCATGGTGCGGAGGAGGGAATGGAAGGTGGGGGTCAGGGAACAGGCGGCCGCAAGTGTAGCCCAGCGGCCGCACGGCCGGGTCAGCGCGCCGGCGTATCCACCGCGCGCCGGCCCAGCGCCGGGTCGTCGGTGAAGAAGCCATCGATGCCGGCCGCGATAAAGGCCTGCACCTCCCGCTCCATGCCGGACGGGCTGCGCGTGGCGTCGTCGCCGCCGGTCTGCAGCGCCTTGGGCAGGAAGCTGTTTTCCGGACGGAAGGTGTAGGGATGGACGAACAGCCCGGCAGCATGCGCCTGGCGCACCACCGGCGTCGGCGCAGCCAGCGCGCCCTGCGCATCGCGCGGCACCACGCTGCTCTTCTCGGGGCCGATGCCGTCGGCATAGGCCGCCACCTCGCGCAGGCCGGTCGCGCCCAGCATGTCGCCGAAGGTGCGGCCGTCGCCCGCCAGCTTCCAGTCGGCCGGGCCCTTGCGCGGGTTGCCGATGAGCTGCACCAGCTTCACGTTGGGCTGCCCGCTGCCAAGCGTGCGCCGCAGCGCGCGCAGGCTGCCGGTCTCGAAGCACTGGATAAAAACGGGTGCGTTGCGCAGGTAGGGTTGTGCCCGGAGCGCGGCCACCAGCTTGTCCTCGAGCGGCAGCCCGATGCCGCGGAAGTAGCTCGGGTGCTTCAGCTCCGCGTAGATGCCGATGGGTTTGCCGGTGCGCAGCGCAGCCTGCTCGGCCAGGCGCACGATCTCGTCGAAGGTCGGCACCTCGAACTGGTCGTTCAGGCGCGCATTGTCCGGGCGCAGGCGCGGGATACGCTCACGCGCGCGCAGCGTCTTGAGCTCGGCCAGCGTGAAGTCTTCGGTGAACCAGCCGCTCACGCGCTCGCCGTCGATCACCTTGGTGCGCTTGCGCTCGGCAAACTGCGGCAGCTCGGCCACATTGGTGGTGCCGGTGATGTCGTTTTCGTGGCGCGCTACCAGCACGCCGTCGCGTGTCATGACCAGGTCGGGCTCGATGGCGTCGGCGCCGTCCTCGATGGCTTTGGCGTAGGCGGCAAGCGTATGTTCGGGGCGCAGTGCGCTGGCGCCGCGATGGGCGATCACCAGCGGTTTGGGAGGCTGGGTGGCGGCGGCCGCAGGCGCAGCGCTCGCGGTGGGTGCCGGCACCGGAGCCGCGGACACGGGCTTAGGGCGCGGCGCGGTGGCGCAGCCCGCGACCAGCGCGGCGCAGGCCGCGGCGGCCGGAAACAGCCAGCGCCGGAAGGCAAGAACAGGGAAGAGGCTGGGGCGCCGGCGCGGCGCGCTCAATCGGGACTGGCTAGGCATGCAGCGTTCCTGTGGTGAGACCAAGGCCCGATTGTAAAAGATGGGGAAGCGGGCGCAGCAAGCGCCAGCCGCTGGCGTGCTCAGCCGACCAGCCGCCCGCGCCGCACGCGCATGCCTTTGCGCACCAGGTCGGGCGCCAGGCCCGACAGCGTGCCCAGGGTATCGCTGCCGTTGGCATGGCAGATCGCCACGCCGAGCGCATCCGCCGCATCGCTGCCGGGCTGGCCGGGCAGCATCAGCAGCCGCGTCACCATTTCCTGCACCTGCGCCTTGTTGGCGCGGCCATAGCCGACCACCGCCACCTTCAGCTGCAGCGCGGTGTACTCGAACACCGGCAAGCCGTAGCCCACCAACCCGCAGATCACCGCGCCGCGGGCCTGGCCGAGCAGCAGCGTGGACTGCGGGTTGACGTTGACGAAGACCTTCTCGATCGCGGCGCAGTCGGGTGCATAGGTGCGCGACACTTCGCTGATGCCGTCGTAGAGGGTCTTCAGCCGTTCCGGCAGCGTTGAATTGCCGTCGCTCTTGATCGTGCCCGAGGCCACGTAGGCAAGCTTGTTGCCGTGCTTCTCGATCACGCCGAAGCCGGTGGTGCGCAGGCCGGGGTCGATGCCTAGGATTCGCATTGGGTGGGTAGGGTGGATGCCGTCGCTAGTGTATTGCCTTTTGCGCCGGCACCTAATGCAAAAAGCGGTTTCGCTTTCCCTTGCAGGAGAACGAAACCGCTTCGGGAGCCGGCGGCCTTGCCAGGCAAGACTGCAAGCACTGCCAGTGCTTAGTGGCGGAAATGCCGCGTGCCGGTCACCACCATGGCGATGCCGCGCTCGTCGGCGGCGGCGATCACTTCGTCGTCGCGCATCGAGCCGCCAGGCTGGATCACGCAGGTCGCGCCCGCGTCGACCACCACGTCCAGGCCGTCACGGAACGGGAAGAACGCGTCCGATGCCACTGCCGAGCCGGCCAGCGTCAGGCCGGCGTTCTGCGCCTTGATGCTGGCGATGCGGGCCGAATCGACGCGGCTCATCTGGCCCGCGCCCACGCCCAGCGTCATGCCGCCGCCGCAGAACACGATGGCATTGGACTTGACGAACTTGGCCACGCGCCAGGCGAACATCAGGTCGTCCATTTCCTTCGGGGTCGGGTGGCGGCGCGTCACCACGCGCAGCTCGGACGGCTGCACGTTCCGGGCGTCCGGGCTCTGCACCAGCAGGCCGCCGCCGACACGCTTGAAGTCATACTGGTTGATGCCCTTGCCCAGCGGGATCTCGAGCAGGCGCACGTTCTGCTTGGCCGCGAACACGGCACGCGCGCCGGCGCTGAACGACGGGGCGATCAGCACTTCGACGAACTGCTTGGCCACGGCCTGCGCGGCGCTTTCGTCCAGCTCGACGTTGAAGGCGATGATGCCGCCGAAGGCCGAGGTCGAATCGGTCTTGAAGGCCTTGTCATAGGCTTCCAGCGCATTCGCGCCGAGCGCCACGCCGCACGGGTTGGCGTGCTTGATGATGACGCAGGCGGCGCCGCTGGCGGCGTCGAACGACTTGACGCATTCCCAGGCCGCATCGGCGTCGGCGATGTTGTTGTACGACAGTTCCTTGCCCTGCAGCTGCACGTAGTTGGCCAGCGCGCCGTCCACGGCCTTCAGGTCGCGGTAGAACGCGGCCGACTGGTGCGGGTTCTCGCCGTAACGCATTTCCTGCACCTTGTCGAAGGCCAGGTTCAGCGTCTGCGGGTAGGCGCTGCGGCCCTGGTGCGACTTGTCGGCACCGAGGCTGGTCAGGTAGTTGGTGATGGCGCCGTCGTATTGCGCGGTGTGCGCGAACACCTTGGTGGCCAGGCGGAAATTGGTGTCGTAGCCGACGCTGTTGGCGTTGGCGCGCATTTCGTCGAGCACCACGGCATAGTCGGCCGGGTCGACGATCACGGTCACGTCGCGATGGTTTTTGGCCGCCGAACGCAGCATGGTCGGACCGCCGATGTCGATGTTCTCGATCGCGTCGGGCAGGGTGCAGTCATCCTTGGCCACGGTCTGCTGGAACGGGTACAGGTTCACCACCAGCAAGTCGATGGTCGGGATGTCGTGCTCGGCCAGCGCGGCCATGTGCTCGGGCAGGTCGCGGCGCGCCAGGATGCCGCCGTGCACCTTCGGGTGCAGCGTCTTGACGCGGCCGTCGAGCATTTCCGGGAAGCCGGTGTAGTCGGCCACCTCCGTCACGGGCAGGCCGCTGTCGGCCAGCAGCTTGGCGGTGCCGCCGGTGGAAAGCAGCGTGACGCCGAGCGCGTTCAGTTCGCGCGCGAAATCGACGATGCCGGTCTTGTCGGAAACGGAGAGTAGGGCTTGCTTGATCATGGCTGTGGGAGACGCTTCAAATTCAAAGTAAACCGTGCTGCTGCAGCTTCTTGCGCAGCGTATTGCGATTGATGCCCAGATAGGCGGCGGCCAGCGACTGGTTGCGCTCGGCGCGCACCATCACGGCTTCCAGCAGCGGCCGTTCGACCGCCTCGAGCACCATGTTGTACATATTCGACGGCTCTTCGCCGTCCAGGTCGCGAAAATAAGTGTCCAGGCTTTCCCGGATGCACTGGTCGATAGCGTTGCGGCTCATGCGGCAAGCAACTCCCCGTTTTTGTTGTTGTTCGCTTCGTCTTGGTCTTGTGCTGCGTCGTCCACGTACACCAGCCGGTCAGAGATCTGCGCCTGCTCGTCGAAGAACGCATTGACCGCCGCCAGTTGTTCGGCGGTGCTCTCCAGCGTGTTCATGCGGTGGCGGAACAGGTTGGCGCCGCGCAGCCCGCGCGTGTACCAGGCAATATGCTTGCGCGCGGTGCGCACGCCGGTGAATTCGCCATAGAAAGCGTAGTGGTCTTCCAGGTGCGCATTCATGATGGCACGGATCTCGGCCACTTCCGGCGACGGCAGCATCTCGCCGGTCTTCAGGAAGTGCTCGATCTCACGGAACAGCCAGGGCCGGCCCTGCGCCGCGCGGCCGATCATGATCGCGTCCGCGCCGGTCAGCGCCAGCACTTGCTTGGCCTTCTGCGGCGTGGTGATGTCGCCGTTGGCGACCACCGGGATCGAGACCGCTGCCTTGACCGCGGCAATGGTCTCGTACTCGGCGTCACCGTGGTACAGGTCGGCGCGGGTGCGGCCGTGGATGGTCAGCATGCTGATGCCCGCATCCTCGACCATGTGCGCGATGCGCAGCGCATTGCGGTTCTCGCGGTTCCAGCCGGTGCGGATCTTCAGCGTGACCGGCACCCGGTCGCCCACGGCGCCGACCACGGCCTGGACGATGCGCACCACCAGCGGCTCGTTCTGCAGCAGGGCCGAGCCGGCGGCGACGTTGCACACCTTCTTGGCCGGGCAGCCCATGTTGATGTCGATGATCTGCGCGCCGCGGTCCACGTTGTAGCGCGCGGCCTCGGCCATCATCGACGGCTCGGCGCCGGCGATCTGCACGGCGATGGGTTCGACCTCGCCGGCGTGGTTGGCGCGGCGCATGGTTTTCTCGCTCTTCCACAGCTGTGCGTTGGACGCCACCATTTCCGACACCGCATAGCCCGCGCCGAGCTGCTTGCACAGCTGGCGGAAGGGCCGGTCCGTCACGCCCGCCATCGGGGCGACAAACAGGTTGTTGCGGAGTTGGTGAGGTCCGATCTGCACGGTTGGGCGGCGGTTCTGAGAGGCCGTCCCGGTGACCGTAGCGCCCTCGCGGCGCGGATGGCGCCAGGGAAGGGATCGGGACAGCCTGCTCTGAGACGGAAGACGAAACGGAAAAACATGCCCCTGCCGAAACTGCTGCCGGCGTTGGATCGGGACATGTGCGAGGGCAGGATTCTACCGCCAAACCATCGCCATTGCCCAAGATTTGAGCATCCGGAGCGCAACCCGGCAGGGACCGTGGCGCAAACGCCGCCATGCGCGTGGCGCTTGCGCCACTGGCGAGGTCAGCGACGCATCCCGAACATCATGTGGCGCGCCAGCGCGTGCCGCAGCGGCGGCAGGCAGGCCAGCACGGCCAGCGACGCGCCCCGCGCGTGCGCGGCCAGCGGGTAGGAGATGCCGAACACGCGTGGCAGCAGGTCGGTCACGCCGATGGTGACGGCGCGGTCGAGCCGGTGGCGGCTGGCGAAGGCTTGCAGCGCCTGCGGCGTGCAGGCGCTGCGCAGCGAATCGGCCAGCGCGAAGGCGTCGCGCAAGCCCAGGTTGAGCCCCTGTCCGGCCACCGGGTGCAGCGTTTGCGCGGCATTGCCGACGGCCGCCACGCGGCCGTTGACGGTCACCGGGGCCGCATTCAGGCCGAGCGGGAAGGCATGGCGCTTGCCGGCCAGCGTGAAATGGCCCATGCGGTCGCCAAAGGCCCGGCCCAGTTCCGCCGCGAACTCCGCTTCCGGCAGCGCGATGCGCCGCGCGGCCTGGTCCGGCGGGCAGCACCACACCAGCGCATAGCCCGGCACGCCGTGCTCCTCGTGCGGCAGCAGCGCCAGCGGGCCTTCGTCGGTAAAGCGCTCCCAGGCCCAGCCCGGCTGCGGGCGCGAGCAGGTCACATGGGCGATCAGCGCGGTCTGGCGATAGTCGCGCGTGCGCGCGCCGCGACCCTGGTGGGCGGCCTGCTGGTGGAACAGCCCGCCCTCGGCCTGCACCACCAGGCGCGCGGCCAGGTGCTCCACCTGGCCGTCGTGGCCGGTGCCGGCCAGTCGCACGGCGCCGGCATCGGGATCGTCCGCGGCGCTCGGCGCGGGCTCCTGTGCGATCTGGTCGATGCGGGTCTCGAACACGCGCTGCAGCCGGCCTTCGCCCGCCGCCTGCGCGGCATGGGCGAGCGCGCGCTCCAGTGCCTCGCACAAGTCGCCGTAGCGGACCACGTAACCGAGCGCCGGCACGCCGTAGTCGTCATGGTGCAGCCGCACATGGCCGAAGCGGCCGCGCTGCGAGACATGGATATGCTCGATCGGGCTGCCGGGCACCGGCCAGGCGCCGATCTGCTCCAGCAGCTGGCGGCTGCCATGCGACAGCGCGATCGCGCGCGGATCGCGCGCGGCGCGCGCCGGCGTGGCGGCATCGACCAGTGTCAGGCGCCAGCCGGTAGTGCGGAGCAACTGGCAGGCCAGCGCCAGCCCGACCGGGCCGCCGCCGACGATGGCGATATCGCGCAGGCTTTGGAAATCAGGCTGCGCGGCCGGCATCGTCGCTGCCTCCTGCATGACCCGCATCCGCCTCCGTTGGTGCTGCCGCATCGCGCTTCCAGCAGATCGCATCCGAGCGCGACTTGCCGGCCGCAGCGTCGCGCAGCGCGTTCTCGAGCTTCTGGTGGTTGAAACCCGGCAGTGCGCGCAGCTGCTCAAGCAGTGCACCATGGTTGGCGGCATTCAGCGGCGCCACGCAGCCCTGGCCCGAATCGGGCGTGCCGATCAGGATCAGCCAGGCCGTGCCGGCCCAGGGCGCGCGGTCGGACACCCGCACCACCACGCGCTCGAGCGTGTCCCAGGCGACTTCCTCGCGCTGGCCGTCGGGGCGGTGCACCACCACGCGGTCGTCGTACAGGTTGATGATGAAGGGTTCGGACGGATCGGGCCGGCGGTCGCTGCCAGCATTGCTGCCGCTGCGGGCCTGGCCCGGAAAGATCCTGCGCAGCCAGCCGATCATCGCAGACCTCCGGCAACGCTCGCGTTGTCGCGCATCAGCGCCTCGATCTCGTCGGCCAGCACCGGCACGCCGCGCGTGATCAGCTCGCAGTCGCCCTCGGTGACCACGGCGTCGTCCTCGATGCGGATGCCGACATGCCAATAGCGCTCGGGTATGTCCTCGGCCGGGCGCACATAGATGCCGGGCTCGATGGTCAGCACCATGCCCGGCTGCAGCGGTCGCCACGGACGCTCGCCTTCGCCGCCGTGGCTGGCCACGCGGTATTCGCCCACGTCATGGACATCCATGCCTAGCCAGTGGCCGGTGCGGTGCATGTAGAAGCGGCGGTAGCTGCCGCTGGCGAGCACATCGTCGAGCGTGCCCTCCTTGTTGCGGTCGAGCAGGCCGGTATCGAGCATGCCCTGTGCCAGCACGCGCACGGCGGCGTCATGCGGCACGTTGTAGGGCACGCCGGCGCGGGTCTCGGCAATGGCGGCGTCCTGCGCGGCCACCACCAGGTCGTACAGCTCTCGCTGCGCCGGCGAGAAGCGGCCCGAGACCGGGAAGGTGCGGGTGATGTCCGAGGCGTAGCCGTCGAACTCGCAGCCGGCATCGATCAGGCAGAGGTCGCCGTCCCTCAGTTCGGCGGGGCCGGCGCGGTAGTGCAGCACGCAGGCGTTGGGGCCGGCCGCGACGATCGAGTTATAGGCCACGCTCTGCGCGCCATGGCGGCGGAACTCATAGAGCAGTTCCGCCTCCAGGTGGTATTCACGCAGCCCGGCGCGGGTGGCCTGCATGGCCCGCACATGGGCCCCGGCGGAGATCTGCGCCGCGCGGCGCATGGTGGCCAGCTCGCCGGCATCCTTGAACAGGCGCATTTCATCGAGCACGGTGCGGATGTCGAGCGCAACCGACGGCGCGGCCACCCCGGCGCGGCCCTGCATGCGCACGGCGTCCATCCAGCGCCGCATCTGCACGTCGGTGCGGGTCGAGTCGGCCAGCGGGTAGGCGATCTGCGCGCGGTTGGCCAGCAGCGGCGGGAGCGCGGCGTCGATCTCTTCGACCGAATGCGCTTCATCGAAGCCGAACGCGGCGCGCGCGCCATCCGGGCCGAAACGGAAACCGTCCCAGATCTCGCGCTCTTCATGCTTGGGGCGGCAGAACAGGATGCTGCGGTCGGCATCGGCGGGGTCGCCCGGCGCGCCGGCCACCAGCACCAGCACGGCATCGGGCTCGGTAAAGCCGCTCAGGTAATAGAAATAGCTGTCGTGCCGGTACGGGTAGTCGCTGTCGCGGTTGCGCATGGCTTCCGGCGCCGTGGGCAGGATCGCCACGCCGCCGCCGCCGGCGCGCAGGTGCTGCAGCACACGGGCGCGGCGGTCGCGGCAGGCGGCGAGGAGGGCGTTGTCGGGTGAGGACATGGTAGGGCCTGGGATGAGGAGGATCAGGGCGATTCTACCGCCGCTGGCGCCTCGCTGGCCGCGGGATCGTCCGGGCGCCTTGCCAGCCCCCGCCCAGTCAGTCGACCTAGCGCCCGTGCGCCGCCACAGGCGCTGCTGTCGCAAGCGCCGCATCCAGCTCGGCCAGCTGCGCCGGCGTGCCCACGTTCTCCCAGCGTCCGTCGAAGCGTTCGCCGGTAGCGGCGCCGGCCTCGATGGCCTCCCAGTAGTAGGGTGTCATCGGCATTTTGGTGCCAGGTTCGATGGCGGTGAAGAGGCGCGTGTCGTACAGGCCGATATTGCCGAATGTCAGCCGTTCGCCACCGTTGGCCAGTGTCCCGTCGAGCGTCAGCAGCCCGTTCGGTTGCAAGGTGAAGTCGCCGTTCGGGTGAAAGTCCGGGTTGGGCACCATCACCAGGTGCATGCGCGGGGCGGGCGCGCCGGCCATGTCGTGCGCGCGAGGCAACAGCCTGCGGAAGTCGTAGTCGCAGAAAATGTCGCCCGACACGGCCAGGAAGATCTCGCCGCGCTCCGGGTGCGCGGACAGCAGCGGCAGGGCCTGTGCGATGCCACCGGCGGTTTCCAGCGCAGTGCCCTCGGCAGAATAGGCCAGCCGCACGCCAAAACGGCTGCCGTCTCCCAGCGCGGCTTCGATCTGTCCGCCCAGCCAGGCATGGTTGATGACGATGTCGCGCAGGCCGGCACGCGCCAGCGCCTCGATCTTCCAGACGATCAGTGGCTTGCCGCCCACTGCCAGCAGCGGCTTGGGGCAGGTATCGGTCAACGGACGCATGCGGTCGCCGCGGCCGGCGGCGAAGATCATGGCCTTCATCAGAACAGAGCCTCCAGGGCAAGCAGCGCGGCCATGCCACCGGCGATGGTCCAGCCCACGCTGCGGGTTCGAGCGGCGATCAGGATGGCCACCACGCCGGCCACCAGCCGCGCGTTGGCGGGGGTGAGGGCAAGCTCGCCATGCTGCATCAGCAGGTCAGGGGCGATCAGCGCCGACAGCATCGCTGCCGGCACGAACTGCAGCGCGGTGCGGAACCACGACGGCAGCCGCACGCGGCCTTCCACGGCGATGAACGACAGGCGGATCAGGAAGGTTGCCAGGCCCGCGGCAAGGAAGACCCACAGCAGGGTCATCGCACTCATGCGGCCTCCTTGCCGGCTGTTCCGCCTGGCGTGGCATCGGCGCCACGGCTGGCCGGGCGTTGCCCGGGGCGGTTGCCGCGGCCCAGCACCAGCATGCCCACGGCAATGCCGCCGAGCGCCGCCACCATCAGCCCGAGCTTGTGCGGCAGGCTGTAGCATGCCACCGCCAGCACGCTGGCGGCCAGCGCCGCGGCCACGTGCGAGCGGTGCTTCAGGCCCGGCACGATGATGCCGATGAAGGTCAGCGGCAGGAAGAAATCGAGCGGCCAGTCGCGCGGCACCTGGGCGCCGACCAGCACGCCGGCCAGCGTCGACAGCTGCCAGCTGGCCCACAGCGCGAAGCCGCCGCCGAAGTAGTACCAGTGGCGGTAGCGGGCGCGCGGGCCGCTGTCGCCAAGCCGGTGCGTCATCGCGGCAAAGGCTTCGTCGGTCAGCAGGTAGGCGATCAGCGCCTTCCAGCGCCGCGGCAGGTGCGCGAGCGTGGGCGCGATGGTGGCGGAATACAGCGCGTGGCGCAGGTTGACCATGGCCACCGTCAGCGTGATCACCACTGCCGGCGTGCCGGCAGTCCACAACTGGGTCAGGATCATCTGCGAGGCGCCGCCGAACACAACCACGCTCATCGCGCAGGCCAGCCACGCCGGCATGCCGGCGCCGACGGCCAGCACGCCGTAGATCAGGCCGAACGGCACCACGCCCAGCAGCATCGGCGCGAGCGCGCGCGCGCCGGCCAGCCATTCGCCGGCGGCGGTGATGGCGGGCGCGCGGTGGTCGGGCAGAACGGGCTGGTTGTCGGGCACGGCGTCAGAACGTGTAGCCGGCCGGGCTGGCCACGCCTTCGAGCGCGTCCAGCAGCCGGATCAGCTTGCGCAGTTCGGTGTAGCGGCCGGCCACCTGGCGGGTGTACTTCATCACCAGCGGCAGGTTGGCCAGGTAGCCGTCCTTGCCGTCGCGGTGGTACAGGCGGGCAAAGATGCCCAGCACCTTGAGGTGGCGCTGCAGGCCCATCCACTCAAAATCGCGATAGAACTCGCCAAAGTCGGCGCTGACCGGCAGGCCGGCCTTGCGCGCGCGCTCCCAGTAGCGGATCAGCCAGTCCAGCTGCTGCTCCTCGTCCCATTCGATATAGGCGTCGCGCCACAGCGAGACCGCGTCGTAGGTGATCGGGCCGATCACCGCGTCCTGGAAGTCGAGTACGCCCGGGTTGGCGCCGCCGTCGAGCACCATCAGGTTGCGCGAGTGGAAATCGCGGTGCACGTAGACCTGCGGCTGCGCCAGGATATTGGCGAGTAGCGCTTCAGTCACTTCGCGCAGGTCCGCCTGCTGAGCCTCGGTCAGGGTGGCGCCGAGGTGCCTGGCCACATACCACTGCGGGAACAGGTCGAGCTCGCGCTGCAGCAGCGCGCGGTCGTAGGCCGGCAGTTCGCCGGGGCGGGTGGCGGCCTGGATGCGGACCAGCGCGGCGGCCGCGTCGGCGTACATGCCGTGGGCGGTGGAGTCATCGAGCCGCGACAGGTAGGTCTGGTTGCCAAGGTCGGCCAGCAGCAGGAAACCCTGCTCCAGATCCTGCGCCAGCACGGTCGGCACGGTCACGCCGGCCGCGCCGAACAGCCCGCATACGTGGATGAACGGGCGGCAGTCCTCGTGCGCCGGCGGGGCGTCCATCACGATGGCGGTGGGATGCGCCGGATGGCCGGTGCTGACGCGGAAATAGCGCCGGAAGCTGGCGTCGGCCGAGGCGGGGGCGCAGGAATCGGGATCGGCGGACCAAGTCGGGCCAAGTCCGGATACCCAGGCCTTGAGCTGGTCCAGGCGCGGGTCGTGGGGGAGAGCTGCCATACAGATACGTGTGGGGAACGGGCGCAGAGTGGAAACGTAAATGAAACCGAAAGTAAGCGGGAAGGCGACCCTAGGTTGCCCCGTATAATACCCGACCAGACCCGGGCGCCGGGCGGCCTCCGGGTGGGGCCATTCGGTGCCCCGCAGCCTGCTCCGGCGGGGGCTGGCGGCTTGCAGGCGGGCCGCAGCCGACGCCGAGACTGACAACCCGTGCGAATGACCGAACAACGACGATCACCGAACAACAGGGCCTTGCCTTCGCCTGCCCCAACCAGCGTTCCTGCCCGAGCCAGGCGCGCCGGCGGCCTGCACGCGGGCGCGCTGCGGCCGCTGGTGCTGGCCATGGCCAGCCTTTCGGCCGGCGCACACGCGCAGATGTCCGGTTCGGCGATCCCCGATCTCGACCAGGTCGAGCCGGTGTTCGAAGCCGCTCCGAAAGCGCCGCCGCTTCCCGTGGAATCCGGCGAACTGGTGCCGCGGCTTGCCGAACCCGGCAAACAGTCTGACGCCGGCTCCGACGCCCCGACCTTTATCGAGGCCGACCGCATGACCGGCTACAGCGAGCGCGGCGTCGAGCTGGAAGGCCATGCCGAGCTGCGCCGTGACGGCGGTGCGATCAAGGGCGACAAGCTGACCTACGACCAGGACACCGACGAAGCCTTCGCGCAGGGCAATGTGCGCATGTCGCGCAGCGGCACGCTGGCGGTCGGCCCCGAGGCGCGGATGAAGGTCGAGGCCAACGAAGGCTATATGCTGTCGCCGGACTATTATTTCCAGCAGACCGGCGGCTCGGGCAAGGCCGAGCGCATCGACTTCCTGGACAAGGACCGCAGCGCCGCCAGGCACGCGTCATACACCACCTGTTCGCCGGACAACGCCGACTGGTATTTCAGCGCGAACCGGATCGACCTGGACAACGACCGCCAGGTGGGCGTGGCCTACGGCGGCGTGCTGAATTTCTTCGGCGTGCCGATCGCGGCGGCGCCGGCGTTCAGCTTTCCGCTGAACGACGACCGCCGCAGCGGTTTCCTGCCGCCGCTGATGGGCTACAGTTCGCGTGCGGGCTTCGACCTGACCACGCCGTACTACGTCAATATTGCGCCAAACCGCGACCTGACCATTTATCCACGGCTGATGACCGAGCGTGGCCTGCAGCTCGGCGGCGAGTACCGCTATCTCGGTCAGGGCTACAGCGGGCGCCTGCGCGCCGAGTTCCTGCCGGACGACAAGAGGACCAATTCGGACCGCTGGGCCTACTCGATCCAGCATAGCCAGAACCTGGCCAAGGGGCTCAATGCCTACCTGAACGTGAACCGGGTATCGGACGACCGATATCCGGACGACTTCAACCGCAGCGTTGCGCAGTCCGCGCAACGCCAGTACACGCAAGAAGGCGGCGTTACCTACAACTGGCAGGATTTCACGCTGCTGGCGCGGGTGCAGAAGTTCCAGACGCTGCGTCCCAGCGAACCCTCGTACGAGCGCGTGCCGCAGCTCAACGGCAAGTACATCCGCTATGACCTGGGCGGTTTCGACGTGCAGGTGGAAGCGGACTATACGCGCTTCCGCATTCCGCTGACGTCCACCGGCTTCCAGCAGCCGCAGGGCGAGCGCATGTATATTCAGCCGAGCATCAGCTACCCGATCGTGCGGGCGGGCTGGTTCGTGACGCCGAAGGTTACCTTCAACGCGGCGCAGTACCAGATGGAGGCGGCTTCCAATGCGCCTACGGCGCAGAATAACTTCTCGCGCGTGCTGCCGACCATGAGCCTGGATTCGGGCATGACGTTCGAGCGCGAAGCACCGACTGTCAGCCGCCTGTTCGGCGTGAACTATGTGCAGACGCTGGAGCCGCGCCTGTTCTACGTGTACACCCCGTTCCGCGACCAGAGCCAGTTCCCGCTGTTCGACACGGTGCAGTCCGACTTCGGCTACGGGCAGATCTTCAGCGAGAACCCGTTCACCGGCTACGACCGCGTCGCCGACAACAACAAGCTGACCGGCGGCCTGACCACGCGCCTGATCGAAGCCGACACCGGAATCGAGCGCTTCCGTGGCACCATCGCGCAGCGCTACGACTTCACCGGCCAGCGCGTGCAGATCAACGGCACGCTGGCGGATCCCAAGGCGGGTTTCTCGGACCTGCTGGCGGCCACCACCATCCAGATGTTCCGCGGCTATTACCTGGACGCGGGCGTGCAGTACAACCCGGACAGCGACCGGATCAACTACGGCAACGTGGCGGTCTCTTACCGGCCCGAGTCGCGCAAGGTGATTAATGCAGGCTACCGCTACCGCCGCCCGACTTCGGTGACCGACAACACCGCGATCGACCAGTTCGAGGTGTCAAGCCAGTGGCCGATCACGCGCCGTGCCTACGGCATCGCACGCTTTGCCTTCGACCTGACCGCGAGCCAGATGGTCGATGCGCTGGCCGGCGTCGAGTACGCCGCCGACTGCTGGGTCGGCCGCGTGGTCTACCAGCGCTTCCGCAACACCACGCAAGGCTACACCGGGCGGGTCTTCCTGCAGGTGGAGTTCCGTGGCCTTTCCAAGATCGGTTCCAACCCGTTGAACATCCTGCGCCTGAACGTGCCCGGCTATGAGCCGGTGTCGGCCAAGCCGGTGCCGACGACCCAGTTCGATCACTATGAATGACGGATTACGATGAAACGTCAAGAATTCGCCGTGTTTTCCTTTCTCCTGACGTCCTGGCACCGCTTGCTGCTGCCGGCCGTGCTGGCCGCCATGACGGTGCCGGCTGCGGCGCAGCTCAAGGCGCCCGGGACGGCGCCGCGCTCCAGTGGCATCTTCGTGCCGCAGGCGTCTGACGTCGCGGCGCCGTCGAGCCAGCCCAAGCTGGGCGTGCCCCAGGCCGGGGGCCAGAAGCGTTCGCAACTGGTCGACGAAGTGGTCGCGGTCGTCAACAACAGCGTGATCACGCGGCGCGAGCTGCTCGACCGTGCCGATGAAATCGAAGGCCAGCTGCGTGCCGCCGGCCGCCCGGCGCCCGCGCGCGCCGACCTGCTGGGCGAGGTGCTTGAGCGCCTGGTAATGGAGCGCGTGCAGACCCAGGCCGCGCAGGAGGCCGGCATCCGCGTGACCGACCAGGAAATCGACCGTGCCATCGAATCGGTGGCACAGCAGAACCGGCTGAACGCGACCGAGCTGCGCCGCCGCGTCGAGGCCAGCGGCATGACCTGGACCAAGTACCGCGAGGAACTGCGCAAGCAGGTGCAGGTGATCCGCCTGCGCGAGCGCGAGGTCGATTCCAAGGTGCAGGTCTACGACGGCGAGATCGACAACTACCTGGCGGCCCGCGGCGGACAGGGCGCCGCCAGCGGCCCGACCGAATACAACGTGGCGCAGATCCTCGTGCGCGTGCCCGAGAATGCCTCGGACGCACAGAAGCAGGCGCAGCGCGCCAAGGCCGAAGGGCTGCTCAAGCAGGCCCAGGGCGGTGCCGACTTCGCACAGCTGGCGCAGGCCAACTCCGAGGGCCCCGAGGCGGCCCAGGGCGGCGCGATGGGCTTCCGCGAGATCGGCCGCCTGCCGGCACTGTTCGCCAACGCCGTGGTCGACCTGCAGGCTGGCGGGGTGGCGCCGCAGGTGGTGGAGAGCGCGGCGGGCTTCCATGTGGTCAAGCTGGTGGCCAAGCGCGCGGCGCCGGCATCCGGCCCGGCCGCGGCCTCGAAGATCACCCAGACCCAGGTGCGCCATATCCTGATCCGCACCGGCCCCAACATGCCCGAGGCCGAGGCGCGCCGCCAGCTCAGCACGCTGCGCGACCGCATCACCCACGGCGGCGATTTTGCCGACGCGGCCAAGCGCTTCTCGCAGGACGGCTCGGCGCAGAACGGCGGCGACCTCGGCTGGGTCTCGCCGGGAGAGCTGGTGCCCGAGTTCGAGCAGGCCATGAGCCGTCTGCGCCCGAACGAGA
The DNA here is from genome assembly GCF_058781795.1 of Cupriavidus sp. FW306-1B-F12B. Taxonomy (NCBI): domain Bacteria; kingdom Pseudomonadati; phylum Pseudomonadota; class Betaproteobacteria; order Burkholderiales; family Burkholderiaceae; genus Cupriavidus; species Cupriavidus sp. FW306-1B-F12B. Next base: position 238,024 of record NZ_JBYSXC010000009.1, read on the forward strand.
TCTCGGAGCCGGTGGTCACGCAGTTCGGCGTGCACCTGATCCAGGTGCTCAACCGGCGCGAGACCGAGATGTCGCCCGAGAAGCAGCGCGACTTCGCCCGTGCCGAAGTCCGCGAACAGAAGCTGCGCGCAGCCTATGATGACTGGGTGCGCCAGCTGCGTTCGCAGGCGTACGTGGAGTACCGGGTCAACCGGCAGCGCTGAAGCGCCGGTCCCCGATCCGCTGACCTGACATGCCCGACCCGCTAGCCCTTGCCATCTCGACCGGAGAACCCGCCGGCATCGGTCCCGATATCACCATCGGGGCGTTGCTGCAGCTGGCGGGCGCCAACAATGGCGTCGGCGGCGGGCAATACCGCTTCCATGTGCTGGGCGATGCCCGCCTGCTGGCCGACCGCGCGGCGGCGCTGGGCGCCACGCACGCCTGGGAGCGGCGCATTGCCGACGGCGACGTGGTGGTCGAGGACATCCCGCTGGCGGTCGCGTGCGAGGCCGGGCGGCTCGACGCGCGCAACGGCCCCTATGTGCTGAAGCTGCTCGATGCCGCCATCCACGGCTGCCGCGCGCGCGGCAAGGCCGCGCCCCGGTATGCCGCAATGATCACGGCGCCGGTGCAGAAGAGCACCATCAACGACGCCGGCGTCCCCTTCACCGGCCATACCGAATACCTGGCCGAGAGCGCCCGCGTGCCGCGCGTGGTGATGATGCTGGCCGGCCCGCAGCCCGCGCACGACGGCGCCATGCTGCGCGTGGCGCTGGCCACCACCCACCTGCCGCTGCGCGCGGTGCCCGATGCGCTGTCGGTGCCGCTGCTGGTGCAGACGCTGTCGATCATCGATGCCGACCTGCGCCGGTACTTCGGCATCTCGCGGCCGCGCATCCTGGTCACGGGCCTGAACCCGCACGCCGGCGAAAGCGGCCATATGGGCCGCGAAGAGATCGACATCATCACGCCCGCGCTGGCGCAGGCAAAAGATGCCGGCATCGACGCGCGCGGGCCCTTTCCGGCCGACACGCTGTTCCAGCCGCGCCACCTGCGCGATGCCGACTGCGTGCTGGCGATGTACCATGACCAGGGGCTGGCGCCATTGAAATACGGCACCTTCGGCCACGGCGTGAATATCACGCTGGGGCTGCCCTTTATCCGCACCTCGGTGGACCATGGCACCGCGCTCGACCTTGCCGGCACCGGCCAGGCCGAACACGGCAGCATGATCGAGGCCATCCGCAGTGCGGTCACCATGGCCGGCCACGCCAATGGCCGGCGCCCTGGCAGCAACGGTGCCACGGGCAGCCATCCTGGCCACACCCATTCCGGCCTGCAGCCGCCATGCTGAAGCTGGACGAATAACCCATGCGTTCAAACGTGCACCAGGGCCATGTGGCCCGCAAACGATTCGGGCAGAACTTCCTGGTCGACGACACCATCATCCACGGCATCGTCAATGCCATCAGCCCGCAGGCCGACGACGTGCTGGTCGAGATCGGTCCCGGTCTGGGCGCGCTGACCGACCCGCTGCTCGAACGGATCCCGCAGATGCAGGTGGTTGAGCTGGACCGCGATCTGGTCGAGCGCCTGCGCCGCCGCTATGGCGAGCGCCTGCAGGTCCACGCCGGCGATGCGCTGGCGTTCGATTTCGACAAGCTCGCCGTGCCCGGCCGCCCGCTGCGCATCGTCGGCAACCTGCCGTACAACATCTCCAGCCCGCTGCTGTTCCACCTGATGGATTTCGCCGACCAGGTGCGCGACCAGCACTTCATGCTGCAGAAAGAGGTGGTGGAGCGCATGGTGGCCGAACCCGGCAGCAAGGCCTTTGGCCGGCTCTCGATCATGCTGCAGGTGCGCTACTACATGGAACACGTGCTGGACGTACCGCCGGGCGCCTTCAATCCGCCGCCCAAGGTCGATTCCGCCGTGGTCCGCATGATCCCGTGGCCGCGCCACAGCGACGGCCGGCTGCGTTCGCCGCATGCCGATTGCGACATCACCGTGCTGGGCGACGTGGTCACTGCAGCGTTCTCGCAGCGGCGCAAGGTGCTGCGCAACACGCTCTCGTTCCTGCGCGACCAGGTCGACTTCGATGCGATGGGCTTCGACCTCGGCCGCCGCGCCGAGGAAGTGCCCGTCGGCGAATATGTCGAACTGGCCCGGCGCCTCGGTGGTACGCCATCCGGCCAGGCCGGACAGGCCGCCTGAGGCCCGCACATCCCGATTCCCGAATCCCGAGTTTCCCGCGACTATTTCGTGCAAGACCGTCCCATGACAGCCCAGACCCAAACCAACCGGCGTCCCGTGATCCTGACCGGCGACCGTCCCACCGGCCCGCTGCACCTTGGCCACTATGTCGGCTCGCTGAAGAGCCGCGTGACGCTGCAGGACACGCATGAGCAATACGTGCTGCTGGCCGACACCCAGGCCATGACCGACAACGCGCACGATCCCGACAAGGTGCGCCGCAACGTGCTGGAAGTGGCGCTGGACTACCTGGCCGTGGGCATCGACCCGGCCAAGACCACCATCACCGTGCAGTCGCACCTGCCGGCGCTGGCCGAGCTGACGCTGATGTACCTGAACTTCGTCACGGTGGCGCGGCTCGAGCGCAACCCGACCATCAAGGAAGAGATCCAGGCGCGTGGCTTTGGCCGCGACATCCCGGCCGGCTTCCTGTGCTACCCGGCATCGCAGGCCGCGGACATCACTGCCTTCAAGGCCCACGTGGTGCCGGTGGGCGAAGACCAGGCGCCGCTGATCGAGCAGACCAACGAGATCGTGCGCCGCATCAACCACCAGGTCGGCCGCGAAGTGCTGCCCGAATGCAAGGCCCTGATCCCCGAGTTCGGCCGCCTGCCTGGCGTCGACGGCAAGGCCAAGATGAGCAAGTCGCTGGGCAACGCGATCGCGCTGGGGGCTTCGCCCGAGCAGATCAAGGCTGCGGTGCACAGCATGTACACCGACCCCAACCACCTGCGCGTGTCGGACCCGGGCCAGGTCGAGGGCAACGTGGTGTTCACCTACCTGGATGCGTTCGATCCCAACACCGAGGAAGTCAAGGCGCTGAAGGAGCACTACCAGAAGGGCGGCCTGGGCGACATGGTGCTCAAGCGCCGCGTCGAGGCCATCCTGCAGGACATGCTGGCCCCGATCCGCGCGCGCCGCGAAGAACTGGCCAAGGATCCGGACTATGTGTTCGACATCCTGCGCCAGGGCACCGCGAAGGCACGCGCGCTGACCCAGCAGACGCTGGACGAAGTGCGCGACGCGCTCGGCATGTTTTCGTTCGAGGCACGCCGCTGAGCGTCAGGCAGCGGCGGCTCCGGCCGCCGCAGTATTGCGCTTGCCGCGCCGCTCAGGCGCGGCGATTGACCAGCACGATGCCGGCCAGCACCAGGAGTGCCGCCATGGCAAAGCGCGGGCCCACCGCGTCGTGCATCAGCACCACGCCGAAGGCGACCCCGAACAGCGGCGTCAGGAAGGAAAATACCGACAGCCGCGACGCCAGGTAGCGCCGCAGCAGCCAGAACCAGGTCAGGTAGCTGGCAAACGCGATCAGCACTGACTGGTAGAACAGGCTCGCCAGCACCACCCCGTCGATCTGCACGGTTGCGGTCTGGCCGGCGGCCACCGCCATCGCCAGCAGCATCACCGCGGACACCGCCAGCTGGTACAGCAGGGTCTTGCTGGCCGGGGCGCTGGCCAGCGGGCTGGCGCGCACCACCACGGTGGTGGCAGCCCACAGTGCGCCGGCGAGGATGCCAAGCGCATCGCCCAGCAGCGTGCTGCCCTGCGCCGACGGCGCGGCAATGCCATCGGCAAAGGCCAGCGCCATGCCCGCGAACGCGAGCGCCACGCCCAGCCATTGCCCGGTGTGCAAGCGCTCGCCCGGCACCACGAAATGCAGGCCCAGCGCGGTGAAGATCGGCGCGGTGTACAGGAACACCGCCATGCGCGAGGCCGTGGTGTGTCCCAGCCCGACGAAGATGCAGAAGAACTCTGCGCCGAACAGCAGCCCGGCCAGCAAGCCGGCGTTCAGCGTGCCGTCGCGCCGCCACAGCGGCGTGCCGCGCCAGGCGGCAAAGCCGAACACCAGCAACGCCGCCACCGCCGAGCGCACGCCGGCCTGCAGCACCGCGCCCATCAGCGGCGCGGTGACCTTGATCACCACCTGCTGCAGGCCCCAGGCGGCGCACAGCACCACCATCAGGCCCACGGCGATGCCGTCGAGCGGCTGCCGGGTCAGGGCTTGCGTGCTCATCGTCAGCGTCCGTCAGGGACGGCTGGCGTCGCGGGTGGAATGGCGCTCGATCAGTTCGATCTTGTAGCCGTCCGGGTCTTCGACAAAGGCGATCACGGTGGTGCCGCCCTTGACCGGGCCGGCTTCGCGCGTGACCTTGCCGCCGGCGGCGCGGATGCGCTCGCAGGCGGCCGCGGCATCGTCGGTCTCCAGCGCGATATGGCCGTAGGCCGTGCCCAGGTCATACTGGTCGACGCCGTAGTTGTAGGTCAGCTCCAGCACCGCGGTCTCGCTCTCGGGGCCGTAGCCGACGAAGGCGAGGCGGTACTTGTACTCAGGGTTGTCGCTCTGGCGCAGCAGCTGCATGCCGAGCACGCGGGTGTAGAAATCGATGGAGCGCTGCATGTCGCCGACGCGCAGCATGGTGTGGAGGAGTCGCATTTGAGGGCCTTCAACTGTTTTAGGTATAGGAAGGCGCCATTTTAGTGCGTTTGGCCGAAACGTACCGGCCCGCTCCCGCTCGCTCAGAATGTCGGCAACAGCTCGGGCGGGTGCGCCCGCAGTTGCGCGCGCGCATCGCGGAACTCGGGGAAGATCGATTCCACGGTCTGCCAGAAACGCGGGCCGTGGTTCATTTCCTTCAGGTGCGCCAGCTCGTGCGCGGCGACATAGTCGATCATCGACAGCGGGAAATGCATCAGGCGCCAGTTCAGCCGGATCTTGCCGTCGGCGGTGCAGCTGCCCCAGCGCGTGGCGGCCGAGGTCAGCGCAAAGCCGGTGTGGCGCACGCCCAGCTTGTCGGCGTAGATATCGAGGCGCTCGGCCAGCAGCCGGCGCGCCTGCTGCTGCAGCCAGCCCTGCACGCGGTCCTTGATCTGCTGCTCGTCGGCATGGCCCGGCAGCGCCAGGTGCAGCACGCGGCGGTCGGCATCGAACAGCAGCGCGCCGAGCGGCGACTCCAGCGACAGCGTCAGCGGCTGCCCCAGGAAGGGCAGGCTGGCGCCGTCGCGCCATTGCACCGTGGGCAGGATGCGGCGCGACTCGCGGTGGCGCCACTCGCCCAGCTTGTTGAAGATCCAGCGCTGTTTTTCCAGGATGGCCGACTCGATGTCCGCCAGCGTGACCCAGCGCGGCGCCGTGATCGACAGGCCGCGGTCGTCGATGGTGAAGCCGATGGTGCGGCGCGCCGAGCGCTTGAGCGTGTAGTGCAGCGGCCGTTCGCCGATACGCAGCAGGCGTGCGTTGGGTTGCGGCACCGGCCAGGCGGGCTGCTGCGGGGGCTCCGGCGCAAGCGGGGCCGCAGGCTGCGGCGCCTGGGCGGACTCCGCCAGCGGCAGCTCCAGCTGCGCGCCGTCGGCGTCGGTGGCGGGTCGCAGCAGCTTCATGCGGCGGGCCCGGCCGGGGCCGCGCTCCGGTAGCTCTGCGGATCGATGCGGCGCATGTCGCGCTCGATCCATTCCGCCACCTCCTGGTTGAGCTGGTCCGCGGTCTTGTTGGCCGAGGCGATCGCCGGGCCGACCGAGATCGTCACCATGCCCGGGTGCTTCAGGAACGAATTGCGCGGCCACACCCGGCCCGAGTTGACCGCCATCGGCAGCACCCAGGCGCCGGTTTCCACCGCCAGGCGCGCGCCGCCGCTCTTGTAGCGTGCCTTCTCCAGGCCCGAAGGCGTGCGCGTGCCTTCCGGGAACATGATGATCCAGGCGCCTTCGGCCAGCCGCTCGCGGCCCTGACGCGCGGCCGAGGCGAAGGCGCGGGTGCCTTCCTTGCGGTTGATATGGACCATCTTCAGCATGCCCAGCGCCCAGCCGAAGAACGGCACCAGCAGCAGCTCGCGCTTGAACACGAAGCACAGCGGCTTGGGCATCAGCGCCACGTAGGCCACGGTTTCCCAGGCTGACTGGTGCTTGGACAGCAGCACCACCGGCTTGTCGAGCATCACGTCCATATGCTCATGGCCTTCGATGCGGTACTGGATGCCGCAGATGCCGCGCGCGGCCCAGATCACCAGCAGGGGCCAGCCGCGCACGAAGCGGAAGCGCTGGTCGGCATTCATGAACGGGAACACCAGGAAGCAGGCGCAGGCGTACGGCGGCGTCAGCACCAGCAGGTACAGCGCAAACAACAGGGAACGGAGAAACGTCATGCGGGGGGGGCGCGCGGGGGTGCGAATAGGGAATGGATGCGGGCGGTCAGCCGGCGCTATGAGTGGGCGGGCGCTGTGCGCCGCCGTTGCCGGTCAGCCAGCGCGCAAACGCGAGCAGGTCGTCGTGCACTTGCGTGCCCGGCGGCAGGGCGCCCTGGTCGAGGGTCTTCTGGCCCTTGCCGCTGCGTACCAGGTGCGGCGCGCAACCGACCGCCACGCCGGCTTCCAGGTCGCGCAACGAATCGCCAACGATGGGCACGCCGCGGAGCTCGATGCCGAAGCGCTCGCTGATCTGCTCCAGCATGCCGGGCTTGGGCTTGCGGCAATCGCAGCCGTCCGCGGCGGTATGCGGGCAGAAGAACACCGCGTCGACGCGCCCGCCCAGGCGCGCGAGCAACGTGTGCATCTTCTCGTGCATGGCGTTGAGCGCGCTCATCTCGAACAGCCCGCGGCCGATGCCGGACTGGTTGCTGGCGAGGACCACGCGGTAGCCGGCCTGGTTCAGCGCGGCGATGGCCTCAAGGCTGCCGTCTATCGGCACCCATTCATCGGGCGTCTTGATGAACTGGTCGCTGTCGAGGTTGACCACCCCGTCGCGGTCCAGGATGACAAACTTGGGCGGCGTCTGCGGCATGTGCGGCTCCGGTGGCTGAGATCAGGCGGCCAGCTTGGAGATGTCGGCCACGCGGTTGGCCATCGCGTGCAGCGAAGCCAGCAGCGCCAGGCGGTTGGCGCGCAGCTGCTCGTCCTCGGCCATCACCATCACATCATTGAAGAAACGGTCGACGGCATCGCGCAGCTGGGCCAGGTCGCGCAGCGCGGCGGTGAAATCGCCGCTGGCGAAGGCGGCTTCCACGGCCGGGCGCACGCGCTCGATGGCGGCGTGCAGCGCGCCTTCGGCCTCTTCCCGGAACAGCGCCGGATCGACCGTGCCGACCGGCTCGGTGTTCTTGCGCAGGATGTTGGTGATGCGCTTGTTGGCGGCGGCCAGGGCCTCGGCCTCGGGCAGCGCGGCAAAGGTGCGCACGGCTTCCATGCGGCCCAGGATGTCGTGCAGCTGGTCCGGGCGCAGGCTGACCACGGCCTCGACTTCGTTGGTGGTGTAGCCCTTGTCCTTCAGGTAGCCGCGCACGCGGTCGTACAGGAAGTCGGCGATCGCCTCGGGTGCCGGCTTGACTGCAGCGATGCCGGCAAAGGCCTGCTGCGTCAGCGCCAGCATCGACGTCAGCGACAGCGCCAGCGGCTTTTCGATCAGCATGCGCAGGATGCCCAGCGCATGGCGGCGCAGCGCGAACGGATCCTTCTCGCCGGTGGGCTGCAGGCCGATGCCCCAGATCCCGACCAGGGTCTCGAGCTTGTCGGCCAGCGCCACGGCGGTGCTGACCGCACCTGCGGGCAGCGCATCGCCGGCAAAGCGCGGTCGGTAGTGTTCGGAGCAGGCCAGCGCCACGTCTTCGGCTTCGTCGTCGTGGCGGGCATAGTACGTGCCCATGGTGCCCTGCAGCTCGGGGAACTCGCCGACCATGTCGGTCAGCAGGTCGGCCTTGGCCAGTTCGGCGCCGCGCATCGCGGCGGCCTTGTCGGTAGGCACGCCGACTGCGTTGAGCGCATCGGCGATATGGCCGGCGATCTGCTGCAGGCGCTGCACGCGGTCCAGCTGGGTGCCGATCTTGTTGTGGTAGACCACGCTGGCCAGCTGCGGCACGCGCGACGCCAGCGTCTTCTTGCGGTCCTGGTCGAAGAAGAACTTGGCATCGGCCAGGCGCGGGCGCACCACGCGCTCGTTGCCGGTGATGATCGACTGCGGCGTCTCGGTGGCCAGGTTCGACACGATCAGGAAGCGGTTGCGCAGGTGGCCGTCGGCATCGGTCAGCGCAAAGTACTTCTGGTTGGTCTGCATGGTCAGGATCAGGCATTCCTGCGGCACTGCCAGGAAGGCTTCCTCGAAATGGCAGGCATAGACCACCGGCCATTCCACCAGCGAATTGACTTCATCGAGCAGCGACTCGGGCATGATCACCTGGTCGGCGCCGGCTTCCTTGAGCAGCGCGGCGCGCATGCGCTCGCGGCGCTCGGCGTAGCTGGCGACCACGTGGCCGGCGGATTCCAGCCGCTGCGCATAGTCATTGGCATGCGCGATCTCGATCACGCCATGCGACAGGAAGCGGTGGCCCTGGGTCAGGTTGCTGGCCTGCAGCCCCAGCAGCGTCACCGGCAGGATCTCGGCGCCGAACAGTGCGATCAGGCTGTGCGCCGGGCGCACGAAATGCACGGTGCTGCCGTCCGGGCGCTGGTAGCTCATGACCTTGGGGATCGGCAGCTTCGCAATGGTGTCTTCCAGCGCTGCCTGCACCGCGGCAGCCAGTTCGGCGCCGCGTGCGGTGTAGCGGTAGAAGAAGGCCTCGGCCTTGCCGTCGGAGGCGCGCTCCAGCGACTGCCAGTCGATCTCGGCAACGCCGACCGACTTGGCCAGCGCAGCCAGCTTCTTGGCCAGCGGCGCGGTGGGCTCGCCGTTGGCGTCCAGCGCCACCGACAGCGGCAGGACCTTCTCGCGCTGCTCGCGGTCCGGCGCGCTGCGGCGCACGCCCGACACCAGCGCGGCCAGGCGGCGCGGGGTGGCGAACGGCGTCACGGTGGCGCCCGGCTCAAGCAGGTCGCGCTCGCCCAGGCCGGCGAACAGGCCCTGCGCGAAGGCGTCGCCCAGGCGCGCCAGCGCCTTGGGTGGCAGCTCTTCGGTGAACAGTTCGATCAGCAGCGAGTCGGTCATGGGTTGCGACATGAATCGTATCCAACAGGTTGAAAGCGCGCGCCGCTTATCAGCAGCGCGGCGAAAGATTAGGTTCCACTCCGGACAGCAGCCACAGGCCGTTCTGTTGCCGGAATTGCAGCGTGGTGTAGGCGCATTGCGCGGCCGCCGCGGCGCTGGCCGCGCCGTTGCTGCCGCCGCGGCTGCCTGCAGCCGGGAAGCGTGCGTCGATGCGGCGCAGGCGCTTGTCGTAGCGGATCTCGTCGATGCGCCCGCCCACCCAGAAATCGATCTTCGGCGGCAGCTGCGCCGCCGAGTAGTAAGTCTTGACCGTGCGGCGGGTGCGGCCGTTGTGGGTCTCCATCTCCACCCACGTCAGCGGGTAGCGGATCGCGCTTTCATAGGCGCGCAGCGGCACGCGGTGCCAGCCCAGGTCGCGCTGGCCGGACAGGTCGCACGAGAACGAGCGCACCAGCTGCGTCCACTGGTCGAGCGCATTCAGCGACGGGCGCCATTGGCGCGCCATGGCCAGCTGCAGCGCCTGCGGATCGGCCTCGCACACATTGCTCAGTTCGGCCGGCAGCATCAGCACCTGCGCGCTGGGTGCCGCCTGCGCGCGCGCGCCGATGGCATTGCCGGCGGCGGCGAGCGCGGCGATCGCCGTGGCGCAGCACAACGCGCTGCGCGCCAGTTGCGTCATGCCCGGGCTCCGCCGTTGCCGCACATCGGGAAGCCGAGGGCCTCGCGCGAGTCGTAGTAGGCCTGCGCCACCTGGCGCGACAGGTTGCGGATGCGGCCGATATACGCCGCGCGCTCGGTCACCGAGATCGCGCCGCGCGCGTCCAGCAGGTTGAAGGTGTGGGCGGCCTTGAGCACCTGCTCGTAGGCGGGCAGCGCCAGGCGCGTGCCGGCGGCCTGGCCTTCCTCGGTGCCTTCGCCGTTGCCCATCAGCCGCTTGGCCTCGCCTTCGTGCTCGGCGAAATGGCGGAACAGGATCTCGGTGTTGCTGTGCTCGAAGTTGTAGGTCGACTGTTCGACTTCATTCTGGTGGTACACGTCGCCATAGGTCAGGCGGCGCGTCTCGCCGTTCTCGACCCACTCGGTCCAGATCAGGTCATAGACGTTCTCGACCTTCTGCAGGTACATCGCCAGGCGTTCGATGCCGTAGGTGATCTCGCCGGTGATGGGCTTGCAGTCGATCCCGCCCACCTGCTGGAAGTAGGTGAACTGCGTCACTTCCATGCCGTTGAGCCAGACTTCCCAGCCCAGGCCCCAGGCACCCAGCGTGGGGTTCTCCCAGTCGTCCTCGACGAAGCGGATGTCGTTCTGCTTCAGATCCAGGCCGAGCGCCTCGAGCGAGCCCAGGTACAGCTCCAGGATGTTCTCCGGCGCGGGCTTGAGCACCACCTGGTACTGGTAGTAGTGCTGCAGGCGGTTGGGGTTCTCGCCATAGCGGCCGTCCTTGGGGCGGCGCGACGGCTGCACGTAGGCGGCGCGCCACGGCTCGGGGCCGAGCGCGCGCAGGAAGGTGTGTACGTGGGATGTGCCGGCGCCGACCTCCAGATCGATGGGTTGCAACAGCGCGCAGCCCTGCCGGTCCCAATAGGCCTGCAGGGTCAGAATCATTTGTTGGAAGGTCAGCATATGAAGACTAGGTAGAGGCACCCGGGCGCGGTCGCGGCGCCCGGCATGCAGGCCGCGCGGCGCGTGCCGGAGCCGGCGCATGCGGATTTTGCCAAACCCTGAATTCTATCGGCTTTTTGGCGAGGCGCCCCGTTTGGCGGGGCCGGCTAGGTCACGCACCGATGGTGGAGGATGCCCGCCAATGTCGGTCCTACGCAACGCATCGGGAAAATACCGAGGCGGATTTCAGGTTTGGCCGCTGCTGGCCGATAACGTTTTTGTATACAGTATGAGTAAGCAACCCGTTTCAGAGCGTTGCGATTGACAGTCCGTGCCGGCATGGCGGGCACGGCGGCTGCTGGCTGGCACCGCAGTGGCCGTTTGTCGGTAACTGATTATTGATGGGGACTTGGCATCATGGCACTTCTTTCTCGCAAACCTTACCTGGTCGCAATCGCGGTCATGATCGCCGCGGCCACCGTGTCCGTGGCGACCGGGCTGCTGAACTGAACCGGCTGGCGCTCACCTGAGGCGCCACCACCGGCACCGCAATCCAGCGCCGGACGGCGGCGGCGATCCCGCCGCGTCCGGTGCCTGCGCCAGCCTGTGCCTTCAGCCTGCACCGCGCAGCTTGCGCATACGCCAGGCAGCAAGCCCCAGCACCAGTGCAAACAGCGCCAGCACCGGCGCGTTCCCCCAGCGGATATAGGGCGTCAAGCCCTGCATGCCCTGCACCTCGGCCGCCAGCGTGCCGACCGTGAAGGTCGGCAGGCGTTGCTGCACCGAGCCGTCCGGACGCACCACCGCAGTCATGCCGGTATTGGTCGAGCGCAGCATCGGCCGGCGCGTTTCCAGTGCGCGCATGCGCGAGATCTGCAGGTGCTGGTCCAGCGCGATGGTGTCGCCGAACCACGCCAGGTTGGTCAGGTTGGCCAGGACATTGGCCGGCGCCGGCTGCTGGCGCAGCGTCTGCGCGATCTCCTCGCCGAACAGATCCTCGTAGCAGATATTGGGCGCCACGCGCACGCCGCGCACCGGCAGCGAGGCCTGGTCGAGCCCGCCGCGGCGGAAGTCGCCCAGCGGCATCTTCATCATGTCGACGAACCAGCGGAACCCCAGCGGGATGAATTCGCCGAACGGCACCAGGTGGTGCTTGTTGTAGCGGTACAGGCGTTCGGTCTCGGGGCCCAGGCCGAAGACGCTGTTGGTGAAGTCCACCGGCGAGTCGGCGCCGGCGGCGCCGAACAGCACCGTGGTGCCGCTGGCCAGCGCGTAGTCGCGCACCGCCACGGCCACGTCGACCGGCAGCTCCTGCAGGATGACCGGGAACGCGGTTTCCGGCGTGACCACGAGGTCGGCCGGCGCGGCGGTGATCATGTCGCGGTACAGCTCGATCGAGCGCTGGATGCCGGCGGGCTCGAACTTGATGTCCTGGGCCACGTTGCCTTGCAGCAGCCGCACCGACAGCGGCTTGCCGGCGGGCGTGGTCCAGGCCAGCGGCGCCAGCGCGGCGCCCGCGGCGGGCAGGGCCAGTGCCAGTGCCAAGGCGCCCAGCGCCCGGCCGCGCTCGCCGCGGCCCAGCCCGCGTACGGCAGCCGCCAGCAGTGCCGCCACCGCGGCTGCCAGGGCGCCGATGCCGTATACGCCAAGCAGCGGCGCGAAGCCGGCCAGCGGGCCATCGGCATGGGCATATCCGCCCGACAGCCACGGGAAGCCGGTAAACACCACGCCGCGCAGCCATTCGGTGAGACCCCAGGCAGCGCCGAAGGCCAGCGGCGCCAGCAGCGTGGCCCCGGGCAGGCGCGCCGTCAGCCGATGCCACAGCGCGCCGGCCAGCGCCGGGTAGAGCGACAGGAAGCCAGAGAACAGCACCACCGCGAGCGCGGCCATCCACGCCGGCATCTCGCCGTAGACGTGCATGCTGATATAGAGCCACCAGATGCCGGACAGGAACCAGCCCAGCCCGAAGGCGTAGCCAGTGGCGGCGGCCAGGCGCGCGCGCGGCGCGTCGGCCATCAGCGCGGCCAGGCCGGCCAGCGACAGGATCTGCAGCCACCACCAGTCATGGGGGGCGAAGGCTTGCGTATGGGCGATGCCGAGCACGCCGGCCAGCAGCAGCCGCGCCATGGTCGCCGTGCGCGAATGCGCGCGCGTGCCAGGCACACCCGCCGGGGCGGCGTCGGCAGCGGCGGCGCCGTTGAGGATCGGGGCGGAACGCTTCATGCGCCGGCCGCGCCCGCGTTGTCGCCGTTGGATTCCCGGTGCACCTGCAGCAGGTGCACCTGGCGCGCGTCGGCGCGCAGCACCTCGAAGCGGATCGGCGGCAGGGTGATGACCTCGCCGCGGTGGGGCACGTGGCCCACGTGGTTGGACAGCAGCCCGCCCACGGTATCGACGTCGTGGTCGGAGAAGGCGGTGCCGAAGGCGTCGTTGAACTGGGCGATCTCGGTCAGGCCGTGCACGCGCCAGCTGCCGTCGGGCATTGGCAGGATATTGTCCTGGTCTTCGTCGAGGTCGAACTCATCCTCGATGTCGCCGACGATCTGCTCCAGCACGTCCTCGATCGTCACCAGGCCGGCCACGCCGCCGTACTCGTCGACGACCATGGCGATATGGTTGCGGTTGATGCGGAAGTCGCGCAGCAGGATGTTCAGGCGCTTGGACTCGGGGATGAACACCGCCGGGCGCAGGGTCTCGCGCAGGTCGAAGGCGGGGTCGGTGTAGTAGCGCAGCAGGTCCTTGGCCAGCAGGATGCCGATGATGTTGTCACGGCTGCCTTCATAGACCGGAAAGCGCGAGTGCGCGGTCTGCTGCATGAAGGGGATGAACGCCTCCGGGGCATCCGCGATATTGACCATATCCATCTGCGCGCGCGGCACCATGATGTCGCTCGCGGTCAGTTCGGAGACCTGGAACACGCCCTCGATCATCGACAGCGAGTCGGCGTCGATCAGGTTGCGCTCATGCGCTTCCTGGAGCACTTCGAGCAATTCCGCGCGGGTGTCCGGCTCGGGGGAAATCAGGTCTGACAGGCGTTCGAGAAGCGATCTGGGACGATCGGCCTGCTTCAGGTAAGCGGGCTTCGAACTGGGATAAGGGTCGTTCATTTCGCGGCGAGCGCGTGGTGGAGATCGTCTGAAGGATACACTAAAAGCCTGGCCGTCCCGTGACGGCGGGCGGTGTCCTGCGACGATATGTGCAGCAGGCGGCGCCCGGTCGGCGCCGCCCGTGAGAAAGGGATTACGCGGGGATCACGCGGCGCGGTCGCTCTGGTAGGGGTCGGCGTAACCGAGCGCCTGCAGCGTTTCGGTCTCGATCGCTTCCATTTCCTCGGCCTCGACGTCTTCCTCGTGCTCGTAGCCTTGCGCGTGCAGCACGCCGTGGACGATCAGGTGCGCATAGTGCGCTTCCAGCGGCTTGCGCTGCTCGCGCGCCTCGGTTTCCACCACCGGGCAGCACAGCACGATATCGCCCGTGACCGGGTCTTCCTCGTTCTCCGCATAGGCAAAGGTCAGCACATTGGTGGCGTAATCCTTGCCGCGATAGGTGCGGTTCAGCGTGCGGCCTTCTTCCTCGTCGACGAAGCGGATGGTCAGCGCGGCGTCGGCATACAGCGCCGACTTGACCCAGGTCTCGATCTTGCGGCGCGGCGGCAGGCCGGCGCGCTTGCCGACGCCGTCGCCGTTCTGGATCTCGAGCTCCAGCCCGGGCGGAGTGGCCGGCGTGCCGGTGGAGGTGACCACCGGCGTGGCGGTCACGGCCACCGACAGCGAGTCATGGTTGTCCGGGCGCACCAGCAGGCCAGCCTGCTGGTTGGTGTCGGTGTGCTCGGCCAACAGCGCGACCACGCCGTCGGCTGCCTGCGACAGGTCCAGCGTCAGGCTGCGGCCGTCGGGCAGCTGCACGCGCAGCGCGTGCGCGGCGCTCTTGCGCGCGCGGCCGTCGCCGTCGAACAGGGTCAGGCTCACGGCGGAAGACTTGGATTTCTGGGATTTCAATTAAGCGTCCTTGTGCTGGGCGTGGTATTCGTCATAGGCATCGACGATGCGGGCCACCAGCGGATGGCGCACCACGTCGATGCTGGTAAAGCGGGTGCAGGCAATGCCGCGCACGTCGCGCAGCACGTGCAGCGCCTCCACCAGGCCGCTCTTCTGCCCCCTGGGCAGGTCGATCTGGGTGGTGTCGCCGGTGATCACCGCCTTGGAGCCGAAGCCGATGCGCGTAAGGAACATCTTCATCTGCTCGGGCGTGGTGTTCTGCGCCTCGTCCAGGATGATGAAGGCATGGTTCAGCGTGCGCCCGCGCATGTAGGCCAGCGGCGCGATCTCGATCATCTGGCGCTCGAACATCTTCTGGGTGCGGTCGAAGCCGAGCAGGTCGTACAGCGCGTCATACAGCGGGCGCAGGTAGGGGTCGACCTTCTGCGCCAGGTCGCCGGGCAGGAAGCCCAGGCGCTCGCCGGCTTCCACCGCCGGGCGGGTCAGCACGATGCGCTTGACCGCGTCGCGCTCCAGCGCATCGACCGCGCACGCCACTGCCAGGTAGGTCTTGCCGGTGCCGGCAGGGCCGACACCCAGGGTCAGGTCGTGCGACAGGATATTGCGCAGGTAGTCGCGCTGCGCCACGGTGCGGCCCTGCAGGCCGGTGCGGCGCGTGTGCAGCACCGGCGATTCGTCGCCGATCTCGCGCTCTTCGACATTGTCGCCGTTGCCGGGCAGGTAGCTGCCATGCGCGGACAGCTGGCGTGTTTCCACCAGGCCCAGTTGCACGTCGTCGATCGACAGCGGCGTGCGCGCCTGGTTGTAGAAGCGCTCCAGCGCCGTTGCCGCATCCTGCGCGTTGCCGCCGCGCACCGTCATGCGGTGGCCACGGCGCTGGATGTTCACGTCCAGCGCCTGCTCGATCTGGCGCAGGTTCTCGTCGAGCGGCCCGCACAGGTTCTGCAGCCGGGTGTTGTCGTCCTTGGGGGCGACGAATTCTGCGGAAGGGATTTTCATCGGTTGGCGATGGCCTCGCTGGATGGTGCCTGGTTACTGCCGAACCATGATCTCGCCGCGCAGCGAGTGCGGGAAGGCCTGCGTGATGCTGACATCGACCAACTGGCCGACCAGCCGGTCGCGGCCTGCCTGCGGCACGCCCGGCAGCGCAAAGTTGACCACGCGGTTGTTCTCGGTGCGCCCGTGCAGCTCGGTCGGATCCTTGCGCGCGGGGCCTTCCACCAGGATGCGCTGCACCGTGCCGACCATGTTCTGGCTGATGCGCTGCACGTTTTCCTCGATGGTGGCCTGCAGCCGCTGCAGCCGGCGCAGCTTGACCTCGTGCGGGGTGTCGTCGTGCAGGTTCGCCGCGGGCGTGCCCGGGCGGGGGCTGAAGATGAACGAGAACGAGGTGTCGTAGCCGATCTCTTCGATCATCGCCATCAGCTTCTCGAAGTCGGCATCGGTCTCGCCGGGGAAGCCGACGATAAAGTCCGAAGACATCGACATATCCGGGCGCAGCACGCGCAGCTTGCGGATGATGCTCTTGTACTCCAGCACGCTGTAGCCGCGCTTCATCGCCATCAGGATGCGGTCGGACGCATGCTGCACCGGCAGGTGCAGGTGGTTGACCAGCTTGTCGCAGCGGCCATACAGCTCGACCAGGCGCGAGGTGAATTCCTTCGGGTGGCTGGTGGTGTAGCGGATGCGCTCGATGCCGGGAATCTCGGCCACGTACTCGATCAGCAGCGCAAAGTCGGCGATCTCGGTGGTGTCGCCCATCTTGCCGCGGTAGGCGTTGACGTTCTGGCCCAGCAGCGTGACTTCGCGCACGCCCTGTTCGGCCAGGCCGGCGACTTCGGCCAGCACGTCCTCGAACGGGCGCGACACTTCCTCGCCGCGGGTGTAGGGCACCACGCAGTAGCTGCAGTACTTGGAGCAGCCTTCCATGATCGAGACAAAGGCGCTCGGGCCTTCGACGCGTGCCGGCGGCAGGTGGTCGAACTTCTCGATCTCGGGGAAGGAGATATCCACCTGCGACTGGCCGGTGCGCTGGCGCCGCGCGATCAGGTCGGGCAGGCGGTGCAGCGTCTGCGGGCCGAACACCACGTCGACATAGGGCGCGCGCGAGACGATGCTGGCGCCTTCCTGGCTGGCCACGCAGCCGCCCACGCCGATCACCAGGTCAGGCTTGACCGCCTTCAGTGCCTTCATCCGGCCGAGTTCCGAGAACACCTTCTCCTGCGCCTTCTCGCGCACCGAACAGGTGTTGAACAGGATCACGTCGGCGTCTTCGACGTTGTCGGTGGGTTCCAGACCCTGGCTGGCGTTGAGGACGTCGACCATCTTGTCCGAGTCGTACTCGTTCATCTGGCAGCCGTACGTCTTGACGAAAACTTTCTTCATATGCCGATCTCAGTGGTTGACCTGGGGGCATCAGGGTGTTGCAACAACACGGCCGGCGCGTGGGGTACGCCGGTCGCACTTCCGGGGGACTACGATTTCTTCTTCAGCGCCTTCTGTTCCGGCTCGCTCAGCACCCAGGCGGTCAGCAACTGGCCGTACAGGTCCAGCTTGTACCGCACCGGCAGCTTCTGGCCCGCCACCGCGGCACTGGCCAGCAACTGGTTGTCGGTGCCGAACAGGCGCAGGCCCGGCGCCACGCCGACGGTCTTGCCGTCGAGCGTGGCCGTCTGCGGGGCACCGGCAGACGGCGTGGCGATAACGAGCCTGGCCGCCTGCGCATCGTCCGGGATCGCCCGCACCGGCTGGGCCATCGCGCTTGCCGCACCGAGCAGCAGGGCGGCGGCGCAGGCCAGCGCTGGCAACAGCCTGCGGGCGCGCCCGGGTTGGACAGACTCCGGCGCCTCGCGGCGCGCATCACGACCTGCTGGCATGGGGGAGAACTCCGACTAATGGGACGACGCGTTGGCGGGAATGGCCCAAAGGCGGGCGCAACCCGGCATTTTACCCCGCTGGCGGCCTGACAGGGTCGGCGATGCGGCGGGGCTCAGAACAGACAGGATGCCTCTTGCAGCACACGCTGCTTGGACACCGTGCCCATCAGTTCGCGGCCGGCGCTGTCGCGCACCAGCGGGATGCGGTTGATGCCGTGCTCGGCAAACACCGCCAGGGCGTCGCGCAGGCCCGAATCCGGGGTCAGTGCGGGGAAGTCGCGTTCGGCCAGCGCCAGCACGTCGTCCGCGGCGCCCTCGCGCTGGGCGCGCTGCAGCGCGTGGATCGACAGCGCGCCCAGCAGGCGGCCATCCGCTTCGACCAGATAGAGGTAGCGCGTCCCGGTCTCGGCAAACTTGTCGGCCGCGGCCGCCAGGGTGGCGTTCGGGTCGAGCACGGTATCGGTCGGGTCGCACAGGCCCGCCAGCGTCAGCGTGCGGGCGTGTTCGGCCGCGGCCGAGGCCTGCGCGCGCTCGGCGATCACGCTGTACAGAGACAGCGTCTGGCAGCGTGACGCGGTGTAGTACGCCGCCACTGCGCCGATCATCGACGGCAGCAGCAGCGCGGGCGCCAGCGTCATCTCGAACACCATCAGCACCGACATCAGCGGCGCCTGGCTGGTGGCCGCCAGGAACGCGCTCATGCCCACCAGCGGCAGCAGCGGCGCCGCAGCGGCCGCCGTGTCCTGCATGCCGATGGCCAGCAACTGCCCGAGCGCCGCCCCCACGAACAGCGAAGGCGTGAACACGCCGCCGACCGCCCCCGAGCCCATGCTGATCACCGTAGCCACCAGCTTGGCCAGCAGCACGCCGGCCACCGGCACGCTCAGCGGCTGCTCCTGCAGGATGGTCTGGATGGTGGAATAGCCGTTGCCAACCACCTCGGGCACCGCCATCGCGAGCACGCCGACCAGCGCCCCGCCCAGCGTCAGCCGGGCCACCGGGCCGCCAGGCATCGCTGCAAAGCGGCTGCGCGCAAAGCCCGCCGCACGCATGAACAGCGCTCCTGCAATGCCGGCGGCCACGCCCAGCGCGGCCGCGGCCAGCAGGATGTGCGGGCGCAGGTCGGGGGCGATATCCAGGCCCGGGTAGAGCGGCTGCAGGCCGCCGTGCCACTGGCTGACCATGGCACCGGCCACCGAAGCCAGGAAGAGCGGCATCAGGCGCTGCACCGCGAGCGCCCCGAACACCACTTCGGCAACGAAGACGGCAGCGGAGAAGGGGGTGTGATAAACGGTGGCAAGGCCCGCCGCGGCCCCGCAGGCGGTCAGCATGCGACGCATGTTCGAGCCGCCGCCGCGTTCCAGCCGGGTCGACGGGAACAGCGAGCCGCACAGCGCCGCCAGTTGGATCATCGCGCCTTCCTTGCCGACCGAGCTGCCGCTGACGATCGAGAAAAACGACGAGAGCGCGCGCAGCAAGGTGATCCGCACCGGCAGGCGGCCGCTGCCGTTGGCCACCGCTTCCATGTAGTCGGTGGCGCCGCCGTGGCTGCCGGCCAGGCGATTGGCCAGCACCAGCAGGCCGCCCGCCAGCGCGCCGCCCACGGCCGGCACCACCACGCGCCACGCCAGCGCCAGCGTGGCGAATACGGCGACCACGTCGGCATGGCTGGAAAACAGGACCACGCCCGCGCCATCCAGCGCCTCCTTGAACAGCGTGGTGGCAATGGCCGCGACGATCCCGACCGGGATGGCCGCGAACAGGGTGACTTCCTGGTCTTCGAGGAAACGCAAGCGCATGGCGGCTTTCCGGGGCACATGTGGCGCGGGTGCGGAGCCGGAGAGGGGGCGGGCAGAGGCTGTCATGATAGCGCAGCGCCACCCGCGCAGATCCGATGTGCGCCGGCGCGCATGCGGGGCCGCGCGCGGTGCAGAACCCGCTGGTCCCGGACTGGTACACTACCGCTCTTTCCTTCGCGGGCGGGCCGGTGCCCTGCCATGCCGGCTTCCCGGCGTTCGCGTTCCGATTCCGATCCGATTACCAGGAGCCATCCGGCGTTTGGCGCACCGCGTGCGCAGCGATGGCCCAAGCAGCAATTCATGTCTTTTTCTGAACTCGGCTTGTCCGACAAGATTGTGCGTGCCGTGGCCGAACAGGGCTACACCACGCCGACTCCCATCCAGGCCCAGGCGATCCCCGCCATCCTCAAGGGCGGTGACCTGCTCGCCGGCGCGCAGACCGGCACCGGCAAGACCGCCGGCTTTACGCTGCCGATGCTGCAGCTGCTGTCCGATTCCGCGGCGCGCGGCGCCAATGGCGCGCAGCGTCCGGCCCGCCTGCCGGTGCGCGCACTGGTGCTGACGCCCACGCGCGAACTGGCCGCCCAGGTCGAGGAGAGCGTGCGCAACTACGGCAAGTACCTGCGCCTGCGCTCGATGGTGATGTTCGGCGGCGTCGGCATCAATCCGCAGATCGAACAGCTCAAGCGCGGCGTCGAGATCGTGGTGGCCACGCCCGGCCGTCTGCTGGACCACGTGTCCCAGCGCACCATCGACCTGTCGCAGGTGGAACTGCTGGTGCTGGACGAAGCCGACCGCATGCTCGACATGGGCTTCATCCACGATATCCGCAAGATCCTCAACGTGCTGCCGGCCAAGCGCCAGAACCTGCTGTTCTCGGCAACGTTCTCGGACGATATCCGCGCGCTGGCCGACCGCCTGCTGAACAACCCGGCCTCGATCGAGGTGGCGCGGCGCAATACCACGGCCGAGACCGTGGACCAGCGCGTCTATCCGGTGGACCGCGAGCGCAAGCGCGAACTGCTGGCCCACCTGGTGCGCCAGCATGACTGGCACCAGGTGCTGGTGTTCACGCGCACCAAGCACGGCGCCAACCGCCTGGCCGAGCAACTGACCAAGGACGGCCTGTCGGCACTGGCGATCCATGGCAACAAGAGCCAGTCGGCGCGCACGCGCGCGCTGTCGGAATTCAAGTCCGGCACGCTGCGGCTGCTGGTGGCAACCGATATCGCCGCGCGCGGCATCGACATCGACCAGCTGCCGCACGTGGTCAACTTCGACCTGCCCAACGTGCCCGAGGACTATGTGCACCGCATCGGCCGCACCGGCCGCGCCGGCGCCGAGGGCGAAGCAATCTCGCTGGTCTGCGTGGACGAGATTGCGCTGCTGCGCGATATCGAACGCCTGATCAAGCGCAAGCTCGAGCAGACTGTGCTGCCGGGCTTCGAGGTCGACCCGAGCATCGCGCCCGAGCCGATCCAGAAGGGCCGCCAACAGCGTGGCGGTGGTGGCCAGGGGCAAGGACAAGGCCAGGGCCGCGGACGCGCCCAGGCGCGTCCGGCCGGCAACGAAGGCGAGGGCGCCCAGCGCCAGCGCCCGGCGCGCGAAGCGCAGGCTGCGCCGCGGCAAGCCCAGGGCGGCCAGCCGCGCACGCGCGCTGCCGAAGGCGGCC